>JACUUV010000002.1 GCA_014859095.1 Clostridia bacterium | reverse complement strand
AAGGAAACTTATTAGCGTCTCAGTTTTATATTTCGAGATGTTGCGTAAGAACCATTTACAGCTTCGCTGTGGTCCCCTTCTTTTAATTATTCGCGTAGGTACAATATTTGCGCTTTGCGCAAATATTGGGCGACTTGCAATGTTTTGTGAAACGAAACATTGGGCGTAGGTATGGTTCTCGCGAAGCGAAACTATACTAGCCTAGCCCAGCAAACACAGGAGCCTATGTTTCTATGTTCAATAGAGTATAAGAAACATAACTACGTCTCAGCAAAATAAATGAACTGTAAATATGTGAAACATAGATACATAGAGGCTAGTATAGTTTCGCTTCAATAGCATCTGTAAATATTAGCTGAGTCGCTAATAAGTTTCCTTCGGAAACTTAACTACGCGTAAAATAAGGTTACAATATTTGCGCTTTGCGCAAATATTGTAACCTTATTTTAAAGCCCTAGAAAATGACCTTAAATTTTTATCCGCAGAATCCTTGGTGATTCCCAGCAGTTTATCCACAGTCACAAGCTCATATCCTGCGCTGATCAATCCTTCCACCATTGGACCTATGGCATGTGTCGTGTTGGGAAGAGTGTCGTGGAGACGTATTATGGCCCCGTCAAACGCATGGTCCAGAACAAAGTTTACTATATAGTCCGGATCTTTGTAAATCCAATCTTCTGAGTCAATGGACCAAAGAATCATAGGCATCTGAGCCGTAGTCAATACGACATCATTGATTGCGCCAAATGGTGGACGCATGAGAAATGGGGTGAAATCGGTGGCGTTTTCAATGATGTTTTGAGTTCTGGTCACCTCATTCAATATTTCCTCTGTGGACATCCGTGAAAGTTGGGGATGGCTGAATGAATGATTGCCGATCATGTGTCCTTCTGAGAGTAAATGCTTTGCCACGTCGGGATAATCCGCAATACGGTTGCCCAATAAGAAAAAAGTTGCTTTTGCATTGTAGCTCCCCAGTGTATTCACTATGATTGGCGTGAAAATCGGATGAGGTCCGTCATCGAAAGTGATGGCGATCCTTTTTTTGTAAAACGATTCTGGAGCTTTCTCGGAGCTCGCAGGTTCAAGATTATCAGCCTCCAAATCCAATGACAGGATTGGATCTGAAGTCAACTTTGAAATTTTACCATTGAAATTATTGAGAAGACTTTCTTTGAGCGGCAAATAGGCATTGAGACTCTCATATGGGATTTCAATGGATGGTGCCCCAATGAATGCGGGACCGAGTTGGTATTTGTTGAAAAGTAGGACAAGCGTATTGGATTGCATCAGGAAGTTCGAGTAATTCTTTTCATGAGGAGACAAGCCGCCTTTTACCCAGTTCATATCCACTGCCGAGGGAATCAAATCGCCTTCAGTCAACAATTCATATGAGAGCTCGGAGATGATTTTAAGGTAACTGGCGTTGTTCTCAAACAAATCCGCCAGTGTCAACTGTTTGTCCGTATCAAAATTGAAATTGAATGTGAATCTGTTTACCGATACCTGAGCGCTTCCAAGATGTTTACGCTCTTTGAATAAAATCGCCGCATGTCGCGGAGTCTGGTAGACAATATCGTATTCCATATGCAGTTCAAGTGGCCATTTGCTTTCGTTTGCCTCGAGGATTTCAGCAAGTTCCTGACGGAACAATTCATGCCGGTTTTGGATGAAGTCGTATACTATGGCATCTATAGTCTGGTAACCAAATACCGGATAATGGATTGCGGATGTATAGGTATCATAGGTTTCGATAACGGATTGAATACCGATGACATCTGGTTCATATACCATCTCTTTGACATCTGTAAGATAAATTTCAGGAGCCGGTGCTGATTTGTACGTGGACTGACAACCACCCAAAAGCAGTGCCAAAGCCAAAAGCCAAATGAATTTGAGGTTGGGTTTCAAGTTCAAGGGGTTTTATCCTTTCTTTTTAATACGAATGAATAGTACTTTAAGGTAGTCGCTGTATTCGTAAAAGCGATTGGTTCTGAAATCTTTAGGCAATTGGTAAGACTCGAAAATCTCAAATCTCAAACCTGCCACATTGAAGCCTTTTCCGATCAGCTGCTTGAATTTTTCCATATCTATTGTTGATGAATTGTTTGAGGCAATTATGATACCAGAGTCTTTCGTCACCGCAATGGCACTCGCAAGAAGTTCAGGATAATCCTTTTCCGCATTGAATACGAAATCTTTTGATTTTGCGAAGCTTGGTGGATCCAAAATGACGATGTCATATTTCAGATTCTTTTTTTGAGCCCATTTGAAATAGTGAAAAACGTCTTCTACAATGATTTCATGTTCAGAGGGATCAATTCCGTTGGACTTGAAGTTTTCTATGGTTCTTTCCAGACTTCTGTTAGCCAAATCCACACTGGTTGTTTTTTTTGCGCCACCAAGAGCAGCAAACAATGAAAATGCGCCAGTATAAGAAAATGTATTTAGAACTGTCTTATTTTTGGCATAATTGTTTCGAAGAGTTCTTCTCACTTCCCGTTGGTCCATAAAAAAACCTATCATGGCTCCGTCGTTGAAGTAAACATTGAGATTGACACCATTTTCTTTAACGAGAAGCGGAAAATCGATTCGCTTACCTTTTACAAAACCATCGAAGTCGGATTCTGATTCGTCTTCAAATCGTTTTTTTTCATAAATGGAATCGTACTCCACAACACTTGAAAGTGCAGCAACGATTTCGTTGTTGAATTTATAGATGCCTTTGCTGTAATAAGAGATCAGATAATTGCCATTCAGAAAATCGATCTGAAGTCCCCCAATGCCATCGCCTTCGCCATTAAAAACTCTAAAAGCATTGGTTTTGGGATTGTTGTAAAGACCAATCCTCTTTTCAAGAGCTTGATATATTTTTCTTTTGAAGAATAGGGTATCGATTTTTTCTTTTGAGTTGGTGGTTATAATCCATCCAAGACCTTTGTTTTGTCTTCCGTAATAAGCTGTGGCCATGTATTTGCCACGTTCATCGGTAAGTTTTAAGAGCTCACCTTCTTGGAGTTCTCCTGTGTCAAATATGTGATTTCCCATAATTGCTTCTTTAAATAGCAATGGGTAGTGATTTGAGTATTTCTCATGGTGACGCTCGTGGATCTTAAGTTCTATCATGGTGCCTCCTTCTGATAATGGTGAACATTATGGTTTATTATATTATAAAGCTGGAGTTAAAACAATTGTTTGTGTCAGCTGAGGTTGAATTAGAGAAAAAAGAAGAGTAAAATAGAGGGACATTTTGTACCCGAATCGGGAGGAAGATATGATTCAATCAGAACGGATTAAAATATACAATTCATTCGGTTTCGATGAGAATGGGGAATATGTATTATATTGGATGCAATCCGCACAGAGGATTAAAAACAACCATGCGCTCGAATTGTCGATCCAGCTTGCCAACAAGCACAATTTGCCTTTACTTGTCTGTTTCATCGTTATGGAAAGATATCCTGGTGCCAATCGAAGACATTACGAATTCATGCTTGAAGGTATCGACGATTTGAAAACGGATTTGAATGAGCTGGGAATCTCGTTTGCTGTTCAGGTTGGAGACGTGAAAGCATTGATAACAGACCTTTCACATAGAGCGTCAATTGTAGTTTTTGATGATTCGATCACACGTCCTTTGAAGCAATTGAAAGACGATGTGGGGCAACTGATTCAAAAACAGGTCTTCACGGTGGAGACCAATGTGATTGTCCCTATTGAGACAGCCTATCCAAAAGAAGCCTATGCAGCATATGCCATCAGAAAAGCACTGCAGCGTCAGGCTGCATATTTTGCGGTTGGATTCGAGTCATCTCAACTGAAAAACAAATCCACTATAGGAAATGTCCAAGAGTCAGTTCACTTGGAGTCTGTGTTTGAGAAAAATCTCAGTCATTTGGAAGACTTGCCGAGTATTAGAAAAGTTAAGGGTGGAGAACGCGAAGCGCTGAATAGATTGTGTTCTTATATTGAAAATGAACTTGAATATTATGATAGCCTGTCCAATCACCCAGAGAAAGATGTGACTTCCCATCTGAGTCCATACATCCATTTTGGGCAATTGTCACCGGTTACTGTGTACGAGGAAGCGATGAAATCGGGTAAAAATTCGGCCGGTTTGATTGAACAACTGTTTATCAGACGTGAGCTCGCTTATAATTTTGTTCATTACAACCCGAATTATGACCTTGATCTTATGAAAATTCTGCCCGATTGGGCAATCAAAGAGCTGGATCGACATAGAATTGACGCAAGACCATACGAGTACAATATAGAAACATTGGAGCAAGGGAGAACGCACGATACCTACTGGAATGCCGCACAAAAGGAAATGGTCCTCACCGGATTTATGCATGGTACCATGCGTATGTACTGGGGGAAAAAAGTCATCGAATGGACCAAAACACCGGAAGAGGCTTTTGAGATATTGCTTTATCTCAATGATAAATATCAACTGGATGGTAGAGATCCAAATGGCTATGCTGGAATCGCATGGTGCTTTGGAAAGCATGACAGACCATTCTCTGAAAGAGCGATTTTCGGGAAAGTGCGTTATATGAACGCAGAGGGACTTAAAAGAAAATATAGGATAGAAAAATATGTGGAAAATATCATGAAGTTGGAGGACCAGTCATGAACTTAATTACAATTGGTGATTTGAAAAAAGGTTTGTTTGTGGATCGTCCCAATCGATATTTGGCTGAGGTGGAAGTGGATGGTGCACAGGTAAAGGTACATGTACACGATCCAGGACGACTTAAAGAACTATTATTTATAGGGAATGAATGCCTGATCAGGTACGCTGCGGGTCCCAAACGGAAAACGGAATGGGACATGATTGCAGCGGCTTTAGATGGTGGATACGTTCTCGTTCATTCGGGCTACCACAGATATATTGCTGAGGCCATCCTTGGAAATTTCGAAATCAGTCCGCTTGGGAAGTTGACAGAGATCAAACCAGAAGTCAAATTCGGACATTCCAGAATAGATTTCAAATTGAGGAATGATTTAGATGAAGTCATTTGGGTGGAAGTCAAAGGATGCTCTCTTGCGGAAGAGGGTGTGGCAAAATTTCCAGATGCACCGACAGTACGGGGAACCAAGCATCTTGAATCGCTAATGGCCATCAAGGAAGGTGGAGAGCGGGCATCGGTGATTATTTTGGTGCTGGGAGAAGCAGAAATATTTGAACCCAATGGGGTGACAGATCCTGTCTTTTATGATACTTTTTATAAGGCGATGAATAGTGGAGTTGAAATCTATCCCCTTAGGGTCGAACTGGATCCTGAGAGTGGCATTATTAGGTTCGTCAAGACATTACCGATAAAGGAGCGCATCAATGAGTAGTATTTTATTGTATTTGGGATTATTGATACTGGGCGGTTTGCTCAGTTATAAGGGACTTGTGCATAAGGAACTTTACCATAGACTCGACATCGTACAGTTGATCTGTCTTTTTGCACTTCTTTTTACCATGGGACTCAGAATCGGCATGGACGACAAAGTAATCGATGCATTTGCACAAATTGGTCTTCATGCGAGCATATTTGCCGCATTTACAGTTGTGGGCAGTGTTCTGTTTGTCATGTTGTTCAGACGTGGTTGGTTATGGTTAAGAAGGGAGAAAGCATAATATGACACTAAAAATAATTTTAGCCGTAGTAGCCGGTATCGGTGTGGGTTTGTTTCTTCCAGATTCGTTTTACGGCGTTACAGATCATATGTTGACCATCGGCTTATGTTTGCTTTTGTTTTTCGTGGGGATGGATATAGGTAAAAACAAGAATGTACTTAAAGACATCAGAAAATCAGGCGCAATGTTTTTTATCGTCCCATTTGGTGTGGTCGTTGGAAGTTTGATTGGAGCGGTGTTGGCGGGAACCTTATTGACTTATCCGTTGAATGAGTCAGGAGCTATCGGGTCAGGACTTGGTTGGTATACCCTTTCATCCATTATTATCGCGCCTTACTCATCGGAACTTTCAGTGCTTGCATTCATCACAAATGTCATTCGCGAGATATTTGCCATTGCCTTGATCCCATTTGTTGCCAAACATATTGGATTTGTTGAGGCCATTGCTCCTTCGGGTGCAACTGCAATGGATACAACTTTGCCGATCGTATCGAGAAACACAAACAGCGAAACGGCCATTCTTTCATTCTCCACAGGACTGATCCTCACAATGATTGTTCCAATACTCGTCCCGTTCTTTTTATACAAATAAAAGCCAAGAGTGCTCGCACTCTTGGCTTTCGCGTAGTTAAGTTTCCGAAGGAAACTTATTAGCGTCTCGGTTTGATTGAGTGCCCTCGAGTGCTCGCACTCTTGGCTCTCCTTATGGGAGGAATCCCAATATTACATTTTTTCAAGGAAATCGAGAACTTTGTCATAATCAGGATGAGATCCGATTTCACTGACATACTCGACATATCTGACGATGTTCTGTGCATCGACTACCACGATTCCACGGCCTAGTAGACGCATTTCTTTCATTGCAAATCCGTATTTCATACCAAAATCCAAATCTTTATGGTCTGAAACAACAATGGAATTTTCAATGTCGTTTGCCACACAAAATCTCTTTTGTGCAAAAGGCAAATCCACACTGATCGTCAATACGACCACATCAGGATGTTTGGTGGCTTCTTCGTTGAATCTGATGGTCTGGAATTCGCAAATACGTGTATCCACTGATGGGACGACACTGATGATTTTGATTTTTTTATCGAGTTCTGAAAATTTAAATGGTGACAAGTCGGTGTTCACTGCCACAAAGTCGAGTGCTTTGTCTCCGACCTTAATTTCTTTTCCTAATAATGTAACAGGGTTTCCCCCGAACGTGATTTGATCTCTCATGTTAACCTCCATATATTGTTATGGTATATTCTTACCCCAAAGTTATGGTTTAAACGCCATTATATTTGCCTTTTACAAAATGTTCAAAAATTGCGTTCACTAATAGGGGTAAAGGGTGTATAGTTATTAGGTAAAATCATGATTGAGATGAAAGGAAGAAAAAGTGTATAATATAGATGAAATTTATTGGCCTGTTATTGAAATGGCAAAGAAAATTGGTGAATATCAAAAATCTTATTTCAGATCTGAAAATATGAAAATCTCGACAAAGAGCACTGATGTCGATTTTGTGACCGAAGTGGATCTTGCCTGCGACCGGATGATAGTCGATCAACTTAGCGAATGGTTCAAAGAGGACACCGTTTTATCCGAGGAACAAGGACTTTCGATGGGGAGTGGGGAATACACTTGGATCATCGATCCCTTGGATGGAACCACGAATTTTTCTATTGGACATCCGATTTTTGCTGTTTCCATCGCAAGGTGGAAAAATGATGAACCGGTGTTTGGTGTAGTGTATGTGCCGATGCTTGATGAGATTTTTTACGCACAGTCGGGAAAAGGCGCCTACATGAACCATGTTTTAATCGGCAAGAAAGAATCGGTCGGAATGGGGAAAGCTGTTTTGGCGACTGGTTTCCCTTATGACAGGGCAACCGCTCATAACAACAATTCTGAGAACGTGGCCAAGATGGTTCCAAAAGTCAAAGGCATACGTAGGCTTGGAGCAGCAGCATACGATTTGTGTCTAGTGGCAGCTGGAGTTTTGGATGCCTACTGGGAGCTTAGACTCGGTTGGTGGGATATGGCTGCTGGGATGTTGATGATCACAGAAGCAGGTAGAAGCTTTACGTTTACAAAGGAAGATGAAAAATACAATGTCGTTTGTGGGGATGAGTCTTTATGTGAGACTCTGATCAATGAGCTGAATATGGAGAATGGGATTTGAAAGCAAATAAAAAAGTGGTAATATTCATGGGCAGTCACAAGGCAAGTGGCAATTCTGGATGGATTGTGGAAAAACTTACGTCACGCTTTTCGATAGAAGGTTGTGATGTGAATGTGCTGGATATCAATAAACTAAAGATCAGTCATTGTATCGACTGTGATTGTTGCAGACAAAATTACGGCAAGTGTGTTTACGAAGATGACATGAACCTTGTTTATCAGTTGATGAGAACCGCCGATGGCATAATTATCGTATCGCCGGTTTATTTCAACAATGTGACTTCAAAACTTAAAGTGTTGATTGACAGGTGCCAGATGATATTCATGTGTGATTTTGCACATCAAAAACCTTTTGTATCTTCATTGAATGTAGAGGAGAAATTTGGTTTTCTCATATCTCTTGGTGGTGCAAATGCCTACGAGAATCAGTTTGTCGGCAGTGAACTCACAGTTGAGCTTTTATATAGAAATCTAAGAATGCCTTTGATGGGACATTTTAAATATGCGGGACTAGATCATGATCGCATAGAAGACAGAGCCACAGTTTTTGATGAGGACATGGATCTGCTGGTTAGAAAGGTATTGATGAGGTGATAATTTTTGGGAAAACAGTTTAAACTAGGGATTGTTCAAATAGCGGTTCATGAAAACAAGGATATTGCAGTGGACAAAGCGATGGAAAACGTCGCAATGCTGGCGGACAGAGGAGCAAATATCATAGTATTACCTGAAATGTTCAATTGTCCTTATGAGACACATCGATTTAAAGAGTATGCTGAAGCAGAAGGCGGAGCCACATGGACGAGAATGAAAGAAATCTCAAAATCGAAATCCGTTTATCTCATAGGCGGCTCGATTCCTGAGAAGGCAGGAGATCAGATTTTCAACACGACTTTTATTTTTGATCCCGAAGGCCAGCAAATTGCAAAACACAGAAAAATCCACATGCTTGATATTGACATCCAAAATGGCCAATATTTCAGGGAGTCCGATGCGCTCAGCGCCGGAGATGCACCTACAGTAGTGGATACAATATACGGTAAGATTGGTGTGGCGATCTGTTATGATATTCGTTTTCCAGAACTGGCACGGTACATGGTAAAAAAAGGAGCGCAGATGCTGATTTACCCTGCGGCCTTCAATATGAGCACAGGACCTGCGCATTGGGAACTGCTTTTCAGGTCAAGAGCTGTGGACAATCAGGTTTTTGCTGTGGGTTGTGCACCTGCGCGTAATTATGATTCCAGTTATATTTCTTATGGACACTCCATTGTGGTCAATCCATGGGGTGATGTCATAGGTGAGCTCAATGAGGATGAAGGGTTTATGATCGGAAACATCAATTTTGAAGAAGTCACTAGAATCAGAGAGCAATTGCCACTTTTAAAACATTTGAAAAGTGAGAAATATACGTCAAATCAAGAGTGAATGCTCATCAATGATTTCAACGGATGGAGGAAGTTTATAAATCACATCTTTTCTCTCGATGATGATGGTAGTCTTCTTTGAGAGTTCTGGAGAATGCTTTATATTGAGTATCAGTTCTTTGGCCGGGTTGATGGCGACAGGATTGCCTACACGGCAAAGCATGGAGTAATCTCCGTTGGTATCCCCATAAGCATAACTATTAGAAAGATCGATATCAAAAGCCTTGACGAATTGGTCAATGGCTTTATTTTTGCTTTCTGAATCCCACATCGGTGAAACCTCTCCGGTGAAGCATCCCTCATCGTCAATGAGATAGCTGGTACCTCTATAACCGTCTATTTGGTATTTCTCAGCCATTTTGGAAACCAGGAAATCTGGGCTTCCTGATATGAAAAACACTTTATGCCCCTGCATTTGATGCCAAAGGATTCGGCTTCTGGTGTATTTGTAAACGATATCACCGTGCAGGTGAATCACCTGATTGGAAATGAATTCAAGATCTGCAGCGCGTCTCCCTTTTAGGGCTTCATAGTAAATGGCAACGAGTTCGAGCATATAATCCTCATATTCACCGACGCGTTTTCGCCATTCCACAAAAGCGGGTTTTACACCTGTATGCCAAAGTCCGGGATCGATCACCTCGTATTTTACCATTTTCTTGAAGTGCTCGATCATGAGCGAGTTTCTATAGAGCGTGCCATCGATGTCTAAAAAAGCAGCTGTGTTCATAAATACGCCTCCTTAATTTTGAAGTTTGAGTTGAGATTACCATAAAAGACGGTCAAAGACAATAAACACTTTAAAGAAAAACCCTTACCAGGTGATCCGGCAAGGGTTTTTTTAATTTATCCATTTCTAGTGACTGAGTAAGAGTGTCGTACATTCGAATAAGATTTGTATCTGTATCCTACGACCGCCGCAACAAGAAGAATCACCGCAGAAACTGTAAATGCCATCTGGTAGGAACCTGTTGCATCTGCTATTCTTCCACCTAGAATCGGACCGAAGACACCGCCTGCTCCCCATGCGGAGAATAAGATGCCGTAGTTGAGGCCGAGGTTTTTTGTACCGAAACTGTCAGCACAAGCGGAAGGGTAAACGGAAAGCATCGAACCGTAAGCAAAGTAAATCATGAGTGCGGCAGCAAATATAGCTGTAAAAGTATTCAGGCTGTTGAAGAAGTATAATGCTGTCGCCTGAAGAAGATAAAGCACCATCATGGTTTTGCCACGACCGAATTTTTCGGAAATGACTCCTGCGGCAGGTCGTCCCACAGCATTGGCAATTGCCGCAAAAGCGACGAGTTGAAGTGCTGCGGTCTCGCCCAGATTCTGAAGAACCAAAGTCTTCAAACTTCCGATGGTCATCAGACCGCCTGTCGCACCGGCAAAGAACATGAACCAGAGCATATAGAACTGCTTTGTCTTCAGCATTTCTTTTAAAGAAAGATCCTCTATTGGTGGTTTTTTAACCTTGCTCATAGATACAGCAGGCTGATCAGGATTCTTGATCAATTGAGCTAGAGGTATGGTCATGAAAAGAAATATGATTCCGAGTATTCTGAAAGAACTAAAAACATCATAACGTGAAAGTAAGTATGTTGTAAGTGGAACGATATATAAAGTGGCCAGTCCGAATCCACCGACGACGATTCCAGAAATCAGGCCTTTTTTCTCCGGTGGGAACCATTTGAGAGCTGGTGGTGTGGTGGACGCATAACCGAGTCCTATTCCCGATCCTGCAAGAACACCGAAAGTAAGCGTGAGACCAAGTAAACTGTCTGTAAAACTTGCAAGTATACAACCGAGTCCGATCAAGACACCACCGATCGTTACCACCCAACGAGGTCCTATGCGGTCTTGAAGGCGCCCTGCGGGTATCATCATGACAGTAAACATAATAATTGCAACTGTGTATGGAATAGAAGCCTCAGTTTTTGACCACCCAAGTGTTCTTTGCAATTGACTCCCAAAAATACTCCATGCATAGAGTATACCAAATGCAAGGTTTATCCCTGCACCGGCAAGGACAACTGTCCAGCCCTTTGTATTTTTTTTCAAGTTTCTCCCCCTATTAAATGTATTTAAAACATAACGACTCATTATATCTCATTTTTATTGGAGTTTCAACATGGTATTTTGTTAATATATTTGGTACAATCATCGGTAGAGATGCGCGGAGGTGGGTATGAAATCAGTCATTAGAATTTCGAACTTGAAAATGAGATACAAATCCGACGGGGACTATGTTTTGAAAGGTGTCAATCTGGACATTCATGCAGGACAAATCATAGGTTACATAGGACCAAACGGGGCAGGAAAAAGCACCACTGTGAAAATAATGCTCGGAATGATCGACCAATATGAAGGTGTGGTGGAAATTTTCGGTGAAAATATAAAAAACAATCCCATTGAATATAAAAGAAAAATTGGATACGTGCCAGAGGTGGCCACCATCTATGACAGTCTTTCAGGATATGAATATTTGAGATTCATAGGTGAACTATATAAGATGGACAGTGCCGTAGTAGATGATAAGGCGGATCGATTGTTCACACTTTTCGGGATCAATGAAGCTTTCTACAATAGAATATCCTCATATTCCAAGGGCATGAAACAGAAGCTTATGATCATCTCCAGTTTAATCCATAATCCGGAAATCCTATTTCTTGACGAGCCGATCAGTGGATTGGATGCAAATAGTGTGATGGTTTTCAAAGAGATCATCAAAAAGCTGGCAGAGCAAGGGAAAACTGTATTTTACTCGTCCCATATCATGGAGGTTGTCGAGAAAATCAGCGACAGGATCATTGTGCTGAATGACGGCATCATTGTTGCAGACGGTAATTTTGAGGAACTTAAAACGGCAAGCAAGGAAGGGTCGTTGCAGGAAATATTCAATCAGCTGACGGGATTCAACAAACATGAAGCCATAGCATCTGAGTTTGTTGACGTAATTGTAAGATAGGAGGATTTATGGAGCAAAAATTTGTTCTCATAAAAATATTGAATCGGTTGAAGTGGATTTTTTCAAAGTCGGAGGTGGACTTCGAAATGCTTAAATCCATCCTGACACTCAAGCTGACACTTGATGAGAGAAAATCGCCAATTCATTTAAGCGATGGCAAGGAAAAGAAAGTCAAAGGACTTAAGGCCAACTTGCTGATGCTCGTATTTGTCGGTTTTTTTGTAGGAATGATGATGACCACGCCTTTTGACCTTTACTATAAAATCACGATAGTGGCATCGATGGATCTCTTTTTCATGGTGATGTACATGGTTTCGGACTTTTCTGGTGTTCTCCTAGATGTCAGGGATAAGAACATTATCATGACGAAACCAGTGAACCAGCAAACCATGAATGCCGCAAGGATCATTCATATCGTTTATTATATGGTCGCAATGTTTCTGGCACTGAACCTTATGTCCATGGTCATTGGTACGGGTGTCTATGGACCGAAGATTCTACTGGCATTTCTGATTATGATGATCGCCTTGTCATTTTTGATTGTCATCATAACAACAATCGTATACAGTGCGCTTCTCGAAAGATTTTCTGGCGAGAAGCTCAAAGACATCATCAACATTTTCCAAATCATATTATCGATTACGACGATACTCGCTTATCAGGTGGCGGCTCGAATATTTGAGTTTGTGGACCTTGAACTGACCATCAACATCAAGTGGTGGACTTATCTTATGCCTCCCGCATGGTATGCGGGTCTTTTCAAGGTGGTCGTGGAAGGCACTACGGATACGACTTACATCATTATGGCGGTCATGGGAATTGTTGTGCCTATTTTAGCGGGTCTGATTCTAATCAAGTGGATTTTCCCGAAATTTGAAAGTTATTTGATGAAACTTCAGATTGAAGATGGAATCTTCATCAGTAAGAATAATTTGAGCTCAAGAATTAAAGACATCTTGTTCAATGTCTTCTCGAAAGATCACACAGAACTGGCTTTCATGAAATTTTCCGATTCCAATCTCAGCAGGGACCGAAAACTGAAACTGATGATTTATCCCAATCAAGCGATCTCCATGTTGTTTCCATTTATAATGCTGTTTCCCATAATTCAGGGTAGTGATGGGATTCTAGCAGGCATTGCGGGACTCAAAGGCTCAATGGCTTACGTCGCGCTTTATATGTCAACGATGTTTTTTACGACCAATTTTGATTTCATACAATATAGTGAAAAATTTGAAGCTGCGTTTATCTATGACAGCTTCCCGATCGACAATAAAAATATTATCATGACAGGAGCACTCAAGGCTTATTATTTTAAATATGTCCTGCCCGGAATGATAGTGATGAGTGCCATATTCATAGTGCTTTGTGGCTTTGAAAGTGTTTTTGGGGTTCTTGTTGTCAATGTAATGACGATTTTGCTGCTTGGATTCAAAATAAATTTTTCAAGACTGAGTCTTCCTTTTTCAAGAGAAATGATTCCGGGTGGAAACAAGAACATGGGAGCCACATTTGTTTATATGGGAATTTGCGGGGCGGTAGCGGCTGTACATTTCTTCATGTTAAAAAACAATCCTCTGTTTAATCTAGGTATAACAGCCATAGTAATGGTGCTCATCAAGGTCGCATTCTTAAAAGCACTAAAAAGACGCATCGTTTAATGTTTGTCTTTGCAATTCACGACAATGGGTGTAAAATTAAATCATGAAAGAAAAACAGGAGGGTATATGGCGGAGCAAATGCTAAAGGTTCAGATTGAACCTTCAATAGAAGATTTACCATTTTCCGAAGAAGCGATCTTTAAGGCCATAGCAGACAATCTCGATCGGATTGGAACCGATTCAGATGAAGCCTGCTTGCTTGTAACTGGTCCGATGGCCATGATTTTATACTGGGAAAACGATAAGGTCATAGTTGAACAGGTCATGAGATCCGAAGAGCTTAAGGAATAAAAAACAAACCCTAGTCCGGCAGAAAGTTGCCATCACTAGGGTTTTTAAATTAAGTGAAATTAATATCCGTAAGCACCATCTACAAAAATGACGTGAATCCTATCTTTCACTCTTTGGAAGCCAATGGTTGTATAAGCCACACATATGCGTCCTATACTTTTGCAGTCTGAGCAGGTTCCAGTTGTTTGACAAGGTGTTTGCATACTCAACCGCTTTACATTGGCAGGTGCGGATACTTCACGATTTCGGTGTACCGCTTCATCAAGGTCTTTAACGATTTTGTTCAGTCCTGCGATGATGATGACTTTGTCCGGACCGAAAATCATGGCCGCAACACGGTTTCCCGTGCCATCTACGTTATAGAGTTCACCATTTTCAGTGATGGCGTTGGTGCTGGCAAAGTAGGCATCTGCAGAAAAAGACTGTCTAAAAATACTTTTGATTTCCTCAGGTGTCAAACCCTCAGCATAACGATCCAAAAAAACATACGGTTCATTTCTCAAAAGGTCGATAACGCCAGTCTCAAAAAGAGTCATGGAACCACCGACAGAGACTACAGAATTTTCAGGTACAATCGATTTGATCTTTTCGTGCAATGCTTCGATGCTTGTGACATAGTGACCATGCATATTGTTCTTTTCCAAATTGGCAATGGTACGATCGACTTTCTTAAGCATAACGCTATGTAGATTTTGATCCATAGTGACCTCCCAAAATTATAATGAATTAATATCAGTTTATCAAAATTATGAACGGAAGTCATGCTGTTCATAAAAATTTAAAGTTTACAAGTATAAATCAAGTGACAAAATGGGGTATAATGAATAGATACAACAAATTGATGTGTATGTATATCCCTAAGATCTCATATAAAGCAGGTGTAATTATGAAAAAATGTTCTGAATGTAAAAAAAATGTGGCGATGATGCGCACTGCAAGAATTGAAAACGGAAAAACAGAATATGTGGACCTTTGTCTCGAATGTGCGCAAAAAAAGGGTTATCCTGTAATGGATGAAATCATGAACCAAATCAATCTCAGCCCTGAAGAGATGGATAATCTTTCGAAGCAGATGAACAAATTGTTTGAGAACATCTCTGAAGATGAGAACAATCCGCTCATGAATCTCATGAGTTACGACTCCGATACCCATGAAGATGAAGAGGATGAGTTTGACGAGGACATGATCTATGATGAGGAAATGCTTGAAGAGGATGACTATATGGATGATGATCAGGAAGCCCCAACTTATGGAAAGAAATCCAAGAAAATGAAACTCAAGACTCTTGAGAAATATGGAACAAATTTGATTGAAAAGGCTAAAAACAATGAAATAGACCGAGTCATCGGTAGACATAGGGAAATTGACCGTGTTGTCCAAATCCTAAACCGCAGAGGCAAAAACAATCCTCTGTTGCTTGGAGAACCTGGTGTGGGTAAAACGGCTATCGCTGAAGGCCTCGCTGTACGAATCGTTGAAAAGTCTGTTCCTGAGAAACTTCTCGATACTCAGATCTACCTTCTCGATATGACTGCCATAGTAGCCGGGACACAGTTCAGAGGGCAATTTGAAGGTAGAATGAAATCCGTCATCAATGAAGCTTCGAAACATGGCAATGTGATTTTGGTCATCGACGAGGTGCACAACATCATGGGAGCGGGAGAAGTTCACGGTGGCGTCATGAATGCCGCCAATATCCTCAAACCGGCTCTTGCGCGTGGTGAGGTTCAAATCATTGGTGCCACGACTATGGAAGAATACCGAAAGCATATTGAAAAAGATGCCGCGCTGGAAAGAAGATTCCAACCTGTGATCATCGATGAACCTTCTGTGGAAGACAGCATTGAAATTTTAAGAGGAATTCGTGATTATTATGAGAGCTTTCATCGCGTTCAGATTTCAGATGAAGTGATTGAGGCAGCAGTGAAAATGTCTGAAAGGTACATTACAGACCGATTTTTACCAGACAAGGCTATCGACGTCATCGATGAGGCCGGATCCAGGGCAAATCTTAAAAATAAGGGTCTGGTCGAAGTGAAAGCACTGGAGGAAGAACTCTATAGAATCGAATCCGAGCGTGCTGAAGCGGTCGAACATGATAATTTTGAGCATTCCGCTGAACTAAGGATGGAAGCCATTAGAATCGGAGAAAAAATTCAAGCGCTGGAAGACAGTTCATCACATGACCAGTTGACAGTGGAAGATGTGGCGTATGTCATAGAAGCTTGGACCAAGATTCCGGTTCAAAAAATCACAGAAGAGGAAGCATCGAAACTGATCGAACTCGAATCCAGACTCCATAAGAGGGTGATAGGACAAAATCATGCAGTGGAGTCCATTTCAAAGGCCATTAGAAGAAACCGATCCGGTTTCAGGAAAAAAAGAAAACCGGCTTCATTTGTTTTTGTTGGTCCAACAGGTGTGGGCAAGACAGAGCTTGCGAGAGCGCTTGCTGAAGAACTCTTTGGTACTGAAGAAGCCATGATCCGTATGGATATGTCAGAGTACATGGAAAAACACACCGTTTCGAAATTGATTGGTGCGCCTCCTGGATATGTCGGTTATGAGCAAGGCGGACAATTGACTGAGAAGGTGCGAAGAAAACCTTATGCGGTCATTTTGCTCGACGAAATTGAAAAGGCACACTCCGATGTATTCAACGTCTTATTACAAATACTTGAAGATGGACGACTCACTGATGGTCAAGGGAGAACTGTATTCTTTGAAAACACAGTAATCATTATGACTTCAAATGTGGGAACGAATCTAAAATCCACAGGTATTGGTTTTGGAAGCGAATCGGATGATAAGCAGGAACAGAAAATCAGGGAAATGATGAAAGAAACTTTCAAACCTGAATTCTTAAATAGAATAGATGATATCGTCGTATTCAAGGCATTGGTTCGTGATGAACTAAGACAAATCATTGAATTGCAACTGAATGAAGTTAACGATGAAGTCAAAGAAAAAAATATGGTGCTCGAAGTATCTCAAGAGGTCAAAGATCTTATTTTGGATCAGGGCTTTGATGATAAGTATGGCGCTAGACCGCTTAGAAGAACAATTCAAAAGTTGATAGAGGACGAGATTGCTGAACTCTACATCAGAAAACTGCTCAAAGAAGGCAACTTGCTGAGTGCAGTTGTAGAAAATAAAAAAGTCAAAATAAAAGTCAAGGCATAATGGGGGATCGATGTTTCTAAAACTGGAAGTTGAGGAAAAGGAAAAATGGATCAAAGCCAACAATCCCAACAAAGTTCATTTTGCAGGGTCGAAATCTCCCATGGTCAAACGTGTGGATCAAATCAACAACAACAAAAAAAGCAACACCAAGCAGTTGATTCCAGTGGAAGGCATATGGGCCAACCAGTTTGTGATAGGGTATAACCTCAAGATAGAATACCTCCTGGTGGCGGTCGAGTCCATAGTGACCCCGGAAGCGTATCATATGTTGGAGAAGCTCATAGCACTGGCGCCAGATGTTTACCTGATTTCGAAAAAAACCATGGAACAGGTGTCGGAAAGCGGCAACCCGGCAGGTATGATTACGCTGTGTTACTTTCCAAAGACAGCACTTGAAGATTACAAGCCGAAGAAGACCAATTTGGTCATGATCATGGATGGTCTGGAAATCCCGGGAAATGTGGGTACCATCACAAGATCGGCTGATGGAACAGATGTGGACTTGATTGTGATTTGCAACCGAAAGACCAGATTGACCCATCCAAAATTCATAAGGAGCTCTCAGGGATCATGCTTTAAGATTCCTATAGTGGAAGATGAGTTTGAGAACGTCTCCAAATGGTTGATCAAACACCATTTTAAAATCATTTTGACGGATACCGATGGCGCTGTGGATTATTTTGAAGAAGATTATTCAGGCAATATCGCCATAATCATGGGCAGTGAACGTCATGGCATATCCAGAGAATGGTATACGCTTCCATATCAAGCGGTTAAGATACCGATGTTCGGCGATTGTGACTCGCTTAATGTCGGCATCGCTGCAACCGTAATTTTATATGAGGCAACCTTGAAACGTAAAGGCTTGCTTAAGAGATAAAAAATAGAATGCCTTTGGGCATTCTATTTTTTATCTCTTAAGCAAGCGCGTAGTTAAGTTTCCGAAGGAAACTTATTAGCGTCTCAGCTGACCTTTCAAGATGACACTGAAGAAACATTCTCCTTTTTTACAGTGTTCCTGACAACCCTTGTCCTTTCTTGATATAAGACTTCATCATCAAATCAGGCACAAGATTGCCACCCGTTGCCCAAGAAATATGGGTTGAATTTTCCATTTTCTCCAGCAATCCATTTTCAGCCAGATGACTGAATCCCTCACTATCATAAAACATTTTGATTGGCCCTGAAAGACCGGCGAGAGCGGATGGTTCCAGATTCATGGATTCCGATTCGTGTAAGATGAACAGCATGAAGTAGAGCTTATCGTCTGAAATCGTATAGATGCCATCAATCAATGGCGATAGGACCTGACCAACGAAACCGGAGGCTCGACCTACCGCAAGGCCATCGGCATCCGTCTTGAGGTCGATATCAATGTCGCCGACCGAAATCCTGTCATACTTTCCTGTTGCCATACCCAGCATCATGCATGGTGCATGAGTCGGCTCGGCAAGAAAGACAAAAACGTCGTCGCCAAAGACCAGTTTGAGTGCATATGCTATCCCACCAGGTGCACCGCCGACACCGCAAGGCAAGTAGACGAATAGGGGGTGTTCCGAATTCACATCGATTTTTTGATCGATCATTTGTTGTTTTAGTCGCAGTGCAGCAACTGCATATCCAACAAAGAGTTCAATAGAGTTCTCATCGTCGACAAAGTAACTGTATGGATCTGAAAGTGCGCTTTTACGTCCTTCAGCAACCGCAACGGAGTAGTCGGAATCGTGCAAGACCACTTCAACGCCTTTGCTGCGAAGTAATTCTATTTTCCATGCTTTGGCGTCATGTGACATGTGCACCATGACTTTGAAACCAAGTGTGCTTCCAATTGTACCGATACTGAGTCCAAGGTTGCCTGTGGAGCCTACGACAATCGTATATTTTCCAAAAAGTGATTTGAATTTTTCTTCAGCAAAACACTTGTAGTTTTCCTCAAGATTTAGGATGCCTTCGCTAAGAGCGAGGGTTTCAGCAAATTTTATAATTTCATAAACACCCCCGCGAGCTTTGATCGAGCCTGATATGGGAAGAAGATGATCTGCTTTCAGGTACCACTTTCCTAAAATGCGCCCCCCCACAAAAGGTATGACGGACTTTTGAAATTCGGGAATTGAAATCAGTGGGGATTCGATGATGCCACTCTTTTCTGCCGATTCTGGGAAAGCTGAAACAAAGAACGGAGCAAACCGTCTCAATCTCATATCCGCATCCATGACTGCCTCAAGATTTGGTAATCCTGGATGTGATTTTTGTAGCAGTTTGAGGGCTTTTTCGGAATTGATCTTACCCGGGTTCACCCAAAAAGTTTCATTATATTGTTTCATTTCTTCAATCAAGTGTTCAATGGATTTCATAGGAAGCTCCTTTCTATTCATTTCATAGTATCAAATTTTTGAAGGATTTAAAATATGTGATTCAAATGATATAATAGTCTTATCATGAATACGAGGAGATCATTATGAAATATAGGCAAACCATTTTAATGGCTTTGAGTTTAATCATTGTTATCAGTTTTTTTATACCGTGGTTTACAATAAATAGTGAGTTTGATATGTTTGCCTCTTCAGAATCCGGTTTTTCTGGATTCACTCTCATCAGAGGTATTCACTATGCCGCACCTATGGTTAGAGCATTTGGAAACGCCTACGGGTTCCCGTTTGCCGCTAGTGCGATCTATTTGGGGTATTTGCTTGTTTTGATTCCGATTTTAGGCATAGCCGCAATGATTATGAGCGGAATGAGAAAACCATCATCCAAATGGGTTCATTTGGCACAGTTTGTCTTGATGTTTGTTGTGATCATACTCTTGATTGTGGCTGTGAATTTAAATCGCGACATGCGACAACTTTACAGTTCGGTACTCAGACTTTCCTTCGGATTGCCGATTGCATTGCTTGCCTCATTGGCGGGATTGGGTTATACATTCTTCAATAATAAAAAAGAGTGATTTTGTCGTCATTCAAAAAGGACGCGGAAATTTTCCGCGTCCTTTTAATATTCAACTCATCAGATTCGCTCTTTAGACACATAATGTGTGTGTAAAAGTTCGTGTGCCTTATGCGAATTCGGTTCACCAAGGAATTCATCATAAATCTGTTTGATGTATGGATTCTCGTGTGACTTCCGAAGCACTTTACCTTGGTCCTCTTGGTATATGGCAAGTTGTCTTTTCTTGATGATCTCCATATCACCATGATGATACGGTTGTCCTCCTCCGCCGATGCAACCGCCTGGACATGCCATGATTTCAATCGCATCAAATTGTGAGATGCCGTCACGGATGTCATTGAGCAGTTTTCTGGCGTTGCCGAGTCCGTGGGCGATACCGATGCGAAGATTCATATCTCCGATGTTCACCGTAGCGGATCGAATGCCCTCGAGCCCCCTGAGTTGAACAAAGTCCACTTTTTCAAGGGTTTCATTGGTGATCCATTCATAAGCGGTTCTAACAGCGGCTTCAATGACACCACCGGTTGTACCGAATATGACAGAAGCGCCGGTACTTTGACCAAGCAATTGGTCAAAATCGCTGTTTGGCAAACCGGCGAAGTCGATGCCTGCGATTTTCAGCATCTGAACAAGTTCTCTTGTAGTGATGACGATATCCACGTCGCTGTTATCATCTTTCGTGAGTTCAGGTCGGGCTGCTTCAGCTTTTTTGGCCAGACATGGCATGACTGAAACCACCACGATATCGTTTGGATCTTTTTTGATTTTTTCAGCATAGTAGGTTTTAATCATTGAGCCAAGCATAATCTGAGGTGACTTGCACGTTGAAGGAATATCCAGCAAATCAGGGAACTGATGTTCGAAGAATTTAACCCAGGCTGGGCAACAACTTGTGAGCATTGGAAGCCGTCCACCATTTTGGATCCTGTGGATGAGCTCGGAAGCTTCTTCCATGATGGTAAGGTCAGCACCGAAATCCGTATCAAAGATCGCGTCAAAATCGAGTGCTCTTAAGGCACTGACCAATTTTCCAGTGGTAATGGTTCCAGGATCCATATCGAACATTTCACCGATAGCAACCCTGACAGCGGGGGCTACTTGAACAACCACATGTTTCTTTGGATTGTTCAGCGCTTGCCAAACTTTTGCAGTGTGGTTCATTTCTGTCAAAGCACCTGTAGGACACACCGCAACGCATTGACCACAGAAAGTACATGAAGTGTCGACCATATCGAGATGAAATGCCGGTCCAACAATAACGTCAAAGCCACGGTTAACTGCAGATAGGATACCACAGGTCTGAACAACATTGCACATGGTTTCACAGCGTCTGCACATGATGCATTTGTTGGGATCCTTGATCAGTGAATAAGAGGAGTCATCAATTGGATAATTCATTTTTTCACCGGTGTAGTGAATCTCCCGAATGCCCAGTTCTTGAGCTAATGCCTGGAGATCGCACTCCAGATTTTTCGCACATGTCAGGCATTCGAATGGATGGTTGGAAAGCAGCAGTTCCACTGCAGTTCTTCTGGCAATGATGGCACGTTTTGTATCCGTTCTGATGACCATGCCTTCGGTGCAAAGTTCCGAACAAGAAGGCACAAGTGCGGCTCTGCCTTCCACTTCAACCATACAGACTCTGCATGACGCACTTTGATTGATGATGCCAAACTCTTTGAGATTCAAATGACAGAGTGTTGGAATTTTGAGATTCACTTCTCTTGAAGCTTGTAATATGGTGGTTCCTTTTGGAACCTGTATTGCTTTTCCGTTGATCGTAATATTCAGCATTTAAAAGATTCCCCCCTTCACGGCTTGATTACAGCGTCGAAGCGACAAGCCGTAAAGCAAGCGCCACATGAGATACACTCATCCTCATTGATGACGTATTTTCCTTTAGGTTTGCCATCGATGCAACTGACGGGACACACACGTGCACAAGCGGAACAACCAATACACTTCACAGGATCGATTTTATATTTCGCAAGAGCCTTACATGCGCCAGCAGGACATTTCTTGTCGACAATATGCGCGAGGTATTCATCGTAGAAGTAATCAAGAGTACTGAGTACCGGATTGGGTGCTGTCTGACCCAAACCACAAAGTGCGCTGTCCTTGACCGCATGACCGAGGGATCGTAATTTTTCGATATCTTTCATTGTCCCTTTGCCTTTAGTGATTTTCTCGAGAATTTCAAACATGCGTTTTGTACCGAGTCTACATGGTGTACATTTGCCACAGGATTCGTCTTGAGTGAAATCCAGATAGAATTTTGCGATGTTGACCATGCAATCGTCCTCGTCCATAACAATCATACCACCGGAACCCATCATGGAACCTATGGCACGTAAACTCTCATAATCAATAGGTGTATCCAGGTCGACAGTTGTTATGACGCCTCCCGAAGGACCACCGGTCTGCACGGCTTTAAATGCTTTGCCATCGATGATGCCACCACCGATATCATAAATGATTTCACGGAGTGTCGTTCCCATGGGAACTTCAACGAGACCGACATTGTTTATTTTTCCGGCCAGCGCGAAAACTTTTGTACCCTTTGATTTCTCAGTTCCAATGGCATGAAACCATTCTGCGCCTTTTGTAATGATCGGAGGGATGTTCGCCAACGTTTCGACGTTATTTACCGAAGTCGGTTTTTTATGATACCCTTCTATGGACGGAAAAGGCGGTTTTTTCGTAGGCTCGCCACGGCTGCCCTCAACAGAGTGAATCAAGGCTGTTTCCTCACCGCAGACAAATGCGCCGGCTCCCAGCTTGATGTTGATGTCAAAACTGAAGCCGCTTTCAAATATGTTCTTCCCGAGCAATCCAAATTCTCTCGCCTGTTCAAGCGCAACTTCAAGGCGTTTGATGGCGAGTGGGTATTCAGCTCGGATGTAAACAATTCCCACACTGGCACCTATTGCATATCCAGCGATGGTCATCGCTTCGATGACGGAATGTGGATCGCCTTCCAAAATGGATCTGTCCATAAATGCTCCCGGATCGCCTTCGTCCGCGTTGCATATGACATATTTCTGATCAGATGGTGGTTTGCGTGTGTACTCCCATTTGAGTCCAGTTGAGAAACCACCGCCTCCACGGCCTCTAAGACCGCTATCTTTTACAATTTCTATAACTTTTTCCGGCGTGTATTCTGTAAGTGCCATCCCCAGTGCTTCATAACCCCCAAAGGCTATGTATTCGTTGATATCTTCTGGATTGATCAATCCACAATTTCTAAGTGCGATTCGATATTGCTTCTTATAGAAGCTCATGTCATCATGTTTTGGCAGAGGACGATGTGTCTCAGGCTCTTTATAAAGCAATCTGGAAACCGTTCTACCTTTGATGATGTGCTCATCGATAATCTCATCAATGTCGTCCATACCGACCTGGACATAAAAGACATTGTCGGGATGGATTTTTATAATTGGTCCTTGTCCGCAAAATCCGAAACAACCGGTCTTGATCACCGTTATTTCATCTTGATATCCCTTTTCAATCAGTTTGGTTCTGAAAGAATCAACAATTTCCAAACTTCTTGATGACACGCAACCGGTTCCGCCACAAACCATGATATGCGTTCTTTTTGTTGCCATACTCCCACCTCCTTAGAGTGCGCTGTTGAAAGTCTTAATGAGAACGTGATCGTCGAGGATTTCATTATTCAAAATATGTTTTTCAACGATGTCATCCACCACGCTACCCTTGACATTGCCGTAGATAGTTGGTTCTTTTCCAGGTGTGTTGATTTGAACAGTAGGTTCACTGTGACAATATCCCATGCATCCGACTTGGATGACTTTCACATTGTCAAGTGATTTTTCGCCGATCAGGTCCACAAGTCTGTTAAGAACATCTCTGCTGCCTGCGGCAATTCCACAAGTGGCCATACCGACGAGTACTTCGATAGTGGTATCCTCTGACTCACCGGATTCCCTAAGTTTTACTTTTTTGACTTGATCTTCACGAATTTTTTTTAGTTCTTTCAAAGATTTTATAGGCATGTCGCTACACTCCTTTTTGTTCTTTGCAATCCATTATGATTTGACCAACATCTTCAGCTTTGACATGACCGTAAACTTTGTCGTTGATCATGACGACAGGTGCAAGCCCACATGCTCCGATACAGCGGACATCATTAAGTGTGAATAAACCATCGGCTGTGGTCTCTTTGTTCTTGATCCCGAGTTGATTTGAGAACTCTGCAATGACTTTGTCGATGCCTTTGACAAAGCAAGCTGTTCCCATACAGATATTGACGGTAAAATCACCTCTTTTTTCCTGCGAGAAAAACGAGTAGAAACTGACGACACCATAGACTTTAGCGGCGGGAACATCAAGTTTTCTTGCGACGTGAAGCTGCAATTCAGCTGGGAGATAGCCAAATAGTGATTGTGCCTTGTGAAGCACCGAAATAACGGCTTCATCTTTGGCGGGTTGTGTTTCAATAAATGCATCCAAAAGCTTCAATTTCTCAGTTGCCTTATCGAACTCAAATACTTCCGACATAATCGATCCATCCTTTCATTGTAATAAGTGTTTACCACTTAAATTATATACCCATTATATATCAGAAAATTTCGACAAATTAAATATAATGAAAAATAATTATGGGTTAGTGTCACAATCTATTGATTTTTACATGAATCGGCGTAAACTAATAGTTATCAAAGAAAAGAATTATCAATACCGAAAGTAGGTCAAGCATGTCATTTGTAAGAAGCGGTCCTAAAATTTTAATAATTGAACCAAGCGATAGAGAGCAGTTCAAGAGTTTTGTGAAATCTCACTTTGTCTCAGAGAAAGTCAAATCCGACGCGAAGATTTTTGAAGAAATCATCTCAGAGATGAAACCATCCCAGACTTTGCTTTATTTAGCTGACTATGCAAGGGAAAATATAATCAATATTGATGTGAGAAACTGTATTATCATTAACGAGAGTCCCCAAATTTTTTTTATGAGGCTGATCAATTCAAATATGGGAAGTCTGATCAAATACGTCAGAAAATCACCGCGTATTGTCATCATGAAAGTCGTAGGCAATATGGATAGTACTGTCAGTTGTATCGCTGAAGACTTCAACGCGGTCATTGAACCGACGAGAACCATTTTCAGTTTGCATTCGGAAGGGACGATCATATGTTTCACCAGAGGCAATATCAATAAAAGGCTGGAGTATTCTGATTTGAACACGTCTTCGATATATACGGAAGCTCATTTTTCTGAAGTGATTGATGTACTTGACCATCATGCGCTTAAATATATCAATCGAAACTTGGACGAGAACAAGTGGTATGATTTGACCGTGAAAATCCAAGACAATTATGATGCTTACAAGATTCAATACGATCGTCTGGTGTATATATTCGATCAACTTGGTGTCGGAATTGTGCTCAAGGAAGAATGGGGAGAAGACGGGATGAAGTTTTTTGCCTCGAATGAGGCCTATCAACTTGTGCTATACACCTACATGAAGCCGGAGGAGGTCAAAAAAATTCTTTTGGCACTGGAATACATGGAAAATGGGGAACGTATTGTCAATTATGATCTCTTTTACAAGAAAAAGAAAATACATTGGAATGATATTGGAATCAAGGGTTACACTGAACAGTCCGACTTGAGCAGGCACTATCGCCAAATATTGTACAAGCAGCTGGAAAGCGATGAAATCAATAAACTTACCGAGATGGAAGATTACATCTTTGCGACAAGATGAGAAAAAATTGTCTATTTTTTGTCAATTTTGATATAATATAATCAAAATACCTGGGAGGTACGTTTATGGGTTCAAAATATTCTGTTGTGGTTGTTGCTTATAAAGATGTGACACCTGAAGTGGAAGCTATAATCAATGAAAAAAGCATCAGAGTGATTGAAGAAGAGAGCGATTTGGTGAATTTTTGCAATTATGGTAGACAATTCGATCAGGATTCACGTGTTTGCATATATATGGGCTGGTATAAAAAGAACATCATGACCTATCTGGATAAAGGTTATAAAGTCGTCGTTATGGAAATCCCGTTTGCTTCAAACAAACCTGTTATTGATGCGTTAAAAGAAATCGATAAGGATCTGGGAGATCAGGTTCTGATCATCGAGCATGATGAAATCTAAAAGATCAACAGGATCCAGGGCCTTGATTAGGAAGCCCTGGATTTCATTTTAGAAGGAGAGACCAATGAAGAAATATAAGATGACGATTGGTTACGAGGGTGGCAAATACAGAGGTTGGCAAAAACTTAAAAATTCAGAAATGACCATTCAAGGGAAAATTGAAGGGGTACTCTCCAAACATTTCTGCGAAAGCATTGAAATTCAGGGTTCAGGTCGAACCGATGCCGGAGTGCATGCCGCGTGCCAAATAGCGGATTTTTCGGTTGCGAAACAAGTGGACTGCGATGCGCTGCGCTCGATCATGAACAAGTTTTTGCCTGAGGACATTGTGGTTTTTTCCATCGAACCTGTGGATCAAAGGTTTCATTCGCGTTTCAGTGCGGTGGAAAAGACTTATCAATATAGAATATGGAGAGCTGCTTATCTGCCTTTGTTTCAAAGACGACTCGTCTATGTCTACGAAGGGGAAAAGCTTGATGTCACGAAAATGAAGTTGGCTTCAGAATCATTCATAGGAAATCATGATTTTAAGGTGTTTTCTTCGGATAAGACAAAGAAATCCACCGTGAGAAATCTGAGTGCCATCACATTTGAAGAAACTGATGAGGAAATCATCATCAATCTGACTGCAGACGGCTTTCTTTACAATATGGTCAGAATAATCGTAGGCACGCTCATAGAGGTTGGTAACGGCAGCAGACAGGAGACTGGACTAGACGCATTGTTTGATAGTCAATATCGAATGGAAGCGGGATTCACCGCACCTGCTGGAGGCCTTTGCCTCATGCATGTGAAATACTAGATAATTATTTCGCTTTGCTAAATATTTGAGTATAATGTAAAGTGAAATAAGTTTGGAGGAGAACGATATGAAAGCGTTATACTATGACTGCTTCGCCGGAATCAGTGGCGATATGAACCTTGGCGCAATGGTGGATCTCGGTGTATCAATAGAACACATAAAAAAAGAACTCAGCAAACTTGGACTTGATGGTGAATTTGAAATCAAGTTGTCAAAAGGCGACAAACATGGCATTTTTGGCACAAAAGTCGATGTCATTGACTTGAATGCGAAACATGCCCATGCCCATGATGATGATCATGATCATCATCATCACACTCAGCAATCACACGACCACACTGGGATGAGGGATTATGGAGAAATCAAGAAAATCATTGAAATAAGCACACTGGATGAGCGGGTAAAACAATACAGCATCAGAATATTCGATGAAATTGCTCGTGCTGAAGCACATATTCACAACAGAACGATGGATACAGTCCATTTTCATGAAGTGGGTGCCATTGATTCCATAGTGGATATCGTTGGTGCAGCCATTTGTTTTGATGCGCTTAATGTCAATTGCATCATGGCATCTAAAGTTGAAACGGGAAGCGGTTTCGTGAGATGTGACCACGGTCTGATGCCGGTTCCGGCACCTGCCACAGCTGAGATTCTAAAAGGGGTGCCTATCTGCTCAAAAGTTGAAAAAAATGAAATGACCACCCCAACTGGTGCGGCGATATTAAAGGCTTTTGTTGATGAATTTACTGAAGACAGAAATTTCACCATTTCTGAAATCGGTTATGGTCTAGGTACCAGGAACCTCGAAATTCCAAACTTGTTAAGAGTGATGCTCATCGAGCTTGAAACACACAAAAAAACATCAACCGAGAAACAATGGATCATCGAATCGAATATCGATGATATGAGTTCAGAGTTGTTGGTTTATGCCGAAGAAAGACTGTTTAAATCCGGAGCGTTAGATGTCTATAAAACACCAATCATAATGAAAAAGGGAAGACCTGCCATAAAACTCTCCATACTTGTTCAGGACGATCGGCTTGATGAGGTCAAGAAGACACTTTTCAAAGAAACGACCTCCATCGGTCTTCGCATGTATGCTGTTGAAAAGCAGAAGCTCGATCGCAAATTCACGAAAGTGAACACGAGCTTTGGTGACGTGACCCTCAAAGAAGCGTACCTTGATGGCGAATGCGTGAACCAAAAGCTCGAATATGAAGATTGCAAACGTATTGCACTGGAAAATGAGATGTCCATAAAAGATGTCTATGAAATCATAGAAGCTATTATAGCCAAGGGAAAGGAACGACAATGACTTTAAGAGAACTTAGAAACGAATATCCGAAACTGGACAAATTGTGCTTGTCAGTCGAGAAGATGGAAAAACTTGCTGTAGCCTTCTCTGGAGGCGTTGACAGCACATTTTTAATCAAAATTGCCAAAGAATGTCTTGGAGACTCCACAATAGCAATCACAGTCAATGCACCATATATCGCCGGATGGGAAATAGATGAGGCTAAAGCTTTAACGAGTAGTATCGATGTGAGACACCAGTTCATTGAACTTGGAATCTCAGATACTATACTAAACAATCCTGTAGATAGATGTTACAAGTGCAAAAAGATAGTGTTTTCAAAAATCATCGAATTTGCGGCAAATGAAGGGTTTTCTTCAGTTGCGGATGGATCAAATGCCGATGACAAAAAGGACTACAGACCGGGTATGAAAGCATTGGATGAACTCAGAGTGAAAAGCCCATTGCTTGAAAACGATATCACAAAAGAAGAAATCAGGACATGGTCGAAAGCACTTAGCCTTGAGACATGGGACAAGCCCCCTTATGCGTGTCTTTTGACCAGACTACCATATAATACCATTGTAGACTTCAAATCACTTGAGATGATTGAGAGAGCTGAGAAAACCATCATAGACATGGGGATAAGAGCCATCCGTGTCAGAAAACACGAAGACATAGCCAGACTCGAAATAGGCAAAGATGAAATGCACAAGATTTTTGACCTTGAACTCATGTCGAATATTGCAAAAGTATTGAAAACAATCGGCTTTGAATATGTGACACTGGATATGGGGGGCTACACAATGGGAAGTTTCAACCGTACCATAGAAAAAGGAGTTTAGAAATGCAAAGAGATAATCTTGAACTTTTGTTAAAACGCGTACAGTCGGGTGAAATGAATACGGATGATGCGCTAAAACAATTGAAGACACTGCCTTTTACAGATATGGGATTTGCTATGATCGACAATCACAGGGCAATCCGTGTGGGATACCCTGAAGTGATCTACTCTGAAGGCAAAACAGTAGAGCAAGTGACGGCCATTGTTGAGCATCTCTGTGAAAGTGGTGTCAATGTTCTGGCCACTAGAGCAACGGAAGAAATGTTTGAAGCGGTACATTCAAGCAATACCAAAGCGAAGTATAATGCTATTGGAAGAACGATAACTGTAATCAATTCCGCCTTACAAGAATCGGAATCCTATATCGCTATAGTGGCCGCAGGAACATCCGATCTTCCTGTTGTCGAGGAGGCCTATGAAACCGCGCGGATTCTTGGAAATCGTGTTGAAAAGGTCATTGATGTAGGCATTGCCGGAATCCATAGACTGTTTGCAAAACTGGATGTCATCAGAGGTGCCCGTGTGGTCATCGTTATAGCTGGAATGGAAGGAGCTCTCGCCAGTGTGGTGGGTGGACTTGTGGACAAACCTGTGATTGCAGTCCCCACAAGTGTCGGCTATGGTGCAAGTTTCGGTGGCATCAGCGCGCTATTGACGATGCTCAACAGCTGCGCCAGCGGTGTCACTGTGGTCAACATCGACAATGGATTTGGAGCTGCCTATTCTGCATCCATAATCAATCAATTGAAATAGTTTACAGAGTGTAACATATGTTACCGAAACACACCTTTCAAAACGGTATGATTAATCTCGAGAATATCGGTTGTAAAAGAACATGAGGTATTCAATCACAACAAATAATACAATGCGATTATTGAAAGGAGATTTATCAGATGAGCATGTTTTGTTATCAGTGTCAAGAAGCGGCGGGGAACAAAGGCTGCACAAAGATTGGTGTTTGCGGTAAGACGGATGACGTAGCCAATCTTCAAGATTTATTGATCTATACTTTAAAAGGCGTTTCGGAATACAATCAACAAGCGAGAAAAGCGGGTCTTAACGATTCAAGTTCAGATGCTGTAATTCTCGACGGTCTTTTTGCGACAATCACCAATGCAAACTTTGACCATAGTGCAATCACAGCTAAAATTACAGGTGCTGTTGCAGAGAGAGATCGTGTGAAAGCGGCTTTAGAGGCGGCTGGCAAACTTGAAGATAAAGTATACCATGATTCAGCGGTATGGACTGGATCAGTAGACAGCTATGAAGAAAAATCAAATTCAGGAGTAGGTGTTTTATCTACTGAAAATGAAGACGTAAGAAGCCTTAGAGAACTTATTATTTACGGTCTCAAAGGTATGGCCGCTTATGCTGAGCACGCTGCTAACTTAGGGTTTGCTGATGAAGAGATCTATGATTTCATCGAAAAAGCATTGCTTGCGACAATCAATGACGGATTATCAGCTGATGAACTCGTAGCACTCGTACTTGAGACAGGTAAATTCGGTGTTAACGTGATGGCACTTCTCGACAAGGCCAACACATCAAACTACGGTAACCCTGAAATCACAGAAGTCAACATTGGCGTTAGAAACAATCCTGCAATCCTGATTTCCGGTCATGACCTTAAGGACATGGAAGAACTCTTGGCACAAACAGCCGGTACCGGAGTAGACGTATATACGCACAGTGAAATGCTTCCAGCGAACTACTATCCTGCATTTAAGAAGTATGATCATTTCGTAGGCAACTACGGTAATGCATGGTGGAAGCAAAAAGAAGAGTTCGAAAGTTTCAATGGACCAGTTCTTTTCACTACAAACTGTATCGTACCACCTCTGGCAAGCTACAAAGATAGAATCTACACTACAGGATCTGCTGGATTTGATGGTTTCAAACACATTCAGGGCAGAGTGGATGGCAAAGCCAAAGATTTCAGCGAAATCATTGAGCATGCCAAAAAACTCGCATCACCTACAGAAATTGAAACAGGCACAATCGTAGGCGGATTTGCTCATAACCAAGTTATGGCACTTGCTGATAAAGTAGTTGATGCAGTTAAAACCGGCGCAATCAAGCAATTCTTTGTAATGGCGGGTTGTGACGGCAGAATGAAATCTAGAGATTACTACACTGAGTTTGCAGAAACATTGCCTAAGGATACAGTAATCCTTACAGCAGGTTGTGCAAAATACAGATACAACAAGCTTGGTCTTGGTGATATCGGTGGTATTCCAAGAGTTCTCGACGCTGGTCAATGTAATGATTCCTACTCACTTGCAGTGATCGCTCTTAAACTCAAAGAAGTATTTGAACTCAATGACATCAACGATCTGCCTATTTCATACAATATCGCTTGGTATGAGCAAAAAGCTGTCATCGTTCTTTTGGCTCTTCTCTACTTAGGCGTAAAAAACATCAAACTCGGACCTACATTACCTGCGTTCCTTTCTCCAAACGTGGCAAACGTACTTGTCAACACATTTGGAATCAACGGCATCGGTACAGTAGAAGAAGATTTGGTACAGTTCTTGGGTTAATTCAATAATAAAGTAGAGGGCGATGCTTGCATCGACCCTCTTTTTTTATAGTTAACAAAAATATTACATGGTCGAGATTGCGAAAAGTGACAGTTTGCGTTATACTGATGCAACTGGAGGTATTACGAATGAAAAATAGAATAAAATTGGTCATCTCAGATTTGGATGGCACATTGCTCAATAAAGATCATGCACTTAGCGAATACACCAAAAGTGTGGTAAAAGCGCTTACAAATGAAAATATACCGTTTTGGATCGCAACTGGTAGACACCATTGTGATGCACTCAATATCAGTAAAAAACTAGGGGTAGACACGTTCCTGATTACTGCAAATGGAGCAACCATAGCGGATTTCAGTGGCGAACTCATCGATCAGTCTTTTATTGACAAAGAAATCATAGAGAATATTTTAAAAATTGAAGTTCCTGAAGGCGTTTACAAGAACCTTTACAAAGGTGCCCACTGGTTGATGGAAGAACCGGATCAGGTTTTTGCCAAGTATTATAAAGAGGATGACTTTCAATATACATTATGTAAATTCGAGGATCATCTTCATGAACCGATCAACAAGGTGTTTTTCACATCATACGACAATGAAAAATTGATTCCTATAGCGAATGCTGTGACGCAAATGTATGGAGAGCATGTCGATGTGACTTTTTCCATGCCGCAATGTCTTGAAATTATGCCAAAAGGTGTGAATAAGGGAGAGGCCATACTCAAGTCGCTCAAAAGGTATGGGATAGAACCTCATGAGGTAATCGCATTTGGAGACGGGCTCAACGATTTCGAGATGCTGAGCGTTGTGGGTAAAGGGTATGTCATGGGCAATGCACATCCTAAGCTCAAAGAAAAACTCATTGGTCATGAATCCATTGGGGATAACGGCGATGATGCAGTGGCTAAGCATTTGGTGGAACTGTTTGATCTTCATGAGCGAATAATTGCATAAATAAAATAGAGAACCCTCAAAACCATTGATTTCAATAGTTTTGAGGGTTTTTTCTTACATGATCTCCTTGTTAAAATGTCCTCTTGTGTCGGTTTCCTGATTAAAAACAGTTTGATTCGATGTGCCATTTAATTTGCTAAAGGCCTTATTGATGGTTTCCATAACCTGCTCTTTTGATTCAACTGTGAAATTCAATCTGAATGCCTCGATTCCTTTTATGTTTTGCAGCTCATCTAAAAGATTAAGCGTCTTTCCATTAAGGATGGTCACTGTACAATCCTCATGAGTGATGATCGGGAACGATCCTTGCTCATCTTGGATCTCATAGCGCTTCGTTTTGCAATCACCGCATCGATTCATTTTTTTCAGTGGACAATATTTCGTAAACATCATGGGCGCCCTGCCATATACAATCATTTCAAGTGCGGGAGCGCCTCCATTTTCTACATGGTAAGCAGTCATCAAATCTTCAATTTGATTTTTATTCATTTCATAAGATAATGTGACTCGTTTTGCACCCAATCTATATAATTCATAGCAACTGGTAGAATTGACAACGTTTAGAGAATAGTCGGTAATGAAAGGATTGGTTGTTCTATAGTGATGAATTCCACCATATCCTCCGATGAGCAGTGGTCCCTCTTTTTTCGTATACTCGATTTGGTTTCTTCTGACAACGTTTTCAAAATAGATTTCTGTTATACCACTGCTCACGCAAGCATCATATTGCTCCTTAGTGGATACCGAAGCCGTAAGGTATGGTTTTTGAGGGGTATAGCATAATTTTTCTTTTGCGGTAGGTGACTTGGTTCTTTTCCTTTGGCTACTTTGCTTCAAGTCATATAAGCCCTGTACTATATCTCTTCTGGCTGCATTTAAAAGTTTAGCTGGAATAAATGCACCACAATCCTCATAGTCCACAGACTTAAGCTCGAATATCGTATCATTTAATCTGGAGAGTTGTTTAATCACCTGCTCTTTTGTTGTTGGATTATTTATGGCTTTACCTAGTATTTCAGTTCCTTCGTATAAAAAATCAAAACCTAAGCCGTTCGCATATATGACCAGATTTGAATCCGGATAAGCATACACTTTAACATCCAGGTCAAATCGCCTAAATTCATTTTCCAGTGATGATTCCAGTTCTTTGTAGTAGGAATAATCCTTTGTCAAATAGACCAAATCACCCTTAGACAGCTTTTCCTTGATTTTGATATAGCAGACATCATCTGCTTTGTTGATCAAGTTGTCATCTTTATCGTAAAGTTTTACAACAGATAAAATAACATCTTCATTGTTATGACTTATTCTGATGATATCGTTTTGATTTAGAGGTCGAGTAAGTCTAATTTCATAGGTGTCTTTAATAATCTTGCTGATTCTGCCAATTTCAAAACCAAAATTATTTGGTCTTAAAATGTTTGTAATCTCTTTCGGATCTTCATGAAACAAATAGCCTTTGGTAAAAGTTCTGTTGAAGGTTTTGCTTAAATCATCCTTATCTTCTACGGTTACTTTATGATCTAAGGCCTTGCGATACTTTGATACGACATTAGCGACATACGCAGGCTCTTTCATTCGACCTTCGATTTTTAAGGAATCAATTTCTTTTAAGTCCTCAATATAATCAATAGTGTTCAAATCCTTAGTCGATAGAATATAGTTTTGGTCTATAATGGTATCTGTCGTCTTGTCGATAAGTTCATACGCCTTGCGACATGACCCAACACATCTTCCCCGGTTTCCGCTTCGATAACCGATTAATCCGGACATCAGACAGTTTCCGGAGTAAGAGACACATAAAGCGCCATGAACAAAAATTTCAAGTGGTATGTCGGCAAGTCTTCTGATCTCTTTGACTTTTTCAATCTCTACTTCTCGGGAGAGAACGACTCTTTTTGCACCAAGCTCCTTAAACAATAAAGTTCCGTCCAAATCGTCTATTCCCATTTGAGTGGAACAATGAACTTGAAGGTCAACAAAGTTTTTGACTATATAATCGAGTGCAGCCAGGTCCTGGACAATAATGCCATCAACACCGATTTCATTCAACTCATCCATTTGTGCTTTCATCTCTGAAATTTCATCTTCAAAAACGATGGTATTCATGGTAACATAGATTTTAACACTTCTCAGATGCGCATATGCTACTGCCTCTTTTAACGATTCCATATCGAAATTGGAGGAGTATGCACGTGCACCAAATTTTTGCATACCCAAGTATATTGCATCACAACCATTAGAAATTGCAGCCTTTAATGCTTCCATACTTCCTGCTGGTGCTAATAATTCAGTCATACTTCCCTCTATTCTAAAAAACATGTCTAATTTTCTCACAGTAGAATTATAACAATTCACACTGTATAACACAAGAAAAGACGCTTGTTTTTTTATACCCAACGCCCTTTTATCATAAGTTCAACAGTTCTGCCATCCTCAGTCACTGCCTTCACGTCGAGTGATTCGCCTCCGACCATGAAGTCCACATGTACCACACTGAAGTTGGCACCAGCCTCTTTAAGCTGTTCTATGGACTTGTGGATGCCATCTTCTATCGTAGAAGGGTAAGCACGTCCGATAGCGAAGTGACATGTGGCATTTTCATCGTACAAAGTGTTAAAAAACACTTTTTTGGATTGATAGATTGGGGAGGTCACAGGGACTAGTGCCACTTCTCCGAGGTACATGGATCCCTCATCGGTTTCAAGAAGTCCCTTAAGTGTCTCATAACCTTGCTTTGCAGTGAAGTCCACAATTTTACCGGCTTCAAAGGTAAAAGAAAATCCATCAATTAGCACTCCGTTATAACTCAGGGGCATTGTCGCAGCCAAAGTACCGTCAACACCAAGTCTGTGTGGCATGGTGAATACTTCTTCTGTTGGAATGTTAGGAACGAAATAGGCGTTGTTTTTATTGTTGATGCTTCCGCCTCCTTCCCAAACATAACCCTTTGGAAGTTTGACCTTGAGATCTGTACCGGGTGCTTCAAAAATCAAATGATCGATATTCAAATCATTAAGATAATCCACTTTGTTTTGAAGAATGGTCACATGATCTTCCCAGGCTTTGATCGGGTCGTCCTGGTCCGCTCTTGTGATTTTAAGTATGTTTTCCCATAAAGCTTTGATGCCTTCTTCCTCGAAAAGTTCCGGATATACTTTTTTCGCCCATTCTGGAGAGGGTACCGCAATACCCAGCCAACTGACACCACCTTTGCCAACGATATCCCGATAAGGTTGTATGGCCTGAGCTGTGGCTTTATTCGCTTTTGACAACTTGGAAGGTTCCACATCTGCCATCAAGTCTGGATTCGGAGCGAGAACACTGATGACAGCCGCGCCATCTGCAGCAAAGTTTTCCATATATTTCGCACGCCAATCGGGAAAGTACTCAAGAAAACTCTCATCGGAATGTGTGTATCTGAGTTTGGTTTGCAGATCATCATGATATTCCGCACGGACTATGCTCGCACCACATTCATAAGCAACTTTTGTGATTGCCCTGACGAAGTCACTTGCACCAATTGGAGCATTGACGATCAGCGGTTGTCCCTTTTGAAGGTTGACCCCCACCTTGACTGCTATGTTCGCATATTTTTCAAGCATTTGATCATTCATATTTTGTACCTCCTATTATGTTTCAATTAATATTCTATCAAATGAAATGGCAATGTGGCAATGAAATGGTATAATTTACTATAAGAATCAAATAGCATTGGAGAAACAGTATGCCGTCATATGAAGCAATGGATGAAAAGAGAATTTTCGAAGATTATAAGGGCGCACGTATTCTAATTGTTACGGATGCCAATATTTACAGACATCACATTGACAGATTTCAGACGTGTGAGTTTCTGGTTTTGTCACCAGGGGAGCACTCAAAGAATTTTGATATGTACACGAAAATCATAGATAAGCTTGCGGATCTGAGGATGAACCGTTCAGATGTTCTTTGTGCGCTTGGAGGGGGAGTCGTTGGTGATTTGGCCGGCTTCGCCGCGTCCACTTACATGCGTGGCATGGAATTTGTTCAAATTCCCACAACATTGCTTGCCATGGTGGACAGCAGTGTGGGGGGTAAAACGGGCATCAATCATAAGTCCGCCAAAAATAGGATCGGCACTTTTTACGAGGCATCCAAAATATACAGAGACCCAACTTTTCTTTATACGTTGCCCAGGTCTGAATTTTCAAACGGATTTGCAGAAATTATAAAATATGCCATAGGTTTTGATCCGAATCTCGGAGATGTGCTTGATCGGATTGATATGGATTCTTTAATGGATCCCGAGCAGATGGACCTCATCATGGAAATCGTGGAATCATGTGTTGATATCAAGCAGTCTGTAGTGAAACAGGACGAAAAGGACAAGGGCATCAGACAGCTTTTGAATTTTGGCCATACCATAGGCCACGCCATTGAAGCCTATTATGATTATGAAGGTATAAGTCATGGTCAGGCTGTAGCCATAGGAATGGCCATGAAATTGAAACTTGCATATGATGAAAATGTCATCTCGGGTGAGGATTATCACCTATGGATGAAACGTATCGTCAAATTCGGACTTCCAGTGACACTGGATCACAATGATGACCTATGCAAAATTTCGCAACACATGGTTTTTGATAAAAAAGCGACGGGTAAAAATATCCGTTGGATTGAGATTCAAGAGATAGGTGAACTTAAGGTCGTCGAAGACGGAATGGATGTATTGATGAAAAAAATTGATTGTGTGAAAGAATCCTTTAATGTGATGGTCGGACCCAATAAACTGAAAGGCACAGTGGCCATACCGCCTTCAAAAAGTCTGAGCCACAGAGCCATAATATGCGCAGGATTGTCTGAACAGGTGTCGGTCATCGGTCCGGTTTCGGAATCTGTGGACATTCAGGCGACACTTGATGCCATGACGAGATTTGGAGCGGAAATAGTGAGTGTCAAATCAGATCGATCAGGTGTCTATTATCAAATCAGCAACAAGATAATCGGGACTTACTATGAAACGAGAAAACCTGTAATCCATGAACCGTTGACCATTGATTGCCATGAGTCCGGTTCCACTTTGAGATTCTTGATTCCATTCGCATTTTTGACATCAGAAAATGTCACTTTCACAGGAGAGGGTCGACTCGTCAAAAGACCCTTGACGCCATACTATGATCTCTTTGATCAAAAAGGTGTAAAGTACGAAATGAGTTCAGGGGAGTTGCCTTTGACTATTCATGGGAATTTCGGCCCCGGGAGGTTCGAACTGCCCGGAAATGTGAGCTCCCAATTTATAACGGGTCTACTGATGACATTACCGCTCATGAATGATGATTCGGAAATTCATATCACAACGGATTTGGAGTCGGGTCCATACATCGATCTAACCATAGAAACACTGAAACAATTTAACATCGACATTGAACATTCATCGGAGAACGTCTATCATATTCCTGGAAACCAATTCTATAGTGCTGTGGATCTTTCACTTGAAGGTGATTATTCACAAGGGGCATTTTGGCTGGTTGCCAACAGTCTGGGCAGCGAAGTCGACGTGACAGGTCTGGAACCTCTTTCTTTACAGGGCGATCGGGTCATCACATCCATGATCGACATATTCGATTTGGAACCCCATGAAAACTCAAGACGTGAGTTCGATATATCACAGTGCCCGGATTTGCTGCCTATTCTTGCGGTGAAAGCCGCGCTTACAAAGGGGATCACTGTGTTTGAAAAGGGTGAACGCGTTCGACTCAAAGAGTCCGATCGCATACATGCAATGGCAGTTGAACTGAAAAAAATGGGAGCCGATATCGTCGAGACGGTTGATGGACTGAAAATTGTTGGTGTAGAGCAGCTGAAAAGTGCCACTGTCTCCTCGTGGAACGATCACCGCGTAGCTATGGCACTGGCCATTGCCGCGACGTGTTCAAGCGGCTCAGTATGCATTGAAGGTGCTGATTGTGTGAGCAAATCCTATCCTGAATTTTGGGAGGACTATAATAAAGTGGGAGGCGATATTGATGTCAAGCCAATTTGGAAAACTATTTAGAATCAGTCTATATGGGGAGTCCCATGGGAATAGTGTGGGCTGTATAATCGAAGGATTGCCTCCAGGTTTCAAGGTGGACCTCGGTTTTGTCCATTCGCGGTTGGACCAGAGAAAACCCGATTCTTCAGGACTGACCACCTCCAGAAATGAAACGGATGAATACGAGGTGTTGAGTGGACTCTATGATGGAAAAACTACCGGTACACCCCTTAGTGTACGGTTTGCCAATAAAGACCAACGATCGTCCGATTATCGGGAATCCGACATGGTTTTCAGACCAGGTCATGCGGATTATACCGGCTTCATTAAATATAATGGAGCAAACGACCCACGCGGTGGTGGACATTTCTCGGGAAGATTGACCGCACCAATTGTGTTTGCAGGTGCAATCGCTGAGCAAATATTGATTTCAAAAGGCATTGAGGTTGTTTCACAGCTTTTGTCAGTAGGAGCCTTGCAGGGAAAAACCCTTGAAGAGATGAACGAGGCAACGGTAAGACTAATCGACGGACTGAAATTTGCCATTCATCCTGATTATTCAGAAAGGTTTTTAGAGGAAATTCGAAAGACTGGAGCGCGCGGGGATTCCATAGGTGGTGTTGTGGAAACTGTGATCACCGGAGTGAAGCCAGGTATTGGCGAACCGTTTTTTGACAGTCTGGAAAGTACCCTTGCACATGGACTATTTTCGATCCCTGGCGTTAAAGGGGTCAGTTTTGGTGCGGGGTTTGGTCTTTCGAGGATGAACGGTTCTGTAGCCAATGACCGATTCTTGAAAAACAGCAAAGGCACTGTGATTACAGCAACCAATCGCAGTGGTGGAATAAACGGCGGTATCAGCAACGGAATGCCGATCAAGTTCGATTGTGCGGTTAAACCCACACCTTCAATTGCAATGGCACAGGAAACTCTTGATTTTGGAACAATGGAAAATTCAATGTTGAGCATCAAGGGCAGACATGATCCATGTGTTGCGCTTAGGGCGGTCCATGTGGTCAGGGCTGTTGCGGCTATGGTCATATGTGATCAAATTTTCATAAGTAGAGGTGTAAATGGAAGTGATTAAAAAATATGGACTACTCGGTGCGAATATCGCTTATAGTTTTTCTCCCAACCTTCACAATCGTATGTTTCAATTGAATGGAATCGATGGCTTTTATTCATTGATAGACATTCCGAGAGAAGAATTCTCCTTGGATGTGCTAACAGAATATGTGAGATCGTTTTCAGGTTTCAATGTGACGATTCCTTACAAAGAGGCAATCCTCGGATTTTTGGATGAAGTGGATGAAAGAGCGAGGAAAATCGGTGCAGTCAATACGGTTGTATCAGAAGACGGGAAATGGATAGGTTACAATACCGATTACGATGGATTCATGTTTCTTTTTAATCAATTGGATCTTCGGGAGAAAAGGAACGCTACAATTCTGGGAGCTGGAGGCGCTGCAAAAATGGTTTATCAAGCTCTTATGGACTTGGGATTTGATGACATATCAGTGGTATCGAGATCGCGGAATTGTGATGAAACCTATTTCAAAAAAGCGAGATGCATAAATTACACATCACTGGAATTGAACAGAAAACCGGTAGATCTATTAGTGAACTGCACGCCACTCGGTATGGGCAGTCATATTGAAACCATGCCTGTTTCCAGGGAATTACTCCTCCATCATGACGCTGTGATCGACCTGATTTATAATCCACCCGAGACTATGTTGATGCGAGAAGCTTCCAAGATAGGCATAAAGGTACTCGGAGGACTTGATATGTTGATTGTTCAAGCGCTTGAGGCGGAAAGCCTTTGGACTGGTCATAGTATGAATACAGAAAAAAACAGGTTGATGCTGATGGGGATGTTCAGATAATGTACAGAAAATTGTACATTATCTGAACATTCTTTGTTTTTTTATTATACAGCTTTTGTGGAGATGTGCTTTTAACATTGAAAATGTGACTTTTGAATACCGTTGAGAGCTCATTTGTTTTTGGCATAGGAATTGCTTTATACTAAATTGAACGGTATAAAGTTTAAAATTTAATCAAACGAGGTGAAGTGAGTGAGCACTTTTTTGCAAGTCATATTCAGAAGCTTGGAAACCGGAAGTTTGTACGCATTGGCCTCTTTAGGCATAATCATTGTGTTTAGGACTTCCAACATAACGAATTTCTCACAGGGTGCTGTGGCGATGTTCAATACTTTTGTAGTCACCTATTTTTTTGGCCGGATGGGATGGCCACTTTGGATGGCAATCATTGCAGGTGTCATTAGTGCGATCATAGTGGGACTCCTGATAGACCTCGTGATCATTAGACATACGAAGAAGGTGTCTCCTGTGGCAAAACAGATTGTCACTCTTGGTATGGTCATGATCGTCTTAGGTGTGGCACCAATGCTTTTTGGAGTCGATCCACTCAGGCTACCAAGACTTATTGAAAGTGGGAACATATCCATATTGGGTGCTGATATTTCCTATAATGGACTTTTTAATATAGTATTTGGGATTGCCATCATGGCGACACTCTTCTACATCCTGCAGAAAACAAAAGTGGGACTGGCAGTGAGGGCTACAGCATCGAACGAGTACACCGCTAAACTTATGGGTGTGCCTACGAAAACGGTGACCATGGGCGCATGGGCTGTGGCAGGCATACTGGGAGTACTCTCTGGTGTCATGGCGGCACCGATGACTTCCGTTACGCTAGGGTTGATGGATGAGATACAGATCAATGCACTTATTGCTGTGGTTCTTGGTGGTTTTCAAACGTTTTACGGACCGGTCATCGGTGCATATGTCATCGGAATCAGTAGAAATCTCTTGCTTTATTATGGTTCGTCCGTATGGGGTGGGCAGATTCTATATATCCTGATTCTGGTTTTCCTGGTTTTCAGGCCATATGGACTCATCGGTAAAAAAATCATTAAGAAAGTATAGGTGGAGAGATGAAAACGATATTGAAATGGCTGAGGAATCCATATTTTCAATTCCTATTGTTTGGAATTTTACTGGCATTGGTCCCTATACTGGCAAAAATTGGAATTTTCAAAGTAAGTTACATTACAACGCTCGGAGGAGCCTTCATATTTGCAATAGCTGCACTGGGGCTTAACATTCTTCTCGGTTATTCCGGACTCATATCACTTGGAACTTCCGGTTTTATGGGACTCGCTGCGTATCTTTCCGCTTATGCGACCATAGATCTGAATTTGCCTTTTGAAGTTGCGATTTTCCTTGCGATACTCATTCCGACACTCATTGGAGTGTTGGTCGGACTGGTGTCACTTAAAATAGAAGGAATTTATCTTGCCATCGCCACACTTGCTGTATCAGAAGTCATGCGAAAGACGTTTGAGGAATTTGATTTCTTCACAAACGGATTCAGCGGCAAAACAGCCAACTACCCCACGCTGTTCGGAGTCTTCACTCTGGACCGGACCACGATGTATTATTTTATAGTGTCCGTACTTGTACTGGTCATGATTTTGACATACAACATGGTCAATGGAAGACTAGGCAGGGCACTCAATGCCATGAGGGGCAGTGAAGCCGCGTCACAGGCAATGGGCGTCAATCTACTCAATCATCGATTGATCGCTTTTGCGCTTGCCACCATTTATGCGAGTATCGCCGGAGTCCTATATGTGCATTTCATCAAATACTCCTATCCAAGTATTTGGTCACTCAAACTATCTCTGGATTTCCTTGCGATGATCATCATAGGGGGGCTAAGATCCATTTATGGCACACTGCTTGGCGCAGTCATCGTATTTGCTGTACCGGACCTTTTTCTGAAACAATTGCCCTACTTCAATCAATTGTCTTATATACTCAACGGAATCTTGATCATACTTGTCATCATATTCTATCCGCATGGATTGATTTATGCGGGACATGATATAAAAAGAGCATTCAATAAATTGAGAAAGGGAGCAAAGTGATATGCAAAACAATGAAGTTGACATGAATGGACTGGTGCTGAAGATTGAAGAACTATCCATTGCATTCGGTGGTCTTAAGGCAGTAGACGGCCTCTCTTTTGAAATCAAGGAGAATGAGGTTTTTGGACTTATAGGTCCAAATGGTGCGGGTAAAACAACCGCGTTCAACTGCATCACACAATTTTACAAGCCAAATTCCGGAGCGATATATTTTAAAGATAGAAAAGGACAGACCCAGAATCTTCTGGAGCACAACGTCCATGAAATCATAAAGCTCGGACTTGTGAGAACTTTTCAAAATGTCGAGCTGATCAGAGAACTCAGTATCATCGACAACGTTTTGATCGGAGCGCATACGGATTTTAAAGCGACGATTTTCTCCCAGGCCTTCAGAAGTCCGAAAGCGGTGAGGGAAGAACGCGAGATGCGGGCGAAGGCATATGAGATATTGGAGACTCTTGGAATTGAAGATCGGGCCAATCTGCCTGTAGGCGGCCAACCCTATGGCATTCTCAAAAAAGTGGAATTCGCCAGATCGCTGATATCAAATCCGAAATTGATCATTCTAGATGAGCCGGCAGCAGGTCTCAATGATGTGGAAACCATTGAACTGGCCAGCAGAATCAGAAAGATTCGAGATGAGCTCGGGTGTTCGATATTGCTCGTTGAGCACGACATGCGTCTGGTGATGGATGTCTGTGACAGAATCTGTGCCATCTCATTTGGAAAATTCCTTGCCAAGGGCACGCCTAAAGAAATCAAGGAAAACAAGGCCGTACAAGTCGCTTATTTGGGAATCGAGGTGGATCATGACACGAAACAGTAAAAAAACAGCACTCTCGGTCAAAAAATTGGTGGTCAGGTACGGTGCCATTGAAGCGCTCAAAGGGATTGACATTGAAGTCAAAGAAGGTGAAATCGTTGCTTTACTCGGTGCCAACGGTGCTGGAAAGACTACAACTCTAAGGACGCTTTCGGGACTCATTGATTCTTCAGGTGGTTCGATTGTATACTACGACAAGGATATTACGAGGGTTGAACCTGAAAAAATAGCAGCCATGGGAATTGCCCAGTCTCCGGAAGGCAGACAGGTGTTCAGGGAATTCACAGTTGAGGAAAATCTTAAAATAGGGGCATTCACACTTAAGGACAAAAAGCAGATCGATAAAAATTTTGAAACTGTCTATCGTTATTTTCCAGTGCTTGAGGAAAGAAAAAATCAAGTTTCTTCAACGCTTTCAGGTGGTGAACAGCAAATGCTCGCAATCGCCAGAGCACTTATGAGCAGTCCTAGGATTCTCTTGCTCGATGAGCCGTCATTAGGCCTCGCACCACTTATAGTACAGGGCATAATGGCCATCGTGGAGGAAATCAAGGCAGCGGGTACAACCGTAATCATAGTCGAGCAAAATGCGGCACAGACGCTTAAAATCGCAGATTACGCCTATGTGCTTGAACTTGGTCAAATCAAGATGCATGGGGAAGCGGAAAAACTGAAGAACGATCCGCAACTGATAGAAGCGTATCTTGGTGCACATTAATTTGGTATTTGATCGAAGAGGATTCGATCTGATATAGATCTTCAATGACAGTGGGGGGTCAACCGACACTGGTCCAAAACTAGAGGAGGAAATTTATATGAAAAGAATCTTAGCACTTTTATTGGTATTCGTATTGGTGTTTTCTATCGCGGGTTGTGCGAAAGAAGAACCTGCGGCAGTTGCAGCACCGACAGAAGGTGACACGACTCCTGCTCCGGCACCTGCCCAGGAACTGAAATGGGCGCAAGGAATCACTGACACTGAAATCACTGTCGCCAACTCCGCCGCGACTTCAGGAGCTTTTGCACCTGTAGGGGTACCGTTCAATGCGGGAATTGAAGCATATTTCGGTATGATCAATGAACAAGGTGGCATCCAAGGTAGAGATCTCATATTCAAGCACACGGACGATGAATTCGATCCAATCAAAGGCAAAGCGGCGCTATCAAGCATGGTAGAAGATGAAAAAGTTTTTGCGATAGTTGGGCATTTCGGTACGCCTGTAGTAGCGGCCACTTTAGAGGATTTGAAGAACTACGGTATCCCGGCTGTTTACTTTGCGACTGGTATTGGACAACTATATAATGACAATGCTGTGGGCAATGAAAGAAATATATTCCCTGTTCAACCCATCTATAAGACGGAAGGCCAAATCATGGTCGCACGTGCTGTCGGTGACTTTAAAGCGGCAAAGATCGGTGTCATCTATACAAACGATGATGCTGGCAAAGACCTCTTGTGGGGAGCGGAAAACATGGCCAAAGAACTAGGTGTGGAACTTGTGGTTCAACAGGTTGCCGCAGGTGCTACTGACGTATCTTCAGCAGTTACATCTATAAAAGATGCAGATGTTGACTTTATAATTGGCGCGGCGATCCAAGCTACTATTCCTACAATTCTTAAGGAACTTGCAGCACAAAACGTGAACAAAGATGTCATCACGACTTATGTCAACGTATCTCCTGTAATCGCACAAGGTGTAGTCAATGAAATCGCAGGAAAATTTGATGTTTACGGCAATGGCTGGGTATCATTTGAAGGCGAAAGAGCTCTTGCACTTGAAGAGTTTGCAGAGTACACTGTTGGTTATGAGACCAATGTCTATGCAATGACAGGTTGGATTGCGGCACACTTCTTCGTTGAAGGTCTTAAAAGGGTGGATGGCGTCATCACTTGGGACACCTATATGGACGCTCTCGAATCCGCACCGATCATGAACCCGTTCGGTGGAGAGATTGACTTTGGTAACGGACTCAGAGCCGGTACCCAAGAAATGAATCTTTCAAAGATCAGCCATGAAAATCTCAATGGTGAATGGCTTGAAGTCAAACCACTTCAATCCATAGCTTCCATTATCAACTGATAGGGTATAATGATATCGATTAAAGGGGAGTCGCTGAATCGATTCCCTTTTTTTCGGTCAAGTTATGAAGGAGGTCTTTAGATGAAAGAGTTTGAGTTTAAAAAAATACAGGTTAGAAATGAAGTTTTGGCGTATAGAGAAGGTGGCAAGGGAGAGAGAAATCTTTTATTGATTCATGGCAATATGTCTTCATCGCTTCATTTCGATAAACTGATGGATGAGCTTTACGACGACTTCAAGATTTTTGCGGTGGACATGAGAGGGTTTGGTCATTCGTCTTATCACGAGCGCTTTGATAGTTTGAAAGATCTCAGTGAAGATCTTGAATTTTTCGTTGAGAAACTCAGACTGAAAGATATTGAAGTGGTGGGCTGGTCCACCGGTGGCGGTGTGGCAATGCAATTCGCATGCGACAACCCGGATTTGGTGAAAAGAATCGTTTTACTTGAAAGTGTCGGCATCAAAGGATACCCTATGTTTAAAAGGGATTCAAATGGTGGGCCGCTTCTCGATCAATTGCTTATGACGAAAGATGAAATTGAAATGGATCCCATCCAAGTTGCTCCAGTGTTGAGAGCTCTTGAGTCCGGAGATGCGAAATTTTATAAGATGCTTTGGAATATGGCAATCTATACAGCAGGGAATACTCCAGATGAAGAGGATTACGATCGATATATAAAAGAAATGCTTTTGCAGAGAAATCTTGTTGATGTGGATTACGCACTCACCAGATTCAATTTATCCGGTGAGCACAATGGTTATTCACAAGGTACAAATGAAATTTCGAAAATAAAGTGTCCCGTTGTGATTGTCCAGGGAGATAAGGATCTGGTCGTCCCTGTGACCATGGCTGAAGGCATCTACGATGCCCTTAAACCGATAGCCAGACTTGAAATTCTTGAAAATTCGGCTCACAATCCTATGGTGGACAGGCTCGACAAAGTTGTTGAAATCATTAAGGGGAACTAAAATGGCTTATTTGGAGACGAAAAACGGAAAAATATACTATGAGATTCATGGTGAGAGTGATAAGACATTGATGATTCTCAATGGCATCATGATGAGCAGCGCAAGCTGGAAACCTTTTCTCTCCTATTTGGTGAAACATATGAAAGTCGTTCTTGTCGATTTTTTTGATCAAGGCAAGTCAGAATATCTGGACGCGACTTATGACCAAACCATTCAATCGGAACTTGTTTATGATGTCATCAGCGGACTGGGGCTCAAAAGAGTTACACTTCTGGGGATATCCTATGGTGGAGAAGTGGCCATGAATTTCGTGACGCGCTATCCTGGAGTGCTCGAACATTTGATTCTTGCCAATACGACTGCTTATACAGGAAAACAACTTAGGGCGATTGGTGAAAACTGGATTCATGCGGCATCCACTTATGATGGTAAGACGTTTTTCAAGGCAACGATTCCACCAATCTATTCCACTGGATTTTATGAATCAAGGGCGGATTGGCTGGATGCGAGAGAAAAAATGTTTGATCACTTATTTGACGAGAAATGGTATGAGGGATTTATACGTCTGGTTCGAAGTGCTGAAACCCATGACGAGAGAGAAAATTTGAAGTGTTTCAATGTGCCTACGTTGATCATTGGGGCAAGTGAGGATGTCATTACGCCATTATCTTGTCAAAGAGAACTTGCACAGTGTATCCCGGATTCAAAATTTCTTGTGATAGAAAATTGCGGTCATGCATCGATGTATGAAAAACCGATTGAATTTTTTAGCAGCGTCATTGGATTTGTCTATACAGCCGGTAGCACCTTCAAAATATAAAAAAATTCACCCATTCGGGTGTTTTTTTTTGTGTGTCACCAAAACTTAATATTATGAACGTATAACTTAGTGAAAACAATTATGGGACTTCAGTGATATAATGAAACATAATGTCATGCTTAATCATCATTGGAGGATTAGATGGATTCAATATCTGCGAAAGAAGCCAAGATAGATCCCGTATCTAGAGAGATTTTTATAAAAGAACACATTCCATTCGTAATTTACACGGTTTCATCTGTCACGGGAAGATACATAAGCACAGAAAATGATATGGAATATTCAATTGGCCTTGAAGCCCTGAATAATGCCATAGATGCTTATGACGGATCAACAAGTAAATTTGAGACTTTTGCCACTACAGTCATCAAAAATAGAGTCATTGATTTTTTGAGAAAAGAGAATCGAAAAGGGTATCAGCTTTCAGAATCGGATGTCATGGAAGCCATCATGGATGAGAGTGATTCAGTGGATATGCGCATGGAAATCGCTGAATTCACCGAGCATTTGAAAAAATTCGGTTTCACATTCGATGATCTGGTGGATGTCAGCCCAAAGCATGTGAATTCAAGGAAAAGGGCAATCAGGCTTGGCATGAGGATTTCTGAAAATGAAAATTTCATGACTTATATCTATAAGGAACTTAAGTTGCCGGTTTCAAATATTGTCAAGTTGTTCAAAGAGAGTAGAAGATTTGTATATTTACACAATAAATATATTTTATCAATAGCAGTGATTTTCGATAAAGAATATTCCATCATAAAAGAGTGGATCGGAGATGTGATAAGGGGTGATGAGTATGAGAGCCAATAAAGGCAAAATAATGGAAATTTTAGAATCTCATGCAGTGGTTATGACGAGTGATGGCCATTTCAACCGCATCAAAAGAAAAGACTCCATGAGAATCGGAGCTGATGTAATTTACACATCAGGTGATTTAGTGGAAAAACCTTCCTCAAAAAAGGGATGGGTCTTTGGATTGAAGGCGCAAGTTGCGGTTGCCACGTTTGTATTGCTGACGCTTGTGATGTCTCAAATCGCTATGCCGGCTGCATATGCCGTCGTTTCCCTGGATATCAATCCGAGTCTTCAAATCACTGTGGATGAATCCAGAAAAGTCGTAGGCATTGATCCGATGAACACCGAGGCAGATGAACTGCTTGAAGCTTACGTGCTCAATGAAGATAAGGATCTCCATGCAGTCATCAATGAGCTCATTAAACTATCGAATGCCATGGGATATCTGACAAATGAGAACCATAATGTGATTCTCGCAACTGCAATGGTTGATAGAAAAAATTCCAAATCCGGCTCAGATGAGCTTATGACTGAAATTTTGGATGTAATAGAAGAGACCGAATACACTTTCGATTTCACTTTGGTGTCCACAGTTCGAGAAGCGAGTGAACTTAAGAATGCGAAAAGTGAAGGATTGTCACTGGGTCGTTATGCAATGGCCAAAGAAAACTTCTTACCACCAGGTCAAGAGAAAAAGATAGAGGAACCAGTAGAAATAGAACCGGTTGCTCTTGATGCAGAACCTCAAATTGAAGAGGAAGAAAAACCTACTTTACCACCTGGACAAGAGAAAAAAGTTGAAGAAAGCAAAAATATAGATAACGAAAAACCTGTCCCACCAGGACAAGCGATCAAAGAACAAAATACACCATCCAAGTTTGTAATTACCGAAAAGAAAGCGGCATCACCTAATGATAACAAAGGCAATGGAAAAAACAAAGGTGGCGGAAAAGGCAATTGATTTGATGTGCTCCTGAGTAAATCTGTGATATAATATTGAAAGATTACTGACTGGAGACATACTAATGAAAAATAAATTCGCAAGAAATTTAGGAATATTAGGCATCATCGGCATATTGATCAAAATTATTGGGGCACTTTATCGTGTCCCTCTTGCTGTGTTTATGACAGAAGACGCGGTAGCGTATTATTCGCTTGCATATCCGTGGTACAACATGCTGATCGTACTCTCATCAGCTGCGATCCCTGCTGTAATTGCAAAATTGACGGCTGAAGCCGTTGCGAACGATGACATCTCATCGGGACTCGACGTTTTGTCGGTAGCAAAAATGCTGATGAATTTTTTTGGTCTGTTTACCGCACTTTTTCTGATTGGGTTTGCAAAAATCATATCCGGAGCTCTGGGGTTCCCGGAAAGCACGTATTCATTTTATGTGCTGGGGGTCGCCTCGTATTTTGTGGCGATCAATGCGAGCTATAGGGGCTTCTTTCAAGGTGAGCAGAGATTGCAGATTTATGGTGTGTCACAATTGATTGAACAGATCGGTCGAGTGACTTTTGGACTGGCGCTTGTAGTCATATTTGCAGGATTGTCTTTAGGTGACAGTATGCTGGCTGCCGCTGGAACATCAGGAGCCGCTTTCGGAGCTCTATCCAGTTGGGCATATGTAGTAGTCAAATTCAGGAAATTTCATCCTGGAGGAAAACATAAAGTAAAAGATGTTCGTGCGGTGATGAAGAAAATCGGAAAATTGGTGTTGCCACTTGCTATGGGCGCTTCAATCATGCCGCTGCTTTCCATGATCGACGGGGTGCTTGTAATCTGGAGACTCGGTCAAATAGGATATGCCGCCGAATCGGCGATCATGTATTCTTTTGTATCATTCTATTCCGCACCGATCATTAATCTGTCACAAGTGGTATTCTCAGCACTTCAGGTGAGTTTGCTTCCAATGGTGACCAAAAGTTTCACGAGACGAAGTCCGGAACTGCCCCATCAGATTCAGTTCGGCATTTTACTTTCAGTACTGCTCGGTCTTCCAATGGGGCTTGGCATAGCGGCATTTTCTGAACAAATATTACTTTTCCTATATCCATCAAAAGTTGATGTTGCAATGGGTGCGGCATCGGTGTTATCAATTCTCGGGCTCTCGATCGTATTTCTATCGCTTTATCTGGCTACGACGAGCATCTTGCAAGGACTCAATGAATACAAGAGACCTGTCAGACACCTTTTGATCGGAGCAATTGTCAAAGTAATCGCCGCTTATGTGTTGATCGGCACACCATCAATAAACATCAATGGTGCAGCAATTTCAACTTTGCTTGCATACGCTGTGGCTGCTGTACTGAATCTGTGGCGGGTTTATAGGATTCAGCCACCAGATTATCAGACTATGAAGAAAATCGGGCTCACGCTTCTCAGCAACGCTCTCATGATCATATCCGCGACAAGCTTGTTTGGCAGACTCGAAGGAACGCTTCCTATGAGACTGAATTTGCTGATTTCAATATTTGCGGCCGTACTGGTTTATGTGGTGTCCATTTATTTGTTCAAAGTGATCATCAAACAGGATTTTGAAAATTTAGGTCAATAAGCCAAGAGTGTTTGCACTTTTGGCTTTTGTTTTGCGAAAAATAAGAACTTGCTTTCGCAAGTTCTTATTTTTTTATAACATAGCGAGCATGAGCTCTCTTATGACTTTGCACGCCGTTGCTGTACTGACACCGGTCTGGTCGTAATGAGGAGATAATTCCACCACATCGGCTCCAATGATATTGAGACCGGTGATGGTTTTCAGAATCTTGATCATGTCACTGAAGAACAAGCCACCCGGTTCAGGTGTGCCTGTTCCGGAAAAGATGGAAGGATCAAATACATCGAGATCAATGGTGATGTAAACCGGATCATCGCTTCCTATCGAGTCAACAACCGATTTCAATGTCTCATAACCGAATTTTTCGAGATGGGTATGAGATTTCGCCCATTCAAACTCAGCTCTTTCCCCGGAACGGATTCCGAACTGGAATATGGTGCCGTCGCCCATGAAGTCCCAAGAGCGTCTGATGACAGCGGAGTGGGAAAGAGGTTCGCCCATATATTGGTCACGGAGGTCTGCATGTGCATCAAAGTGCAATAGTTTCATGTTAGGATATTTCTTGTATGCCGCTCGGATTGAGCCAAGTGAAACGAGATGTTCTCCTCCGATTAGAAAAGGTTTCTTTCCTGCCGTGAGAATTTCCGTCGTGGTGTCCTCAATGATTTGGAGAGATTTTTCAGCATTGCCGAAAGGCAAATCCAGATTGCCGATGTCGGTAAGGGCATAATCAGTCAAATCCTTTTCATTGTATGGGCTGTATGTTTCCAGACCAAAAGAGTCCATTCTGATGTAATCCGGTGCGAATCGCGTACCGGGTCTGAATGAGGTGGTCGAATCGAAGGGAGCTCCGAAAATGATGAGTTGCGATTCTTCAAATGAAGCATCACAACCAATAAAAGTATGGATATTCGAGTGCATTGTAAACTCCTATTCTTCTAGCATTTTTTTTACGAAAGTAGGGAGTGCGAAACAGCCTACATGCAAATCAGTGTTGTAGTATTTGGTCTCTATGCCAAGTTCTGACCATATTTCGGGTTTGAAATCCTTGATTGGATCGAGTCTTTTCGATGCGAAACCAAAAAGCCAATGACCGGATGGATATGTCGGCATATGGAATTGATAAACCTGACTGATCGGGAATAACTTTTTTATCTTTGAATGTGAACGTTTCATTTCACGGGCATAGCTTGGATAATATGGACTTTCATGTTGGTTGATCAAAATGCCGTTTTCAGAAAGCGCTGCATAACAATCGTTGTAGAAGGCTTCAGAAAAAAGACCTTCACCAGGACCGATTGGATCCGTGGAGTCCACTAAAATCAGATCATAGACATTTTCTTTTCCATGAATGAACTTCAATCCGTCTTCGAAATAAAGGCTCACTCTTGTATCGGTCAGTTTTGATGATGTGATTGGAAGATACTTCTCACATGCACGAACAACCATTTCGTCAATTTCAACCATATCGATTTTCTCGATATGCGGGTATCTGGTAAGCTCTCTGACGGTACCACCGTCGCCACCGCCTATGACAAGTACGCGCTTAATGTCGGGATTGGTCGCCATTGCGACGTGTGTGATCATATCGTGATAGACAAATTCGTCTTTTTCGTTGACCATCATGAGACCGTCAAGTGTGAAAAATGTGCCGAATTCTTCGGATTCAAAGAAATCAATTTGTTGAAACGGGCTCGTTTCAGAGTAAAAGTGTTTTTTGACTTTAATTGAAAAGTCAACGGTATCCGTGTGTTTTTCTGTGTACCAAAGTTCCATTTTTACCTCCTTAGTCACTTAATGACTTTAATGGTGTTTGCCTCAGGATCTTCCATGCCGGTGATGATACCGTGGGAAGATTTGAAAAGCTTGATTTGTTCGATGACTGAGTTATTGATAAGCTCGCCGTAACTTACGACGGGAATGCCAGGTGGGTAACTCATCAGCGATTCGCCGCTGATTCTTCCTGCAGTATCCTCCAGAAGTAAAACAACCTTTTCAGCGTAGAATGCTTCTCTAGGTGTTAATACCACTTCAGGGTAATGCAAATCTATTTTTTTATACTCGATTCGTTCGCCTTGGCATTTTTTTTGGATATCGGTGAGGGCATCGATCAATGCATCCACATGATCGTAGTCATCTCCGAGGCTTAAAATAGCCAGTGAGTTAAATATGTCACCAGTCTCCATTTGAATATTGTAATCGTCACGAAGCAAATCATAAAGCTCCATGCCATTGAGTCCCATGTTCCTGGTGGTCACACTGAGCTTTGTGGGGTCGAAATTATAAATGCCTGGATTGCCGACGGCTTCACGTCCGATGGCATAGCATCCGGGTATGGCATTGATTTTTTTGCGTGCGTACTCAGCCACATCTATTATATGGTTCAGCATCGCTTCTCCATGAAGTACCAGCTGTTTTCTGGCGACATCCAGTGACCCCATAAGCAGATAAGAGGGACTTGTGGTCTGCATGAGGTTGATGATTTTTCGAACATAATGACCGTCAATAACCCGATCATTCACGAGCAGTGCGGAACTTTGCGTCAATGATCCGCCGGTTTTGTGAAGACTGACAGCGGAGACGTCTGCTCCTGCCTGCATGCCACTGAGTGGAAATGCGTCATTGAAATGGAAATGCGTACCATGAGCCTCGTCAACAAGAACCAACATGTCTCTGGAATGGCAATAGTCGACAACGGTTTTGAGATCGCATACAGCCCCATAATAGGTCGGGTTGATTATAAATACTGCTTTTGCATCCGGATGAGCATTGTAGGCTCTTTCAAGAGCATTAAGTGTGATGTTATGGGATACGCCCATTTCCTCATCGATTTCAGGTTCCATATATACAGGCAAAGCACCACATAAGATGAGTGCGTTGATAGCGGATTTGTGAACGTTTCTCGGTAGAATGATCTTGTCGCCACTGCGGACTGCTGCCATAATCATGACTTGAACGGCAAAAGATGTACCATTGACAATGAAATATCCCTGATCGGCACCGAAAGCGTCGGCCAGCAATTCTTCTGATTCTTTGATGACACCAATGGGATTTCCCAGGAAATCCAAAGGTTTCATGGAGTTAACATCCAGTTCCAACATGGCATCGCCAAAATAATCCTTGTATTCTTTCAGTCCGCGACCATGCTTGTGACCAGGGACGTCAAATGGAATCACTTTGCGGTCTCGGTATTCTTGCATAGCGGTAAAGACCGGTGTTTTCTTATGGTCAAACATTAATAACCTCCTTTTACAGGGTGTTTAGTTTTTGCTGATGTTTCTTCCATAATAGATTTCTGCCATTTCTTTTTTGAGTTTTGTCATGATTTCTCTTTGGTCTTTAGGTGGCAATTCATCTTTTGAAACAGCAAAAAGATAGTTGTTGAGTTCGAAATTCTTCAACATCATTTTTATGTGGAATATATTTTCCTGATAAACGTTGACATCGATCAACTGATATTTGTTCAGGGTTCTTTTGGCAATGAAATTTTGGATGGAATTGATGTTGTGGTCAATGAATAACTTTTGACCAGTGGCATCTCTTGTAAATCCTCTTACACGATAATCCGCAGTAATGATGTCCGAGTCAAAGCTGTCAATAAGATAATTGAGCGCTTTAAGTGGAGAAATCTGACCACAAGTCGAGACATCGATATCCACTCTGAACGTACTGATGCCATTTTCAGGATGGTATTCAGGATAAGTATGGACCGTCAAATGACTTTTGTCCAAATGGCCGACAACATGCTGAGGTACATTGACCAAAACGCCTTTGTTGCAAGATGAATCAACGGCATCATCCGGTACTTCCTCTTCGGAAATAAGAATTGTGACACTTGCACCTTGTGGATCATAATCTTGTTTTGCAACATTAAGTACATGGGCTCCGATCATTTTGGTGACATCCTGTAGTATTTTCGTCAAACGCTCTGAATTGTATTGTTCATCGATGTATTCAATGTATTTGATTCGATCTTCTGTTGTTCGCGTATAACAAATGTCATAAATGTTAAAGCTCAATGTCTTTGTGAGGTTGTTGAAACCATGGAGTTTGATTTTTTTATAACCTTTCAATTTAAACCCTCCTTAAACCTAATCCATTTCAAGCGTAAGCAAATGCATTCGTCACTTAATACTTAAAATATTAACCGGTAAGTATACTAATACTGTTTTTTACACAAGTACAATTATAACAGAAAAATAGAGAAATACTAGTGATTTATCGATTTTATTTTTGTTGTTTTTTAGTGACAAAAAAGCATCAAAAGGTTTAAAATATTAAACTGGGCTTAAAGAAAGAACAGCGCTTTCGCGCTGTTCGGTTATTTTCACATTTAGTTTGCCGAAGATTTGAAGTGCAGAATTCTGACAGAATTCATAACTGCTATGAGTGCGACACCCACATCTGCGAAAATCGCCATCCACATGGAACTTAGTCCGAATATGCCGAGTCCCATAATCAGGAATTTTGTTCCGAGAGCGAATATGATGTTCTGAGTGACAATTTGCTTTGTCCGTTTGGAAATCTGAATGGCATGAATTAGCTTTGATGGTTCATCTGTCATAAAAACAACGTCTGATGCCTCTATGGCCGCATCGCTTCCAATGGCGCCCATGGATATGCCCACGGTAGCTCCGGCGAGAACGGGAGCATCGTTTATACCGTCACCGATGAAAGCCACTTTTCCGCCAGCTGAGATCAAGGACATGACTTTGTTATACTTGTCTTCTGGCAAAAGCTGGCTGTATATCTCATCGATCCCCAGCAAATCGCCGACTTCATCTGCAGATGCCTTTCGGTCACCTGTAAGCATGACTGTGTGTATATTGCTTCCCTTCATGGCATCGATAGTCATTTTCGCATCGGTTTTGATGCGATCTCTGATATCAAATGCACCCAGATATTTGTTGCCCTTTGCAATGTAGACCACACTGTAAGCGCTTTGAATGATCGGAACATCAATGTGATGTTCTTTGAGCAGCTTTTCATTGCCTGCGAGTATTCTGCCATATTTTGATGTCATGCGAATGCCGTATCCGCTGAGTTCCTCATAATCGAGGATATCGTTTTCAGAGATTTCCACATCACAGTAAGCGACAATGGATTTGGCAATCGGGTGATTGGAATGACTTTCTGCGAGTTTTGCAGATAAAAAGAGTTCGTCTCTTTTGTTTTCTTCCGCGGGATAGACGGCAGACACCTCGAAAACGCCCTCAGTCAGGGTGCCAGTTTTGTCAAATATCACAGTATCGATGCTGTTGAGCGCTTCGAGATAATTGCTGCCTTTGATCAGAATACCATTGTGCGAAGCATTGCCAATGCCGGAAAAGAACCCTAAAGGCACCGACACGACCAAGGCACATGGACAGGAGATCACTAAAAAGATAAGACTTCTATAAAGCCAATCTTCAAAGGTTCCCATATTCAGAAGGAATGGGGGGACGGTTGCGATGAATACGGCGAAAAACACAACGGCTGGGGTATAATAACGGGCGAATTTTGTGATAAAATTTTCTGTTGGCGCTTTATGCGCTGTTGCGTTTTCTACGAGGTCCAAAATTCTGGCAATGGTCGATTCAGAATAGACTGCGGTAGCTTCAATCTGGAGCAGACCATTTTGAACGACGCTGCCACTGAGGACTTGATCTCCAACAGTAACCGTGACTGGAATGGATTCACCTGTCAAAGCGGATGTGTCCAGGGTACTTGTTCCATTTGCAACTGTTCCATCAAGTGGAATGCGCTCTCCAGGTTTGACCAAAAGGACTTCGCCTTTCTCTATGGACTCGGGGGAAACCGTAGTCCAAAATCCGTCACGTCTCACCACGGCGATGTCCGGTCTAATATCCATCAGGGCACCAATGGCATTTTTTGACTTGGCAACAGCTAGATCCTGAAAATATTCTCCAATTTCATAAAATATCATTACAGCCACAGCTTCCGGATATTCACCGATTGCTATCGCGCCGAACGTTGCGATGGACATAAGGAAATTCTCATCAAAGATATCACCTCTTAGAATGTTCCTGAAGGATCGCATCAAAACTTTGTGACCGGACAGCAAATATGCTGTTATGAGTGCACCTATTTGAATATAAGGCGCGCTTTTGAATATAAGCCCTATCGTGAATAGTGATAAAGATATCCCGAGTCTCAGAAGTTCTTTTCGATTATGAACATATTTGATATTGACACCGGGTCTGTTTGAAGGAGGTGATCCAGGCATTTGAATCTCCACTTTGACGTCCGGTTCAAGTGCGTTGACGATATTTGTGATTTTGCGAATAAGCTCATCTTTCGAACCCTCATGAAGCTCCAGAGTCAGTTTGGATTTTGAAAAATCCAGTACGACGTTTTCAATTCCCTCAAGCTGCTTGGATCTCGATTCAATTTTAGATGCGCAACTGGCACATCCAAGACCATCAAGTGACAAACTGATTTTTTCCATGTGTTTTCTCCTATTTGTGTGTGATGTGGTCCAGTCCTTGATTCAAAATGGTCAAGACGTGTTCGTCATCCAGTGTGTAATAAACCACTTTTCCATCTTTACGATTTTTGACAAGACCAGCTTGCCTCAGTGAACTGAGTTGATGAGAAATTGCGGACTGACTCATTCCAAGAACTGTTGAGATATCACAAACACACATCTCGTCCAGGGAGAGCAAATGCAATATTTTAATGCGGGTTGGGTCGCCAAACACCTTGAAAAGCATTGCGACCTGTTCAGAGCTGCGTTCTTCGATGAGACCTTCTTTACCACGGTTGACCGCATCTTCATGAACAATATTACATTGACAAAATTCTGAATTTGGCATGTTACCTCTCCTTATATGAATATATGAACAATCATTCATTTGATACTTAAATTATAATCCTCAATTCTCGTCAAGTCAACAAAAAAACACCTGTCCATATGGACAGGTATTCGAATCGTTGCTAAATTCAATTCAGTTGCGTCTTGTTGTTGTGGGTTTGAGAGTTTCGTTGATGACAGTGTTGAGATCGGATATGGATTGGTTCAGACGTTCCAGACTATTCATATCAAGATCCACCAATTGTTGTCCCATGTCATCTGTAAAGTTTACTAATGTCGATTCGACGATGGATCGTCCTTTATCCGTTAGTGATATATAGTAAATGCGTTTGTCATCAAGGTCGATCTGTTTCTTTATATAGCCATCTTCGATAGCAGTCTTTACATATCGGCTGCAGTTAGGTAAAGAAATATTCAAGAGTTCGGATACTTCCGTGATCATCAATTTTTCATGACGGTATACCGTGTGCAACAATCTAAACTCAAGTTTGCTTACCGCTTGATTTTGATTTTTCATAAAACTAGTCTGGATAACCTCTTCATAAAAATCATTGAAAATCATAACCTGTTTTATTATGCTTTTAATCTTATTGTTGTTGTCTTTCATGATTATCACGCTCCTATGATAATTATAAAATGAGAGGTATATAAATGCAAGTAATCTTTATAGATTGTTATCAAATTGTCATATCAAAAATGGCGATATCACTTCCTGATTTGTCCATTCCCATAAATCACGTATTTGGAAGAGGTAAGGGCTCTTAAGCCCATTGGTCCTCTGGCATGTAATTTCTGTGTGCTGATTCCGATTTCCGCTCCGAAACCGAACTGACTGCCGTCCGTGAATCTTGTAGATGCGTTGACATAGACTGCTGAACTGTCCACAGCTGAAAGAAACTTTCTGGCATTCTCATAATTATGTGTCAATATGGCTTCCGAGTGTCCGGTGCTGTATTCATCAATATGGTCCAGTGCCTCATCCAGGGAGTATACGATCCGGACTGCGAGTTTGAAATCCAGGTATTCGGTTCTCCAGTCTTCCTCGGTGGCGAGCAGGACTGAAGCGGGTATTTCATCCAATAGTTCCAGGGCATTTTGACAAAGGAAAAGTGAAACCTTTTGCTCGGTCATGTGTTTGACCAACTGTGGCACAAATGTTTCTGCTATGCCTCTATGGACCAAAACGGTCTCAACAGCATTGCATGCTCCAGGTCTCTGTACTTTGGCGTTGGTGATTATGTCTAGTGCGCCACCGATCTCGTAGTCATCATCCACATAAATATGGCAATTGCCGGCACCGGTTTCAATAATAGGCACTTTTGCATTATCGACCACAAATTTGATCAGTCCTGCTCCACCTCTTGGGATGATGCAGTCCACATAATTTGTCGCTTCGAGCAAATCTTTCACAAGTGACCGATCTGTGGATTCCACTAGCTGGACACAACCTTCAGGAAGATTTTGATCCGAGAGGGCTTCTTTGACAGAAGCCATAATGGCCTGATTGGTCAACAGTGCGTCTGAGCCGCCCTTTAAAATCACTGCATTTCCGGTTTTAAGGCAAAGTGCCGCTGCATCTATGGTGACATTTGGCCGAGATTCGTAAATAATGCCAATGACTCCGAGTGGAACCCGTTTGGATCCGATTTCAAGACCATCTTGATTGATGTGCATACTGTCGATTTCTCCAACAGGGTCTTTGAGTTCCATTACCTGTCTCAATCCGATGACCATATCAACAAATTTCTTTTCGTTCAATTCAAGGCGCTCGAGCAAGGCTTCTTTGAGACCCATTTTGCTGGCTGCGTCAAGATCCATCTGATTTGCTGCCAAAATGGCCGATTTATGTTTTTCAAGCGTTTCCGCCATAACTCCGAGAAGTTTGTTCTTTTGTACGGTCTCTAGCATTCTGAGTTTTCTTGAGGCTGTTTTGGCATTTTGCCCCATTTGTTCAATTCCAATAAAAGCTTCCATTTCACCCTCCCTTAAGACGAATTTCTCCTATTTGAAAATTTGAATAAAGTTCCACGTGCTTTACCTGTAAATACAAGGTTGAGTATGTTCTCGGTTCTGCTGTTCACAATCAGGAGGTCTTTATGGGCTCTTGAAAGCAAACGGGCAGCGCCTAATTTTGTTTGCATGCCTCCTGTGCCGACTTCACTGCCGGAACCTCCGGCTGAAATCCGGTCCATGGCCTCCAGTGATTCTATGAGAGGAATCATAACCGCATCCGGATTAGACCTTGGGTCTTTGTCATAAACACCATCAATGTCGGAAAGTATGATCAACATCTCATAGTCCATCATGAAACAGACTTCAGCTGAAAGTGTGTCATTGTCTCCAACTTTGATCTCATCGATCGCAACGACATCATTTTCATTGACTATAGGAACAATCCCATGCTTTATGAGCGTGGAGAGTGCGTTGATACTGTGTTGGCGTCTGGAAGGGTTGTCCATATCCTCTTTGGTAAGCAATATCTGAGCAACTGTAATGCCATATTCCGAAAAAAATTTTTCATACATATGCATGAGTGTGCATTGTCCTACTGCGGCAGCAGCTTGTTTTTCGGGGATTTCCTTTGGCCTGCTCTCAAATTTCATCTTCCCCATACCAGCCGCTATGGCCCCAGATGAGACAACGATTACAGAGAGTCCTTTATTATATAAATTGGCGATTTGTTTGACGAGTTGTTCCATTTTCCACAAATCGATCAGACCGCTGTCGTGCGTTAGTGATGAAGAGCCGATTTTGATGACGATTTTATCATATTCCGTTAAAGAATGCACTGTAAAGCCTCCTATATCAATCTATTTCGAAACAGTATATCATAAAAATAAAAAAAAGGCATCTGGTTTATGAATCACCAATGCCTTTTAAGAAGGAAGAATTTAACCGATCATAAATGAAAGTTCGGCTTCGCAGACTACAGCGCCGTCAACTTTAGCGACGGCTTTGCCGACTCCGAAATTCGCTCTGGACTTGATCATTTCAATCTCAAGAACCAAAGAATCTCCAGGAACGACTTTCTTTCTGAATTTGCAATTGTTGATGCCTGCAAAATAGGCGATTTTTCCAATGTTTTCAGGTTTTTTGAGGAGCAGTACCGCTCCGACCTGTGCAAGTGCCTCTACAATCAATACACCTGGCATGACATGTTCTTGCGGAAAATGTCCTTGGAAGAAATATTCGTTTACTGTAACGTTCTTAATTCCGGTCGCACGAACACCTTCTTCGATTTCAGTGATTCTATCCACTAAAATGAAAGGGTAGCGGTGTGGAATTATTTCTTGGATTTGATTGCTATTGAGTAGCATGATGAACTCCTAACCTTTGTATTTTGCAAAAATGAGTGTCGCATTATGACCACCGAATCCAAGAGAATTCGTCAGAGCATAATCAACGGTTTGATTTCTACTGATTTTAGGAACATAATCCAGATCGCATAAAGGATCGTTATCCTCAAGATTGATGGTTGCCGGTATAAAGTCATTTTCTACGGCAAGTGAACATACTGCGGATTCAATTCCGCCTGCTGCTCCAAGTAGGTGACCAGTCATGGATTTTGTGGAGGATACCGGAATTTTATAGGCATGGTCACCAAATGTCGCCTTGATGGCGGCAGTCTCAAAAATGTCGTTATAAGGTGTGCTTGTTCCATGGGCATTGATGTAGTGGATGTCTTCATTTGTAATTCCCGCGTCTTTGATGGCCATTTTCATAGCTCTTGCTCCCCCTTCACCACCTGGTGCTGGGGTAGTGATATGATGAGAATCACTCGTTGAACCATAACCTACAAGCTCCGCATAGATGTGAGCGCCTCTATTTAAAGCGTGTTCAAGCTTTTCGAGAACCAGCATTGCCGCACCTTCTGACATTACGAATCCACTGCGTTCCTTATCAAACGGTATGGACGCGCGGTTTGGGTCATGTGATTCACAAAGAGCTGTCATGGCTTGGAAACCACCAACGCCAAGTGCTGAAATGGATGCTTCCGTACCACCTGCGATCATTACATCGTGATTGCCATATCTAAGTTCTTTAAGAGCCTCACCTATAGCGCTCGCACTGGATGCGCAGGCCGTGTTGTAAGTCAGGCAAGACCCTTTGACACCCAATTCGATGGAGACGTTGCCGGCTGCCATATTGGATATGGACATAGGGATGAAGAAAGGGGAGATTCTATCCGCTCCTTTTGAAAACAATTTTCCAGCAGTATCTTCAATAGTGATCAGACCACCGATTCCACAACCCATATAAATACCGACGTTTTCTGCATTATCATCATTTATAGTCAGATTTGCATCTTCTATTGCGAGTTTTGAAGCTCCTATAGCGAACTGGGTGAATCGGTCCATGCGTTTGGCTTCTTTTTTGTTGACAAATACAGTCGGATCGAAGTCTTTGACTTCACCAGCCACTTTGACTTTGAAATTTTCAGTATCGAAAGATTCAATCATACTGATTCCACATTTGCCTTCCTTGATACCTGTCCAAAATGCATCTTTTCCTGTTCCAATAGGGGAGATAATTCCCAATCCTGTTACCACTACTCTATTTTTCACGTAAAATTCCTCCATTAATCATCTTTTGAATTCTAAATGGCCATTCCGCCATCGACTTTTATGACTTGACCTGTGATGTATGCCGCTTTGTCCGATGCGAGAAATGCCACGACATTCGCGACGTCTTCAGGTGTTCCGAACGTTCCGAGTGGGATCCTTGAGAGGGCGGCTGTTTTAGCTTCATCACTGATCGCATCAGTCATTTTTGTTTTTATGAATCCGGGAGCGATCGCATTTACTGTAATCCCTCGTGGTGCGAGTTCACGGGCCACTGATTTTGTGAAGCCGATGACACCCGCTTTCGACGCGGCATAATTGGCTTGTCCTATATTGCCCGTGATGCCCACAACGGAAGCGATGTTGACAATGCGTCCGAATCTTTGCTTCATCATGATTCGAGCGATGTGTTTGGTGCAATTGAATGTGCCTTTAAGGTTGGTGCTGGATACGGAGTCAAATTCCTCCTCCGTCATTTTGATCAGAAGGTTGTCACGTGTTATGCCAGCGTTGTTCACGAGCAAATCAATCTGTCCGAAGGTTTCTTTTGTGATCTGAATCATCCTTTCGGCATCGGCATAATCGCTGACGTCGCCTTGAACGAGCAATACTTTTGTTTTAAGGGTCTGAACGAATTGCTCCAGCTCATCTTTATTGCTTCTATAATTGAGCACAAGGTTGTAGCCCTCGTTCGCGAGAACTTCTGCGATTGAGCGCCCTATACCTCTGCCTGCGCCTGTTACTATGGCAACTTTCATTTTTCACCTCATCTTTAGATAGCTTTGTGAAGATCGGATTGATCTTTGAAATACGATATGGCCTCGTGGAATGATTCCAAATTGTGGATGGAAAGCACTTTGATCGAACGGTCGATTTTTGCCACAAATGAAGACAATGCGTTTCCTGGACCGAACTCGACAAGGGTATCGATGCCCATCATTTTCATGGATTTGATGCAATCTACCCATTGAACGGCGGAAGTCACCTGTTTTGCCAGATAATGTTTGATTCTTTCCTCTGAGGATACTATACGGCCATCCACATTGGATATGACCGGAGTATTCATTTTTTCAAAGGAGACGGTCTCGAGAACCTCTGCAAGTTCCGTTTCCGCTTTTGAGAGCATGGAAGTATGGAAAGGTGCGCTGACTGCCAGCGGAACGATGCGCTTCGCGCCTTTTTCTTTGGCGATTTCACCGGCTTTTTCAAGCGCGGCAAGTTCGCCTCCGAGAACGATTTGCTGAGTGGAATTGAAATTGCAGACTTCGACGATACCAAATGCTGAAGCTTCAGCAACTATTTCTGCCACAGTCTCAGGTGTGACACCTGTGAGTGCTGTCATGCCTCCAATTCCAAACGGCACAGCATTTTGCATGAATGCGCCTCTTTTTTTGACAAGTTGAACAGCATCTTCAAATTGTAACGAGCCTGCTGAGACATGCGCTGTATATTCTCCCAGAGAGAGGCCAGCCACCGCAGCGGGGATCATATCTATTTTAGTTTCAAAAGCCTTTAAAATGGCAATGGAAGTCGTCAAAATTGCAGGCTGTGTGATTTCCGTCTTGTTGAGTTCCTCCTGTGAACCATGAAAACAAAGTGATTTCAAATCATAACCGAGTGCGAGATTTGCACGGTCGTAAACGACGCGGGATGCTTCAAAATGATCGTAGAATTCTTTGCCCATACCAGATTTTTGAGCGCCTTGTCCTGCGAAAATGTATCCTATTTTCATAATGTCCTCCTTTTGATTATCTGCCGGCAATCCATTTGAATTTCTTCAGGATGGTCGACTCACATTCAGATATGATTTCTTGTATGATTTCTGCTGATGTCTGCTCTTTTTTGATCAGACCGGCAATTTGGCCTGCCATAACCGATCCGAAGGATACATCGCCTTCGACTACAGCCTTGCGTAAAGTACCTGTGCCCAGTGCTTCTATTTCTTCTAAAGAAGCGCCGTTCTTCTCAAGATCGGAGTACTTTCGGAACAACTTATTTTTGATGATTCTTACCGGATGACCAGTTGAACGACCAGTAACAGCAGTAGAAGTGTCTTTGGCATCGATAATCATGTCTTTGTAGGACTGGTGTACGTTACATTCTTTAGCTACAAGGAAACGTGTTCCGATTTGAAGACCTTCCGCACCAAGCATCAGAGCGGCGGCAGCACCGCGTCCGTCTCCTATACCCCCTGCCGCGATGACAGGAATTTTTAATGCGTCCACCACTTGGGGCACTAAAGACATGGTTGTGAGTTCACCGACATGTCCCCCTGCTTCGGTACCTTCCGCGATGACTGCGTCAACGCCAAGACCTTCCATTCTGCGTGCCAGAGATACCGAGGGCACCACTGGAATGATTTTTATGTTGGCCGCTTTCAAGCGTTCTATATATTTTCCGGGACTTCCAGCGCCTGTAATGAGAATAGGTACCTTTTTTTCTATGGCCAAATCGATGATATCCTCCGCATATGGGCTCAGCAGCATGACATTGAGACCATAGGGACGGTTTGTCAGTGACTTCATTTTATCGATTTGTTCCGCCACAATATGTTTTTCGGCGTTGCCGCCCGCTATTACCCCAAGTCCGCCTGCGTTGGATACCGAAGCTGCAAGTTCGGCGTCTGAAATCCATGCCATACCGCCTTGAATGATCGGGTAATCGATGGACAACATTTCACACAGTAGTGTTTTCATCATAAAGCCTCCAAAGTTTATAAAAAGTTTATTTTATTTATTATGAAAGAAAATCCAAGGTGTATTCCATGGATTTTCAGGGTGTTCATTTCATTATTTTTTTTCGATGTAGCTGACAATATCTCCAACTGTTTTAATGGAAGCAGTGTCACTTTCCTCAACTTTGATATCGAATGCATCTTCAATAGACATAATCAAATCTACCATATCAAGTGAATCGGCTCCAAGGTCTTCACGGATGTTGCTTTCAAGTGTTACTTCATTTTCATCTAAGTCCAACTCTTCTACTAAAAGTGCTTTTACTTTTTCAAAACTCATTTTAATTCCTCCTAAAATCGTTAAACGTCACTAGAACAATCAAAGTATAAGATAATAAAAATGATGAATCAAGGGCTTTTATAAATTGTTTATAATTGAGTATAAAAAGTTAATAGGTTCATGATAGAAGGAGGAAACATGGTTTATAAATTCCCCATATAGATGAAGAAACAAATAAAAGAGAATGCATAGTTGATCGTCAGACTGTCTCAGATGCCTATTTTGTGTATGAAGGCAAAATCGCATATGATTTTTTTATTGCAAAATGAATAAAACTCTGAGATAATGTATATGAGCATATTCGAATGTACTCATATAACATGCGGGAGGTTGATATGACAGAGCTGTTCAAAGCACTTGGTGATGAAAATAGATTGAGACTTTTAAATGTACTGGACCATAAAGCGTTGTGCGTCTGTGAAATAGAAGTACTGCTTGGGATGTCCCAGTCCAATGCTTCTAGACACCTAAGCAAATTGAGGGCAGTGGGGATACTATCCTCTGAAAAAGATGCACAATGGGTGCACTACAAGATATCGGATGACTTTATCAAGTTGAATCGAGAGTTGTATTTGTTTTTGAAGGAAGGTTTCCAGAAAGGCGAATCCTTCATCAATGATTTGCAAAGGCTTGAAATTTATACGAAAAAAGGTCTGAATTGTCAGTATATCGCCAATGACAAAGACTATGTGTTAAGAGAAATTGAGATTCATTTAGAGAAGGAGGCATAAAAATGTCAGAAATCAAAGATTTGTCAGTCAAAGATGAGATGGGTATATTTGGGAAATACTTATCGGTGTGGGTGGCACTATGTATTGTGGTCGGTGTTGCCATAGGAAGATTTCTCCCAATGATTCCGGAGACACTAAGCAGATTTGAATATGCCAATGTCTCAATTCCTGTTGCGATACTGATCTGGCTCATGATTTATCCTATGATGCTGAAAGTTGACTTTTCCAGTATTGTCAATGCCACAAAAAAACCGAAGGGTTTGACGGTCACTTGTGTGACCAACTGGTTGATCAAACCTTTCACCATGTACATCATCGCAGCATTTTTTTTGAAAGTGCTCTTCGCACCATGGATCGGTGAATCCCTTGCCAATGAATATCTGGCAGGAGCGGTGTTGCTTGGCGCGGCACCCTGTACGGCAATGGTTTTTGTATGGAGTCACCTCACCAAAGGAGACCCCGCATATACAGTGGTTCAAGTTGCTGTAAACGATTTGATCCTTCTCGTGTTATTTGCTCCAATAGTTGCTTTTTTGCTGGGAGTGACAGATGTGACAGTACCATATGACACACTATTTTTATCCGTTGCACTATTTGTTGTCATTCCGCTTTTCTTTGGGTATATTTCACGTAGAATTGTAATCAAAAATAAGGGAATGGAATATTTTGAAAATGTCTTTCTAAAGAAATTCGACAAAACCACAATCATTGGATTGCTTTTGACACTCATCATTATCTTTTCATTCCAAGGAGAAATCATTTTAAGTAACCCTGGTCACATTCTATTGATTGCAATTCCACTGACCATACAGACTTTTCTGATATTCACAGTAGCCTATGTATGGTCAAGAGTATGGAAATTACCGCATGAGATAGCTGCACCGGCAGCCATGATCGGTGCAAGCAATTTCTTTGAACTTGCTGTAGCCGTTGCGATTTCGTTATTCGGTTTGACATCTGGAGCTACTCTTGCCACTGTTGTAGGAGTATTGGTGGAAGTTCCGGTTATGTTGACACTGGTAAAGATTGCCAATAAGACAAAAGGCTGGTTTAAGACTGCCTGATCTGAAAGGAGATTCATATGAAATATAAAGTAGCATTTGTGTGTGTTCACAATTCTTGTAGAAGCCAAATGGCGGAAGGTTGGACAAAAAAACTGGGTAGTGAAATCTTCGATGTGTATTCTGCAGGTACTGAAGATTACCCAGAAGTCAAACCGCTTGCTGTCCAGGTCATGGAGGAAGTTGGTGTGGATATGAGTGAACATAAACCTAAACTTCTCAGTGACATACCTAGTGAGCTCGATCTGCTCATTACCATGGGTTGCAATGTGGTTTGTCCTTTCGTACCGAACCAACATGCAGAAGATTGGGGACTCAACGATCCATCCGGTGGCCCGATTGAAGGATTCAGGGAAACCCGTGAATTGATCAGACTAAAAGTTGAGGAATTGATTCAGCGTGTAAAAACCGGAGAGATTGAACTGAAGTAGTCGATAAATGTTTAAGCCCACCTGATCGACCGTATATATAAGATATATACTGGTTGGAGGTGGGCTTTATGTTTGAATCGATTGAAATTAAAACAACAGAAAAAAACGAAATGGTTGAAGTTCAAAAGGAAATTAAGACGTTTATTCAAAGAAGTGAAATTTTACACGGCATCATTGTCATTACAGTACCTCATACCACTGCGGCTATTACACTCAGCAAGAATTATGATGAGGGTGTCCAAAACGACGTGATGGTCGAGATGGAAGAACTGGTACCAAGAGAAGGCAAATACACGCATATTGAGGGCAACAGCTCTGCCAATGTCAAGGCATCGTTATTTGGAAATTCAGTCACACTCATAATTGATGACGGCAGACTCGAACTCGGTATGTTTCAATCTGTATTCCTTTGCGAATTCGATGGGCCGAGAAAGAGAAAACTATTTATGAAGATCATTAAAGGGTAAAATCGCAGGTTTCTCCATGGTTTTGAGAAGTTCCACAAAGTCCTCTACCGCAAGGGACAGTGTCCGACGTCTATTTGTGAGGAGATAGATGTGTCTGGTGATATTGAGTCCCCTAATTTGAAAATCTTTGATATTGATGAAATTTCTATAGCAGTTAAAAATGCTTTTTGACATATAAGAGATGCCAACATTCTCTGCTACGAGTGACAACGTCAAATTCATATTGTCGATTTCTATGATGTTTTCAAGCATTGAGACATCTATGCCTTGTTCCACCATAGCGCGCTCCAAATCCACTCTTGTGGCGGATTGATCTGTCCTGCCGATGAAATTATAACCTTCCAAATCCTTTATTTCAACCACACCATCAAGTGGGGCGTCTTTTGAACAGATAAATACCAACTCGTCATCAAATAGATGTGTGGAGAGGAAACGGTCGCTTTCGACTTTCATTCCCACCAAACCTATATCGGAGTTGAGTGAGCAGACATCTTCAAGAATCAAGGTGGAGCTTTTTTCCTCGATTATGAATTTGACATCTGTATTCAATTGTTGGAAAGCTTTGATCGCCCTTGGCAGAAGAACAAGATTTGGCGTGGTTGATGTAGATATATGAATAGATCCCGAGATAGTATTTTCTGATGCTATTATATGATGGAGGGCTTTATTTTTCATGTTGATCATATCCAGTGCGTATGTCAAAAATTCTTTCCCGGAAGGTGTGAGATTCACTTCTTTGGATGTTCGATCAAATAATGAAACGGATAATTCTTTTTCCAAATTGGATATATGAAGACTGATTGTGGGTTGAGATAAATAAAGAGCTTTACCAGCTTTGGAAAAATTCTTATATTTTGCCACATTCACAAATGCTTCAAGTTGTCTAAAATCCATAAAATCACCTCTGTGAAAATATTTTAACACAACTTTACAAAAATTAATACAATGAAAGTTATTTTTTTAACAATGAATTTTGACGAAAAACTCTAAAATTATTATTGACAGATATAAATTCATCTAGTACAATTAGGTTAATTAATTCGTACTAGATTAGTGGGAATTGAACAAACAATTCAAATGTTATGAAGAAGGAAAGTAGATTTACCGTAGACTTAGCAGAGAGAAAACCATTGGTGAAAGGTTTTTAGTCAAAGTGATTCGAAGTGCCCTTCGGAACTGTGTACCGAAGTCTAGTAGGCTGCACCGGGTTTCTCCCGTTATTGAGATAGAGCATGGTGTGCTCGAAGAGTGGATATTTCAATTAGAGTGGAACCGCGGAGTATAGCTTCGTCTCTTGACAAAGAGACGGGGTTTTTTTTGTATCATAAAAATATAAAGGATGGTAAATTATGAAATTTAATAATTCGATTGAATTGATTGGTAAAACACCTGTAGTCAAACTGAATAAAGTAGTCGATCCGGATATGGCTGATGTATATGTTAAGCTTGAAGGCTTCAACCTCACAGGGAGTGTCAAAGTCAGAGCTGCCTATGGAATGATTGGTGGGGCGGAGCGTGATGGCCTTTTGAAACCGGGAATGACCATTGTCGAACCAACGAGCGGCAACACTGGAATAGCGCTTGCTTTGATCGGTAAGATGAAAGGGTACAGAGTTGTGATTGTCATGCCAGAGACGATGAGTGTTGAGCGCCGCAATATCATAAAATCCTATGGTGCGGATTTGATCCTTACAGATGGAACCAAAGGAATGACCGGAGCAATCAATGAAGCAACCAAAATGTCCGAAGAGGATGGATATTACATGCCCCAACAATTTAAAAACAAATACAACAGTGAAATTCACTATGAAACCACTGCTGAGGAAATTCTTGAAGATTTCAAACAACTGGACGCATTCGTCGCAACTGTGGGGACTGGAGGCACAATCACCGGGGTCGGTCGAAAGTTAAGAGAGAAAATGGTAACCACTCAAATTTTTGCTGTAGAGCCGGAAGAATCGAAAGTGCTATCTGGTGGTACTCCCGGGCCACATAAAATTCAGGGAATCGGTGCAGGTTTTGTCCCCGCAATCCTAGATGTGGATCTATATGATGAAATTATCACAGTAAACAGTGAGGAATCCTTCATCATGACCAAAAGACTTTTGGATGAAGAGGGTCTTTTCCTCGGAATTTCATCAGGAGCGGCAGTAGTTGCCTCACTCAAGGTGGCAAAGAGATTGGGAACAGGAAAGACTGTTCTTACGGTATCCCCGGACAACGGCGACAAATATATATCCAACCAAGTGTTCAACAATTAAGATGGAGGCAATCATGTTTGAAAATATAAAAGACTATTTCAAGAATGTCAAAGATAATGATCCTGCTGCACACAGTTATTGGGAAGTCATCCTTTATCCCACTGTTCATGCGGTGGCTCTGTACAGAGTGGCAAACAAGTTGCATGGATTCAGATTGTTCTTTCTAGCAAGATTAATATCTCAGTTTGCAAGATTGATCACTGGGATTGAGATACATCCAGGCGCGACAATTGGCAAGGCACTGTTCATAGATCATGGTATGGGGGTTGTCATTGGTGAGACCTGTGTCATCGGTGATTATGTGACCATTTATCAAGGTGTGACCCTTGGTGGCACAGGCAAAGATAAGGGAAAAAGACATCCAAGCGTAGGCGATCGTGTAGTCATTGGCGCAGGAGCGAAAATTCTTGGACCGATCCATCTGGCATCGGGCAGCAAAATCGGAGCAGGATCTGTTGTGCTCACAGACACCAGAACAGAATCAACAGTTGTAGGCGTTCCTGCAAGGATCATAGGAGGAAGAGACAGCGCAGTGATCCCCATAGAAATGTATAAAGAGAAAATTCAAATCTATAATGATATGGTCATTTAATGAGAAAAGTAACATATGTTACCGAAGGAAACCAAGTCTCAGTGTATGATGAGGACATAAAGTGAGAATAAATTCTGGAGGGATCATATAATGAAAAGAAATGTAATTGAAATCAATGAAGATACCTGTATCGGTTGTGGACTTTGTGCGACAGCTTGCATGCAAGGTGCGATAGAAATCATCGATGGCAAGGCGAAACTCGTCAGCGAATCTTATTGTGACGGACTAGGCATGTGTCTTCCCAAGTGTCCGGTAGATGCCATACACATGGTTGAAAAAGATACGGATACGTTTGATGACAGCAGAAAGAACATCAAAGCAAAAGCTCATGACCATGGTGAAGAGGGTTGTGGCTGTGCAGGATCAGCGGCCAAGACCATTGAAAGAAAACCGATCGCGGCTTTCGAACTTCAAACGGTAAAGACCATAACCAACACTGTGCCCCAAAAGTCTTCAGAGCAGGCTGGATTCATTGAATCAGAGTTGATGCAATGGCCGGTCCAACTTAGGCTTGTTAGCCCGAACGCACCTTATTTCAAGGATGCCGACCTATTGGTGGCGGCTGACTGTACGGCGTTTGCCTATGGCGATTTCCATAGGGATTTCATTAAAGACAAAGTGACTGTAATTGGTTGTCCAAAACTGGATGACAACAATTACAATATCGATAAGATTGCGGAAATATTGACTGCAAACTCGATCAAGAGTATTACTGTAGTCCGCATGGAAGTGCCATGTTGCAGCGGCATCATCCATGCTGTGAAAGAAGCTATGTTGAAATCAAAATGTATAGTGCCATATCGCGAAGTGACAATTTCAACGGATGGAAGAATCAAATAAGAGTTTGGATATTGACTGTTTTAATCCAGTGACATAGACCTCCCACCCATATTTCATGACCACCCGGACCCTTGATGGATCGGGTGGTTATTAAACTTGTGGCATTCATGGATTCACCTTGTATAATGGTGGAAAAAAAATTCGACTCTTTATTATGAAGATGATGGTGTATATATGCGGTCAAGGCACCATTCGATGTTCCTGTGGCCGACTCTTCATCAATACCATATAGCGGGGCGAAGTTTCTCGCATATATCTTGTCGGATTCGATTGCGAAAACATGCGCTCCGACTACTCCAAGCTCTTCAGATAATGATGAAAGCAGACCGAAATCAAGGGTCAGAGCATTGAGTATACTACGATTCTTGACACCGACCATGATGTCCTTGAGACCGGTACTCCATATTTCTATGGGCAATGTTTCATGAAAGGGGCTTAATGCACTGGAAACGAAGCATTTTTTAAGTCGTAGAATATTTTCAATTGATATTGGAATCATCTCGGGTTCCGACTGACGCATCATGATGTTCACATGATCCGAATCGACCATCAACTTGATTTCAAGGTCTCCTGCGGTGGTGCGTTGCAGGAGATCGTTTTTTTTGATGACTCCAAGTCGATAAAGCATGTACGCACACGAAAGTGTGGCATGACCGCAGAGGGGAACCTCCTCAGTTGGGGTGAAAAATCGGGTCTTATAATCGGGCTTATCATCACATGGCATTATAAATGCGGTTTCAGACAAACCCAAATGAGATGCAATGGTCTGCATTGTAGCTTCAGTCATGGTATGATCGTCAAGAATTACAACACCTGCAGGATTTCCACCTTTTTCTTCGTACACGAAGCTGTTGATGATATATGCGTTCATTCAATCCTCCTTGATTTTTGATTTGTATGAGACATAGGCGTTTAGCGTCTCGATATAGTTGAGAAGACCGCCACCGCGCTCTTTTTTGATTTGAAAGTCCGGATTCATCGATTTATATGGAATAGATCTTCTTTCCTTTTTGTTGAAAAAATCATTGATGGTTTCATAAGGCACTAGGTAATAGGTGTCGTTGAACTTGAAATGTACGATTATGAATGCGAGGCCACCTTGTTTATCCACATCCTTCATGTAGTCGATCTGGTGCTCATGTATGTTGCCCAGGGGAAGGCTCTTGAGATTTGTTTCTTTGGCGTCAAATGCGATGAAGACGCCTTGAACGATTCCAATGAAGTCGACAGTGGATTTTTTCTCGAAAAATCCTTTGGTGACCATACCTGTATTGCTGATTTCAACTACTTTGACAGGTGTGCTGATTTTATCTATGCGACACAGCCCCAGCTGGTGGTAGTACTGATTGGTGTATAGCAAGAGTTCTTCCAGCACATCACCGCGATGTCCGCTTTTTGACCACATTTTATTGTCCTCCATGAAATATCCTATATCAAGTCTATCACGATTTTGTAAACATGTGAATAATGAAGAATAACTTGTGGATAAAAGTGTGGATAATGTGTATAACCGAACGTTGAAAAATAGACAAAGAGCTAAGTGAAGCCTATTTTGATTCGAAAAGCCGAAATAAATGAATTAATACGTGTAAATGTCAAGGAATGTTCGATATTTGTTTACAATTTATTAACATAGAGCAAAAATTTCGATAATTATGATTATTTTAGGTTCACATAATTGGTGTGATAATGTGGATAGCCTGTTAACAATATGTTCATAGCTTTTTTACTCGAAATCATTTGACAGGATATGAAAAAGATAGTAATATAGGATTATCCCCAAGGCAGGGGGGCGGGAGGCTTTGATGAAAATTTCACTAACTCAAAGTGCAATTGAGAAATTAAAAAAAGAATCGAACCCCAAAAGCGGTTACCGAATCAATGTTCTCGGCGTAGGCTGAGGCGGTCCAAAATTTGGATTTGTTCGGGACGAACAAAAGGAAAATGATTACTTGGAACTAATAGAGGGTATTAAAGTATTTGCAGACTCTGAATTGATGGAAACCCACCATGGATTCAAGGTGGACTATTCCAGTTTCCTGTTGACACGAGGTTTCTATATTCAGGCTTTGCATTACGGTTCGAGATGTTAAGAAATTATGATTTGGAGGTATTAAAATGTCAAAAAATGTTGTAATTTATTCAAGCAATACTTGTGGTTATTGTACTATGGCTAAAGAATATTTAAACGAAAAAGGCGTTTCTTTCACAGAAAAAAATGTTTCAACTGATATCGAAGCACGCAAGGAATTGATGTCAAAAGGATTCATGGGCGTTCCAGTGATTTATGTCGAGGACGAAGTGATCCAAGGTTTTGACAAAGCAAGATTGGATACGCTTTTGGGATTATAAGCGGAAGCATTGGAAGAGCCCCGTATGGGCTCTTTTTATTTGATTATGATTAGATGGAGGGAACAATGAGACAAAAGGTATTGATAGTCGGGGGAGTGGCCGGTGGAGCAAGTGCGGCAGCACGTCTGAGAAGAGTGGATGAACATGCTGAAATAATCATGCTTGAAAGAGGACCGTACATATCATTCGCGAACTGTGGTCTTCCTTATTATGTAGGTGGAACCATCGAAGAAAGAGGTGCGCTTTTACTTCAGACTCCAGAAGCGATGAAAGCAAGATTCAACATTGATGTCCGTGTGGAAAATGAAGTATTGTCAATTGATAGAGAGAAAAAAACGGTGGAAATCAGAGACATAAAGAATAATAATGTCTATGAGGAATCCTATGATGTTCTAGTCCTCTCTCCTGGTTCAACACCACTTAAGCCGCCAATTCCTGGAATTGACGCTCCAAACATCTTTTCATTATGGAATATCCCAGACGTGGATAGAATCAAAGGGTTTGTTGATGGCATGAAGCCAAAGACTGCCGCAGTCATAGGTGGAGGTTTCATAGGTCTTGAAATGGCTGAAAACTTACACGATTTAGGTATCGAGGTATCTGTTGTTGAAATGGCTGACCAAGTCATGGCTCCAGTAGATTTTGAAATGGCCCAAATTGTCCATAAGCATATGAAAACCAAAAATGTCGGACTCTATTTGGGTGATGGTGTAAAATCATTCGAATATCATAACGGTAAGACAAGAGTGACACTTCAAAGTGGAAAATTCGTAGAAGCGGATCTTGTGATCCTTTCCATCGGCATCAGACCACAAAGTGAACTTGCCAAAAATGCAGGTCTTGAAATGAACCAAAGAAACGGAATTGTTGTGGATGCCTCATTAAAGACATCTGATCCAAGCATATATGCAATAGGTGATGCCATTGAAGTTGTTGACTTCATAGGTGGACAAAAAACCATGGTTCCACTTGCGGGACCTGCCAATAAGCAAGGTCGTATTTGCGCTGACAACATTGCTGGTATCCAGAGCACATACAAAGGCACTCAAGGAACTTCAGTAGCCAAAGTTTTTGATCTTACTGTCTCTTCAACTGGTGTCAATGAAAAAACACTGATTAGAGAAGGCAAAGTATACGGAAAAGATTATTACACGACACTTATTCATCCGAATTCGCATGCAGGCTATTATCCAGGTGCGATTCCTATGACGCTAAAGTTGATCTTCGGTATGGATGGCAAAGTGCTCGGAGCGCAAAATGTTGGATATGATGGAGTAGAAAAACGCATTGACGTCATTGCCACTGCCATCAGATTCAATGCAACTGTATTTGATTTGACAGAACTTGAACTTGCTTATGCGCCACCTTATTCTTCAGCAAAAGATCCTGTGAATATGGCGGGATATGTTGGTGAGAATATTCTTAAGGGAATCACAAAACCATTTCAATGGCATGAGTTCAAGTCTATTGATAAAGATGTGATCATTCTTGATGTCAGAGAGCCAATCGAAAGAGATATGGGATTTATCACCGGTTCGATCAATATTCCCGTGGATTCCATTAGAGACAGAATGCATGAACTGGATAAAAACAAGAAAATTGTAATATACTGCGCGGTAGGTATCAGAGGCCATGCGGCTTCGAGAATTTTGATGCAAAACGGTTTTGAGCATGTCTATAACCTCATGGGCGGCTATACTACCTATGCGACTGTTCTTTGCCAGGATGACAACAAAGCATGCGGAGGTATTTCGTTCAATTCTGAAATTCAACTCACAGAATCAGGAGATGTGGAAGATGTCCACGAAATTGATGATGCGAGTGCAGAAGTGATCAAATTGAATGCCTGCGGACTTCAATGTCCTGGTCCGATCATGCAAGTGAGCAAGTCACTCGAGGCCATGAAAGTAGGGGACATCTTGGATGTCAAGGCAACGGATCCTGGTTTCATGAGTGATATTGGAGTCTGGTGTGACAAGACAGGCAACACTTTGATCGAATCAGGCAAGGAGGACAAGCAATTTTTTGCGCGAATCAGAAAAGGCAGAAAAAGAGCATCCAATGCTCTTGTGGAATCCAAAGACGATAAGACCATAGTGGTTTTCAGTGGGGATCTCGATAAAGCGATTGCAACACTCATTATTGCAAATGGCGCGGCATCCATGGGCAAAAAGGTAACTCTTTTCTATACGTTCTGGGGACTTAACATACTCAGAAGACCTGAAAAAGTCAATGTAAAGAAAGATTTCATAGGAAAGATGTTCAGTTCCATGTTGCCACGAGGCACTCGAAAGTTAGGACTTTCGAAGATGAACATGCTCGGAATGGGTCCAAAGATGATCCGTATGGTCATGAAAAAACACAATGTGGATTCGCTTGAGGCCATGCTTCAAATGGCAATGGAAAACGGTATCCGTATGGTGGCTTGCAACATGTCGATGGATTTGATGGGAATCACTGAGGAAGAGTTGATAGAAGGAGTTGAACTCGGCGGTGTGGCTTCAATGCTTGGTGCTACTGAAGATTCAAACATGAGTTTATTCATTTAGTTCTGTTGGAGGTATCAAATGATTGAAATGGATGATGATAAAAAGAAAATCATCAATCGACTAAAGACAATCAAAGGTCATGTCCAGGGGATTGAGAATATGGTGGAAAGCGATAAGGGATGCGATGAGATTTTGGTCCAAATCGCGGCAATAAAGCAATCCATCCACAAAGTCGGACTGGCGGTCATGGAGCGTCAAGCTACAAGTTGTTTCATGGATGAGGATAAAGTCGATAAGGAAAAAATGGAAGAATTGATCAAATTGATGTTCAATTACACCAAATAAAAAACATATAAAATCGGTCTTGCATCTTGTTTAAAAAGATGTAAGACCGGTTTTTTGTTGAATCTATAAGGAATCGATGAAATCCTTTTTATGAACGCGATTGGAGAGTGCTTTTTTCAGTTTTGAAGATTTGGAGATGTCATCCAGCAAAATACCACCAACCAATATGTCATCGGTGAAGAAGTATTTTTCGAAATGTTGATCGTCTTTGACTTTATGGGTATCATAGACAATCCCAGGATTGCCACCAACATCACCAATGGAAAACAGCCTCATATTCATACCTTGATAAATATTGAAAGGAATCACCGGTTCGTAAACAGATCTGATACCGATTGCGTTGAGTCCGGCAATTTTTCCTTGATCGACTGATTCCGGCCATATGGCATAGTTGACACCTTTATGTTCTGCGCAATCACCAGCGGCATATATATCGGTCTGACTGGTTCTCATGAAATCATCGACCACAATACCACGCTCGATCTTGAGTCCGGCTTCTTTAGCGAGCGATGTATCCGCTCTCACACCTATTGAAAAAATGACAAAATCAGCTTCAAGAATGGTGCCATCCGAAAGTTCTACTCCTTTTGCCGAGTCGACACCCACAATTCCCTTGGTCTGAACACCTTTCATCACTTTGATGCCTGTTTTTGACACTTTTTCCTCGAACAATTTCGAAGCTTCAAGGTCCAACTGTCTGGGCAACAAACGATCCATCATTTCGACCACATCAACGGAAATGTCCAATTTTCTAAGTTGCCATCCCAGTTCAAGACCAAGAAGTCCACCTCCGATGATCACAGCTTTTTTAGAGGTGCTGGCGAGTTCCTTGATCATTTCGGCATCATCAAAAGTTCTGAGAGAAACGACATTCTTAAGGTTTGCTCCAGGCATTGGCGGAATGAAGTTGTTGCTTCCCGAACTGAGAATCAGTGAATCGTAGTGTAATTTCTCGCCACTTGCGAGAATCACTTCGTGCGTTTCCGGGAGAATTTGATTGACTGAACTTGATGTTTTAAGTATGATGCGATTTTCCTTATACCAATCAAGATCATGCAAATAAAAACGTTTTGGTAGGTTTTCCTCACTTACATATTCGGAAAGCATAGGCCTATAGTAAACAGGTATCGCTTCCTTGGTTATGATTGTGATCTCATGTGCCTCATTTTGATTCAGAATTTCTTCAGTTGCCGCATTTCCTGCCGCGCCATTTCCGACAATAATAATTTTTTTTGACATTGTAATGCCTACCTTTCTTTTGCAAATTGATTATGTTACAATTTTTATACCAAATAAATTCCAGTTTAAGCAAAATATTATTTATAATTTTGTTTGGTTGCAATGATTATTGGGGTATAAACAAAATGGACTGTTGACATCAAAATTGAAAAGTGTTATTATCAAGTTGTAATCGTTACAAATTGATAATTAAAACAGTCAAAACAAAATTCAAAGTATAAGGAGAGTATGATTATGAAGTATGAATGTGTAGCATGTGGTTATGTTTATGATCCTGAACTTGGCGATCCAGATAATGGAGTTGCTCCTGGCACCTCTTTTGAAGATGTTCCGGAAGATTGGGTATGCCCACTTTGTGGAGTAGGTAAGGATATGTTTGAGCCTTTGGCTTAATGTTTGATGAAAGTGTGGGAAGGTGAATGATATGCAAGAAAATTATTTTGGTGACTTTTTAAGAAACAATGGCATAAAACCATCTTTTCAACGGATCAAAATCTATGAATATTTGCTCCAGAACAAGGAGCATCCGACGGTTGAAACCATTTACAATGCCTTGAACAGTCAGATTCCCACACTTTCAAAAACTACTGTATACAATACCTTGAAAGTCTTCATAGAAAAAGGAATTGCAATGGCTATTACCATTGATGATACTGAAGTCCGCTTCGATGCGGATGTCAAGGTACATGGCCATTTCAAATGTGAACATTGCCATAAGATTTATGATTTTGAAGTCGACGTTGAGAGCATTTCCAGTGAGGCTCTGAAAGATTTCGATGTATATGATCAGCAAATGTTTTTCTATGGGGTCTGCAAGGTTTGCAAGAACAACTCATAGGAGGTATTGAATGAAGAAGCTTGATGTCTATAAATGCGAAGAATGCGGAAATATCGTAGAAGTATTGCATTGGGGTGGCGGTGATCTTGTATGTTGTGGCAAAAACATGAAATTGATGGAAGAAAAATCTGCGGATTCAACAACAGAAAAGCATGTACCAGTGGTGGAAGCGATTCAGGGTGGCTACAAAGTGACCGTTGGTTCGACACTTCATCCGATGAAAGAAGAACATTTTATCGAATGGATTGAACTTATTACAGAAACAGACACTTTAATAACATTCCTCAAACCTGGCGATGAGCCTGTAGCTATATTCAAAACTGACGAAAAGGCTGTAATGGCAAGAGAATATTGTAATCTTCACGGATTGTGGAAAAACGAAATGTAGTTCAATGTGAAGAGTTTAGGATCTGAACATTCTAAACTCTCTCTATGAAAAGGAGAGTAATTATGATTAATCCAAGACTTGAACAAGCGATCAACAATCAAATCAATGCAGAATTTTACTCTGCGTACCTGTATCTATCGATGGCAGCTTATTTTGAGAATGCCAATCTTCCTGGTTTTGCCAACTGGATGCGCGTACAGTTTGAAGAAGAGCAGTTTCATGGTATGAGATTCCTGAATTATCTTGCGGAGCGTGGTGGCAGAGTAAAACTGGAAGCAATTGAAAAGCCTAGATTTGAATGGAAAAGTGTACTTGAAGTATTTGAAGAGACGCTTGAGCATGAGAAACACGTTACTGCTTTGATCAACAATATTGCAGATATCGCTGAAGAAGAAAAAGACCGTGCAACCCGCAACTTGTTGATCTGGTTCATAGATGAGCAAGTGGAAGAAGAGGGTGCTGCGGAGAAAATTATAAATGAACTTAAAATGATTGGTGGAGAAGGTCACGGTATGTTGATGCTGGATAGGGAATTTGCCGCAAGAACTTTTGTTCCACCTGTTATATAGCGAATTAAACTTTAAATTGGAGGGTAAAATAACATGGCGAGTATTAAGGGAACGAAAACAGAGCAGAATTTATTGAAAGCATTTGCAGGTGAGTCACAAGCAAGAAACAGATATCAGATGTTTGCCAAGCAAGCTGAAAAAGAGGGCTTTAGACAAATAGCAGACATCTTTATGGAAACCGCTGATAACGAGCGTGTCCATGCGGGAAGATTTTTCAGTTACCTCGAAGGAGGAAATGTTGAAATCACAGCAACTTATCCTGCCGGAAAAGTTGGCACAACACTTGAGAACCTCAAAGCTGCGGCAATGGGAGAGAACGAAGAGTGGACCACTCTTTATCCTGAATTTGCTAAAATTGCGCGTGAAGAAGGTTTCCCGAAAGTGGCTGCGACATTTGATTTCATATCAAAGGCTGAAATCGAGCATGAAAACAGATACAACAAACTCGCAAGCAATATTGAAAACGACATCGTTTTCAAAAGAGACGAAGTGGTAAGATGGAAATGCAACAAATGTGGATACGTTCACGAAGGCAACGAAGCACCTGAAGTATGTCCGACATGTTTACATGACAAAGCGCATTTCGAACTCAAAGAAACCAATTATTAATTAAATTTTCAGAAAAATATCAAAAGTTCATTGCAATGTCGTGTTGCATTGGGCTTTTTTTTCATTTATTATAAGAGATAAGAAATTATTTCGAGAATCGAAATCAAAGAGGAGGATCATATGGATAGAATGGAAGGAATGACCTGGTTGAGAGAAAAAGTTGAGAGCGAAAGTCTGATCAAACATTGCTTGGCTGTTGAAGCGGCCATGCGTGGTTATGCCAAAATATATGGGGAAGATGAAGAACGATGGGGGCTCTGCGGATTACTTCACGATATTGATTTTGAAAAACATCCTGATGAGCATCCGTATATCGGCACCGAGTGGCTGAGAGAGAAAGGCTTTGATGAGGATTTTGCCCTTGCTGTCAAAGGACATGGAGATTATACGAACACGCCTAGAGAAACAATGATGGCAAAGGTCCTTTATGCGGTTGACGAAATGGCGAGTTTCGTAATAGCCGTGGCTCTGGTTCGTCCTGACAAATTTGAAGGTTTGGCTTCGAAATCCGTAAAGAAGAAGTTGAAGGACAAGGCATTTGCTCGAGCTGTCGACAGAGAGGGAGTACTGAGGAGTGCTGAGGAACTTGGTGTTGATTTTACTGAACACATCGATAACGTGATAGGCGCGCTTAAAACACGCGAAATCGAACTAGAAAAAGAAGGGCTGTCTTTGATATGAGAGTTTTGATTACCGGATTTGAACCCTTTGGAGGAGAACCAATCAATCCGGCACTGCAAGCGGTGATGAAAATAGAAAAAAAGCTCGGTCACATAGAAGTGATCAAAGCTTCATTGCCGGTTGTGTTTCATCAATCCATTGATGTGTTGGAACAGTTGATTCGGTTGAACAAACCGGATGTTGTCATTTGTGTGGGTCAGGCAGGGGGGAGAGCATCCGTCACACTGGAACGGGTTGGAATCAATGTCGATGATGCGCGCATACCTGATAATAAAGGCAAGACGCCTGCGGATCAAAGAATCAATCCCAAAGGCCCTGACGCCTATTTCTCCACGTTGCCAATCAAGGCTATCGTGAGCGCGATCAATGACAGGGGCATACCTGCCCAAGTCTCCAATAGCGCAGGAACTTACGTGTGCAATCATATACTCTATGGTCTTTGTGATTATATTGCCTCAAATGATCTGGAAATCAAAGGTGGATTCATGCATGTGCCATTCGCACCGGAGCAAGCTGTCAAGAATCCTGTACAGCCATCCATGTCGATCGATGACATCGTAAGAGCGATAGAGACAACAATAATCGTCAGCTGCACGGTGAAAGATGATATCGCTGTTGCTGACGGATCTACCCACTGATCACTTCTTGAAGGGTTCCATACCTTTGTTGGCCAGTGCATCTGCCAAATGATTCAGTTCAATGAGTGACTTGAATTCCTCAAGAGTCAAGTTGGTCTTGTTGTCGGTATTGAACTTGATGTGCCATTTAACAACATCGGCTGTCTTTTTGACATCAAGATGTCCTTTGATTTTATAAAATGTCACTTGTTCAAAAGCGTTCACCAGTTCAATAAGCGTTTGCCACAAGAGTTTGTTTTCAACAGGCTCTTTTTTTGATGTCTGCCATCCGTTGATCATCCATTTGTGATACCATCCATTTCTGAAACAGTTCACCACGTATGCGCTATCGGAATAGATATCAACTTTCAGTTTCTTGGATTTGAGTTGTTTAAGTGCTTCGATTGCCGCTGTAAGCTCCATGATGTTGTTTGTGGTCTGATCTGAACCGCCGTATATTTCCTTGACTTGATCATTATGCTTGAGTACTGCTCCCCAACCGCCGACGTTTTCAGTCTGACCATTGCCTGAGCAGGCACCATCGCAGAAAATAATTATATTTTTCATAAGTCACCTCAACGTTATTATAACAATCTGAGGTAGTCTTTTCAATCAAAGATAAACTGTCGGAATTTTCGCACAAATCAAAACTTTGGTTTTTATGACCAAAGTCTTTAAACTCGGTGAAGTCCATACAAGATTTGAAAGTGATCCCCGGTTCGTTTGCGAAAAAGCTGAAGCGTTTATCCGGGATGAAAAGATAGCGACAAAGGTACTACTGGGTCCTGAATTTGAATATTATACCTTTGATTCGATGCATTTCAGCATGAAACCTGAATCGTATGGCTATAAATTGGATGCTAAGCAGGCGCATTGGAATTCTGATACTATAGACAACAACGGATATATCGTCGCCCACCATGGCGGTTATCATGTAGATCTTCCCAAAGACGTCAATTTCGATATGCGCAATGAGATGGTCTTGATGCTTGAAAACCTGTGTGTTCCAGTAAAATACCACCATCCGGAGGTCGGAGGACCGGGTCAACAGGAAATTGAACTGGATTTTGACAATACGTTGGTCATGGGTGATAGAAGCATGCATGTCCATATTCAACTTTATGATGGAGAGATGCCACTTTTTTATGAAAAGGGCGGATATTCCGATATGAGTAAAATCGGGCTCTATGCTATTGGAGGACTTTTGAGGCACTCTGCTTCATTGATGGCGTTTACCAATCCGAGCACAAATGCATATAAAAGACTTGTCCCAGGGTATGAGGCTCCGGTGAGTATCTGTTTTGGAACTGCAAATAGAAGTTCGGTCATAAGAATTCCGGGGTATGCGACTGAGCCGAATGAAAAACGATTCGAGTTCAGGCCTTCTGATGCAACGGCCAATCCTTATCTGGCATTTTCAGCATTGGTCATGGCAGCTGTGGATGGAATAATGAATGAAATCGATCCCATGATTGAAGGCTATGGACCATATGACGTGAACGTCTTTGATTTGCCTGATGACCAAAAGCGCAAGATCAAGGGGTTACCAAAAAATCTTTATGAGACCATAAGTGCATTGGAATCGGATTCAGAGTATTTGCTTAGGGGAGAAGTTTTCACCAAAGAGCTCCTTGACAACCAAATCAAATATTTGAAAAAGGAAGCTGCTGCCGAAAGCATAATGCCTTCACCAAGAGAATTTATGTCCTATTATGATTTGTGAAGCCCCTTAGGTCGTCAAAAAAACAGCATTTGACGTTGTAAAAGCCTTAAGATAATGAGATAATATGTTAACACTAAACTATTGATTATTTAAGGATGATGACTATATGCGCGATATGGAAACATTGGATTTGCTAAAAAAATTGATAACGGTTCGAAGCGACAATGGAACCGTTTATGAAAAAAAATTTGAACTGACGATCATGTCTATTATAAAACAAATGAAGTACTTCAAACAAAATCCCACCCACTTTGGTTCAGAAGTGGTTGAAAATGATTTAATGGGAAGACAGGTCGTTTGGGCATTCAAAAATAATTCCAGCGAAAAGACTGTCATACTTTTTGGACACTATGATACGGTTGGTCTTGAGACCTATGAGAATTACGACTACGACGATGATGAAGAGTGGCTATATGGTAGGGGAAGCTGTGACATGAAAGCGGGTTTGGCGATTCAATTGCGTTTGTTGGATACATCTGACGGCAATGATTATCCTAATCTGCTATTGCTGAGTGTGCCGGATGAAGAGGGCATGTCTGTCGGAATGCGAAGTGCCACTCTTGTTCTCAAGAAATTGAAGAAACAATTCAAGTTGTCCTATAAGTTGGCCATACTTTCAGAACCTCAACAAAAAAATGAACCGGAAGTTTTCAAGGTGCATACGGGCTCTGTTGGGAAAATGTTACCATTCATTGTGACCAAAGGATCACCATCACATGCAGGAATTCCTTTTTCCGGGTTAAGTTCAGTGGGAATGATGAATGAGGTCATAAAAGCCATTGAGTTCAATACCGAGATGGGGGATGTCGTGGATGGAAAAATGTCGCCGCCTCCAGTGTTTTTAGGCATCAAGTCCATGAAAGACAATTATGATGTGTCGATGCCTGAGTTTACAGCGTCCTATTTCAATTGGCTCTATTTGAAGGACAACCTGGAAAAGAAAATGAATCAGCTGAAATCCCTTTGTATATGGTCTGCTGAAGATGCCATCAACCAATATAATTATTCATATAATGAATTCCTCAGAAAGCAAGGATTACCAAGTTATGAATGTTGTCATGAGTTTGATGTCGAAGTTCTTTATTTTGAAGAGTTGATGAAAATTGTATCTGAGCAGGTGGATACGAATGCGTTGATTGACAGAATAGCATCAGCTCATACCGAATTATCCATTCAAGATCTTTCATTGGTCATCACCAAAGGATTGATGGAATCGATGAAAAGCAATAAACCGATGATTATCATCGGTTTGCTGGCGCCGTTTTATCCAGTTGTCGACAGTGGCATTCACTATGAGGCTGCAATCAAGCAGATTCTTGAAAAAAGTGTGGCCGATCATCATTTGAAACTTCAAAAAGAACCGTTCTTTATGGGGATATCGGATATGAGTTTTCTTAAAAGCATGGGCAGTCAAAACCATAAAATCAAGAGCCTTATGCCAATCGATTTTAAGATTCACTTTGACTTGATTGAGGAATTGGGGGTTGAAGTGATCAATATCGGGCCGTGGGGAAAAGATCTCAATAGGATCACAGAACGCGTCTTCATCCCCGATGTTGTGGAGACCGTGCCTGAAATCATCAGAGATTTGCTCAAAAATATATGATCAAAAGGGCATCACACAAAAAAAGACTGTGCAAGCGCATGGTCTTTTTTTGTGTATAACTTATCTTATCCCCACTGTAAAGGGCTTAAATTAACATGATTTCAACAAGTAAAACAGCAAATTGTGGATAAAACTGTGGATAGTGTGGGCAAACATCCGTTTGGTTATTGGGTTTTAGCTTTTACAATAGCTTCAAATGCGTCCACTTCGCTCTTGATTTGATCAAGTGATGCTTTCCAAAACGATTTTTGGGTGGGATCGATTCCGACCAGTTTACAGACATCATATATACTCATTTTGCCGGTTGCCTTAAGGAGAGCATCGTACTCGGGGATAAATGAGTCACCCTTTTCGAGATAGATGGCATAAAGTCCTCGAGCGAAGAGGAGACCAAATGCATAAGGAAAATTGTAAAAATTTCTTGAGGCGTAATAATAGTGTGTTTTGTTAAGCCACATGTATGGATGTAGGCAATCCGGATCCAGACATTCACCGTATGCTTTTTTCTGCGAATCCAGCATCAGAGCGTTCAGCTCACTGACTGAAAGCGGGTGATCTTTTCTGATTTCAAACACTTTCGATTCAAAGTAGAATCTCGATAGGATATCCACAACGACACCAGTCGCACCTTGCAGACTGTTTTCCAGTATAGATAACGACAAGTCTTCATTTGCATCTTTCAAAACAGCGTTTCTGACGATTGTTTCGCAGAAAATCGAAGCGGTCTCGGCGAGCGGCATGGGGTAAGTCGTGTTCAAAATGCTTTCGCCCATGATGCGATCGCCATGAAAACCATGTCCCAGTTCATGGGCCAGTGTCAGGACGTTTTTAAGTTTTCCGGTGAAATTTGTCAAGATGCGGCTTTCCTTTATACTTGGAATGTTGGAACAGAAGGCTCCTCCTACCTTGCCTTCGCGAGGTTCAAAGTCAATCCAATCCTGTTCGAAACTCTTCTTTGCAAAATTGGACAGATCTTCGCTGAAATCACCGAAGTACTTTATGATGAAAGCTTTAGCCTCATCCACAGTGAACTCTTGGTCCAAATCGGATACTGGTGCAAAAAGATCATAAAAAGGCATTGGACCGTCATGACCGATCAATTTTGCCTTGAGTAGCACATAACGTCTGAATTCAGGCAGAAAGTCCTCCATGGTTTCGATCATTGCATTTAAGATTTCACGGTTCATCCGTGAATTCGTCAATGTTTCGTCAAGTGGAGTATCATATCCTCTCAACTTGCTCACAGTAAGCACTTCCCCTTTGATGCCGTTGAGTGCGGCTGCGGAGATCTCCTCATGTTTTTTATATGATGCAAGCTCTGATTCGTAGCCTAGTCGTCTCATTTCGGGGTCTTTTGAAAACGCGAGATTACGAATCTTCATGATAGGCCAGGTCTCAGTTTTCCCATCAATTTTGACGGTGCCATTCAGTTGTGATGACACTTTGCTTTGGAGGGTTTCCCATGAGCTTGAACCGGTGAGTTTCATCTTGGAAATCAAAACTTCCTCGTTCAAGGAAAGCATATGATCCGTGGACGAAATGGATTCTTCAAGGAAGAAACGGTGTGCATCGATCAGTTCGGAATTTCTGCAAAGTTCATCCAAATCAATAGTTTTCAGAAGCATTTTGAAAGATACCATAGGTTCTGTCAATTCACTTTGCTTGCTTTGAATTTTGCTGACCAATGAAATCGCTTTCTCCGATCTGGAATCCACAGCGAAATTCAGATGACCAAACGCATGTAGACGTCTTAAGCGGATTGTGTCTTCGATCAAATAATTCAAAAATGTTTCTGTGAGTACTGCTGAATCAAAGGTTTCTTGATTGCAGTCTTCAATCCATTTCGTATATTTGTCCTGAAGTCGTTCTATGGCATCAAGATCACTTTGAAATTCAGGTGAATCAAAGCCTTTATAGAGCGCTTCGAGGTTCCATGTGTTCTTCATAATACCTCCGAGGCTGTAAGTTTTATAAATAAGTCAATGTCTTTTTTTATGATATTCAATGAAGCGTTCCAGAAGTCGACCGATTCCACATCGATGGACATCGTTTTGCAGACATCGACAATGGAGAGCCTACCGGATACTGCCAACAACTCATCATAGTTTGCTTTGAAGAATTCAGGATTTTCCAAATATTTGGCATATAATCCTTTGGCGAATAAAAGTCCGAAAGCATACGGGAAATTGTAAAAATTGCGTTCAGCCGAGTAATAATGGGGCTTGATCAACCACATGTAAGGGTGAAGACTGTTTTTATCCAAGCCTTCTCCATAAGCTTTCTTCTGTGCGTTGGTCATCAAGGCATTCAATTCGGATACCGAAAGGGGATGGTCAGATCTGTTTTCAAACAGGTCCGTTTCAAAGGTGTATCTAGAGAATATGTCGCAAATGACTTGTGTGGCATCTTGCAAGCTGTTTTCGAGAATGGTTATGGATTCTTCAGCCGAAGCGATGCCCAGTGCAGCGTTGTTGACAATTGTCTCACAGAAAGTTGATGCGGTTTCCGCGAGTGGCATCGGGTAATGGGTATTGAGTATGTTTTCATCGTTTGTGCAAATGGCGTGATATCCGTGGCCGAGTTCGTGTGCCATGGTGGTCACGTCACTGAGATTTCCGGTATAATTGAGCATGATTCTGAATTGCCCAAGTGGGTGCAATGAAGCGCAGAAGGCACCACTGACCTTCCCCTCTCTGGGTTCGACGTCAATCCAATGGTTATCTAAGGCCATTTGGGCCACATTTGCTAGTTTGTCTGAAAAACTTCTGAAATTATCCACAACAAATTGACTGCCTTCTTCAAATGCATATTGTTTTGAAAAAGAGCCTACGGGTGCAAACAAATCATAAAAAGGCAATCCTTTTTCGTGTCCAAGGACTTTGGCTTTGGTCCATAAGTAATTTTGGAATTCGGGAAGTGAATCTTCGATGGCTGTCATCATGGCGTCCAGTGTTCCTTTGGTCATTCTGGAATCTTTGAGTGTCATATGGAGAGGAGAATCGTAGCCTCTCATCTTGCTGGTGGTTATGACTTCTCCTTTTATGCTGTTCAATGCCATTGCTACGGCTTCGTCAATCGTTTTGTAGGCAGACAATTCTGTTTCATATGCCCTTTTTCGCACTTCTGGTGAGGGATCGTATGCGAAATTTCTAATAGTGGTTATTGGAAGGTCCTTGGTCTCTCCATCAACTGAAAAAGGAGCGGTCAATTTCGAAACGAGTTTGCTTTGAAGCGTATTCCATGATTTGGATCCAGTGATGCTCAATTCTGACAAAAGAAGTTCTTCGGGTTCTGAGAGCATATGCCTTGATTTGTTTTTCTGTTCGCTTATGATAAAAGACAATGATTCAAGATATTCAGACCCTGTGATCAAAGTATCCAAATCTACTGTGGAACTGAGAAACTGTGTCAAACGAGTCTCTGCCGAAGTGGTTTTTGACAGGAGCTTCTGAAGCTTGTTTTTGGCCTGTAACGCTTTTTCATGACTTGTGTCTACAGAAAACATAAGATTGGAGAAACTGATGAGTTTTATTGCGGTTTGTTGGATTTTTTCCAGTGTTCTGAAGTAATGTTCAAGGGATTCCGAGGATTTTAATGTTTCTGAGATAGAATCCAATGAATGGATCAGTTGTTCGAGTTGCTCGTAATCGGCTCTATATTCCGCTGAGTCGAAGCTTGTGTACAGTTCCTTCAAGGACCAGGTTTTGAACATATATGCCTCCCATTTTCTTTAGATTATCGAAATGATTTTCAAGAATATTATAACATGAATATTCTGAATATCCATAAAAAAAATCCTGAACGGCTACCGCTCCAGGATTTTTCAAAACATCAACGCTTTTTTGTTCTTATCTTTATATTGGTACATTCTCACATCTGCAATCCTAACGAGAACATCATACACCATGGAATCGTCAGGTGATATCGCCGTGCCATAGCTGAAACTCATTGGGATTGAAATCCTTTGGTGTTCAAGTTCGGCGGACTCGATTTTATTGACAAGTGCTGACATTTTTTCTTCTGTTTTTTGTGCATCGGTATTTCTGAAAAGTAAGGCGAATTCATCTCCGCCAATTCTGGCGAAAACATCGGATTCTCGTATTGATTCTTTGATAATCTTTGTGAATTCCATGAGGACCAGATCTCCTACAGAATGACCAAAATGGTCATTGATGATTTTAAGGTCGTTGAGATCGCACATGACCAAAGCATAAGATTCCATGTTTTCGAGTGAATGGGTTCTATAGGCATTGAATATCTTCTCGAAATAATTTCGGTTGTATATTCCTGTCAGACTGTCGTATCTTGACATATTCAATGTTTCATCCACAAGTTTTTTATTTTTGAGGGCGATGGCAATTTGTGTGGAGAAAAATTGAATCAACTGTCTGTCCACTTCATCGAAAGCACCGGATAAATCGCTGTCGATATTGAGAATACCAACAATTTTACCTTCAATGACAATTGGCGCCGATAAAGACTCTTTGGGTTCAAAACCGCCGGCTGCTCCTAATGAAATATTGGAGGATGGATCAAGCAATTTGGAATCGTAAGCGGCAATGTCTTTTATTATTATCGGCTGATCATACTGCCCGCCGGCGTTCAGGTAAGGGAAGGTCTCTTCCAAAGCAAAGCTGATCTTTTGGAGTTGATCGAGTGGATAACCGATACATGTTTTGAACTCATATCTACCGGATAGGGGGTTGTGGATCAGAAAACTGCCTCTGCTTGCTTTTTCTACGACATCTATGGCGGATTTGAGTATGAAATTGTAGTAATCCTCGTTTTGATCCATATCCATGAATAAATGACTGACTTTGAGAACAGTATCCAAAGTGTGGTTCTTAAAATCACTGATCCGTTTGTACTTTCGTAGCTTCTCTGCTTTGATATAAGCCAAATATACGCAGATCCATATCGTGAATCCGATAAAAACATACCCCATCATAGCGCTAATGATGAAAATCTGTCTGAAGACAATCGCTCCCAAAAGTGCGAGTATGCTTGGAATTAAAAGGGCAATTATAATTTTATGATTTGACATGAGAATTCCTTTCGGTTACAAAGTTATAATATATTGTGTGTTTTTTAAGGGTTTCTTAAGAATTATGGTGTATAAATGAATTAACACATAAAATGAATATTTAATTTTATATTGTGTATTTAATTATACATGATAAAAGATACCAAAGAAAGCATCCTGTTTGGATTCTTTTGAATTATGTAAGGAGGCATTTTATGACCCTTGATTATGTAGCCATCACTTGGGCAGTTTTGATTGTGGTTTTCACGATCGTTGAAGCTTTGACTCTTGGACTCACTTCAATCTGGTTTGCTGTGGGATCGCTTGCGGCATTGATTACCGCATCTTTGGGATTCGGATTACCGGTCCAGATTATAGTATTTGTGGTCGTGGCTGTGGTTTTGTTGGTATACACAAGGCCGATAGCGAAAAAGGTTTTGAAAATAGGACATAACAAGACCAATATCGACGCTTTGATCGGACAGACAGGATACGTAGTCAAAAGTATCGAGGAAAAGTCTGTAGGACAGGTAAAACTTGGTAGTCAAATCTGGACAGCCAAAGGACCTGGTCAAGAGACGTTTGAAGTGGACGAGGCGGTTGAAGTATTAGCAATTGAAGGCGTAAAGTTGATTGTCAGGAAAGTGGAAAAACAATAATATAAAATAGGAGGTTTTTTATGGAATTCATTATTGGAGCAGTACTGGCCATATTGGCACTATTGTTGGTCGTAGTCAACATCAAGATTGTACCACAATCCAATGCTTATGTCGTAGAACGTCTCGGTGCATATCATACCACTTGGGAAACTGGGTTGCACCTCAAGATTCCTCTGTTCGACAGGATTGCGAAAAAAGTGACATTGAAAGAATTGGTTGTCGATTTTCCTCCCCAGCCAGTAATCACCAAAGACAACGTCACAATGAAAATTGACACTGTGGTATACTATCAGATCACAGACGCAAAACTCTACACTTATGGAGTGGCCCAACCCATCGTTGCCATCGAAAATCTGACGGCAACCACACTAAGAAATATCATCGGTCAATTGGAACTGGATGAGACATTGACTTCCAGAGATTTGATCAACACACAAATGAGAAGCATTTTGGATGAGGCAACTGATCCATGGGGGATCAAAGTCAATCGTGTTGAAGTAAAGAACATTCTTCCACCAAAAGACATACAAGAAGCAATGGAAAAACAAATGCGTGCTGAGCGTGAGAGAAGAGAATCCATACTCAGGGCTGAAGGTGAAAAAAGAGCTGCAATCCTTACTGCAGAAGGCCGTAAGGAAGCGGTAATCCTGGATGCGGAAGCTGACAAGCGTTCCGCAATCTTAAGAGCAGAGGCGAAGAAAGAAGCTCAGATCAGAGAAGCAGAAGGTGAAGCGGAAGCGATCTTAAAGGTTCAACAAGCAACAGCACATGGTCTTGAAATGATCAAAAAAGCCGATGCGAATCAAGCGGTATTGACCATCAAAAGTTTTGAGGCACTCGTCAAAGTTGCCAATGGAAACGCAACCAAGATGATTATTCCTTCCGACCTCGGAAGTGTGGCAAACTTGGTGGCAAGTATTTCCGAAGTAGCTGCTTTCAGCAAAGATAAAACTGATTAGTATGAATTATAATTGGCCGAGGATAAATCCTCGGCTTTTTTATTTGATATAATCAATATTTAAATTAATATATTTAACTAAAAGTTAAAAAAAGATTAGAATTATGCGTTTGCGATTGACATTATTTATTTAGAAGCGTATTTTAGAGTTATAAACAACTTAAAGGAGATGCGAATGAAAAAAGAAGTCATCGGAAAGTGTCCTGTGTGTGATTCGAAACTAAAAGTTGTCAAATTGAACTGTGATCGATGCAATACATCCATTGAAGGTCATTTCGAACTGGACAATTTCACGTATCTGAGCAAGGACCAAAAGCATTTCATAGGAATATTCATTAAAAACAGAGGCAATATCAAGGAAATCGAAAGAGATCTCGGGATATCTTATCCAACTGTCAGGCGAAGTCTTGACCAAGTCATTGAAGCCCTTGGATATAGTATCAAGGCTGAAAATGAAGATCCGAAATTGGACAAGAAAGAAATCCTTGAAAAACTGAGTAAAGGTGAGATGAACTCGGAAGAAGCACTAAGGCTTCTTCGTGGCGAAGATTAGGAGAATCTGATGAAGGAAGAACAAATGAAAATCTTGAAAATGATTGAGGGTGGCGTGATCACAGCGGCGGATGGAATGAAGTTGCTTGAAGCGATTCAAGAAGGTGGAGCGAGTGAAGTTATCAATATTGAAACCGACGATGGGCAAATTGTAGAAATTTCACTTGTGTAGGAGGTGTCGAATGAGCAGCAAACTGGAAATACTGAAAATGATAGAATCTGGGAAAATTTCTGTGGAGCAAGGTCTTGAACTGATTGAAGCCCTCGAGCAAACAGAACGCATCGAAGGCGATATAAGGGACGAATCAGAAGTGTATGAGAAGGAAACGGATCGAATAGAGCAATCTGTAATGATGAGTTTTGATGTCGCACTTACCACTTGTAAAATCAATATTGAAAGATCCAATGTCGACGATGTCACCATTGAACTGTTTGACGACAAGACAAGAGAACTGGTGGCCAAACCGGAGTGGCTTCATTTTTATGAGGAGGAGCATTACATCTCCATCAAAGAGACCAGGGTGACGAACCTTACCGATATATTTGATTTCTTCAAGAGTGGTTCAGGCAGTATGAGTCCGATTTTCATCAATGTGAAAGTTCCAATGGAGTATGATGTGGACAGAGGGAAATTTTCAACTGTCTCAGGCAATATATCCATGATTGGACTTAGGGCTATCGATTTGGAAGCCAAGAGTGTCAGCGGTAAAATTGTGGCTACTGATTTGAAGGCTAAAGTGATTCAACTGAAGTCCACCTCCGGGAATGTCATCGCCGACAATGTGAAAGCGGCGAGAATTTATTTGAACTCCACGTCAGGAAAAGTGAAATCGTCAGGGATTTACAACAAAGTGGAAAGCAAAACCATTTCAGGTAATATAGAAATCGACGGTGGAGAAAATTTGGATGAAATCACGCTCAGCAGCGTTTCAGGCAAAGTTTCCGTTTATGTTCCCGAACCGGAAATGTACAATCTTTTTTTCGACTCGGTTTCGGGTTCGATGGATACAAGTGGGTTTGCAGTAGTGGATAAAAACATCGCAGGGAAGAAACACATATCAATCGATAACCGTTCAGACCATAGAACCATAAAAATAAATACGATTTCCGGGAAAATATTACTGGATAAGAAATAAATAAAAGGCGTCTGCAGTGTATGTAGGCGCCTGCTTGATTCCGGTCATCACTCAAATGCTGAACAACAGGTGTTCTTGTTTGAAGATACCCTCAAGAACAACATCACCTTGCACAAAGAGTGTTCGGAGGAGGCTTTGGAAAGAGCGATTCATCGTGCCGGATTGGACGGATTTGTGGATGGTCATCCGGTCATTTTCCTGGACGAAGCATTTTTTATGAAACGAAAGAGAGATATGATCGGATTTATAGAGTCGGGCATAGAAATGTCCAAGAGGTTCTGACTTATTGATAGAAAAATCCCAGTTCATTGAATTGGTTTTTTTTATGTCATGATCTAGGAACATTTATGGTATAATAGTACTGCTCAATTATAGAATGATGAAAATGAAAGGCAGATAGAAGGAGATAATAATGAAGATTTTTAAAGGGTTTACGGTACTTTTGGTTATGATGCTTATTGCGACTGGATGTCAAAAGGTGGAGAAGCCATCTGATGAAGTCGTTCCGGATAAGAATGAAGTGCCTTTTGTGAGATCGGCATCGAAAGTTGTCAAAGATGATAAAACAAAGAGCACCATCACATCACAAGAAAGTTATCAGATTGGCACCTATATCACAATCAGCATATATGATGAGAAGGAAGTGCCTTCATCTGTATTTGATGAGATATTTTACACCATTTATGACTTTGAAAAGATGATGTCGAAAAATATTGAGATGACAAACGTCGATCAGATCAACGATAGAGCTGGAGTCGCACCCGTCGAGGTACCTGAGGTGTTATACGATTTGATTGCTCTTTCCATAAGTTACGGGGATATGTCAAACGGCCTGTTTGATGTATCAATAGGGCCAGTGGTCAATCTTTGGGGTATAGGAACTGACGATGCGGCCATACCCGATGATGATGAGCTGAAAGCCGCAATGGAGAAAGTGGATTATAAAAAAATTGAACTGGATTCTGAGAAAAACACGGTATTTTTACCTGAGGAAGGGATGGTCTTGGACTTGGGTGCTGTCGCCAAAGGCTATATTGCTGATGAGGTCAAGAAAGTCATTCAGAAAAACGGTTATAAAAGTGCCATTATCAATTTGGGTGGCAATGTTTTGACTGTAGGTTTTAAACCGAACAGCGACCACTGGTCGGTGGGAGTTAGAGATCCCCAGTCTGAAATGGGAGGACTTGTTGGTATTTTGAATCTTGAGGACAACGCGATTGTCTCATCTGGAGTTTATGAGCGGTTTTTTATAAAAGATAATGTGAGATACCACCATTTGATCAATCCCGAGACAGGCTATCCTGAACAAAGCAATCTACTGTCCATATCAATAGTCACGGGTGCTTCCGTAGATGGAGACGCACTTTCGACAGCGGGATTCCTTATGGGATTTGAGACAGGTTATGATTTCATAGAATCGCTGGAAGGTGTCGATGCAATGTTCGTCTTGGATGACGGATCGATTTATATGACATCGGGAATTGAATCAAAATTTTTACTCACCAATAATAAGTATACAATTAAAAGCAAATAATCAAGACGATAAAAAGGAGCCTTCTCACATGAGAAGGCTCCTAAATATTTTGTTTGGTTGTTGTTTGCATTCTCTATCTATTGATTGATTATCTTAATTCAAGTGCTTCTTTAGCAAGACCCATGAATCCATCAACGCCGATTGATACGCCAGCTACTGCATCAGCAACGATCGCATCTACTTCTTGAGTGCTGAGTAAGAAGTTTTCAACTTCGATAGCTTGTTCGTGCCATTCGGAAGAAGCCTTACCATACGCTACCATTCCGTAATCTCCGTCGATAGAAGCTGTTTTCTTGTCTTTGTCGCCATCTTTGCTGATACCGTTCCAGTTAGCGGCAACGATATTGCCGTTGATTACAGTGAAAGATACAGTGTCTTTCCAACCAGAATCGTTGAAATCAGCTTCTTCAGCATAGAAAGTACCATCTTTGTATATTCCAGTTCCAACAGGACCTGTAGTAAGTGCTTTGTTGACTAGAACTTCAAAATCATCTACTGAGACGGATACGCCTGCGATAGTGTCTGTTTTACCTTCTGCATCAGTATAATTGATTCCAGCCAATGTTTGGTTTTCAATCAAGTATGATTCAGCCAAAGCAGCTTGTTCGTGCCATTCTGATTGAGCTTTACCGTATGCTACCATACCATAATCGCCATCGATTGACGATGTTTTCTTATCTTTGCCAGCTGAAATATGTGCTGCATTCCAGTCTACAGATGTAATTTTTCCATCTACAACTTCAAGTGTTAAAGCACCTTTCCATCCTGAACCTTCTGCGAATACGTCTTCAGTTGCGAAGTAAATGCCATCAGCATACTCTCCATCAACAGCAGGCTCTTCTGTAGCAGGCTCTTCCGTAACTGGTGTTTCAGTAACAGGTGTTTCAACTACTGGTTCTTCTTTTTTTGCACATCCGATAAATAAGCTTCCCGTCAATACCAAAACGAGCATTAAGCTTAATAATTTCCTCATAAGCCACCTCCTAAGTGTTTTGCAAACAACCTACACCATATTATAACCAAAACCATTGATAAATTCAACAGAATTCAATAATGTTGACATTAAATTAACATAAAAAAACAAAAACGCTGAAGAGCGTTTTTATCAAATTCTATTCCTCTATGATCACAGCGGTACCATATGCCATGATTTCTGCTGCTCCCTGCATGACGGACGATGTTGTGTACCTCATGTTGATAATTGCATTGGCACCTAGACTTTCTGCTTCATCCACCATAAGTTTGGTGGCGATTTGCCTGGCTTCCTGCAGCATTTCGCTGTATTCCTTCATTTCGCCACCTACTAGATGCCGAAAAGCTGAAGAGATATCTTTGCCAATGTGTTTCGCTCTAATCGTACTGCCTCTTACAAGGCCGATCGTCTTCAAAATCTTAACACCAGGGACATCGGGTGTAGTGACAAGCAACATAATGAACCTCCCAATTTGACTTAATATTTTTTATAGTCATCCCCTTCGTTCTTTGAATCCTTGTAGCGATCAACAATCAGGGATACAATTAATATTATACCCGTAATCAATAATAGTACAGCAAAAATGTTTATAAGCACAGTCAATAGACCCAAAGCAGGCAAAAATATGGTCAAAAAGCTCATTAGAAACAGAGTAGCCAACAAACCTACAAAAACAATACTCGATAATTTAATCATATACAATCAATCCCTTCACATTTTAAGAAACATATGTATGAAGTAATGTGGCTCTTTTCATTTTAACAATTTACCTGATAAGAAATCTTAAGAAATTATTAAATAATAATTAAATATCAAAATAAAATTTAAGAAGCTAAGTATTGACAACCGTTGTAATTGATTGTATAATAATTGACTTTTTATGGAATTGATGTTACAATTATAATAGCGATTGAGAGGATGGTGGTGTATTTGGCGACGCGACAGACATTAGACACTATTAAAAGCAATGTGATGGAATGTTTAGGCAAAAAGGTCATCCTTAGAACCAATAAGGGTAAAAGAAAAGTCAAAGTTCGTGAAGGCACTATTGAAAATGTATTTCCGTGTATATTCACAGTGAGAATAGATCAGGGAACCGACGCAGAGAGAACGATGTCTTTTAGCTATTCGGATATCTTAACAGAAGCGGTCGAAGTGACAGTGATTGGTACCGCAGATGCAATACAAGTTTCTTAAAATAAGGGTAACCCTTATTTTTTTTGTCTAAAATCATGTTTATGAATTAATATTCATTTTAATTCAGACAATTCAGAATATTCAGAATCTAAAGAAGTGCTTTTTTGTGATGTGTCAACGAGCTTGGAATATAATACCCATATAATGTAATTTTATTCAACGAATGAATATACAGCAAATTAATCTAAAAATCAGAAAATTACCAAAGCATTGTATTATCAAGGCTTGATTATAAAATGACAAAAGTGGTATACTGGATTTAAAGGTAATGCATGTGAATAATTTGCCAGTTTATACCAATTCAATTAAGAAAGAGGTGTTATAATGAATGTCAAAGGGTTGCATGTCTATTCGGAAATCGGAAGATTGAAGAAAGTCCTGTTGCACAGACCGGGAGAAGAAATCGAAAATCTGACTCCTGATCTGATGAAGAGGTTGCTTTTTGATGACATACCATACATGAAAGTGGCCAGGGAAGAACACGATGTCTTCGCTGACGTATTCAGAAAAAATGGTGTGGAAGTTTTTTATCTTGAGGACTTGATGGCTGAAACCATTGAGGACAAAGCAATTAAAGAAGCTTTTGTGGACGATTTTCTAAAAGAGTCTGGAATCAGGAAGGAAATTCGGTTAAAACAAGTCAAAGAGTATTATCTGGATTTCGATGACAATCGAAAAATGGTGGACAAGATGATGGCCGGCATAAGAAGAGAAGAACTCAAGATCGCACATGGTAGTTCTTTGGCGGACAGAATGGATCAAGCCTATCCATTTATCGTCGATCCGATGCCAAATCTCTACTTTACCCGTGATCCGTTTTCGACGATAGGGGACGGTATTGCCCTCAACCACATGCGAACACTCACGAGACGCAGAGAAACATTGTTTGCAGGTTACATATTCAAACATCACCCGAAACTTAGGGAAAGCAATCCACCATTCTGGTACAATCGGGATGAGAAATATGCGGTTGAAGGTGGAGATATATTGGTGCTCAGTGAAAAAGTAATAGCGATTGGCATATCACAACGAACCGATGCCGACGCGATTGAAATTCTTGCTAAGAACATATTTTCAAATGGGCAGCCATTCCAAACCATACTGGCATTTGATATTCCGAAAGAACGTGCATTCATGCATCTGGATACAGTGTTCACAATGGTGGATCACAACGTTTTTACGATACATCCCGAAATTGAGGGACCTCTGACAGTATATTCATTAAAGCGAACCGGTGAACCTGGAAAGTACTCGATTGATAAGGAAACGCAACCTCTGGATCGCATCTTAAGCAAATATTTGGATGTGGAGAATGTGAAATTGATCCGATGTGGCGGCAAACGTGGCATCGACGCAGGGAGAGAGCAATGGAACGATGGTTCGAACACACTGGCTCTTGCACCGGGTGAAGTCATTGTCTATACCAGAAATCATGTGACCAACCGTTTACTTGAAGAAGAAGGTATCATATTGCATGAAGTCCCTTCTTCAGAACTCTCACGTGGTCGTGGTGGACCCAGATGCATGTCAATGCCACTATATAGAAACGATATTGTCAGACGATAAAATGGATTGCAAAATAAGGAGGAACGCATTATGCCAGTGAATTTAAAAGGAAGACATTTGATCACATTGAAAGATTTGAAACCTGAAGAAATAAAGTACCTGCTACATTTGTCAGTAGACTTGAAAGCAAGAAAACTTACCGGGATCAAGGGCAACTTACTTGAACATAAAAATGTATGCCTACTTTTTGAAAAGACATCTACAAGGACAAGGTGTGCATTTGAGGTTGCAGCTTGTGATGAAGGTGCTAATGTGACCTTTCTGACCAATAGCCAGATGGGTAAAAAGGAAAGTGTTGAGGATACGGCTAAAGTACTTGGCAGGTACTATGATGGAATCGAGTTCCGTGGATATAGCCAGGAAACAGTGGAGACCCTTGCGAAACATGCTGGAGTCCCTGTATGGAACGGTCTCACGGATATGTATCATCCCACTCAAATTCTGGCGGATTTCCTGACCATAATGGAACAAGTGGATAAACCGCTCAATAAGGTTAAATTCGTTTATGCAGGTGATGCCAGAAACAATATGGGCAATTCTCTTTTGATTGGCGCTGCGCTCGTAGGAATGCATTTTGTAGCGCTTGCACCTAAAGAGTTGTGGCCAACGAAAGAGCTTGTTGATGAAATGCAGGTTGTAGCCGATTATACCGGTGCAGTACTTGAATTCAGTGAAGATTTGGACTCGGTGGAAAACGCTGATGTAATCTATACCGATGTTTGGGTGTCCATGGGAGAAGAGGATTTATTTGAAGAGCGTATAAAGCTATTAAAACCTTTTCAAGTCAATATGGATATGTTAAGAAGAACCAAAAATAGCAATGTCATCTTTATGCATTGCTTGCCTGCGTTCCATGATACAATGACAGAAGTAGGACGAGAAATAGAGGAAAAATTTGGTCTCACGGCGATGGAAGTCACAGATGAGGTCTTCAGAAGCAAACATTCTGTAGTGTTTGAAGAAGCAGAGAACAGAATGCATACCATTAAAGCCATCATGGTGGCGACGATTGGAAATTTATAAGTATATGATGTGGAGGTAAGCGATGAAAATGAAAGACAAAATTGTAGTTGCATTGGGCGGTAACGCACTTGGCAACTCACCGGAAGAGCAAAGAGCACTTGTTAAAGACACGGCAAAACCGATTGTGGACCTAATTGAAGCTGGACATGAAGTGATACTCGCACATGGCAACGGCCCGCAAGTGGGTATGATCAATCTTGCTATGTCCACTGCTGCAAATACTCCTGCGGGAACACCTGAAATGCCGTTTCCTGAATGTGGTGCAATGAGTCAGGGGTATATTGGATTTCATTTACAAAATGCTATCAGGGAAGAACTTCTCAATAGAAATATGAATATACCGGTTGCTACTGTAATCACTCAGGTGATTGTAGATAAAAATGATTCTGCATTCGTCAATCCGACAAAGCCGATTGGAGCTTTCTATTCCAAGGAAGAATCCGATAAAATGGTCAGTGAAAAAGGATATGTCATGATTGAGGATTCTGGTCGAGGATATAGACGTGTGGTTGCATCTCCTCAGCCGGTGGATGTTGCCGAAAAAGAAACGGTCTCAGCGCTTGTCGAGCAGGGTCACGTTGTGATCACAGTTGGCGGTGGAGGTATTCCTGTATATAGGGAAGGTAATAAACTCATAGGGATTCCGGCAGTCATTGACAAGGATTTCGCATCAGAGAAAATTGCGGAAATACTGGATGCTGACTATTTGATCATCCTCACGGCTGTTGAGCAAGTGGCAATCAATTTTGGAAAACCAGATGAAAAGTGGTTGAGCAAAATGAATCTTGAAGATACGGAAAAGTATATCGCAGAGGGTCATTTCGCACCAGGCAGCATGTTGCCGAAAGTACAGGCAGCGCTCAAATTCGCTAAATCTAAACCTGGTAGAAAAGCTTTGATCACCTCTCTTGAAAAAGCAAAAGAAGGTATCGAGGGATCTACTGGAACACTTGTTGTACTCGATTAATATGAAATTGGGCCATCTGTCACAGATTGTTGTGACGGGTGGTTTTTTTGTGTGGCATGAAAGTTGCAATCGTTATATAATATAAATAATCAAAGTAGAAAACAAGGGGTGTGACAAAATGAGTACTTATGCCGGCAAAAAAGATGGTTTTATGGATTCGTCATTTATGACGCGTTTGCATCAGATTTTCGATCCGATTTCAGTGCCATTTATAATGGTGAACAAAGATACGGAAATCGTGATGATCAATGAGGCGTTTGCTAAGTATTTGGAACATCCCCGTGACGAGTTGATCGGAAAAAAGGTCTCTGATGTCGATCCCAACACCAGATTTCCTTATGTCATTAAAAATAAAAAACCGGAAATTGCATATAAGCACAAATTTTCAAACGGTCATACGGCCATTGTACATAGAATTCCTGTGCTTGATGATGACGGTGAAGTGGTTTACGGGTTTGGGATGGTTGTGTTTGATGACATCAAACAACTCCAGGAAGTGTTAGAGAAGAATAAATTACTTGAAGGCAAATTGTCGGTATATCAAGAAGAACTTAAAAATATGCGCGGTGCAAAATACAATTGGAAAACAATAGTCGGAAATTCCTTGGTGATGCAAAGCGTGAAAAGTATGGCTGCAAAATCTGCAAAAACGGACTCAAACGTTCTGATTGTTGGAGAGAGTGGGACTGGCAAAGAGTTGTTTGCTCATGCTATACACAATGATTCAAGGCGTGCTGATGGTCCTTTTGTAAAAATAAATTGTGCTGCGATTCCAAAAGATCTACTTGAATCCGAGTTGTTCGGCTATGAGGAAGGCGCATTTACCGGCGCAAAGAAACAAGGTAAAATAGGAAAATTCGAACTGGCATCGGGGGGCACAATATTCTTGGATGAAATTGGGGATATGCCGCTGGATATGCAGGTTAAAATTCTTAGAGTGCTTCAAGAAAAGGAAATTGAACGGATTGGCGGGAATAAGACTATTCCGGTGGATTGTCGGATTATTGCAGCAACCAACAGGGAATTACAGCAAAGAATCAAGGAAAATATGTTCAGAGAAGATCTCTACTATAGACTCAATGTCATCAATGTCGAAGTGCCCCCGCTTAGAGCGAGGAAAGATGATATTGAGATATTGACACTGAAATTGATGGACAAGCTTTCAAATTCGCTTGGAAGATTCGTCAGCAATATCACAGTGGATGCACTTGAGAGTCTGAAATCATACAATTGGCCAGGGAATATCAGGGAGCTCGAAAACGTCATAGAAAGGGCCATTAATCTCACTGACCAGGAAACCATTGAAATACATCACCTCCCCGCATATGTCATAGCCCATAAGCCCAATCATCTTGAACTTGAAAAGCAGGAACCCGCCAACTTCATCTCATTGAGGGAAGCGGTCGAAGATATAGAGAAAACGACAATACTAAGATGTCTCAAAGCAGTAAATTACAATAAACTAAAAGCGGCCAAAATTCTGGGAATCAGTAGAACCAGTCTCTATGAGAAAATCGAAAAATATCATATGGATCTGCCCCAATAAATTATGAGGAACACACTATCAACCAAACAGATTGATGTGTGTTTCTTTTATTTGTGTTGTACACAAATTGAACACTGTCGTAAATTTGTACAGTAATTCATACATAAAAAGATAAATCGGGAACAACTATCGTCATTTAATATGCATAATCCTTTGGCATGCCTTTTGCAATTATCAATTGCATACGCAAATCACAAGGAGGTTTACATGAGTAAAAGGCCTGTTGGCATAGTAGGTACCGGAATTTATATACCCAGTGGAACAATCAGTGCGAAAGAAATTTCTGAGGCCACCCACGGCATATGGGCGGAACAGGCAATCATAGATAAACTGGGATTCACGAAGAAACCGATTCCCGGACCTGGGGATGGTACTCAGGAAATGGGAGTGAAAGCTGCAATGGATTGTTTGAAGAACACCGGAGTCGACCCGATGGATATAGATGTAATTCTATGTATGGGTGAAGAGTGGAAAGAATATCCGCTTACGACCTCGGCCATCTACATCCAAGATAGAATTGGAGCCAAGAATGCTTGGGGAATCGATATTCAAAACAGGTGTTGTACAACCGTTTCCGCAATGAAAATTGCCAAGGATATGTTGGTATCGGATGAAACCATTGATACAATTATGATCTGTGGAGGTTATAGGAATGGTGATTTAGTAGATTATTCCGATAAAAACATGAGCATGATGTTCAATCTAGGAGCCGGGGGTGGTGCCATCATTTTGAAAGCAGGATACGAAAAAAATCTGCTTCTTGAAACTCATATCATTTCAGATGGGAGCATGGCAAGAGATGTGGGCGTTGAAATAGGCGGAACAGTGAATCTCATCAATAAAGACAATTTGGATTCGGCTTACAAATCTCTGAAACTCATGAATCCGGAGCACATGAAAAATAGGCTGGGAGAAGTGTCCATGGAGAATTGGATGCATTGCATCAACAAAGCTTTTGAAAAATCGGGCGTTCAAAAAGAGGAGCTTGACTACTTGGCAGTTCTGCACTTCAAATATTCGATGCATCTTCACATGCTTGATCTGCTTGGACTGAGCGAGAGTCAATCCATTTACCTCAGCGAATATGGACATATTGGCCAAGTGGATCAGATTTTGTCGCTTCATCTTGCACTAAAAGAGGGAAAAGTTAAAGAAGGCTCGATAATATCCATGATCGCAGCTGGAATCGGTTATGCCTGGGCAGCTAATGTGATCAGATGGGGAGAAGGAGGAGCAGTTGATGTTCGATAAGACGATTTATCAGAAAAAGAGAATACGGGAGGAAGATGCCATTGCCCTGATAAAATCCGGAGATCATATTGTAGTCGGACTCGGAGCTTCCGAACCGCGTTCCATTCTTGAAAATATACACCATGATTCTTACAGGTTGGATGACATCCATGTGATCAATTGTTTGCCAATGGGAGAATACGAGTTTTTCACCAATCCTGCCCACATGGGATCCTTTCTTATGGAAGGTTGGTTTTACAGTGGGATGATGAGAAAACTTCATGTAAACAAGAACATCACTTTCATTCCGAATCACCTTCACTTCGCATCCACCAAAAGAGTCTCCTATAAGAAGCCAAACATCTATTTTGGAAATTGTTCGCCTGTTGACCATCACGGATATGTCTCGCTCGGGACAAGTGCCGTCTATGAGAAAGACATGGTGGAAATCGCGGATCTTGTTGTTCTTGAAGTAAACCCCAATGTCCCGAGATCATTTGGAGATACATTGGTCCATATCTCACAGGTGGACTATTTTGTGGAGACGGATTATGAACTTCCTGAACTTGCCAATGGAACACCCAATGAAAAAGATAAGGTTATAGGAACATACATTGCTGACCTTATAGAAGACGGAGCAACAATTCAACTTGGAATTGGTGGGATTCCAAATGCGGTCGCCATGGCGTTGACCACAAAGAAGAATCTTGGAATCCATACGGAAATGCTCACAGATGGAATGGTGGACCTTTATGAGTCAGGAGCAATCGACAACAGCAGGAAGACTCTGCATAAAGGCAAATTGATTGCCGCATTTGCACTGGGTTCGAAAAAGCTATATGACTTCATCGATGACAATCCGGGGGTCAATATTCTAAGAGGCACATATGTGAATGATCCTTATGTGATTGGACAAAATGACAATATGGTGTCCATCAACACCTCCATTGAAATCGATCTGACTGGACAGTGCTGCTCTGAATCCGTAGGGGTAAGACAAATCAGTGGTACTGGTGGTCAGGCGGACACAGCTATCGGTGCCCAGAATGCTAAAAACGGGAAATCTTTCATAGCTCTTTACTCAACGACACAAATCAAGAATAAATTTACAGGTGTATTGGAAGAAAAATCTAAAATAGTGCCAATGCTCAGTCCCGGTGCCATTGTCAGTTTATCCAGAAATGATGTGGATTTTGTAGTGACCGAATATGGCGTTGCCGCACTTAGAGGAACTCCTGTGAGAGAGCGAGTGAAACGGTTGATTGCCATCGCCCATCCGAAATTTAGGGCAATGCTCGAGTCGGAGGCAGAAAAAATGATGATTTGGTAAACTTTCTTACTTAGAGAAATCCCCACTTGGTTCCAATGTGAACCGAGTGGGGATTTTTTAATCAATCCATTCCATAAATTTTATTGAGTTTGCCAGCGATTTCCTTTGCCATGGCATTCATGGCTAAAAACTCCTCATCTTTGGGAGAAAAAGTCGCTTCGATTGAGGGGCCAACTTTCTCCCAGCCAATTTCTTCGACAAACTTTTCAATCCCTGAAACACCACCGCCAGACCAGGATTTGTTCCCAAAGACGGAAATGAATCTATCCTTAAGGCCCGAATTGCCAAGTTTGGCAAGTACTGTCTCAACGGATGAGAATACTTTTGTGTTATAAGCACAAGAACCTATGATCACAGCTTTGTACTTCCAAATCTCACTGAGTATATACGAGCTGTGTGTTTTCGATGCATCGAAAACCTTGACATTCTTGATTCCGTTTTCTGCAGCGATTCTGGCGAGATAATCCGCCATTTTTGCTGTGTTGCCATACATGGAACCATATACGATGACAATCCCTTTTTCGGCTTCAAATCTGGACCATTTGTCATAAAGTTCAATTATTTTTCCTGGATTGGTTCGCCATACGGGACCATGGGTCGGTGCGATCATTTGAATATCCAGACCGCTTAGCTTTTTTAGGCTTCTTTGAACCATGGGGCTGTATTTGGCGACTATATTGGAATAGTAACGGCGAGTTTCGTCTTCATAGAATTCAAAATTGATCTCATCGTCGAAAATGCCGCCATCAAGGGCGCCAAATCCTCCAAAAGCATCCATTGAAAATAGTATTTTACTCGTTTCATCGTATGTCATCATGGTTTCAGGCCAGTGAACCATAGGGGTAAGATAAAATCTCAACTTATGTTCACCGAGATCAAGTGTATCGCCATCGTCGATGATGTGATAATTTTTGGTGATGCCATAAAAGCCTTCAATAAAAGGAAAGGTCTTTTTGTTGCCGACAATCTGCATATCCGGATAAGCGCCGAGCAGAGCGAGCATGGAACCTGAATGGTCCGGCTCCATATGGTTGACAACCAAATAGTCAACAGGACGATCACCTATGATTTCTTTAATCTTTTCAAGGTACTCTGTTGTTTTATTGAACTTGACAGTATCCATAATGGCAATTTTTTCATCATTGATAATATAGGAATTGTAAGCAACACCTTTCTCGAGGGGCCAGTAATTCTCAAAAAGTGTTGTTTCCCTATCGTTGACACCAATCCAATGGACATTGTCTTTAATGCTTAATCTGCAATTCATTTTCTCACCTCGTTTGTACAAAATTGGTATTCGTTCTGATACCATTATAAAATAAAAAAACGGATAATTATAGTTTAAATTTATAGAGAGCAGAAAAGTCTAATGCATTGTATACAAAATACAAATATGTTATAATGCAGTTGTGCTGAAATCGTTAAATGGTTTACAATGATAGAAAACTCTTATATAATAAATCTGAAAGGTTTTGGTAGGGACGACACACTGTTTATTAATTAACAACATGTAAAAAGAATAGTGATGCGAGTCGATTGACAGTTGTGTATATTGTATACTATACTGTATTTGTAATCAACATTGATTAAAGGAGGCTATTTTAATGGGTAAAAAAGTTATGAAAACCATGGATGGCAACACCGCTGCAGCATATGTCGCTTATGCGTTCACAGATGTTGCGGCAATCTACCCTATAACACCATCGTCCAACATGGCGGAATCGGTTGACGAATGGGCTGCTAAGGGACAAAAGAACATCTTTGGTCAACCCGTATTGGTATCTGAGCTTCAATCTGAGGGTGGTGCGGCAGGTGCGGTTCACGGATCGTTGCAAGCTGGAGCGTTGACATCGACGTTTACTGCTTCACAAGGTTTGCTTTTGATGATTCCTAACATGTACAAAATTGCGGGTGAATTATTGCCAGGCGTATTCCATGTTAGTGCAAGAGCGCTAGCTTCACATGCATTATCAATTTTCGGAGACCATTCAGACGTAATGGCTGCAAGACAAACAGGTTTTGCACTTTTAGCATCTAGTTCTGTACAGGAAGTTATGGATTTGGGCGGCGTTGCTCACCTTGCAGCAATCAAATCAAGAATACCTTTCCTTCATTTCTTTGATGGCTTCAGAACTTCTCATGAAATACAAAAAATTGAAGTCATTGATTATGCCGACTTCGATAGACTTGTTGATCACGATGCTGTCAATGCATTTAGAAATGCTGCATTGTCACCAGAACATCCACTTACAAGAGGTACTGCTCAAAACCCTGATATCTTCTTCCAAGCAAGAGAAGCATCAAATATTTTTTACGAAGCAGTTCCAGCAATCGTTGCACAGTATATGAAAGAGATCAGCGAAGTGACTGGCAGAAACTACAAGCCTTTCGACTACTATGGCGCACCAGATGCAGACCGCATCATCGTTGCTATGGGTTCAGTCGCTGAAGCTATTGAAGAAACAATTGACTACCTGAACGCACGTGGCGAAAAAGTTGGTATCATCAAGGTTAGACTATACAGACCTTGGGCTTCTAAATATTTCTTCGACGTATTACCAGCAAGTGTCAAAAAAATTGCTGTACTCGATAGAACAAAAGAGCCAGGTGCAGATGGAGAACCATTATATAAAGATGTAAGAACAATGTTCTTTGAAACAAAAGACGCTCCAGTTGTTGTCGGTGGTAGATATGGTCTTGGTTCAAAAGACACTACGCCTTCTCACATCAAGCGCGTATTTGATGAACTTAAGAAAGATCAACCAGCAAATGATTTTACAATTGGAATCGTTGATGACGTGACTCATTTGTCACTTAATATTGAAGAAAACATAGTTGCTGAAAGTGAAGGCACAATCAGATGTAAATTCTGGGGTCTTGGCTCTGATGGTACTGTTGGTGCCAACAAAAATGCAATTAAAATAATTGGTGATGAAACCGAGCTTTATGCTCAAGGTTATTTCTCATATGACTCCAAAAAATCAGGTGGTATCACAGTATCCCACTTGAGATTCGGTAAAAAACCTATCCGTTCAACATACCTTATTGACGAAGCGGATTACGTAGCTTGCCACAACCAGTCATATGTATATCAATATGAATTGTTAAAAGGCCTCAAAAAAGGCGGAAAATTTGTACTCAACTGCAAATGGTCAACAGAAGAAGTTGCAGCATTACTTCCAGCGGCAATGAAACGTTACATGGCTAAAAACGAGATCCAATTCTACACAATCGATGCGACAAGTATCGCTGAAGAAATTGGCCTCGGAAACAGAATCAATATGATCATGCAATCGGCGTTTTTCAAACTTGCTGAAGTCATCGAACTCGATGAGGCAGTGAAACATTTGAAAAAAGCCATCCAAAAATCATACGGATCAAAAGGCGAAAAAATTGTTGAACTCAACAATAAAGCTGTAGATCTCGGAATAGAAAAATTGGTAAAAGTGTCAGTTCCTGCTGAGTGGGCCAACGCAACTGAATCCACAGGTGTTGAGGCTAAAGGGGAACCATCGTTCATCACAAACATCCTTAGACCGATCGCAGCGCAAAAAGGTGATGATTTACCAGTAAGCACATTCAAAGGCATTGAAGATGGATCATTTGAACCAGGTCTTGCAGCGTTTGAAAAACGTGGTATAGCAGTAAACGTTCCAGAATGGCAAGTAGACAACTGTATTCAGTGTAACCAATGTTCATACGTTTGTCCTCATGCTGCAATCAGACCATTCTTGACTACAGATGAAGAACTTGCTGGAGCACCAGAAGGATTCGTTACAAAACCTGCAATTGGTAAAGGCCTCGAAGGTCTCAATTACAAGATTCAGGTATCTCCATATGACTGTACTGGTTGCGGAAACTGTGCAGATGTATGCCCTTCCAAGCAAAAATCATTGGTGATGAAGCCAATTGAGACACAAGTTGAAGTTCAATCAAAAAACTGGAACTTTGCAATTGCATTGGATAATAAATCAGATAAAATGCCACTTACCACTGTTAAAGGATCACAATTTGCTCAACCGCTCTTCGAATTCTCAGGAGCTTGTGCTGGTTGTGGAGAGACACCTTATATGAAAGCGGTCACTCAACTTTTCGGAGATCGTATGATGGTTGCCAACGCTACAGGTTGTTCATCAATCTGGGGTGGTTCAGCACCTTCTACACCATATACCAAAAATGCTGAAGGCAAAGGTCCAGCTTGGGCTAATTCATTGTTTGAAGACAATGCCGAGTATGGTCATGGTATGGCAATCGCAGTGAAAACCATCAGAAACACAATGAAAGAAAATTTTGAGAATTTGATTGCTATGGACGTCGATTCAGAAGTAAAAGATGCATTTGGCTCATGGATCGAAGGCATGGACGATGCGGATGCTTCAAAAGTTGCCGCTAAGAAAATTCTCGATGTACTTGAAAACAATAAAGTTACAGATTCAGATGCCAAGAAGTTGATTGAGTTCGCTAAGAACCATAAAGATTACCTCGTGAAGCGTTCAATGTGGATCGTAGGTGGCGATGGTTGGGCATATGACATCGGTTTCGGTGGTCTTGACCATGTACTTGCTAGTGGAGAAAACGTAAACGTATTGGTATTCGATACTGAAGTTTACTCCAATACAGGCGGACAAGCCTCCAAAGCAACACCTGTCGGAGCGGTTGCAAAATTCGCTGCATCAGGTATGAAAGTCAAGAAGAAAGACCTTGGTATGATCGCTGCGACTTATGGATATGTCTATGTGGCACAAGTATCCATGGGTGCAAATCAAAACCACTTCTTGAAAGTATTACATGAAGCTGAAGCGTACGAAGGACCATCACTGATCATCTGTTATGCTCCATGTATCGCACATGGTATTAAAACAGGTATGGGTACGACTCAACGTAGAATGAAAGAAGCAGTGGAAGCTGGTTACTGGCATTTATGGCGTTTTGATCCAAGAGTTGGAGCTGAAGGAAAGAATCCGTTCTTCCTGGATTCAAAAGCACCTTCTGCAAACTTTAGAGACTTCCTGATGGGTGAAACACGTTACACTACTCTGAGAAATTCAAATCCTGAGCATGCCGAAGAATTATTTGTGACTGCGGAAGCACAAGCAAAGAATCGTTACGAAGGCTATGTGAGAATGTCTAAAATGGAGTTCTAGGATCTAATAGAAAGCCTGTTCCGAAGTGTCGAAAAACGGCCTTTGGAACAGGCTTTTCTTTATCTGAAACCAGTGGAGGATGATATGTTCATAAGAAGAAAAACGCGTCTGAATACCGATGTGATCAATGCCCTAAGAATGCTCAGCTCTGAACAGCGCATTCAGAACTGGACTGGAAATATTCCTGCCTATATTGATCAGGTGAATGACAACCAGGTCATTTGGAGATTTGATGATTCAGATCACCAGAACTTGGTCTTTGAGTTCCATTTGATGCAATGTACCCAGAAAACAGAATACTGTACTGAAATTCAACTGCTTGTAAAAACCAAAGATTCAATTGACTCACCTGTTGAGTCTTCGATTGAAAAAGGTGAGAAGATTCTTGAAGATATACGATTCAAGTTCAACCAATCATGGATCATTGAAGATAAAGATCTTAATTCAAGCCTCCTGAAAACTCGTTAGTCAATTGACTAGATCGTTCAAATAACGTAAAATATTAGTGATGTTTCGAGTGTGGAAATAATAACAGTGGAGGGTATATGAAATATAGGACTATTGGAAAAACAGGTTTGGATGCCTCGGTACTTGGCATTGGCTGTATGAGATTGCCTATAGTTGAAGGCGATTCTGATAAAATTGATTACAAAAAGGGTGCTGAAATAATCAGGTATGCTATCGATCATGGTGTCAATTACGTGGATACGGCATATCCTTATCATGGTGGAAACAGTGAGACTTTTTTAGGAGAAGCGCTTAAAGACGGATATCGTGAACGCGTCATTTTGATCTCGAAAGCACCCACTTGGCTCCTCAACGAACAAGCAGATTTTGACAAATACTTGGACGAGCAGCTCGAAAAACTGCAAACAGACCATCTTGACATTTACCTTATGCATGCACTTGGAAAAGAACGATGGGAAAACATGAAGAAAATCAATGTTTTTGAAGCGATTGAGCGGGCGAAAGCAAGTGGAAAAATCAAGCATGTCGGTTTTTCGTTTCATGACAATCTTGATCAGTTCAAAGAAATAGTGGATGGATACGATTGGGACTTATGTATGATTCAGTTCAATTATATGGATGTAAATGAGCAAGCAGGACTCGAAGGTCTTAACTACGCCGAGTCAAAAGGGTTGCCGGTAATCGTAATGGAACCGCTCAAAGGCGGAATGCTCGCTTCGCCACCCGAAGATGTGGAAGCGTTATGGGCATCGCACTCCGACAATAAATCTCCCGTGGAATGGGCACTTCAGTTTGTGGCGAACTTTAAAAATGTGAAAGTCGTACTCAGTGGCATGTCCTCAATGGAACAGTTGAAAGAAAACATTGAAATTGCGGATCGCTTGTTACCAGAGTCACTGGATGACGAAGGTCTTGCTCTAATTGAGCGCGTAAGAGCTACTTACGAATCCAGAGTAAAGGTACCGTGTACACAGTGCAAGTATTGCATGCCTTGTCCGCACGGAGTTGAAATCCCACGATCGTTCACACTTTACAATCGAGCCCACATCTTCAATGCGGTAGATTCGATAAAAGAGCAATACAATGCGACCGCAGCTGAAGCAAAAGCCAGCAATTGTAAAGAATGTGGTCTTTGTGAACCGCAATGTCCACAAAAAATTCAAATTATCCAAATGCTAAAAGAAGTTGCATTGGAATTTGAAGGATAAACATTTGATGAAGAGGTGTAGAATTGAAAAAAGGTGATTTTATTTGGGGAGGCATTTTACTTGCCTTCATAGCTTTTGTTGTGTACCCTGCAACACATGAGATTTTCGTGTCTTCCACAACAGCTCATCCATATATCGGTGGATTCCTGAAGTTTGCTTTGCTTGCAACTATGGGTGAAATGCTTGTTGTGCGTTTGAAAAAAGGCAACTGGGAAAAAGCGCCTGGTTTCATTTGGCGTGTTGTGATCTGGGGTGTGCTCGGAATGGTCATCACTTTGATATTCCAGGTCTTTGCCGGCGGAGTGAACCATGCGATTCAAGAGGGGTATTTGATTGGGAAGGATAGTCCTTTCATAACTGCATTGTTGATCAGTGCGATTATGAACTTGACTTTTGCGCCTTCATTTATGGCTTTTCATAGGTTTACGGATACATTCTTGGATCTTAAATTTGGAGAGAATATTGCGAAACCGACTGTTGCACAGGTTGCGAAACGTATTGACTGGAGTGGATTTATTGGATTTGTAGTCTTAAAGACGATTCCGTTCTTTTGGATACCGGCACACACGGTCACATTTTTGTTGCCACCGGAATATAGAGTGCTTGTAGCGGCCGCGTTGTCTTTGGTGCTTGGGATTTTGCTGACTTTTGCTAAAAGATAAGAGTTTGCAGCGCAAACTTACTAGCGTCTCAGCAGACATTTCAAGATGCCACTGAGTTGTTAATTTGTAAACATAAATAAGAAGGTGCTGATGCAAGACTAGTTAAATAAGTTTTGCTTCAGCACCTTCTTTTAAAATTCTACTATCTCGTACAACTTGGGTACATAAGTGTCTAGACCATACTCGGTCTTGAGTTTATCCGCAAAATAATGGCTGCTTTCAACTTCTCCATGAGTAACGAATACTTTTTCAAGTCCTTTAATTCCCGTCACCCAGTTTGTAAGCTGAGATTCATCGGCATGTCCTGAAAATCCGGTGACTTCGTGAATCTTTGCTTTGACGGCAATTTCGTGATCCATGATTCGAACCGTTTTGGTTCCCGTCAGGATGGATCTTCCGAGAGTCTCTTCACCTTGGTAACCAACGAAAATCACATGAGTATTCGGTTTCCAAAGGTTGTGTTTGAGATGGTGTTTGATTCGTCCCGCCTCGCACATGCCGCTGGCCGAAATGATGACCTTGGAAGAGGTGTTGAAATTGAGTGCAATGGAATCCTCTACATGATTGATGATGTGGAGATTCTTGAGTTTGAATGGACTTTCACCGTAGGTTTGAATCAGTTCACTCATATATGCGCTGTGTTTTGAATAGATCTCAGTCGCATCGAGTGCCAGTGGAGAATCCAGATAAATCGGAATTTGGTTCAACACCTTGGATTGCTCGTTGTCATGTGTCCGTATATAGTGGTTGATTTCGAAAAGAATTTCCTGAGTCCTTCCCACGGCAAAAGATGGAATCAGAACAGTACCATTTTCCTCATAAGCCTTCAGAATGATGGCGATCAGATTCTCCCCACGTTCAGAAATGCCTTCGTGGGATCTGTTGCCATATGTGGATTCAACGATGAGATAATTCGCTTTTTCAACGGATTCAGGTTGCTCTTCGAGAAAACTTGTGCCATTTCCCAAATCACCTGAAAAGACAATGGTTTTGTCTTGCCCATCATGGGAAAAGTTAATGACCGCTATGGATGAACCAAGCAGGTGTCCAGCATTTTTGTATTCAAAATACATATCATCGCCTAAATCCATACGTTTGCCGTATTCAAGCGGATATAGATATTGAATGGTTTCTATGGCGTCTTCCTCGGTGTATAGAGGTTCAATGGTTTCGAGACCGGAGCGCTTGCGCTTCTTGTTCTCCCATTCGTTTTCCACTTCATGAATTTTTCCGGAATCCCTGAGAAGGATTTCGGCAAGCTGCATAGTCGGATACGTACAAAAAATTTTTCCCTTGAATCCCTGTTTTACGAGTAACGGCAGGCGACCGGAATGATCTATATGTGCATGGGTCAATATAACAAAATCAATTGCACTTGGATCGAGTTCCTTGTAAAATGCATTGAGAGTGGTTTCTTCTATGTTCCCTTGGAATAGTCCACAATCCAGCAAAAAAATTTTCGAATTTGATTCAATTCGGTACATGGATCCTGTAACGTGCTCTGCGGCACCTAAGAACTGAATACGCATTTGCTCCTCCATTCATAATATTCGATACATATATTATAGCATTTAAGCGTGGGGTTTGCTAAAATAGAATAGAGTCTGTATGACTAATCTGGGAATCGAGGAGATGCTATGAAAAAGAAAGGACTTATGATAACTATCGCTGCAATACTGATTGTTGTCATGGCGGGATTCACTTTTAATCAGCTGAGAACGACAGTGGGAGATGAAACCAATCCGGGTAAGGTCAAAAGCACTCTAAATGATGAGGAGCAAGCGGCTATCGCAGAACAGGAGCGGATTGAAGCCGAGAATGAACGTAAAGAGCAATTAAGACTTGAAGCCGAAGAAAAGGCGAGAGTTGAAGCTGAGGCCGCGGAACTTGAAAAAAAACTCGCTGATATCAAAGAAAACTCTTATTATATCAGTAATGACAGGACCAAAGTATGGGATAAGCCAACAGAAGATGCTGTTGAAGTGGATGCACTTGATGAAAAGACTTTAGTATATGTTTCGGAATATCTGAAAGATGAGTCGGGTGAGATCAAAAAAATGGAAATCAAGTCAGACATCGACTCGGAAGTTGTTTTGGGATATATTGAATCGAGTAGTGTTCGAAAGTCGCTTAGCGATTTTATCGTTAGACCTATTGAGGATGTGGATTATGCGGCAGTTCAAAAAAACGGATCTTTTGAATCCAATCCCAAAATAGATGTAAAGGGTGTTTATGTCACCGGGCATTCAGCCAGAGGAGATCGTTTGCAGGATCTTTATACACTGATTGAAGAAACCGAACTCAACGCCATGGTCATCGATGTCAAAGATGACAACGGTTATCTGTTGTTTTATTCAGAATCCGCGGAAAAATTCAACCCTGAGGCAAACAATCATGTTTATATCAAAGATATGGAATCGTTTGTAAAGGAAATGAAGGATCGTGGAATCTATCTGATTGCCAGAATAGTGACATTCAAATCCCCGATCTATGCGAAGACGCATACCGAAAGGGCTATCGTTTATAAAGATTCAGGATCTCTTTATAGCGATGCAGATGGCTTGATCTGGGCATCTCCACATGATAGGGTTCTTTGGGAATACAATGTCGGGATCGCTAAGGAAGCAGCTGAATACGGTTTCAATGAGATTCAGTTTGATTACGTGAGATATCCGGCAATCGGCAATAAAAGCAGGATGGATTACAGAAACAAGGAAGAAGAATCGCACATGGCAACCGTACAAAAGTTCTTGAAATATGCTTATTCCGAACTGTCTCCATATGAAGTCTATGTGGCGGCGGATGTTTTCGGTTGGGCTGCAACAGCTTTAGACGATGTTGGTATAGGGCAGCAATGGGAAGGTATTTCCAATGTGGTGGATTACATGTGTCCAATGATGTATCCAAGCCATTACGGTCCCAATAATTTCGGTCTTTCCGTTCCGGATGCTTTTCCTTATGAAACGATTGACAGGTCAATGAAGGACGCTTTCAAAAGGGATTCAAATTTGGAGACTCCGGGACTGATTAGACCATGGATTCAAGATTTCACTGCCCCATGGGTAAAAGGGTATATAAGGTATGGCGTGCCAGAAGTCAGAGCACAGATTGATGCACTCAAAGCGAATGGCATCAACGAGTATTTGGTTTGGAACGCTGGGAACAGATATTCAAAGAATGCATTTATAGAAAAATAAGGAGGCAATATGTTATCACATGAGATTGCAGAATCTTTACTTAAGATTAAAGCTGTAACGGTTGTTGACGAAAACAATTTATTCACCTGGGTGTCTGGAATCAAGTCACCCGTTTATTGTGACAACAGGATGACCATCAGTTATCCGGATGTAAGGGACAAAATTGCCGAGGGCTTTGTCACTTTGATCAGGGATACCTTTCCAGATGTTGAAATTATAGCGGGTACAGCGACAGCAGGTATCCCTCATGCGGCTTTTGTAGCACAAAAAATGAATCTTCCCATGGTTTATGTGAGAAGCAGCGTAAAAGGGCATGGCAAAGGAAAGCAAACAGAAGGCGTTTTACCTCAAAATTCAAAAGTTGTTTTGATTGAGGATCTGTTGTCTACAGGTGGTAGTTCGATTCAAGCATGTGAGGCACTTGTAAATGAAGGGGCGGAAGTATTGGGCGTACTTGCCATTTTCAGTTACAATTTTGCACAAGTGGAGGATCGGTTTTCTGAAAAGGGCATTCCTTATGCAACTTTGACCGATTACGAAACTTTGTTGCCCATAGCTGTTAGAATGGGTTATATCGAGGGCTCTTCTCTTGAGTCGTTGATGAAGTGGAAAGAAAATCCGAGGATTTTTACGGATTGAATAATAAAGATATGAGGTGTAGAATTGAGAGTTAGAAAAAAACCTGGTGCTTACGAGGCTTTGGCATCCATTGAAGAGTTTTTCATCGAAAAGCCGGAAGTCCATAAAGGTTCTTGGCGGAGTGCTTTTGGCAACAACCATCCAATTCATGCCGAATTTGGCGGCGGTAAGGGTCGATTCATAGTGGGTATGGCAAGAAAACATCCTGAAATCAACTTTATTATGGCGGATGCGGTTACAGAAGTTGCGCTTAAGGCAGCAGAGCTTGCAAGGGAATCGGGGCTTGAAAATGTCAAAATCATACTCTTTGATTTGAGACATGTTCTTGATTTATTTGCTGAAGGTGAATTGGATCGAATCTACTTGAATTTCTCAGACCCATGGCCTAAAAGAAGGCATTACAAGAGAAGATTGACCTATAGGGGATTTTTGTCGAATTATAAAACGGTCCTTAAAAAAGAAGGGTGGATTCATTTCAAGACAGACAACAGAAGTCTGTTTGAGTTTTCACTCAATGAATTTGCAGAACTGGACCTGATCATGAGGGAAATATCCCTTGACCTTCATAAGCAGGATGGACTGGATAATGTCATGACGGAATATGAGGAAAAATTTTCTTCACAAGGTTATCCTATCTTCAGAGTGGAAGTTAGGTTTAGGTAATGGGTGAGTGAGGTGTTTCATGGAAAAGCTCTTGAAAAAAACTCTTTACGTTATAATAGCCTTGTTCGTAGGCTTGTTTTTCATGCTTTATACTTTTGGGACTTTTAGTGAAGTTCGCTTTGAATCACCAATCTTAAACGCATTTTTTTCAATTTTACCTGTTTTGGTTCGAATCAACGTGTTGTGGATAGGACTGGTCATATTTTTGGAGAATGAGAACCCTTCCAGAACCCTGGCATGGTTGATTGTATTGATAGTCTTGCCGCTCTTGGGTTTCTTTTTCTATATGTTGTTCGGAAGAAGCTACCGAAAAAAAACAAAAGCAAAACATAAGTATCTTAATGACTCCAACCGTATGGCAAAGGCAGCGGAAATTCAAATCGGGTTGTTGGATTACATGACACTTCCCAATAGTGAAAATCCATCCAACAAAAGATTGATGCAACTCTTGCTTAAAAATGCAAAAGCCCCATTTTCAATGAGCAACGAGGTGACCGTGCTAACGAATGGACTAAGCAAGTTCAATCGGATGATAGAGTCTATCAAATATGCAAAATCTCATATCCATCTTGAATATTTCATCATTAAGGATGATCAGATCGGCAATGAGCTTAAAACTTTATTGATTGAAAAAGCAAAAGAAGGCATTAAGGTTAGGGTCATCTATGATGATGTCGGTTCATGGCAGCTCGGGAAATCCTATTTAAAAGAGTTAAGGGATGAAGGTGTGGAGATATTGCCATTTTTTAAAGTGGCGATGCCACTTTTTTCACGTGATTTGAATTATAGGAACCATAGAAAAATTGCAATTATCGATGGAATTGTTGGATTTGTGGGTGGGCTGAATATCGGTGACGAATACCTCGGTCAATCTGACAAATTTTCGTTTTGGAGAGACACCCATTTGGAAATAAAGGGGGAGGCGGTATATGCGCTTCAAACCATCTTTTTGAACGACTGGAATTTCGTATCGAGACAGACTGTGGAAGGTGCTGAGTATTTTCCGGAGAATATGGTGCAACATCAATCCTTGGTTCAAATAGCCGCATCTGGGCCTGATTCTGAATGGAAATGTATTTTACAGGCTTTCTATAAGATGATTGCCAGTGCAGAGGACAAGATTTGGATTACAACACCTTATCTGGTGCCAGAGGACAGTCTGATGATGGGTCTTAAAACAGCGGCACTAAGTGGCATTGATGTCAAAATCATCATACCCTCTCAACCGGATCATTTTTTTGTATACTGGGCTTCACAATCCAATATCCAAAAACTTCTGGAAGCCGGGGTTAGAATCTATCAATACAAAAACGGGTTCATTCATTCGAAAATCATGATTGTGGACAGGCTATCTGCGACTGTGGGGACAGCAAATCTTGATATCCGTTCAATGGAGATCAATTTCGAAGTCAATGCTTTCTTATATGATCAAGATGTTATCATAAGGCTTGAGGAAGATTTCCTCAAGGATCTGGAAGACAGCAATGAGTTCGTTCTCGAAGAGTTCAAAAATCGCAAACTAAAAAGAAAATTTTTGGAAGCATTGGGACGATTGGTTTCACCACTACAATAACAAGGAGGGTCTTTTGATATATTTAATTTCGATAGCAGCATTAATCGCAGCAGACCAGTGGTCAAAATATTGGGCGATAGGTGCTTTGATGAATCAACCTTCAAGTGAGTTCATTAAAGGTTTTTTAGGATTTAGATACACTGAGAATACGGGTGCGGCATTTAGCATACTGAGGGATCAGCAACTGTTATTGATATTATTGACATTTTTGATTTTGGCGGGTATGACGGGTTATTTGGTCAAAGCCATCAGAACCGATGCCCCGATTGTTGTCAAGATTGCATTCGTATTTGTGATTGCAGGCGCCATTGGCAATTTCATTGATAGAGTTAGGCTCAATTTTGTTGTGGATTTCCTTGAATTCAAGTTCATTGACTTTCCGATTTTCAACATTGCTGATGTCTGTGTTGTAGTCGGTGTCGTATTGCTTGCTTTTTCAACGATATTTTTGAAATACGATTTTTAGAAAGGGGAGGACTATGAATCATTTGAAAATCGAAAAGCGTGGCGCTGTTGGGATCGTCACGTTCAGTAGACCGGAAGCACTTAATGCGCTCAATTTGGAGACTTTGAAGGAATTAGACGTATTGCTGGATGAAATCTCAACCGATTCATCACTTGGGATTGTGATATTCACAGGAGAAGGAAAGGCCTTTATTGCAGGAGCCGACATTAAGGAAATGTCGGTACTGGGTCCAGAGGAAGGAAGAGCTTTTGGTGTCTTTGGACAAAAGATTTTTTACAAATTGGAAAGACTGGATCAAGTGACCATCGCGGCAATCAACGGATTCGCTTTGGGTGGAGGATGTGAACTTGCACTCGCTTGTGATCTTAGATATGCGGGTACAAAAGCCAAATTGGGACAACCGGAGGTGACACTTGGTATAACGCCTGGTTTCTCAGGTTCACAAAGACTCCCTAAACTGATTGGATTAGCCCGTGCAAAAGAAATGATTTTCACAGGAAAAGTGATTGGTGCAGCTGAAGCGGAACAAATGGGGCTGGTAAACAAAGTAGTAGATGGCGACGTTCTTGAGTATGCGTTTGAAGTGGCTTCAACGATTGAGCGCAATGCTCCTCTGGCCGTCAAATACAGCAAGAAAGCGATTGATTCCGGATATGGTCAAACTGTGAATGAAGGCAATGTGCTAGAGGCAGGGTTTTTCGGACTTTGTTTTGCATCGGAAGATCAAAAGGAAGGCATGTCTGCTTTTATAAATAAGCAAAAATCAAACTTTAGAGGGATTTAATAGGAGGACACGATGAAAATAGGCGTACTTGGTGCGGGAACAATGGGTTCGGGTATCGTTCAGATACTTGCACAAAAAGGATTCGAAGTCGTAATGAGGGATATAGACAGTGCTATGCTTGAAAAAGGGAAATCCGGCATTGAAAAAGCGTATCAGAAAATGGTCGCAAAAGAGAAAATAACTCTGGATCAGATGAATGACGCCATGGGTAGAATCACTACATCTGTTGAACTTGAAGCCATAAAAGATTGCGCGCTTATCATTGAGGCGGCAACAGAAAATATGGGGCTAAAAAAGAAAATCTTCAAAGAACTCGATGAAAATGTTACTAGTGAAGCCATATTGGCGACAAATACTTCATCTCTTTCCATAACTGAAATAGCCGCTGCAACGAATAGACCGGATCGCGTGATTGGCATGCATTTTTTTAATCCTGTGCCTGTCATGAAGTTGGTTGAAGTCATCAAAGGTATTGCAACATCTGAAGAAACCACTGAAATTGTACTAGAAATATCCCGAGAATTGGGAAAAGAACCTGTCAAAGTCGAAGAGGCACCTGGGTTTGTAGTCAACAGGATTTTGATTCCAATGATCAATGAAGCTGTTGGCATTTATGCGGAAGGTGTAGCTAGTGCAGAAGATATAGACAAAGCCATGATGCTTGGTGCCAATCACCCGATTGGGCCTCTTGCGCTTGCAGATTTGATTGGAAATGATGTCAATCTTGCAATCATGGATGTGTTGTATGACGAGTTTGGGGATTCCAAATATAGAGCACACCCTTTACTTAGAAAAATGGTAAGAGCTGGTCAGCTTGGCAGAAAATCGGGACAAGGATTTTACAATTACAAGAAATAATTCAGAGGGTGTAACAGAAATTTAAAATTGACACAGGATCAATTGTGATAGAATAGAAACAATATGAAATGCAATTTTGTTGAAAGGAAAACCTTATGAATAGAACGTATTTTAAAATTTTCATCGTGGCATTTGTTGGATTTTTAGCAATGTTCGGAGGTGTGTTTTTTGCACTGAACACACTTTATAGTCCTTCAGATGCAGCGACTGTTGCAATTGATTCCAATGTTGATCCTGATAAAGGCACGTTACCCTCTGATTCTAAAGGTGTTGAGGTGATTGACCCTGAAAATGATGACCGTACAGAGCTGGAGAAAATCACTGCGGAGTCATCGCGAATAAATGTCATCGCTTTTGGATTGAATGAATATTTGGCAGACACCATGATGTTTATCAGTTTTGATCCTGAGATTCCTCAACTCGACATCTTATCCGTTCCTAGAGACACCTATTATTATATTGAAGGTCACAATTATCCAGGGCAGAAGAAAATGAATGCCATTTACGGCATGAAAGACATCGGTGGAGTGAACGGGATGAAACAATATGTTTCTGATTTCCTTGGAGTTCCCATAGATTACTATGTCAGAGTTGATTTCAAAGCTGTTGAGGCCATTGTGGATACTCTGGGTGGCTATGAAGTTACAGTCCCTTTCAATATGGTTTATGATGATATTTATGATACACCCCCACTTCATATTGATATCAAAGCTGGACGTCAGACTTTAAACGGCGCCGAATCAGTCAAGTATTTAAGATTCAGACAAAACAACGATGGTTCTATTCGAGAGGGTGACATTCAAAGAATTCCAAGACAACAACATTTTGTAGATTATATGATGAATAAGGCTCTCAGTTTCAAGTTGCCATCCGTCATCAATACCATTATCAGCAGCAGGTATGTGAAAACAGATTTGACACTTGAAAATGCCCTTGCATATTCTTTGAAAGCGGCAGTACTCAAACCAGAGAACATTAATTTTTATACAGTACCTGGCAACACGGATATGATTAAAGGTGTATCCTACTGGATTCACGATCCTTATGAACTAGAAAAGATGTTGTTTTCAATTTATGGATTTGATTTGGAATAGTAAAAAAACAAAAAAAATGCTGATTATCAGCATTTTTTTGTTTTTCGCGTAGGTAAGTTTCCGAAGGAAACTTATTAGCGTCTCAGTGAATTTTAAAAAAATCTCAATGCTGATAATCAGCATTGAGATTTTTTATTATTGTTTAAGAATCATTTTGCCAAGTTCAGTTACATCTCCAGCACCCATTGTGATGACCAAATCGCCTGGTTTTGCTTGGGTATGGATATAATTGGTGATGGCTTCGAAGTTATCAAAGTGGATTGCATCGATACCTTCTTTGACTAAAGCTTTCATGAGGTCTTTGGAATGTATGTCTCCTGGATCGACCTCTCTTGCAGCGTAGATATCACATAAGACCACTTCGCTGGCCTGTCCGAAAGCGCCGGAAAAACCATGCAGCAATTCTTTCGTTCTAGAATAGGTATGCGGTTGGAAAATACAAATTATTTTTTGGACGCCTTCAATTCTTGCGGCAGCATCCAGTGTCGCACGAATTTCATTGGGATGATGGGCATAATCGTCTATGATTGTATAGCCATTTGCTTTTCCCACATACTCAAATCGTCTGTTGGCATTCTTAAAACTGCTTAATCTGGATTGAAGCAGTGATACGTCCGATGTGAGCTGAAGTCCCGCGACAAAAGCGGCCATTGCGTTATAAACGTTATGTTGGCCAGGAACCTTGAGGTCGATGGAGGTGATTCTTTTTTCTCCATTAAATATGTCGAAAGATGCGCAACCGAGGTTGTTATAAGTGATATTTCTTGCGATGTAGTCACAAGTATCCGATAAACCGAAGGTCTTGAGTTTACCTTTATAATAAGGCTTGATTTTTCCTGCATTGTAATCATCACCATTTATAATCAAGAGGCCGTCTTTGGGAATATTTTTGGTGAATTTGACGAAGGCGTTGACTATATGATCAAGATCCTTGAAATAATCGAGATGGTCCTCATCGATATTCAGTATGATTCCAATTTTGGGGAAAAAGGACAGAAAATTTTCTTTATATTCACAAGCTTCTGTTATGAATATGTCACTTTTGCCGATTTTGACGTTGCTCTTTATATCTTCGAAATAACCTCCAACAAGTGCTGTGGGGTCAAACTTAGAATCGTTGAACATACGTGTGATCATGGAAGTAGTAGTTGTTTTTCCATGTGTTCCTGAAATAGCGATGCTATTTTTATAAGAGAGCATCAATTGGCCCAACATTTCCGCACGGCTGAGGCAAGGGATACCCTTGGATGCGGCGGCTTTCAGTTCGGGATTGTCGTCTCCGACAGCAGAAGTGTAAACCACAAGGTCTGCATTGGTAATATGATCAGCACTATGTCCAATAAATACTTCAATTCCTCTATCGGCAAGATGGTTTGAAAAGTCCGACGCATGGAGATCCGACCCGCTCACATGGTACCCGCTTGTCAAAAGAATTTCCGCGATCGCACTGTTGCTAACACCGCCTATACCAATAAAATGAATGTTCTTAACCGTGCTTATATCAATCATATCCAGGCTCCTAACTATTTTTAAAATCATTATGATTATATCATATTTTGAAAAACATTAAAGAAAAAGTTGAAAGGGTATTGAAGAATTGGAGAAAAGCGAATAAAATAAAAATATACAATATGAATATTCGGAGTGTGATGGTGTGAGTAAGTTGAAAAGAAATGAGAGAATTGGTGCGATCGTTAAAATTCTATGTGATTCACCCAATAAAGTTTTCACATTAAATTATTTCACTGAGTTGTTTGACTCTGCGAAATCTACCATTAGTGAAGATTTGGTCATCGTAAAAAAGATTATGGAAGAACTGTCACTTGGAAAAGTCATTACCATTGCGGGTGCCTCAGGAGGAGCGAAATATGTTCCTGCAATGGGCAAAACTGAAAAGATAACATTAATCGAAAAAATTTGTGAAGATATGAGAAAACCTGAACGAGTGATGCCCGGGAAATTCCTTTATATGGCGGATGTGCTCTATAATCCTACATATACCAAAGGAATCGGAGATATATTTGCTGAAAGGTTTTCTGATGATGATAAAAAAGTGGATTATGTACTGACTGTTGAGACAAAAGGGATACCGATCGCCATGATGACAGCAAGAGGTCTAAATGTACCACTTGTGATTGCCAGACATGAAAATAAAGTGACCGAAGGACCGAAACTCAGCATCAATTACATCTCGGGTTCAACCGGTAATCTTCAAACCATGTACATTTCAAAAAATGCCATAAAAAAGGGATCCAATATACTTATAGTGGATGATTTCATGAAAGCGGGAGGCAGTGCCAAAGGCATGACGCAACTCGTCAGTGAACTGGAGTGCAAAGTCGCTGGAATATGTGTGCTTTTCGACACGATCACACCAAGTCAAAAGTTGGTTGAGAGATATATATCTTTGATTCGATACGAAGGTATCGATGCTGAAGAACGCATTATGGTGTACCCTAATTTTGAAAATTTGGAATAAATCTAAAAAATTAAAAAAACTTAACAAAAAAAGAAGGAAAAAATGTATCTTTATAGAATAATTAAAAGATACAGCAGAAATTAGGGGGGAAATATGCAAATGAATATCACGGACGTCAGGATTAGAAAACTAAAAGATGAAGGAAAAATGAAAGCAGTCGTTTCATTAACCTTCGACGATGCGTTTGTTGTACATGATATTAAGGTGATTGAAGGACAAAATGGTCTTTTTGTTGCAATGCCAAGCCGTAAAGTAGGGGAAGCGGATTACAGGGATATTGCACATCCAATCAATCAGGAAACCAGAACCAGGATTCAAGATATTATATTTGAAGAATACGAAAAAGCTAAAAACGTACCGGTTGAAGAACCAAGTTTTGAGGAATAATAGCATGATATAAAAAGATTGTCCTGAAGGGCAATCTTTTTTTTACGAACATTTAATCAAATTTTGGTATTAACTGTTTTGTTTTAGAATGAAAAGTGATATAATTTTGCGTGTTGAAAGTCATAGTATCGGGGAGTTGAAATCATGAAAAATTTAACGACTGTCATTTTAGCGGCAGGTCACGGTAAAAGAATGAAATCAAAGTTACCGAAGGTATTGCATCAGGTCGGCGGTCAACCAATGGTAAAGCATGTCATCGATCTTGCAAAAGCAGTCCAAAGTGACGAAGTGATTTGTGTTGTGGGGCATGGCAAAGAGATTGTAAAAGAAGTGTTGAAAGAAGAACAGATCATCTTCGTCGAGCAATTGGAACAACTTGGAACCGGACATGCTGTAATGATGGCCGACCAATACATCCGCAATGGTGAAATTCTTGTACTGTTCGGTGATGCGCCACTATTGTCCATGGAAACTCTTGAGACTTTTGTCGATTTCCATCGCAAAAATGAATATGGAGCGAGCCTTATATCGACACATTTCAGCGACCCTACAGGGTATGGAAGAATCATAAGAAATTCTAAGCAGGAATTCATTAAAATAGTGGAGCACAAAGACGCAACAGATGAAGAACGAAAAGTGACAGAGATCAATTCGGGAATTGGGCTTTTTAGAGCGGAGCTCCTAAAAGACTCACTTGGAAAACTAAAAAACGAAAACAATCAAAGTGAGTATTATTTAACAGATGTTTTTGAGATTATAAGAGGATGCGGTCATGGGATAGGCGCTTTCGTCACAGGGGATCCGGATGAACTCATGGGTGTCAATGACAGATATTCCCTTTCTCTTGCTGAGAAATATATGCAAAGCAAAATTCTAAAAAAATGGATGATGTCTGGAGTGACCATAGTTTCGCCAGAGACCACTTATATAGAAAAGAATGTTGTCATCGGACGAGACACGACACTTTATCCCGGTACATTATTGAAGGGGATGACTGTGATTGGTGAAGATTGCCACATTGGGCCAAACGCGGATCTGCTTGACGTCGTTGTAGACCCCAAGGCTCAAATCAAACATTCAACACTGATCAAATCACACGTCGGAGAAAAAAGTGTCATCGGACCTTACGCTTATTTGCGACCGGGTTCTATGATTGGCAAGAATGTCAAAATCGGAGATTTTGTTGAAATCAAAAACAGTACAATCGGTGATGACAGCAAGGTTTCGCATTTGACATATGTGGGTGATGGCATGGTAGGTAAAAATGTAAATCTCGGATGTGGTGTCGTATTTGTGAACTATGATGGTTCGAGGAAACATTTGACCGAAATTGAAGATGATGTTTTTGTAGGTTGCAACAGCAATCTGATCGCACCGGTCAAAATCGGAAGCGGTGCCTATATTGCGGCTGGATCGACAATCACGGATGATGTGCCAAGTGAAGCGCTTGCGATAGCAAGACAAAGACAAGTGAACAAGACCGAATGGTCTAATAAATATTCAAAAAAAAAGTAGGAGGATTTGATGCATACAAGAGGAAGGAAAATAAAGGTTTTTTCGTGTAATGCGAATCAAGACTTGGCAAGAGCAATCTGTGGGGAACTCGGATTGCCACTCGGAGACAGTGTTGTGAAAACCTTTAGTGACGGTGAAATATCAGTCAATATCAATGAAAGTGTCAGAGGTGTTGATGTTTATGTGGTCCAGTCCTTTTCATTGCCTAAGGTCAACGATTATCTGATGGAACTTTTGATCATGATCGACGCACTTAAGAGAGCTTCAGCGGGAAGAATCACAGCAGTGATTCCTTACTATGGTTATGCAAGACAGGACAGAAAAGCGAAAGCTAGAGATCCGATATCAGCAAAACTTGTTGCAAATCTTATTGTTGCGGCAGGAGCGGATAGAGTCCTTACAATGGACCTTCATGCTTCACAGATTCAAGGATATTTCGATATCCCTGTGGATCACCTCAAAGGTGCTCCGATTCTGGCGGAATATTTCAAACAAAAGAACATCACAGACCTTGTTGTTGTCGCACCAGATCTGGGAAGTGTCACAAGATCCAGAGATTTCTCCTATAAGCTTGACGCTCTTATCGCAATTGTTGATAAAAGAAGACCAGAAGCCAATGTATCGGAGATTATGAACATCATCGGTGATATCAAGGGTAAAAATGTCATTTTGATTGACGATATGGTCGACACTGCCGGAACAATAGTCAATGCGGCAAAAGCTTTGAAAGATTTAGGCGCGAAGGATGTATACGCATGCTGTACACATGGTGTTTTCTCAGGACCCGCAGTAGAAAGAATCCAAAATTCGAAAATTAAGGAACTCGTGGTACTGGATACGATCAATCTATCCCCCGAGATCAGAAAACTTGAGAATGTGACTTTGCTCTCCGTGGCTCCGATATTTGCGGAAGCCATCAGAAGAATTTTCAATAACGACTCTGTCAGCACAATGTTTGAAAACTAGGATGTATAAAACGCTTAACGATTTTAATGATTGTTAAGCGTTTTTTATGGTATAATTGATTTGCAAAAAAAGCTGAAGGAGTAAATAATGTATGTTATTGTCGGCCTGGGCAACCCGGGCAGCCGTTATAATAAAACACGCCACAATGTGGGGTTTGATGTCGTGGATCTTCTCGGAAGGAATCATGGGATCAAAATCAATAAAATCAAGTACAAGGCAGTGGTAGGTGAAGGGGTGATCGGAGATGAAAAAGTCTTGCTCGTCAAACCACAAACTTTCATGAATCTAAGCGGCGAGAGCGTGTTTAGAATTTGTGAATACCACAAGTTGCCGATGGACCGTCTAATTGTGATCTATGACGATGTGGATACCGATCTCGGGAAAATAAGGGTCAGGAAAAAAGGCAGTGCCGGAACGCACAATGGGATGCGCAATATCATTTACATGCTTGGCAAAGACGAGTTTCCAAGAGTTCGAATCGGAATCGGGAAGTCGGATCGAATACCCCTTAAGGATTATGTGCTACAAAGATTCGATGCGGAAGAGACTGTTTATATCACAGATTCCATAAAGAAATCCGCAGAAGCTGTGGAATGTATCATGAAAGAAGGAACCGACCGTGCCATGAATTTGTTCAACGGTTGATGAAAGGGACATATGCTGAATTTGATGCTTGATTTATTCAACCATTCAACTGAATACCAGTCACTTAAAAAAAGTTTAAATGATAAAGTTTCTCCGATTTTGATCCATGGTTCTGATGTGGTTGCTCTAAAATGGGTACTTCAAAAGCTGGCGATTGACTTGAATCGTAATGTCATTGTATTTTTTGAGGACGAGAATAAAGCCAAGGTAGCTGCGGAAGAAATTGATGAAGCTATTTATTTGCCGAGCCGTGAGATGGTTTGGTTCGATTCTTTCGCGCATTCGAATCAGGTTTCACTTGAGCGTATGGAAGCGCTCATTAGGCTTGATCGAACCGAAAAAGCACTTTTATTCACATCTATCAACAATCTTGCTTACAAATATCCTTCTAGAGCAGAATGGATAGACCAGAGCATTGATTTGAATCTGGAAACAGACATGCCACTTGAAAACGTTCAAAAGAGACTTTTTGAATTTGGATACGAGCGTGTGGACATCGTCGAGGCAAAAGGTCAATATAGTCTAAGAGGAGGTATCTTGGATGTCTTTTCGCCAACCTATGAAACACCTCACAGGATAGAATTTTTTGGGGATGAAGTAGACTCCATAAGAAATTTTGATATAGAAAATCAAAAATCCATTGAAAAATTAAATGCATTAAAGTTATTTCCATGCAGTGAATTGGTACTATCAGACACACTGATTAAAAAGACTGTTGAACGCTTGATTACAATCAGAGGAAAGATCAAAGCTCAAAAGCGTGAAAAAATCGATGAGATGATTGAACGCCTTGAAACAGCAACTTACGTTGAAAATATCGACAAATATTTTTCGCTGATTTACGATAAGGGAGATTTCATTTACGACCTTTGTGATGCGCCGGTTGTATGCATCATCGGCAACAACCAGACCACTGGAAGACTAAAGCAATATGTGGACGAGTACAGCAGACAATTTGCAGATTATTTGGAACGTGGAGAAGTTGTTCCTGAGCAGTACGGAAGAATCCACACCTTGGATGAAATCATCTCCGGCCTCAAAAACCAGGATTTGATCCTTGATGAACTGTTGATCAAACGAGTTGATTATTTTGAACCTTCACAAATCATAAAAATGTCATCACGAGAAATGAATAAATATTATGGCAAGTACGATCAGATCGCACAAGACATCGTAAAATGGAAAGTCAAAGGTTATCGAGTACTAATTGCACTCAGCACTATGGATCGACTGGAACGTTTCAAGCGCACCATGGATGACTTCGAAGTGCTTATGGGTACCGGCGAAGAGTATGATAAGGTGCTCAGCGGTCAAGCTGTAGTGTTTGTCCACCCTATTAGACAAGGGTTTTATTTTGACACCTTCAAGACCGTTTTGCTGACAGAAAATGAACTGTTTGGTGAAGGCAGAAAGATTTCTAGGAAACCGCCGGCGCAGGGAAAAGTCATTAAAGCTTTTTCCGAATTATCAGTCGGTGATTTTGTAGTGCATGAAAGTCACGGTGTCGGACAATATATTGGTGTGGAACAAGTCAAGATCGATCAGACACGGAAAGATTTTCTTAAAATCAGGTACGCGAAAGACGACTATCTATATATTCCTGTGGAAAGTGCCGGTTTGATTCAAAAGTATCTAGGTACCGATCAAGACAAGGTCAAACTTAACCGTTTGGGTGGACCCGAATGGAAACGAACCAAGACCAGAGCCAAACGCGCCATTGAAGACATGACAGACGATCTGATTGAGCTTTACGCGTTTAGAAAAGCGAGGAAGGGCTATGCCTTTTCAATTGACAGCGACTGGCAGCGAGAGTTTGAAGCCATGTTCCCATATCAGGAAACGGGTGACCAGCTGAAATGTATCGAGGAAATCAAACGAGATATGGAAAAACCTGCGCCAATGGAAAGGCTCCTTTGTGGGGATGTAGGATATGGAAAGACCGAAGTGGCCCTCAGGGCGGCATTCAAAGCTGTATTGGACTCAAAGCAAGTGGCAATATTGGTGCCGACTACAATTTTGGCTCAGCAGCATTATAACAATATAGTTGAAAGATTCTCAAAATATCCCGCCAATATACAAATGATATCAAGGTTCCGTTCCAAAGCGGAACAGGAGAAAATCATAAAGAATATTCAAAATGGCGTTGTGGATGTTGTAGTGGGTACCCATCGACTTTTATCCGAAGACGTCAAATTCAAGGATTTGGGACTTCTTGTTATAGATGAGGAACAGCGTTTCGGTGTCAAACATAAAGAGAAAATAAAACAGTTGAAGGAAAACATAGATGTTTTGACACTCTCTGCAACACCTATTCCTAGAACCTTGCATATGTCTATGATTGGGATCCGTGATATGAGCGTCATAGAAGATCCACCCGAAGACCGATATCCTATCCAGACCTATGTGGTGGAATATGATGAACTCCTTGTAAGAGAGTCAATAGTACGCGAACTCGAAAGGGGAGGGCAGATTTATTTCGTCCATAATAGAGTGGCTGATATCGATCAGGTGGCCGCCAAATTACAGGAATTGGTACCTGAAGCGACCGTCCAGTTCGCGCACGGTCAAATGAACGAGCACACACTGGAAAAAGTTATGATCGATTTCATGAACAACAGTTTCAACGTTCTGGTTTGCACGACAATCATTGAAACCGGTCTGGACATATCCAATGTGAATACCATCATCATAAAGGATGGAGACCGTTTGGGATTGTCCCAGCTTTATCAACTGAGGGGAAGGGTCGGCAGAAGTAATCGACTGGCATATTGCTACATCTTTTACCAAGAAAACAAGGTTTTGAATGAGGTCGCAGAGAAAAGACTGAAGGCCATCAAGGAATTCACTGAACTTGGCGCGGGATTCAAAATTGCAATGAGGGATCTGGAAATCAGAGGTTCTGGCAACGTACTGGGCACTGCACAACACGGGCATATGGAAGCTATAGGATATGAACTGTATGTCAAACTCCTTGAAGAGAGTATGATGCGTAAAAAAGGCGAACATGTCAAAGAAAGGATTCAAGCTAAAATTGATTTGGCTGTCAATGCCTATATCCCGGAAGGTTACATTGACAACCATCAGATCAAGATTGAAATCTACAAGAAAATCGCTTCCATCGATTCCAGAGCCTCGGTTGATGCTGTCTATGAGGAGATTGAGGACCGTTTCGGTACTGTGCCGACATCTGTCAGTAACCTGATATCCATCGCGTTGATTAAAACATTGTGCGAAGATATGTTCATTGAGGAAGTATCCGAAGATGGTGTGGATTTCATATTGAAATTCATCGCTGACGCACCGATAAGTCCACTTTTCATAAGCAAAGTAATGGAGTATGATTCTAAAAACGTCAAATTCATTGCACGAAATCCGGCACTCATGAAAATCAAAATTACAAACAGATTAAGAAAAAAAGAACAACAATTGATTGCCCTTGAAAATTTTGTGGAAAAAATATATAGTTTTCATAGTGATTATGTTAATATATGATAGTATGACAGAATATCCCCACCTGTTTGGGGAAAAGAGGATTGAGGAGAGATAATTATGACAAAATTCAAAAAGTTTATCGCGCTTTCATTGGTGTTGGTCATGGCGTTATTGGCAGGCTGCGCAACTGAAACCGGGGAAAATGGTACGGAAAACGAAGCTTCGAAAAACATAGATACAACCAACGCAATCGCATTGGTCAATGAAGAGGTTGTTGATATCAACACCTTCAATATATTCTATTCAATGCACGAAACTGTTTACAAACAGTACTATGGTGAAGATATTATGGAGCAGGAGTTTCAGGGTGTAAAATTCTCTGAAGTGATCAAAGAGGAAGTTATCAATACTTTGATTGAAGATTCTCTGATCAGAAGCTATATACAATCTACTGGTTTTTCCATAGATCCAGATTTGTATGCTGCGAAGTTTTCGGAACTCAAGGGATTACTTGAGGAAGATGAGGAAAGCAAAGCCATGTATGATGCAATCGGGGTAGACGATGTATTTTTGAAGATGCAAGTTGAAAGCAGCATCATCCTCGAAGAATTCAGCAGAGTCATTGAAAAGATGATCGAAAGCGATCAGGCAAAACTGGATACATTATATGAAAATTTCGTAGTGGAAGTGAATGCAAGCCACATTTTAGTGAAAGAAGAAGAACTCGCACTTGAAATCAAAGCAAAACTTGATGCTGGAGAAGACTTCGCCACTTTGGTGACTGAGTACTCGACAGACACGGGTTCGGTGGCAGCAGGAGGAAGTTTAGGATATTTCACACGAGGTGTCATGGTCCCAGAGTTTGAAGCAGTCGCATTTTCACAACCTGTTGGTTCAATAAGTGAACCGGTGGCTTCGCAATTCGGATATCACATCATCAAAGTGGAAGATATAAAAACAGTCAATCAGATGGTTGAAGCCGGTGACGACGAAGAATTGATCACTCAATATAAAGACACCGTAAAATCCACACTTTTCAGCGATTTCTATGCTGAAAAAATTGAAGCGTTGAGAGCGGAAGCTACAATCGAGACATATCTCGAAAAAGTGGCACCAAAAACAGAAGAATAAACATCGATGAGGTCGGCATATGCTGGCCTCATTACTATAGGAGAGCTTTATGAATCAGGAAAGGGATCATGATCATTCTGAGTCGTTCGTCAAAGGAGCTGTACTTTTAGGCGTTTCAGGTATCTTTGTCAAGATATTGGGTGCTTTTTTTAAAATTCCACTTGGAAATATTCTCGGTCCGGAAGGCATGAGCTACTATGTCAGCGCATATCCGATTTACAATTTTTTCATTGTTCTCGCCACAGCAGGTTTGCCAACCGCACTTGCCAAGATCATTTCTGAACAAAGAGCGCTTGGAAACTATCGGAACATGGATAAGACTTTTATTTCGGGTATGATACTGATGACATCAATAGGTCTTTCAGGAGCAATATTCATGTATTTTGGTGCTGAATACTTGGTTCAGGGCATCAAGAACCCCCAAGCGATCTATTCGTTCAAAGCTTTGGCGCCTGCAATTTTTTTGGTCTCGATATTGGCTGTTTTCAGAGGATATTTTCAAGGATTCCAACACTTGAAACCATTTGCTGTTTCTCAAATCATTGAACAACTTGGACGTGTGATTATTGGTTATGGGCTAGCTGTGGCTCTTCTTCGTACCAGCACCGCGCTTTCGGCGGCTGGGGCGACATTTGGTGCTACTTCCGGTGCTTTGGCGGGACTCGTTGTGATCGTGTTCATGTATAAGAAGTTTCGGAAAAAAAACGATGTTCATTTTGATTCGTTATCATCCGGTGAAGTGAGCTCATCTACCGAACTCATAAAAAGAATCGTTTTGATAGCAGTGCCGATAACACTGGGGGCGGCGGTAATGCCGCTTATGAACACCATTGATGTGGTTCTGGTCATGAATCGACTGCATGATATTGGGATTGTTGAGAACGCGAACGATTTGTATGGAATGCTTGTAGGTTATGCGGCAACTTTAGTCAACTTGCCTCAAGTGGTCACAGCAGCCATCCAAATCAGTATTGTGCCCGCGATTGCCGGACTGTATGTCAAGAAAAACAATAAAGACTTGAATAAAACCATTCAAAGCGGTGTCAGAATGGCACTAATTGTTAGTCTGCCCGCAACAGCAGGACTTGTGGTATTGGCCAGACCAATCATGGAACTGCTTTACCCGAGACAAATAGAACATGCCGCAACAACTGGTGCGATTCTATCCATATTGGGCTTTGGTGTGGTTTTTCTTGGATTGTTTCAAGTGACAACGGGTATTCTACAAGGACTCAGTCTTCAGAATCGACCAGCCATCAACCTTGCGATGGGTGCGATTTCAAAAATACTATTGACCTATATCCTCGTTGGAATCCCGTCCATCAATATTTATGGAGCGGCATTTTCAAGTGTTGTTGCGTATGCGGTTGCTGCGATTCTAAACTTGATGACACTAAAACGCAGAGCGGAAATCGTTTTTGATGTTCGTGAGGTTCTCATCAAACCACTCATGTCGGTTGCGGTGATGAGTGTTGTGGTGTTGCTTGCATATCATGGTTCCAATATGATTCTACCAGGCAAATACGCGACGGTGTTTGGAATAAGCATTGGTATCATTACGTATTTTTATATGTTGTTATATACAAAAACCCTTGTGGAGGAAGATTTTGAAATGCTTCCTGGAGGGAAAAAGCTAAGAAAAATCAATGAACGTTATTTTGACAATAAATAATTGGAGGCCGATCAATGCATAAGATTACAATCGTTGGGATGGGACCGGGAAGCGAAACGTTCCTGACCATGGAAGCTTACAAGATTCTACTGGATTCTGATTGTGTGCACCTTAGGACAGAGCGTCATCCCATAGTGCAGACGCTGAAAGATCAGGGGATGGTCTACAAATCATATGATGAACTATATGAGTCATCTGAAGTGTTTGATGATGTGTATTATTCGATATCCGATTCCATATTTGATCACTGTGAAATAAAAGATGTTGTTTATGCGGTCCCAGGCAATCCTTTTGTGGCGGAAAAGACCGTATCCATAATACTTGAAAGAGCAAAGAATGAAGGTGTGGAAGTCAAAATTGTCCATGGTGTCAGCTTTATTGATGCGATTTTGACATCTCTCCGATATGATCCTGTGGTCGGGGTGAGTATTCTTGATGCTCTTGATCTTGACGAAGTGGAAGTTCAGACCAAACAGGATTATCTATGGATCCAAGTCTACAATGTCTCAATTGCTTCCAATCTAAAATTGAAATTGATGGATAGCTATGAAGATGACCATTTGGTAACCATCATACAGGCTGCGGGAATTCCCGAACTTGAAAAAATTGTATTGAAACCCTTGTATGAAATGGACAGGGAACCCGAACTCTTCAATCATCTGACAAGCGTGTTTGTCGAACGACCATTGAACCACAAATATGGCTTGGGAGATCTTGTGAGAATCATGAGAACTTTGAGGTCGGAAGACGGTTGTCCATGGGATAGGGAACAGACCCATGAGACTTTGGCGCCTTATTTGATTGAAGAGGCTTATGAAGTGAGACATGCAGTGATCCATGAGGATGACCACTCTTTGGTGGATGAGCTTGGTGATGTGCTGCTCCAAGTGGTTTTTCATGCAACAATCGCCGAAGAGGATGGTTATTTTGAACTTTCGGACATAATGTCAGCGATTTGTGAAAAAATGATCAGACGTCATCCTCATGTGTTTGGGGATGTCGATGTGAAGAATTCGGATGAAGTGCTCGCAAATTGGCAAGTCATCAAAGACGGAGAGAAGTCAATCAAATCAATTGCAGATTCCATGGAAGCTGTCACAGGTAGCCTTCCTGCATTGCTCAGAAGTCAGAAAGTACAAAAGAAAGCATCTGATATCGGCTTTGACTGGAAAAATACTGAAAGTGCGTTCGACAAGGTTTCTGAAGAAATATTGGAATTGAAAGAAGCCATAAAATCAGGAGATCAACAGTCTGTGAAAGAAGAAATGGGTGATATTCTTTTGATCATCAGCAATATAGCTAAAAATTTAGGGTTGGATGCCGAACTCGTACTCAATGATGCCATCGACAAATTCATTAAAAGATTCCGATTTGTGGAAAATGAGATCACATCTGCCGGAATGCTTATGAATACAGACTTTGTAGAAAATATGGAACAATTTTGGCAAGATTCAAAAAAAATAGAAAAATCATGAAAAATAAGTAAAAGCACTTGTAAAAGTTGAAATTTCAACGTATACTAATAATAGTTATAACAACTTAATATTTTAGAGGAGGTTTTATTGTGAATAAAGCTGAATTAGTAGCTAGCATGGCTGAAAAATCGGGTTTAACAAAAAAGGACGCTGAATTGGCATTGAACGCATTTATGAAAAGCGTTGAAGAAGAACTTGCTAAGAGCGGTAAAGTTCAATTGGTAGGCTTCGGTACTTTCGATGTTAGAGAGAGAAAAGAAAGAACTGGTAGAAATCCAAGAGATCCTAAACAGACAATTAACATTCCTGCATCAAAAGCTCCTGTTTTTAAAGCGGGTAAAGCATTAAAAGAAACTGTAAACAAATAATTTGAAAAGGCAGCCTAGCTGCTTTTTCTTGATTTATCCTCTAAATTTCAGGAGGCCTATATGAGAGTTGACAAATATTTAAAGAACGCAAGATTGATCAAGAGAAGAACTGTAGCAAAGGACGCCTGTGACCATGGAAGAATTCTGGTCAACGGAAAAGTTGCAAAACCAGGGACAGAAGTGGCAGTGGACGATATAATCGATATGAATCTCGGCAATAAGACCATTACGATTAAGATCACAGGACTGGAAGAGCATGTCACTAAAGAAATCTCAAAAAATCTCTATGAAGTGGTAACTGAAAAACAAGACATGTGATACGCCTTGGGGGGTTACATGAAAAGAAAAAGCAGATCTTTTTTCAGGCGCAATAAATTTTTGGTGTTGTTCTTGATCCTAATTATAGGATACTACGGATATTCAACGGTCCAGACCAATAAAAAACTTGTTGAATACAGGGCTGTTCAAGCTGACCTGAAGAATGAAATCGAGTCTCTGGAAAGCGAAATCGAACAGTTGAACGATACTTATGAGTATACACAAACACCTGAGGCGATAGAAAGAATCGCCCGCGAAAAATTAAAAATGGTCAAACCCAACGAAATTATATATTTGATTAGAACATTAAACGAAAAGGACAGTGATTAAACTTGAAAAAATATGCGACAATCGATATCGGAACAAATTCAGTTCGTTTGTTGTTGTGCGCATTTGATGAAGGTGAATTTCATGACGTACACAAAAAAGTGGAAATGACCCGTCTTGGAAAAGGCGTCAATGAAACCAAAATGCTCGACTTCGAACGAATGCTGGAAACAGCAAAGATAGTGAAACAATTTGTTGAAGAAAGCCGAGATTATGGTGCTGAAAAACTGTATATCATGGCCACCAGTGCAGTAAGAGATGCTTCAAACGCATCAGAATTCACCGATATGGTATTGCTCGAAACTGGGATTTCAATCGAAGTGATCTCAGGTGAGCTTGAAGCTGAAATCGGTTTTGCAGGTGTTTTGGCAGGGATTAAAGATGAGAGCGGTCTATATCTCGTCATAGATATCGGAGGTGGGTCGACCGAACTTATAACTGGAGACCATGAAGGTATATTGTTTTCAATGAGTCTGGATGTCGGTGCAGTGAGGATGACTGGAGCTTTCTTGAATCAGGATCCTGTAGATTCCACAGAACTTGAGAAAATGAGGCGGGCAATTGACGATATAACAGCTTCTGTCTATGAAACGCTAAGGAAATTTAATGTGAGGAAAGCCATTGGAATAGGTGGTACTGCCGCATCGTATGCGACCATGCTAGAAAAAATGGAAGTATACAATCGTGAAAATATTCATGGCACCGTAGTCACAATCGACAACATTCGTGAAATCAATAATCAATTGATGAAGATGACCAACTTGGAAAGAAAAGAGATTGTCGGACTTGAAGAAAAACGTGCCGACATCATATTCGCAGGTGGTATCATATTGGAAAAAATACTAGGTTCACTTGGACTTGAAAGCTTTGAATTCAGTGATTTTGATAATCTTGAGGGATATTTGGTCCACTCGCTGTCAAAAAAATAAAAGAGGTTGACAGTCATTTATAAATACTGTAATATTAACCTTGTTGGAAAATGGTCCAGTAGTTCAGTTGGTTAGAACGCTAGCCTGTCACGCTAGAGGTCGAGGGTTCGAGTCCCTTCTGGATCGCCAATTTATTTGCCGGCGTAGCTCAATTGGTAGAGCAACTGACTTGTAATCAGTAGGTCGCGGGTTCGAGTCCCATCGCCGGCTCCAATCCAAGTTTGAATTTCCATGTCGATTCATGGATCAAAGAAGCATTGTAAAGATACCCTTGATGGGGCAGATTTACAATGCTTCTTTATTTATCCATCTAGATTGTGTACAATTGAATGAGGTTGTAGTAATATCAATTAATAGAAAATTAACATTAATGCCTTAATTACGCTATTAATTAAAGGTATGATGATAAATGATGGGAAAAAAGAAGGTGAGGATTATTCATGCTTGAACAACGACTGGTAAGGGAAGTTTTACTGGCTGCGCTTTCAAAGGGTGGCGATTTTGCGGAAATATATGTTGAAGACCGTTTCAATACATCGATAGAAATGATTAAGGGTAAAATAGAAAAAACACTATCAGGTAGGGATTATGGCGTAGGAATCAGGATTTTCAGCGGATTGAACAGTGTTTATACATACACTAACAATTCAAACCCTCTCAATCTGGTGGAAGTTGCCAAAAAAGCATCCATAGCTTTAAAAGGCATTCCCGTGAGTGCTAAAATCAATTTCCAGATGGATAATTCAAAAGAAAGCCATATAATCAAAACCGATCCTCAATCAGTCCCTAAAAACATCAAAGTGGATCTTATGAGAAAAGGATTTGAGGCTGCTTATGGTTTGGACTCAAGAGTAAATCAAGTGGTCGTCAATTATATGGATTACACTCAAAATGTGCTGATCGCCAATTCGGAAGGCAAGTTTGTCGAAGATGAACGCACCAGAACCAGATATACAGTAAGTGCAGTGGCAGAGAAAAATGGTGCGATGCAAACGGGATCTATCGGAAAAGGTTCTGGAAAAGGGTTTGAACTGTATGAGGAGACCGATGTTGAAATGATCGGCCGGGAAGCGGCACGTATAGCATGTACGATGCTTGATGCAAGACCAGCTCCAAGTGGGAAATTTCCTGTTGTCATCGACAACAAGTTTGGCGGTGTCATCTTTCATGAAGCGTGTGGGCATGGTCTTGAAGCAACTTCAGTCGCGAAAGGGAACAGTGTGTTCGCAGGTAAACTGGGTCAGAAAATCGCATCGGATATTGTCACTGCAGTTGACGATGGAACTGTCCTAAATGAATGGGGTTCCGCAAATTATGACGATGAGGGAATGCCAACCCAAAGAAATGTACTGATCGAGAATGGCATACTCAAAAGTTATATGATCGATAAACTGAATGGAAGACGAATGAATATGCCATCAACTGGATCCGCCAGGAGGCAGTCCTATAAATTTGCTCCGACATCCAGAATGACAAACACTTACATTTTAAACGGCAATTCCAAATTTGAAGATATGATACAATCCATAGACAAAGGGCTTTATGCAAAATATCTTGGGGGTGGTTCGGTGAATACCGCCACTGGAGAATTCAATTTCGCTGTCCAGGAAGGTTACATGATTGAAAACGGAAAAATCACAGTTCCGGTCAAAGGTGCGACATTGATAGGCACGGGCATGGATATTCTGAACAGGATTGAAATGGTGAGTGATAATTTTGAGTCCAGTGAAGGCATGTGCGGCTCAATCAGCGGTTCGATTCCGGCTGGATTGGGACAACCTGCATTAAAGGTTTCAGAGATAACCGTAGGCGGAAGGGAGGAAGCTTAGTATGATCCGCATTCAAATCGACTCTTTGTTTGATAAGGGCAGAGCCAAAGGTTTTACTGCCCAAGAAGTTTATTATCAGGAAAATAAGAAACTCACTATTTCCGTTTTTGAAGGACAAGTGGACAAATTTACATTATCTGAAGATGGTGGCTTGTCATACCGTGTGATCCATGGAGGCAAGATGGGTTATGCCTATTCTGAAAGATTTGATGATGAAGCCATGGACTTGCTTTTAAATGAAGCGCATGGCAATGCTGAAGTCATAGAATCCGAAGATGAAGTGTTTTTGCATGACGGAAGTGGTACTTATGTTGAAATCGACGATTTTAATCCTGAACTCACTAAACAGTCAATGGATGACAAAATAAAATTTCTAATCGATCTGGAAAATGACCTGAGAGCATATGATTCCAGAATCAAGAGACTTTCATACAACAATTATGTTGAAGTGGAAAGTTCCAAATTCATCGTCAACACAGAAGGATTGGATGTTGAGGATAAAAGCAACTATTGTATGGCATATGCCATGCCGGTTGTGGAGTCTGACGGTGACACGAGGACGGGTCTTGGCTATGATATCGGAAATGATTTTTATGCTTTGTCCAGATCAAAGATCACTGAAGCTGCCGCAAGGGAATCGCTTGGAATGCTTGGTGCCGAGCCGATTTCCTCAAAGACATGCCCTATAGTGTTGAAAAATGAGGCTTTTGCACAATTATTCAGCGCATTTATGGGTATATTCAGTGCTGATCGGGTTCAAAAGGATATGTCTGCATTGAAAGGGAAAATCGGTCAAAAGATTGCAGTGGATATGATCACATTGATAGAAGATCCACACATGTCAGGTGCTATGGCTTCTGCGTCATTCGATGCTGAGGGGGTTCCCACAGTACCGAAGAGACTGATAGAAAACGGAGTTCTCAAAACTTATTTATATAATTTGAAGACAGCAAAAAAAGGTGGAGTAAATTCTACCGGTAATGCCAGCAAGGGATCTTATAAAGGCACTATAGGAACCGCACCTTCAAATATCTACATTGAACCTGGCGATGTATCATTTGACGAGATGGTCTCCAGCATTGATGAAGGCGTCTTGATTGTAGGTTTTCAAGGATTGCATGCCGGGCTGGATTCTATTTCCGGTGATTTTTCATTGCAATGTCATGGATTCGAGGTGGGCAATGGAAAAATCGGAAAACCGGTGAGCCAAATTACAGTGTCGGGTAATTTTTTCGAAATGATTAATGAGATTGAGCGTGTTGCGGATGATTTGATTTTTTCAATAATGGCTAACGATTATATGGGGGCCCCTTCGATTACAATCAAAAAAATGGCAATTTCTGGGATTTAAGGAGAACAAATTGATTAAAACAATGCTTGTGACGGTTGAAAAACATAATATGCTTTCCCATGGGGACAAGGTTATAGTCGGATTGTCAGGTGGACCTGATTCTTTGGCTCTCACTCATGCGCTTTTTCAAATTTCAAAAAGTGCTGGTATTGACATTGTCGCAGTGCATGTGAATCATTTGCTCAGAGGTGAACTTGCTGATGCGGATGAAAAGTTCGTAATGGAGTTTTGTTTGAAACTTGGAGTTGAATGTCACACCTTCAAAGTCGATGTATCCGAGTATGCATTAGGGCATGGACTATCATTCGAGGAAGCCGGTCGCAGGGTCCGTTATGAGAAATTTGAGGAAGTGAGGATCAAAATCGGGGGAACGAAAATCGCCATTGGTCAGAATCGTAACGATCTGGTTGAGACTTTTTTTATAAATTTGTTTCGAGGATCCGGAATCGATGGACTATCATCCATCGAATACATCCGAGATGGTGTTTTCATCAGGCCGTTATTGGAAGTGGATCGGGCCATGATAGAGCTTTATTGTGAACAAAACGATCTTGTGGCCAGAAGAGATCATACCAATGATGAAAATGACTATGTCAGAAATAAAATCCGTAATGAACTCATACCTTATATAAAAAACAACTTCAATCCTTCAATCAATGACACCATTTTCAGAACCACAGAAATGATGAAAGAAGAGAAATCATTCTGGAAAATCCATGTCCAAAACATGTTCAAAAGCATGTGCGTTTCAGAAGAAGATAAGATAATCATCAGGGGCACATCCTTTACTTTACTGACTGTTTCCGAACAAAAGCAACTGATGCGGTATTGCATCAAGAGTATTCGAAAACATTTGGTCGATATATCATCCGATCAGCTGAACCAGATTCTAAATCTCAGTAGAACCAATACTTCTATTCGTTTGGATGAACATTATGAAGTGGCAAATGTATATGGTGATTATGTGGTATCAAAAATTGATACCCGCAGAAGGACTGAAAAAGCACCTGAACTATGTGTAACCCATATGGATATTAAAAGGTTTTCGGGTGTCACCACAGATGAATGGGTAGTGGCAATAGATGCCGATCAGGTTAATGGAAAGTTGACAGTCAGGAACAGAAACACAGGAGACCGATTCATACCATTGGGGATGAAAGGACATAAAAAAATCAAGGACTTCTTTATTGATGAAAAAGTGCAGGTGGCAAAACGGGATGCGATATGGTTGGTTTGTGATGACGAAAAAATTGTATGGGTCCATGGCATGCGTATCCACGACCATTGTAAAATAACAAAAGACACAAAAAACATTATGATAATAAGCCTACAAGATATTGTTGAAAAACGATAATTGTGCTAAAATAATGTGATGTACACTCGATAAGGGAGGATGCTATGAAGAAAGGTTTAAGAGGCGCATCAATTTATATTGCAATTTTCATTGGGATTTTGATATTGGTGACGATGTCGGGTGTTAATACCCAGAAGTCAGTTGATTTTTCATATGATGAATTCATGGTTAAATTGGAAAACAATCAAATTCAGGAAGTTCAAATAGACGGCAACAGCATTACGGGTCTGTTGAATGACGGCTCGAAATTCACCAGCTATGTTCCAAGTATGTTGGCACAAAAGACCGGTGAGTTGCTACTGGAGCTTAAAGAAAGTGGAAATCTTGTGAAAGTGACAGGCATTCCGCCTGCCAACACACCATTCCTGATCGAGATATTGCCAACCATCATCATGATATTGCTGCTTGTGGTGTTTTGGTTTGTATTTATGCAAAATTCGCAAGGCGGCGGCTCCAAAGTGATGTCATTTGGTAAGAGCAAAGCGAAAATTGTCAAAGATTCCGGTAGAAAAATCACATTCGCAGATGTCGCTGGACTCAAAGAAGAAAAAGAGGAAATGGAAGAAATCGTGGATTTCCTAAAACTGCCTAGACGTTACCTAGCACTTGGTGCGAGAATTCCAAAGGGTATTTTGATGGTTGGCCCTCCAGGAACAGGTAAAACATATCTTTCAAGGGCTTGTGCCGGCGAAGCAGGGGTTCCTTTCTATACCATATCTGGCTCCGATTTCGTAGAGATGTTCGTAGGTGTTGGTGCTTCAAGGGTAAGAGATTTATTCGAGGAAGCCAAGAAAAACGCGCCTTGTATTGTTTTTATCGATGAAATTGATGCGGTTGGACGTAGAAGAGGCGCAGGTATGGGTGGTGGTCATGATGAGAGAGAACAAACCTTAAATCAACTTTTGGTTGAAATGGATGGTTTTACTGATAATCAGGGCGTCATCATAATTGCTGCAACAAACCGCCCTGACATATTGGATCCCGCACTACTCAGACCAGGTCGTTTTGATAGACAAGTAATGATTGGAATACCGGATGTCAGAGAAAGAGAACAAATTCTAAGGGTTCATGCGAAAAACAAACCTATTGCCGACGATGTGAACTATGCAAAACTTGCACAAAGTACACCGGGATTCACACCGGCCGATCTTGAAAACGTCATGAATGAGGCGGCATTGCTGTCAGCCAGAATCAGTGATAAGATCATTAGAATGGAAACCATAAAAGATGCAATCATAAAGGTTATTGCAGGAGTTGAGAAAAAAAGCAGACTTGTGAGTGAAAAGGAAAGAAAATTGACGGCCTATCATGAGGCAGGTCACGCTGTAATCGCTCAATCCCTTCCAGAAACCGATCCGGTTCACCAAGTCACCATAATTCCTAGAGGCCGCTCAGGCGGATTCACGATGCAATTGCCTGAGGAAGACAGAAGTTATGCTACTAAAAAAGGTATGGAAAGAGAACTCATCATACTACTTGGTGGTAGAGTGGCAGAAAGTTTGATTCTTGGTGATATCAGCACAGGAGCACAAAACGACCTCGGAAGAGTCACGAAAATTGCGCGTGCCATGGTAACAAAGTATGCCATGAGCGATAATCTCGGATCAATGAGTTATGATACCGAAGATGAAGTTTTCCTTGGAAGAGATTTCACATCGATGAAAAATTACTCGGAACATGTCGCTTCTGAAATAGATAGAGAAGTAAGAAATATTGTCGACAAGGCGTATGATAAAGCGAAGACATTGCTTGAAGAACATGTGGACAAACTCCACGTCATAGCTGAAGCGCTTCTCAAATATGAGACCATCAGTGGTGAGGAATTCAAAGTCGCTTATGATGAAGGCATCGAAGCTTTGACTGAGAAAGTCGAAAGCACCAAAGGGAAAATCGAAGAAGAAAGACGATTGACCAGAGAACAGGAAGAAAAAGAAAAAGCCGCATTTGATAAGTTGAATGAAAAACTCAGTGAAGATTCAGATGAGGAAGAAAAGGATGCTTCGTCAAAGAAAGATGGTGAAAACCCTTTTGAAAGTAATGCATAATCAAAATCGATCGAACTCCGGTATGAACAGTCCCGGAGTTTTTTTGTTGTATAATTCCAGTCACTGATGATATGATAGACATAAATATTTGGAAAGAGAAAGGAACTGGATTATGAACAGATTAAATGTTGGGGACACATATACATCAGAACTCATAGTAGAAGAAAAACATACTGCGGCAGCCTTTGGAAGTGGGAGTATTTTCGTCTTTTCAACACCGATGATGATCGGTTTGATGGAAAATGCGGCGCTCAAATGTGCTGAGAAAGGCCTTGATTCCGATTACAGCACTGTAGGGATGTCGGTGGACGTCGTACACGTCGCTGCCACACCGACCGGTCAAAAGGTAAAAGCGGTTGCGGAGCTCGTAGGCATTGAAGGAAAAAGATTGACTTTTAAGATTGAGGCTTATGATGAAATCGAGAAAATCGGAGAGGGCAGGCACGAACGCTATATAATCAATGTGGAAAAATTCATGGACAAAGTAGAAGAAAAAAGAGGCAAAAATGCGTGAAATTCGTGTGGATCAAATAATTCAAAAGATAAGTCAAATGTGTATCGATTGCAATTACAATATTGGAAAGGACATTGAAGATGCGCTTGCAAGGGCGGAAACAAATGAGATTTCTCCCATTGGAAAAAGTATTATAAGTGACTTGCTGCTCAATTCCCAAATAGCAAAAGATGTACAGATGCCCATTTGTCAGGACACCGGAATGGTCGTGGTTTTCGTGGAAATAGGCCAAGAGGTCCACATTTCGGGTGGAGTGCTTGAAGAAGCTATACAGCAAGGTATTCGAGATGGCTATGAAAAAGGTTTTTTGAGAAAGTCGGTAGTGAGTGATCCTTTACTTAGAATCAATTCGAAAGACAATACACCGGGAGTTGTTTATTATGAACTGGTCGCAGGAGATCAGCTGAAAATATCGCTTGCAGCCAAAGGTTTTGGAAGTGAGAACATGTCAAAACTTAAAATGTTGAAGCCGTCTGACGGAATGGAGGGCGTGGAGAATTTTGTTCTAAATACTGTAAAGGAGGCGGGCCCCAATCCCTGTCCACCGATCGTGGTGGGCGTCGGAATTGGAGGAACAGTGGACAAAGCCGCACAAATCGCCAAAAAAGCACTATTCAGAAATGTGGATGAATCAAGTCCCCTGCCTCACATCTCGGAACTGGAAAATCGGCTCCTCGAAAAAATAAACCACTTGGGAATCGGTCCTCAGGGACTTGGTGGTGTAAATACCGCACTTGGAGTCAATGTGGAAATCTATCCGACTCATATCGCGGGTCTTCCTATTGTCGTCAATATCAATTGCCATGCATCCAGACACGCTGTGGCTTATTTGTAGGAGGTTCAAATGTCTATTATAAAAATTCAAACACCACTTACAGATGAATCGATACAGAATCTTAAAGCTGGAGATCAAGTCGAGCTTTCGGGAACCATTTTCACAGCTAGAGATGCAGCACACCAGAGATTGATTGAAACCATTAGAAAAGGAGAGGACTTGCCATTTGAGCTAAATGGATCAATCATTTATTATTCAGGTTCCTCGCCGGCTGCACCAGGAAAGGTCATAGGAGCTTGCGGACCGACGACCAGTTATAGAATGGACGAAATGACTTTGCCTCTTCTCGGATTGGGACTGAAAGGGATGATTGGAAAGGGAGAAAGAAGTCAAGAAGTCATTGAAGCTATGCAAACACACAAAGCAGTCTATTTTGCCGCAATCGGCGGTGCTGGAGCACTTATTGCCAGAGCGGTCAAAAAAAATGATGTCATCGCGTATGATGATCTTGGTGCAGAAGCAATCAGGAAGCTTGAAGTAGAGGAATTCAAGGCTATTGTGGTCATTGATGCTCATGGCAACAATCTCTATGAAACCGAACCTGTCAAATACAAAGCAACAACATAGACGAAAGGAGATATCATGTCTAAACAAATGATGAAGCAGTATTATAACACCCATGCGATGGATCTTTACAAAAATACTTTTGGGATTGACCTTAGCGGTATTTATTCTGTGTTCGAGAAGCATCTCAAACCTGGTGATAAAATCTTGGATGTTGGGTTTGGATCCGGACGGGACAGCCATTATTTCAATGATCAAAAATATGAAGTAGTTTCAATTGATTTTGCGAAGGAAGTGGTCGATAGAGGTAAAATACTTCTCAACAATGAAGTGCTTCAAGTCGATGTGATGAATATCAAGTATGAAAACGAATTTGACGGCATTTGGGCGAGCGCTATTCTTTTACATTTTCATACTGAAGAGATCATAGAGATTATTTCCAAATTCAAGAAAGCCTTGAAACCCGGTGGAGCACTTTATATGTCATTCAAATATGGGACTGATGAAAAGTTGAGACATGGTCGTTTCTTCAACGATTTTGATGAATTGAAATTTACCGACCTCATGGCAAAACAAAATGATTTTGAAGTGGATACATTGTGGAAAACTCAAGATGCCAGAGAAAGCCATCCACATCAATATTGGCTCAACGCTGTTTTAATCAAAAAGTGATGAATTTGACTTGAAGATAGTATTGCAAGAAATCTTGCAACAAAATTATTGGTCTTTTTTTGTTAGTTGATGACAAATGGTTATGAAAGTATACAATTATACTTTAACAAAAACAATGATGTTTGGTTGATTTTGTGATATTCTTATATAGGCAAAATGCCTTATGCGGTCAATAATTAAAGGAGGAGTTAATGATGTTTAACAAGGATCAGATTTCTATTCTTAAAGATGCTGTAGATAAAGAAAATGCTAAAACGCAAGAAAAATTGCAAAAACGTCCGGAAAGAAAGACAGAATTCACTACAGGATCGGGTTCGGTGGTGAATAGATTGTACACACCTGTTGATATTGCAGATATGGATTATGCAAATGACTTAGGATTTCCAGGACAGTACCCTTATACGAGAGGTGTTCAACCGACCATGTACAGAGGTCAGTTTTGGACAATGAGAATGTATGCGGGATTCGCTACAGCAGAAGAATCGAACAAGCGGTACAAGTTCTTGGTAGAGCAAGGATCAAGCGGTCTTTCAGTTGCATTTGACTTACCTACGCAAATCGGTTACGACTCGGATCATCCTTTATCTGAAGGTGAAGTCGGAAAAGTAGGGGTTGCAATCGACTCCTTGGCGGATATGGAGATTTTGTTCGATGGTATTCCTCTTGATAAAGTCAGCACATCGATGACCATCAACGCTCCAGCTTCAGTACTGTTGGCAATGTATATCGCAGTAGCCGAAAAACAAGGTACATCATCTGAAAAACTCAGAGGTACCATCCAAAATGACATACTTAAAGAATATATCGCAAGAGGCACGTACATTTTTCCAACGGAACCCTCAATGCGATTGATCACAGATATATTTGCATATTGTTCAAAAGAAGTGCCACAGTGGAATACGATATCTATTTCAGGGTATCACATTAGAGAAGCTGGATCCACAGCAGCCCAAGAAGTCGGATTTACACTCGCTGACGGAGTCGCGTATGTTGAAGCGGCCATAAAAGCCGGTCTTGACATTGATGATTTCGCGCCTAGGTTGTCATTCTTCTTCAACGCACACAACGATTTGCTTGAAGAAGTATCGAAATACAGGGCAGCCAGAAGACTTTGGGCTCGAATCATGAAAGATAGATTCGGTGCAAAGGATCCAAAATCAATGCAACTCAAGTTCCATACCCAAACAGGTGGTTCTACACTTACAGCCCAACAACCTGACAACAATATTGTCAGAGTAGCTATTCAAACGCTTGCTGCTGTACTCGGTGGAACTCAGAGTTTGCACACCAACTCCAGAGATGAAGCTATGGCTCTTCCAACTGAAGATTCGGTGAGAATTGCACTTAGAACACAACAAATTGTTGCCAATGAAAGTGGTGTCACAGATGTGGTCGACCCATTGGCAGGATCCTACTATATTGAAGCTAAAACAAAAGAGATTGAAGATGAGGCGTATGCTTATATTAAAAAGATTGATGATATCGGTGGTGCAGCAAAAGCGATTGATTCAGGATACATCCAACAAGAAATTATGGATGCGGCATATGATTATCAGAAGAAGATTGAGAATAATGAGCTTATTGTTGTCGGTGTCAACAAATTTCAAATTGAAGAAGAAGCGCCTAAAGGTTTGCTTCGAGTAGATCCTACAGTCGGGGAAATGCAAAAACAGAAATTGGTTGAACTCAGAGCAAAAAGAGACAATGCAAAAGTCGAAGGAACTTTATCAGCCCTCAAAAAAGCATGTGAAGGTACTGAAAATGTAATGCCTTATGTACTTGAAGCTGTTAAGACCTATGCGACACTCGGTGAGATCTGTGATGTCATGAGAGCAGTCTTCGGAGAGTACCAACAAACGGTAAACTTATAGTTCATAGTGGATATGAGGAGGAAAAAATGGATAGACCAATAAGAGTTTTAGTGGCTAAACCGGGCCTTGACGGACATGACAGGGGTGCGAAAGTAATTGCTAGAGCACTTCGTGATGCGGGCATGGAAGTAATATATACAGGACTTAGACAAACGCCTGAACAAATTGTAAATGCAGCGATTCAGGAAGACGTGGATTGTATTGCCATGAGTATTTTATCAGGCGCCCACAATACGCTTTTGCCTAGAGTGGTAGATCTTTTGAAAGCGGAGGAAGCAGATGATATTCTTGTAATCGGTGGGGGAGTAATCCCTACGGATGATATTCCTGCACTAAAAGAAAAAGGAATCAAAGCAATTTTCACACCAGGAACACCTACACAAGTCACTATAGATTACATCAGAGAGAATGTGGCAAAAAGATAGAAATCAATGACCTAAACACCCATGGTCACTTGGGAGGATGGCAAATATGGATATCGAAAAAAGACTGCTCGGAAAAGACAAACGTGCTGCTGCAAGGTTGATCTCATTGCTTGAAAACAAAGATCCGGAGGGATTGGTAATTCTCAAAAGACTCTATCACAAAAGCGGAAATGCATTTGTCATAGGAATTACAGGACCTCCTGGAGCGGGAAAAAGCACATTGACCGACAAGCTCGCCAAAGCACTAAGAAAACAAGATAAATCGGTTTCCATAATTGCAGTGGACCCAACCTCTCCCTTTACAGGCGGAGCCATACTCGGTGACAGAGTTCGCATGAACGATTTAAGTATGGATTCCGGCGTGTTTATAAGAAGCATGGGAGCGAGAGGCCATCTGGGTGGCATTTCAGAAGCGACATCAGCGGCAATAAAGGTACTGGACATAATGGGTTCAGACTATATATTTATTGAAACTGTCGGTGTCGGTCAATCTGAAATAGACATCGTTAAAAACTGCGATACAACTGTTATGGTTATGGTTCCAGGTTTAGGGGATGATATTCAAGCGATTAAAGCGGGAGTCATGGAAATAGGAGATGTGTTTGCGGTCAACAAATCAGATAGGGATGGAGCGAAAAGAACTGCCAGAGAAATTGAGATGATGCTCGATTTCAATAAGGACATCAAATGGAGACCTCCTGTTAAAATGGTGGTAGCTGTTGATAATCAAGGAATTGATGAACTGTTGGAAGCCATTCACATGCATCGGACTTATATGATTGACAATGAATTATTCGATGAAAGACGAGCCAACAATGCGAAAAATGAAGTTGTCGAGTTGATCAAAGAACGCATTGAACATACTATACTGGACAAATCTCAAAAAGAGGAGAAACTCGAATATTACGCTAAACGGGTCGCAGATCGCGCGATGGATCCATATTCAGCAGTAGATGCTGTATTTGATGATGTCAAAATGGCACTTCAAGTGTGAGTTAAAAAAATATATATTAGGTGAAAAAAAGACTTTATTTTAGTAAGTCAAAACGAGTTATCGTTTAATTAGTATATTTACTTGAATTTTTAGAATTGTTAAAATAGTAAAGGCAAATGCGGAGGGATATCAATGAAAACATTAAAAATCGATCATATCGGTATTGCTGTGAAGAATCTGGATGAATCCATCAAGTTTTACCAAGATATACTCGGTCTAGAGTTACAAGGAACTGAAGTTGTTGATGATCAGAAAGTTCGTGTGGCATTTTTACCGGTTGGTGATACAGAGATTGAACTGCTCGAATCCACATCAGAAGAAGGACCAATAGCCAATTTCATTGAAAAAAATGGCGAAGGCGTTCAACATATCGCATTCAAAGTGGACAATATTGAAGAGGCGATTGAATATATGCTTTCAAAAGGTATGAAGATGATCGATGAAAAACCGAGATATGGTGCAGGTGGAGCAAAGATTGCATTTGTTCACCCGAAAAGCTCAAACAGGGTTTTGGTGGAATTAAGCGAACGATCTGAATAAATAAAGGGTGGAGGGACAAAATGTCTGTAAACAAGTTGGATGATTTAAAACGTAGGAAAGAAGTAATCGTAGCTGGTGGTGGAGAAAAACGCATAGCCAAACAACACGAAAGTGGAAAACTTACGGCAAGAGAGCGTTTGGATTTGCTGTTTGACGAAGGCACATTTGTTGAATTGGATGCATTTGTTAAGCATCGTTGCACCAATTTTGGCATGGAAAGTGTCGAAGCACCTGCAGAAGGTGTTATAACAGGTTATGGTAAGGTAGACGGCCGTTTGGTCTACGCTTACTCTCAAGACTTTACAGTTGTTGGTGGATCACTTGGTGAAATGCATGCAGGCAAGATCTGCAAGGCAATGGACAACGCACTTAAAATGGGTGCACCGATAGTCGGAATCAACGATTCGGGTGGAGCAAGAATTCAAGAAGCTGTTGATGCGTTATCCGGATACGGTAAAATCTTTTTCAAGAATACAATGGCTTCTGGAGTAATCCCACAAATCACTGCTATCATGGGACCTTGTGCCGGAGGTGCGGTTTATTCGCCAGCACTTACGGATTTCGTCTTCATGGTGGATAAGACATCACAAATGTTTATCACTGGACCACAAGTCATCAAAACTGTAACCGGCGAAGAAGTTACTGCTGAAGCACTTGGTGGAGCAATGACACATAACTCGGTAAGTGGTGTGTCACAATTTATCGCCAAGACCGATCAAGAGTGCATTGAAGACATCAGAAGGCTACTTGGTTACCTTCCATCAAACAATATGGAGACTGCTCCTGAGTATGCATGTGAGGATGACATAAACGCTCTTGAAGAAGCGCTGAATTCCATGATGCCTGAAAATCCCAACAAACCATATGACATGCATGATTTGATTCGCGCTGTAGTTGATGGTGGAGATTTCATGGAGTATTTGCCACATTACGCAAAGAACATCATTACTGGTTTTGCGAGATTGAATGGTAAGACAATCGGTATTGTAGCCAATCAACCAAAAATATTGGCGGGTTGCCTCGATGTGAACGCATCAGACAAATCAGCCCGTTTCATTAGAACTTGTGACTCTTTTAATATTTCTTTGTTGAACATTGTAGACGTTCCTGGTTTCCTTCCTGGAACTCAACAAGAGTATGGTGGAATTATTCGTCACGGTGCAAAAATGCTTTATGCTTATAGTGAGGCGACTGTACCGAAATTGACATTGATCGTCAGAAAAGCATATGGTGGCGCATATCTTGCAATGTGCTCTAAAGACCTTGGTGCGGATCTCGTTTTGGCTTGGCCATCAGCAGAAATCGCGGTAATGGGACCACAGGGTGCTGCAAACATCGTTTTCAGAGGAGAAATTCAAAGCGCTGATGATCCCGTTGAGACCCGCGCTAGGTTGATTCAAGAATACACAGATGAATTCGCAACGCCTTATAAAGCGGCTGAGCGTGGTTTTGTAGATGATGTCATTGAACCTGCGGCAACACGTCCAAGATTGATTGATGCATTTGATATGCTTTCTTCTAAACGTGAGACAAGACCCGCCAAAAAACACGGAAATCTACCGATGTAGTTAGGAAGAGGTGACTAAATGGAAATTTTAGAACAGTTTACACACGCTGATAGTTTTGCACTAATGCCGATGGGAGATAAACTCATTGCAACCATATATGTAATAATGCTTGGCATGGGCATAACATTTACCGCATTGGTTTTGATTTGGGGGTTGACAGTCTTGATGTCAAAAATCATCATGGCAATGGATTCAAACATGAAACCTGAAATCAAAACAGTCGAGCCTGTTGTTGCCCAGAAACCTGTTGTGGAAGAACCAAAAGAAGAGGACCAATCAGAACTTATTGCTGTAATCACAGCTGCGATTGCCGCTTCACTCAATACATCAATGCACAACATTGTTGTGAGTAATATAACCAGAGTTTCGGACAATACACCTGTATGGGGTCAAACCGGAAGAAGCGAAGTCATGGCTTCTAGATTTTAATGCTAATATTATTGGAGGATGAATGTGATGAAAAAGTTTAATATAACAGTTAACGGAAAAGCATACGAAGTTGAAGTTGAAGAAGTGGGAGGCGTAGCCTCACCAGTTCAAAGAACGGCACCAAGAGCTACGGCTCCAGCGGCGACTGCCGCACCTGCACCAGCTGCAGCACCTAAAGCGGCAGCACCAGCTGCAGCTGCACCAATTGCTGAAGGTGGAGAAAAAGTCGTATCTCCGATGCCTGGAACAATATTCGACATTAAAGTGGCAGTTGGCGATACTGTAAGCCAAGGGGATGTGTTATTGATCCTGGAAGCTATGAAAATGGAAAATGAAATCACGGCACCGGCAGGTGGCAAGGTTCTTTCCATCAATACAAATAAAGGTGCATCAGTAAATTCAGGGGACGTTCTAGTAGTTATCGGATAATCCGAATATTACTAGCTATGAAAGGAGATGCACTATGTTTCAAACAATTAAAGATTTTTACATGACCACCGGATTTGATAATATGACGGGTCCACAGTTGATTATGATTGGTGTGTCGTTTTTTCTCCTCTATTTGGCGATTCGTAAAGGATTTGAACCATTGTTGCTTGTACCGATAGCATTTGGTATGTTCCTCACGAATCTTCCCGAAGCAGGTATGATGACTCCGCCGGTATATGCCGCAGATGGCAGCATTAGCCAAGTCGGAGGACTCCTGTACTATCTTTACCAGGGAAACAAACTTGGAATATTTCCACCGCTGATTTTTTTAGGTGTAGGAGCCATGACGGATTTCGGCCCGCTTATCGCGAATCCTAAATCTTTGTTACTCGGCGCCGCGGCACAGTTCGGTATATTCATTACTTTCTTTGGTGCGATAGCATCGGGATTGTTTACACCGGCGGAAGCGGCTTCAATCGGTATCATCGGAGGAGCGGATGGCCCGACTGCCATATTCCTGTCTTCAAAATTGGCACCACATATCATGGGCTCGATTGCTGTTGCGGCTTATTCGTATATGGCACTTGTACCGGTTATTCAACCACCGATCATGAAACTTCTGACCACAAAAGAAGAGCGCCAGATTAAAATGAAGCAACTTCGCCCGGTTTCAAAGCTTGAAAAAATCGTTTTCCCAATTTTGGGCACACTGATTGTTTCATTGATTGTACCACCGGCGGGAGCGCTAGTAGGTATGCTGATGCTTGGAAACTTATTTAAGGAATCAGGAGTTGTAGGTAGATTGTCTGACACTGCTCAAAATGCACTTATGAATATCGTAACGATTTTCCTCGGAGTTACAGTTGGTGCGACAGCATCCGCTGAAGCGTTCCTCAAAGTTGAGACGCTTGCAATTGTCGCTCTTGGTGTCGTGGCATTTGCTATTGGAACAGGCTCAGGCGTATTGCTTGCAAAATTAATGAATCTGTTCGTTAAAGAAAAAGTAAATCCATTGATTGGTTCGGCAGGAGTATCTGCTGTTCCTATGGCGGCCAGAGTATCACAAGTTGTCGGTCAAAAGGCTGATCCAAGCAATTTCCTTCTCATGCATGCCATGGGTCCGAATGTCGCTGGTGTAATCGGTTCAGCAGTATCCGCTGGTGTAATGCTTTCGCTGTTTGGTGGATTCTAGTAAAAAAAATTAATGACGTATGAGATCTCAAACCCTAAATCACATTTTTAATGGTGATTTGGGGTTTCTTTTATCATGTTGCGTAGATTTATGTTATAATGTTATCGAATTTATTGAGGATGGTATTCATATGAAAAACAAGATTTTGAAAGTGCTGATTGACCAAAAAGATGGCTATATCTCCGGAGAAAACCTGAGTCAAATGTTCGGTGTCTCTAGAACTGCAATTTGGAAACATATTCAGACGTTAAAAAAAGAAGGCTATCAAATCGTTTCAGTCACCAATAAAGGATACCATTTGAAACGCAAGTCTTCTGATATCGACCAGATTGCACTTGAGCAGATCACTTGCAATTCGAATCTTGTCAATCAGATTCTTTACTTCGATCAAGTGGACTCTACCAACAATGAAGCCAAGAGACTTGGAGAAACAAGCGATTTCATGGAATCTCTGATTGTCGCAAGAGAACAGGTCAAAGGGAAAGGTAGAATGGGAAGAACATGGATTTCGGAAAAGGATTCCGGAATATGGTTGAGTTTGCTTTTAAAACCTTCCTTATCGCCTGACATGGTCTCCAAGATCACACTAATAGCAGCAGCTGCCGCGAGTGGAGCCATAGAAGAGGAGACTGGGCTGGTCACTGGAATAAAATGGCCAAATGATATCGTCATCGAACGCAAAAAAGTATGCGGGATATTGGCGGAACTCAGCGCTGAACTTGGACACATCCATTATATGGTGGTTGGAGTCGGAATCAATGTCAGTCAGAGCGTATTTGATGAGTCCATTGCAGATAAAGCCACTTCACTGATGATTGAAAATCGTGGGAAACCTGTCAACCGATTAAATATTATTAAAAGATTTGTAGAAATATTCGAAATGTATTATAATCAATTCGTTCATGACGGGTTATATGATTCTGTTGTGGAATACAATATAAAAAAATCAGTCACCATTGGTGAAAACGTAAATATTACAATAGGGGACGGAACAAGAACTGCTTTTGCGAAAACCATAGACAATGCCGGGAATCTTATTGTGACCAATGAAGATGGAACAGATGAGGCTGTATTTTTCGGAGAAGTATCTGTTAGAGGCATTAATGGATATGTATAATGATACCGGGAGGAACTATGTTATTAACTTTTGATGTGGGCAACACCAATGTTGTCATGGGGGTTTACAAAGACAGTCAACTGTTGACCAATTGGAGGATGGCCACAGACCATTCGAAATCAGCAGATGAACTTGGAATTTTCATAACGCAGCTTTTCAAATACGAAAATTTGAGAATTGATGAAGTACAGGATATCATAATTTCTTCCGTTGTCCCTCATGTCATGTATTCTTTGCTTCATATGGCTCAAAAATATTTTGGGAAAGAAGCCATAGTAATCGGCCCTGGAATAAAAACAGGTATGAATATCAAGTATGACAATCCTAGACAAGTTGGAGCAGACAGAATAGTCAATGCGGTGGCAGGATTCAAGAAGTATGGTGGTCCTTTGATCATTATTGATTTCGGGACAGCGACCACTTTTTGCGCAGTGAGTGAAAAATGTGAATATCTCGGGGGTGCAATCCTTCCAGGCATAAAAATATCAGCAGATGCGCTGTATGAACGCGCTGCGAAACTTACGCGTGTTGAATTGGTCAAACCGGATCGTGTCATCTGCAAAAACACGACACAAAGTGTACAAGCGGGAATCATATACGGTTATGTGGGAAGTGTGGATTATATTGTCGGAAAAATGAAGCAAGAACTGGGCAGCAATGAGGTCAAAGTGATTGCGACGGGTGGATTATCCACATTAATAGCTTCAGAATCAAAAGAGATTGATGTTGTAGACAAATTTTTAACTTTGGATGGATTGAACTTCATATATCATATGAATCGTCATCCTAAACAGACAGAGGAACTGAAGTAATATGAGAATTGGTGATATTGAGCTGAAAAATGATGTTGTTCTTGCCCCAATGGCTGGAGTGACCGATATGGCTTTCAGATTGATTTGCAAGAAGTTTCACGAAGGATTGATGGTCAGTGAGATGATCAGTGTCAATGCCCTTTATTATAAAGATCAGAAGACACAAAGATTGATGAGAATTCTGGAAGAAGAACGTCCGATCGCTTTACAAATTTTCACTGCGGAACCCGATAAACTTGAGGCCATCCAAGATGTGCTTAATGGCCACAACAATGATATTCTGGACATCAACATGGGCTGCCCGGCTTCTAAAATCGTCAACAATGGAGAAGGCTCCGCGTTGATGAAAGATCTGAAAAAAGCTGAACAGCTCTTGAAAATGGCAGTTAAGATCTCAACGAAGCCAGTGACTGTGAAAATAAGAAAAGGTTGGGATGACCAATCCGTCAATGCTGTGGAAATCGCAAAAATTGCTGAAGCTTCCGGAGTGGAAGCAATTGCAATTCACGGAAGAACACGTGAACAGTTGTATACCGGAAAAGCCGACTGGCAAATCATAAAGGCAGTGAAAGAGGCAGTTAAAATTCCTGTAATCGGAAATGGTGATGTATTCACTGTGGAAGACGCCAAAAAAATGAGGGAACAAACCAATTGCGACGGCATAATGGTTGGACGAGGGATTCAGGGCAATCCGTGGCTTTTGGGTGAGATTGCCGCCTATTTAAAGGGAGAGAGCCCGGTTTTAAGACCAACAAAGTCGGAACGTTTATTGACGGTTCTTGAACATTATGACAATCTGATTGCTTATAAAGGCAATCATATAGCGACACTGGAAATGCGAAAACATGCGGCTTGGTATTTGAAGGGCCTGCAGAAAGCTGCCCATTATAAAAATGAAGTGAACAGTATCACCGACGTGGAAGTTTTGAAATACATTCTGGTTGAGGCGTTCAGTTGAATTGACTTTGGAACTTCGCTATACTATAATAGACTGAATATAAATAAAAACTGGGAGGAATTGCAAGTGGAGAACTTAAGTGAATTGCTACAGATTCGTAGAGACAAACTATCGAAATTAAGAGAAATTGGTCAAGATCCATTTAAAATAGAAAAATACGATCGTACGCATTTTTCAAAACAGATCCTTGACAATTTTACCACCCATGATGGAGTAAATGTTAGAGTAGCCGGTCGTATCATGGCCAAAAGGGATATGGGAAAGGCATCATTCATTGATATTCAGGACAGTGAAGGACGAATTCAATCCTATGTGAGAAAAGATGCTCTCGGTGAAGAGCAATACGAAATCTTTAAGACCTATGATATCGGTGATATAGTAGGAGTTGAGGGCATTGTTTTCAAAACCCAAAAAGATGAGATTTCCATCAGAGCTGAAGAAGTAATCCTGATGTCCAAGTCTTTACAAATATTACCTGAAAAATGGCATGGCTTAAAAGATCAGGAAATCAGATATCGTCAAAGATACGTGGACCTGATTGTAAATCCTGAAGTCAAAGAAAAATTTCTTCAACGTTCAGTCATAATCAAATCAATGAAAGAGTATTTTGATCGTGAAGGTTTCCTTGAAGTGGACACACCTATTCTCAGTACAATTGCCGGTGGTGCCACTGCCAAGCCATTCATCACACATCACAATACTTTGGACCTGGATATGTATATGAGAATCGCCAATGAACTTTATCTGAAAAGGCTCATAGTAGGTGGATTCGACAAAGTCTACGAAATGGGAAAGATGTTCAGAAATGAGGGGATGTCCATCAAGCACAATCCTGAATATACCGCAGTTGAACTTTATGCGGCATATGAAGACTATGAATATATGATGGAACTCACTGAAAATGTGGTGGCATATTGTTGTGAGAAGGTACATGGCACCACTGTGGTCAACTATCAGGGAACAATGATTGATTTCAAACCACCCTGGATCCGTTCTTCAATGCATGAACTCGTCGAGAAAAAAACAGGTGTGAATTTCTACGAGATTGCCACAGATGTGGAAGCGCGTAAAATTGCCAAGGAACAACTTCATTTGGAAGTGGAGACCAGAATGTCAAGAGGACATCTTGTCAATTTAGCTTTTGAGGAGTTCTGCGAATCTGATTTGATACAACCTACTTTTGTATTGCATCATCCTGTTGAAGTTTCACCACTTGCCAAGAGAAATCCTGACAATCCAGCAATCACAAATAGATTTGAAGCTTTTGTAAATACATGGGAGATTGCCAATGCATTTTCTGAACTCAACGATCCAATCGATCAAAAACAACGTTTTGAAGATCAATTGTTGCAAAAAGAGGCAGGGGATGATGAAGCTCATATGATGGACGAGGACTTTATCAATGCGCTTGAAGTCGGATTGCCTCCAACAGGAGGACTTGGAATCGGTGTTGATCGTCTGATCATGTTGATTACCAATGCAACATCAATCAGAGATGTCATTTTATTCCCTACGATGAAGCCAATAAAATAATAATTAAAAGAGTTAATGGAATCATTGCGATTGAAAAAGTCGTAATGATTCCAGTTTTTTGAGAAAATGTTTTATGTGATGTTTAAAGGTAGCGTTCGGGGGTATCAATAAATTTGTCAGCAGATTTGAAGTTTTTTTCAAAAAAACTTCAAATAAATGGTTGACTCAAGGTACAACCTATAGTAAGATAGTTAAGTCGCCTAACGGTGACAT
>JACUUV010000122.1 GCA_014859095.1 Clostridia bacterium | reverse complement strand
TTGGTGACAATCCTATTCTCTTCCACTAGATCAAATTCAAACAAATGGATCGCAGAGTGAGGATAACCACTACTGAAATTCGTCACGCTTTGAATAACATCATGAAGTCTATTGAATGTTGCACCAGCAGGCATGATGACATTTCTCCATATCAATGGATCCGATTCTTCCAGTTCAATCCTGATTATATATGATTTCATTTGCATCTCCTCCATCGGTCTTTTGTTGCACCACTAATGTTGGTTCTTGTTTAAGGAAAATATAAGCGGTGCTTATATTTTCAGTATTCACTTCATTCTGCTTATCCAAATAGATATTCGTCCAAATCACTAAGTGCTTCCTTCAACTCTGAGTTTCTCTCACTTTGGATTGCTTTCTCTAAGAAAATGGCATCATCATCAGTTGGTTCTCTTCCGAAAGAATATGACAAATCCAGTAGATCCGAAAGGCGTCGACTTTTCTTTGAATTGTGACTTATACAGTATTCTTCGATCAATATTCTTGAATATTCATTCATGTTTTTTACCTCTTGTTAGTTTCCTTTTGAACACTCTCACCACTTAAAGCATAGCTTTTGAAGTGGGAGATTCCTGTTTCATTGTCTTGTGCCTCATTTGGTAGCAAGGTCTTATTTAGGACTCCGCAGGCTTACCGCCATTTGGGAACCAGGTACGCAAATGGCGGTAGTATACAACCAATCGGTTGCTTTCCGAAATTTCATTCGGTCATATTTTCTTTGTCTTTACGTAGAAGGGCGCATGTCATCAAGCGTAACCAACTTGATATTCGGATCAGACTTAGAAGTTTCAATCAAATCGTTTGTAAATCCAGATTTAGAAAATATAAAATACCATGTTTCTTTTGCATCGGGCATAATCTGGGTGTTCAGAACAATCATCTTATTGAGTATTTTAATTCCTACAGGACTTGAAGTCCATTTACACTCACCTATCAGCAATTTACTATCTTGATCAAATGCAACTATGTCAATCTCTTCAGACTTTTCCCACCACCGACCCAACTTTGTGAAGTAAAACGGGGCTTGTCCGTCACCTTTAAGCTTTGACATAAACTGCTTGCAAACCTTCTCAAAAACGATACCCATAAAGCGATTCAAATCTGGCTTTATGATTCTTTCAACAATATGATGAGTACCCGAATCAATCAATTCTGACATATATGGAAACATATATGTGAAATAAAATCTGAAATATGAATCCTTCAGATAGTAAAGACCTTTTCGACTCTTAGCCATTTGTTTGATTGGCATATTCACAGGATATTCTTTTTCAACCAGTCCAAGTTCTATCAAATTGTTCAGGTAATAAGTCAATTTTGTTCGATCAATCGCCGATTTTTGTTCAATTTCGTTAATCGTTGTGCTTCCAAGGGCTATCGCTTGGATCACCGTGAAATACGACATAACTTCTCTAAGTTCCTGTCTTAACAGAAACTCGACTTCATTAAATAATATTGAACCTCTTTCCAGTGCGATCTTCTCAATATTCTCAAAAAATGACATCGACTGATCAATTTGTATAAGATAGTGTGGCACTCCTCCAAAAACGCCATAATACTCAACAACACCTTTGAATGGTACTTCCTTAAGTAATTCAGCAGTTTCATAAACAGATAGCTCTTCAACTTTATAAGTGCCAGTGAGTCTGCCATACAGAGGATTTTTAACTGACAACAACTCCTTTTCCATAAAAGCCATGGATGACCCACAAAGAATCAGCATTAATTGTGAATCTTTCAGATTGAAGTCCCAAATATTTTGAAGAATAGAAGGAATCGAAGGATTTCCGTTTACCATATAAGGAAACTCGTCAATCACTAGTAAAACCCGTTGTTCTTTGGATTGATTCGCAAGAAATTCAAAAGCTTCTTCCCATGACTTAAAGGTACTTATGAATTTTTCGAATTCAGTCCCTTTTAGAATTTCTTTGGAAAACAACTCCAGTTGATTCTTATCAACCGTCTCTATTGCGGAATAAAAAATATGCTTCTTGTCGGACGCAAACTTCTTAAGGATTTCAGTCTTTCCAATTCGCCTTCTGCCGTAGATCACTAAAAATTCTGACTGAATGCTTTTGTATTTTTTTTCTAAATATGCCAATTCCTTTTTTCTTCCTGCAAACATAGACTGCCTCCACACATCTTATTGATTTTATTATAAATCATTTTTCGGAATTTGTCGAGTCATGATTAGACTAAACTAAACTCTACAAATTCATGTGTTATAACAAAACTCCTGCACATGTTCTCTTTGCAGGAGTTCACCTTCTATTTTCTATACTTATCTTCAATCACTACATACCGCTCATGGTTAATCTTGTCCCACTCCGTCTTCTTATAGTTCAGGCACTTAATCCATTCATTGAGCCAAACCGGATCATACTCTCT
>JACUUV010000016.1 GCA_014859095.1 Clostridia bacterium | reverse complement strand
TACCTACGCGAAAAATACGAGGGGTGCATCAGCTTTGCTGATGCACCCCTCGTATTTTTTAGATCGCCTTCAAAATTTCCAGCTCTCTGGCATGAACGTCTTTCATGACTTCTTCGTAAGGCTGGTCGAATTCAGTATATTTTCCAATAATTGCATTCAACAAGTAGTGCGTCTCAAGAACACTCATCTCTGAGAGGATGCATCTTGATGCGGTCATGAGGAATCGGTCCATCTTAGGAGAATCCACCATCAGTTTATTGTAGATATAATCTGAGACAAACTTGTCTTTCAGGTCGAGCAACGTAAAGTGGAACTTCAGATTCTTGTTTCCATAATGTTCGAATATGATTTCTTTTGCTTTGTCGTAACCGAACTCGTGTCTCGCCTTTAATATGGCAAGCATATCGTACTTCATTTCTCTATAGGTGTAGTCATAAGTCTTGTATTTGATATCGATCATGTTTTCATCTGTAATGTTCAAGGTGTCTTTTTCAGCATAAATTCTAGTGAAATTGTTTCTTAAAAAATCATCGCCAAGCAAAATGATCAAATAGCTGATAATCGAATCCCGGTCCACTCCATGTTGAATCATGAGCGTTCCGGCGCCGAGCATGAGCAATTTGGCATAATATATGTCACTGTTTTCAAAATTCCGACAGTAAGACTCGATGACATCTGATAGAACGTCTGCGGGCACTCCGGAAGTCAGCAACGAGATCAACAGTTGAAACGTGCAATCCATATTATAGAATTCGCTATTTTGAATGGCTTCAAGATCGTAGTTTTTGGCTATGACACTTGCTGAACTCACCAATTTAATATAATTGATCAATCTAAACTTATCAGTTATAGGTAACGTCTTGATGCGGTTCAAATCAAAATTTGCTTCCAAATAGTCTGTAATGGTTTCACTCTTATGAATCATATTGACCTCCCTTGATTCTGATTTAGTGGTTCAAACGCCATTTTAGGTTGATTGCACGTAGGACATTTCCAGTCGTCAGGCAAATCCTCGAAAGAGGTGTTTTTAGGGATGTCATGCATCCAATCACCACGTTCAGGTTTATACATATAACCACATACTGTACACTTGTAATGTTCCACGCCATTCTCCCCCATCATATCAGATTACTAAATGCTATAAAGTTATTATAACATTTCTTTAAAAACTTTAACAATTTCTTTTTTGAATTCAGAGTGTTTTTATGGAATTTCGGGTAACAATAAATCATAATAAAACATTTAAATGGAGGATACTATGTTGAAGATATACACAAAAACAGGGGATAGGGGCACTACCAGTTTATATGACGGGACAAGAGTCCCTAAAGATTCCGTTCGAGTTGAAAGTTATGGTACAATCGATGAACTGAATTCGTCCATCGGTCTCGCCAGAAACTATTGTGAAGATGAGGAAATCAAAAAAATCCTCTTTAGAATTCAAAGGTCACTTTTCAACGTCGCAGGAGAACTGGCGACACAAGACGGCGAAAGCTTTCCAGAGAGAGTCGGCGAAGATGATACCGTGTGGCTTGAAAACATCATCGATCATTATCTTGACCTTATGAACCGGGATGAGGTTTTCCAGTTCATCATTCCTGGCAGTAACCTATTCAGTGCCGCGCTTCATGTGTCAAGAACGGTTTGCAGACGTGCGGAAAGACGCATACTCAAACTCGCTGAAGAAGCGCCTATAAGAAGTGATCTCGTCAAGTATATCAACAGATTGTCAGACGCGCTTTATACGATGGCAAGATTTTCGGAGACCGAACTGAACAAAGTAGAATTTATTAAGTAACACCAATAAGGAGGGATTTTATGGAACGCTTAAAAGGTATGTTGTACGGCGCCTTTATAGGTGATGCGTTCGCCCTTGGCACCCACTGGATTTACGATACAGAAAAATTGAAAATCGAAGCTTCGAATGTTGAACGCTATACCGATCCTGCAAAGAATTTATTCCACAGCGGCAAACACAAAGGGAATTTCACCCATTATGGTGACCAAAGCCTCCTGCTTTTGAAAAGCATCGCTTCAAATAAAGGCTTTGACATCAACATTTTCAAGACACATTGGTTGACCTACATGAACAAATACGAAGGCTATTTGGACCATGCCTCAAAAGAATCCTTACAATTGCTCGATCCCGTCAATAATTTTGGCTCCTCTTCGGATGAACTTGGAGGCATCTCCCGAATCGCTCCACTTGTTTTCTATCATTTCGATGACAAGGATCTTCCCCGATTCATTAAAGAACAGACTGAACTGACCCACAACCACCAGCAACTTGTCGAATTCGGATTGTTTTTTCAGGAGTGGCTTCTTGACCTGATCATCGGCAAACCTTTGGTGGCTTCACTAGAGCAACACACCTCAGAACATCCTTCCATCAAGCCCTATTATGATGCGGTCAGATACAGGCTAAAAGAAGATTCCGTCAGCGCCATCAAGGACATCGGACAGAGTTGCTCGAGCCAGTTTGCTTTTCCTTCCACTCTTTATCTGATTCTAAAAAATCAAACGGACTTCCTGAAGGCCATGCAAGAGAATATCCTCTCAGGGGGAGATTCTGCAGGCCGTGGCATGCTTATAGGAATGATTTTGGGCGCTTCTCTCGGCATCAGCCAACTGCCATGTCATTTAATTGATGAGTTGAGCGAAAAATCGGTAATTGAAAATTTTTCAATGCACAGACAAATTTGACGCAATCCAAAAACAGACGAGGTGAAACAAATGTTTACTATGGAACGCCTCTCCGGAGCCTACAAAAGGGCTCGCCGGATGACCATAAATTCAAGTTCAAAGATTATATTCTTCAGTGATGTTCATAGAGGTGACAACAGCCTATCTGACGAGTTCGCACACAATCAGAACCTTTATTACCATGCCTTGCAGCACTACTTCAGAGAAGGTTTCACGTATATTGAGGTGGGAGATGGCGACGAGCTGTGGGAACACAAAAATTTTGAAGTGATTCGATATGCCCATAGTGACGTTTTTATGTTGCTCAGAGCATTTTATGACACCAACAGGTTCCATATGATCTATGGCAACCACAATGTGGCTTTCAAAAAACCATATCTTATCGAAAAAAACCTGTTTTCATTCTACGATGAGTATGATTCTTTTTTCAGCGAACTGTTTCCAGGAATTGAAGTTCCTGAAGCTATCGTACTGGAGGATGAGGCCTCCGGTGGCGAAGTGTTTGTTGTCCATGGACATCAAGGCGATTTCATCAATGATCAGATTTGGCCTGTGATGAAGTTTCTGAATCGCTACTTTTGGCGTTTTTTTCATATCATTGGCTTCAGAAATCCTGCAAGTCCCGCCAAAAACGCGCATAAGCGCCATAAAATTGAAGTCAATTATTCAAAATTCATCGAACAGTATAAAAAAATGCTGATTGTAGGGCATACTCATAGACCCAAATTCCCTAAACAAGGTGAGCTACCGTACTTCAACACTGGTTGTTGCATCCATCCAAGAAACATTACCGGACTGGAAATCGTCGGGAGCGAGATTTCTTTCATCGAATGGCGGATTCTTCCCGATGATGATGGTTTTTTGAAGATCAGGCGCAGGGTTGTCCGAGGACCAAGACCGCTTACCGATTTCATGTTCTTATGATGTTCCTCTATAAAACATACGCCAAAGTTTTTCCACCGGTCCTTGCTTGAATTTTGATAGCCAAAGATTGCTCAACAAAATCTGTAGCGCGATAAATCCCAGCGCAATTGGAAAATAGGCATCATACGGAATTTTTCCGAAATAGCCCAAGCCATGCCCATTGATCATCGTCGTCCAAAAGATGGTCTGGAGCAAATAATTTGTCAGCGCCATCTTACCCAGATTTTCAAGAGGCATGAGTAACCTCTTCAACACCTTGGTTTGCATCAGAAGCAGGATGGTGGTCATATAAAACACACTGCCAAACAAGGTGGATAATTCTTCAAATATGATGAACCCCTTGAAAGCAAACCCATTATTGGAATGAGCTAAAATCAACATTACTGTCAAAGACAAAGCAAAAAAAGCGCCACTGACCGCCCAGTATAATTTGATTCTGTTCCACTGGGTGTCCAATTGATCGAACCAGCCTTTTCTTCCTACATAATAACCTGCGTAAAACAGTACGAGCACCTTGGGAATCACAACAATCAAGTTGAACAGACCAATAGGCACTTCATTTTGAATACGATATGAGACCATCTCAAAATATGAGTCTTGCTGATACGCAGACATCGCCTCGGAGGCAGTCAATGTCAACTGTGAACCGGATGCTTGGGAGCCCAATGTCATTACGGTCGTAGAAAAAACAAACAACACGATCATATTTCGTATGAGCTCTCCGTCACTTTTACTCTTCATTTTGATCAGAAAAAAACCAGCCAACGCGTAGACGTGCAATATGTCCCCGTGCCAGATGAAAAACGTGTGCAGTATTCCTAAAATCAGCAAGGCATACAACCTTCTTTTAAAGCGATCCATTGCCATATCTGAATTCTCTTTTTTAAGAAAATAGTAAAAACCCAAACCAAATAGAAATGAAAAGATTGTATAGAATTTACCTTGTGCCAGTAATCTGATGGACCATGCCGCTATGTATTCCATGCCTGAGAGCGTCTTGAATGGAATCTTTTCCATACTGAAGAGTGTTGCATCAATCATCGTCAGATTGACAAGAAGCACTCCAAACAAGGCAAATCCTCTAATTATATCAATTTCTTTCACTCGTTTGTTGTTAGTCATGATTTTTACCTCGAATTTTTAGAATATTATAACACAATTCCATCCGGAAAGGAGGTATGGTGATGAACTATGATTTGCCCAAAGATCCGGTGATACTTCTCGGAACCATCAACATGAAACTTAGAGACTTTTATGATGACTTGAATGCGCTTTGCGATGATTTGGATATCGATTATGACATGATTTCCAAAGTGCTGGGTGATGCCGGATACTTTTATGACGAGGTCACCAATCAGTTTCACAAAAAATAAAAAAAAGCATTTCAGTAGCATAATGAATTGTCCACTGAGACGCTAATAAGTTTCCTTCGGAAACTTAACTACGCGAAAAAGATAAGAGCAAACTGCGCTCTTATCTTTTTATAATCTTTGTATTATTGAAAAGCTGATGATCGAAGTCAACGCCGCAAGTGATGTGCCCCAAATCATGTCGATCACAGTGATAGTGATTGGCCAATCTTTAAGTGTAGCCAGATTGGTCAAATCATAGGTCGCATAGGTCAGCAGTCCATAAAGCGCTCCAGCACCTAGTGCGTATGTCCATGAGTTCTTGTCTAGTGCCGGTGAAATCACAAAGAACAGTAGTCCGATTATGAAAAGAACATAAAACAATAGTGCCGCTCCCCAGTTCACCTTGTCCGTCATGATGTATCCGAGATATTTGGAATACAGATTTTTGGCTATGAAGCCAAGCCAAATCAAGTCAATTGCCATAAATACGACAAATGTTACAGCAAAATTTCTAAGCATCTGCATCTAAGGCCTCCGATCAACTAAATCTTATTATATCGTTCTTCCACAACCGACCAATTGACCACATTCCAAAACGCATCAATATAGTCGGCTCTTTTGTTTTGATAGTTCAGGTAGTAAGCATGCTCCCAAACATCTATACCGAGAAGTTCCACATATCCGTCCCTGATAGGCGCATCTTGATTTGGTGTGCTCATGATCTTGAGACCATCGTCTCCTTTTACAAGCCATGCCCAACCGCTTCCGAATCGTTTGAGTGCCGAATCCTTAAATTCCGCTTTCATAACTTCAAATGAACCAAATGCATCCACAATCAACTTCATCATATCTTGACTTGGTTCTTTATACTCCGGTGTCAGACTTTCCCAAAAAAGTGTGTGATTATAATGCCCACCACCATTGTTTCTGACTGTCATTCGTATATCTTCAGGTACTTCGTCCAGTTTCTCGAGCAAAGATTCCACTGACCAATCGGACAATGAATCATATTTTTCCACCGCGGCATTGAGATTGCTCACATATGCCCCGTGATGTTTCTGATGATGAATAATCATGGTTTGTTCGTCAATATAAGGCTCGAGTTCACCTGTGCCAAACTTTAGTTCCGGTAATGTGAATTTCATAAGACTACCTCCTAGTGTCGTTTATTATATCCTTTCGGATTAAATACTATCAGTATTATATCCTAACGACGCAGATGATAATCATTATCATTTATTTTGTAATCATATTGTAATATTTGTTTGCTCCTAATTTTGCTTTCTAACCCGCTTCCCAATAATAATTCCGAAATGCGCCCCAAAAAGTCCGAGGACAAAAGCGATTCCCATCAACACAAGCAAATAGGGCCCACTAATTCTTTCAAACACGACCGAATCAATAAACAGTTTGGAAACGGTCAGTGCTGTGCCCGCTACAAAAGACGAATAAGATGCCGACACAATGTGGACGCGATACTTCAGCCCACTTGGTATCAGATAATCCACCAATTGAGTCAAAATACCGGTCGAAAGAATCGACAACCCCATATAAGGACTGATGATGCTCATCAGCATTGCAAAAACAGCATTGACAATAAGAATTATATTCTTGATATCAAAACTGATCAGCAAGATTGCTATGATCAACGACAAATAGGGTGACATTGCCGTATATTTCATTCCGGGTAACGGGATTTGACTGCTGACGATATAAATGGCGTAACCACCGACAATAATTGCAGCCACTGCTATAGCGATTTGGGTCAGTACCGATGTGGTTAATTTGGATTTGCTCATATCCACCTCTTATGTGAACAACAATAGACTGCTGGCCATAAGCAACATGCCACCAATCATGCCATAGATTGCAATGTGGTGCTCGCCATATTTTTCAGCGGTAGGCAATAGCTCATCCAGCGAAATATATACCATTATGCCCCCCACTGCAGCGAAAATGATTCCAAATATTAGATCATTGAAAAATTGCATCAATATGAAATATCCGACTATCGCGCCAAGGGGTTCTGAAAGGCCTGACAAGAACGAATATTTAAAAGCCTTCTTCTTGTCTCCAGTAGCGAAATATATCGGAACGGATACTGCAATCCCCTCTGGAATGTTGTGGATGGCAATGGCAATACCAATGCTGATACCAAGTGTAGGGTCCTCAAGTGCCGCTATGAAAGTGGCAAGGCCTTCGGGAAAATTGTGTATGGCAATGGCAAGTGCCGAAAACATGCCCATTCTAAGGAGTGCATGATCATCGGATTTTTTCTTGGCTTCAAGGGCATACCCTTCCGTGTTTTCCAGTTCATGCAAATCATTTATTTTTGATAGGTCGTGAATCTCATGTGGATTCTCATAACTCGGTACGAACTTATCGATGATCGCAATGAGTGCCATACCACCGAAAAATGCAAGTGTGGTAATCAAAAAACCCTGACTTTCACCTAAAATGCCTTCAAGCGACTCTCTGGCCTTAACGAAAATCTCAACGAATGAAACATAGATCATGACACCGGCCGAAAATCCAAGTGCACCGGATAAAAATTTCTTGTTCGTCTGTTTGGTGTAGAATGCCAGTGCACTACCAACTCCTGTGGAAAGTCCCGCGAAAAGTGTAATGCCAAATGCAAATAATATTTGTTCAGTGGTGTAGTTCATCAGAACCTCCTCTCATTATTTTCTCGTGTACAAAAGCCCACTGGCTATTGCAGTGAGTGGTATGGTAAACAATATGCCCATGCTGCCGACCAGTGCCTGCAGTATTTCAATAACCACAATCTCCCTGTTGAGCAAATCAAGCAATGATGGATTATATGTGATCAGCAATAAGACAATCGATAGCGAACTCCCAATATAGGCCAGTATCAGTGTGTTGGACATAGTGCCCATGATATCCCTGCCAATGGTCATACCGGATTTAACAAGTTTTCTTGCGCCAACACTTTTAGAGGTCTCCATAATCTCGAATAGAGATGATGAGATGGACATGGCGACGTCCATGATCGCTCCCATGGCACCGATCAGAATCGCTCCAAAAAAAACGCCTTTCAAATCGATTGGATTTTCTAGATTCAACATCAATAGGTAGGCTGATTCCTCATTCACAAGTCCCGTGAGGTTGAGAACTCCATCCATAAGAACAACCAAAAGTGCGGCGACTGTGATTCCACCGATACAACCTATGATGGCGGCGACAGTCTTTCTGTTGACACCACTCACAATGATGAGGGTCATCACTGTGATGTATACACAAATGATTATTGCAGATCTATAAATATTGAAACCCGACAATATGGAAGGCACAAAGACCACAAATATTGCCAAGACTGTAAAAGCTAGGGACACCAAAGTCTGCAAGCCCTTAAACCCTCCAAAGATCAAAAGCAAAATCACAAAAACAGCACCAAGTACCATCAATGCATCTGTCCTGATATATTCTCCATATACCCAATCTGTATTAAAGACATCATTATGAACATTGTAAATCAATATTTTATCTCCGACAGATACCTCTTTGGGCAAAACCATCATATAACTGTTCAGATTCTGTATGCCAACAACAGTGTCTCCTTTGAGATCACCTGTTGTAATCACCGCTTTAAATGCGATGTCTTTGATCACCAGGCCTGACTTTTCATCCGATGTGAGACTCTCGTCATAAACGCCAACGATTTCGGTGACTTTCGCCTTTTCAATCTGAAATCCTTCATCGCCCATAAGGATGTCCATCTTGCCACTTGCCACTTTATTACCGAAAAATATAAACGCGACTGATAGAAGTACAGTCAACAGATAAATCAGGAAATGGATGAATTTTGTTCTTTTAGTATTTGCCTGCATATTTGACCTCTCAATATTGGATTGGTTGGATTATAATATTATACCAAACTAGAGCCCATATTGACATAAAAAAGGACGGATGATCAATCCGCCCAAAATCATTATAATCTGAATTTTTTGATATCCTCTTTGAGTCTATTGATATCCTTGAGAAAATCCTCTATATCATGTTCATGCTCGAGTTCATCATTGAGGATACTGACCGCCATTTGATAGGTGGAGTGGTCTTTGCCCGATGTGAACTCTGCGATTTCCTCGTATCTTTGGATTGCACAACGTTCACCCTCCAAATTTTGCTTCAACACTTCTTCTATATACGGATCTGTCGGTGCTTCATAGGCACATCTCGCAAAAGATGTCCAATCCGCAGGATTGAGAATCGGAGTACCTCCAAGTTGTATGATTCTATTGACAACCAGTTCAGCATGACCCAACTCCTCTGTCGCATGGAGTAAAAGTTCAGGTTCGACTTCGCTTCTCATCGGTCCTTCGATCATCCGTGCGCCAATCCAGTACTGGTAATATGCCAGCCATTCTTCAGCAAGTGCCTCGTTTAGCATTTGTATCAGTTTTTCTACATCGATATTTGCAATATCAATTGCTTTTTTACCCATAATTTGGCCTCCTTTTAATCATATGTTGATAACGATTCGCCGTTAACGTTATACCCACATCCAACTTAGATTAACCGTTCTAAATGCCTTTATTATCTTTTTTCAAGTGAATAGTATATAAGAGGGATGACAATCAATGTGAGTACTGTCGATACCAGCAGTCCACCCATCAGCGCCAGTGCCATTGGTGTGAAGAACGAACTTCCCGAAGTCGCAAGGGGAACAAGTCCTATGACTGTCGTTATGGTGCTGAGCATGATTGGTCTGAATCGCATTGTTGACTACAATTCCAATCAGGCTGGCCACTCCAAGTCCGACTGTAAAGGTTACGCTCATGCCAAACAAAAGCAAAATAAAAACAGATCCCACAACCGAAAACGGATATATATTTGTCGATGATTTCCTGATCGCCTCCAAAATCTATTGTGACACCTTCAAGGTTCATGTTCGAAAGAAGCTTGGTTTAAAGGCACTTTTTCTCCTGTGAAACTCGATTTGATCTCAAGATTTACGACATCTGAGACACTTTTAATATTGTTTTTCAATATAACGTTGTATGTGTTTCCCTCTTTTTGAAAGACTGTAGCGACCATTCCTTTGAGTGCGAGATTGGATTGATACTGTATGTCATATTTGGTAAGTACAAAATTGGATGCCATGTCATCATCCACTTCAATCTTATACTGATAGACCAACTCAGTCTGATCATTGTTGACGTTGAGTGTTGTATTCTCGGCAATCAGATAATTGTATACTTCTCCAGCAACCCGATTGACATCCTCTCTGTAAAGTCCGGAGATCTTGATGTCTATCGCTGGTCCGGGTTGGTTGATTTCTATTAGATTGACTGTCGCACTGCCTCCGATGAGTTTTTCATCCAGTTTGGTCTGTAGATAATACGCAAAATCCTCACGGTCGATGAATCTATCGCCTTTTGTCAAATCCACATCAAACAAAAGCTGTGCATAGTCATCTGAAGGCGGTCTCACACCAACTGTCAGATAAAATTTTGGAAACCCACCTGTACCTATCAAAATGAGAATGATCAGCACAAAAGAGAGGGCGCGTCTTTTCAGAACACCTCTAAGGATGTTCTCAAAAAAATGTCTCATTCTATTTTTCGGCTTGCGTTTGTGCTTTGGAAGGGCTTTGAAAAATATACTTCCCAGTGCCGGTGTGACAAACATTGCGACCGCATAAGACACCACGAGTGCGATGATAACCACTTGCATCAGGCTCACCATGAAATTCCTAACTGTCAATAAAACGGCATTTTGATCCCCATTTTTGAATTCCTCTAAACAAATTTGAGCGTCCAAAAATGAAAAACGGGGCTATTTGCCCCGTTCAAAAACATTTATTGCTTGATTTCCACTACGTCGTAGCCCGCGTCGTCAATCGCTTCGGTGAGAACACTGTCTTCGACGGTTTCCTGTATTTCCACAATCGCTTTTTTGTCAGCCAATACAACTTCTGCAGAAGTAACACCTTCGATTTCAGATAGTGCTTTTTCCACTCTCATTTTGCAGTGATTGCAAGTCATACCTTCGATAATGATTTCTTTTTTCATTTTTCCTCCAATCCATACCATTCTCTCTGTTTCATACACTATAATTTTATATCAAATGATAACCATGGTCAATAAGTCGGCTAGCCTTTGACAACTATATTGAAAATCTTACCTGGCACAAAAATCTCTTTGACAATCTGCTTGCCGTCGGTGAACACTCTGATTTTTTCATCTGCCATAGCCAGTTCATGGGCCTCTTCCTGAGTGGCGTCGATTGGCAGTGTGATTGTGGATCTGACTTTTCCGTTGATTTGAACAGCCATTTCAACAACACTGTCAATAACCTTCTCAGGGTCATACTTCGGCCATGACTGCTGCGTGATCATTCCTCCGAAATTCATCATAGACCACATTTCCTCACTGATGTGAGGAGCAACTGGATTCAATAGAATGAGGAGCATTTTAAAGTCTTCATGAGTGATGGACTCCACTTTTTTATAATCGTTGAGCAAACTCATCATTGCCGCAATGGCGGTATTGAACTTGAGTGTCTCGTAATCTTCTGAAACTTTTTTGATGGTCTTGTGGATGATGGTCTCGAGCGATGGCGTAAAGTGGTCACCGGGAACAACTGTATCCATAAGACTCCATGTTCTGTCCAGGAATCTTCTGCATCCCTTGACGCTGTTATCTGACCAAGGCACACTCTTCTCAAAGTCACCGATGAACATCTCATAGAGTCTTAAAGTGTCCGCACCGAACTCACCTACAATATCGTCAGGATTGATCACATTGCCTCTGGATTTGGACATTTTTTCATTGTTTTCTCCCATGATCATACCGTGTGATGTTCTTTTGAGGTACGGTTCTTTGGTGTTTACGACACCGATGTCAAATAAGAACTTGTGCCAGAATCTCGAGTAAAGCAAATGAAGCGTAGTATGCTCCATGCCACCGTTGTACCAATCCACAGGCATCCAATAATTGAGTGCGTCCATACTTGCGAACTCCTTATCGTTGTCGGGATCGCAGTATCTCAGGAAGTACCAGCTGGATCCTGCCCATTGGGGCATTGTATCCGTCTCTCTGTGGGCATGACCTCCACATTTTGGACAAGTGGTCTCTATCCATTCGTTCATGGCTGCAAGTGGTGATTCTCCATTGTCTGTAGGCTCATAACTTTCCACATCAGGTAATGTGAGTGGGAGTTCTGATTCCGGAAGTGGCACCCATCCACAAGTCGGACAACTTACTAGCGGAATAGGCTCACCCCAGTAACGTTGTCTGGAAAATACCCAGTCTCTGAGCTTGAAATTCACTTTTCCGATTCCAAGACCATTTTTCTCAATGTACTCTGATATTTTCTTCTTTGCCTCATCCACGCGGAGACCGTCAATCAATGGTGAATTTACAAGAACACCATCCTCTATGTCCGAATAAGCGGCCTCATCGACGTTCCCTCCAGAAACCACTTCAACGATTGGCAGTCCGAAAGCTTTTGCGAATTCCCAGTCTCTAGAATCGTGACCGGGAACAGCCATGATGGCACCTGTGCCATAAGTCATGAGCACATAATCCGAAATCCAGATAGGAATCTCTTTTTCGGTCAAAGGGTTGATTGCTCTGATGCCAACAATTTCAACTCCGGATTTGTCCTTGTTGAGTTCTGTTCTTTCGAAATCGGATTTCGATCTCGCTTCTTCCCTATAAGCTTCCACTGCTTCATAGTTGGATATTTCATCCTTGTGAGCCTCAAGCATTGGATGCTCTGGACTCACAACCATGTATGTGGCACCGTATATCGTATCGGGACGGGTCGTATAGACTCTGAGCTTTTCTCCTGCAGTCGTATGGAAATCCACTTCCATACCTGTGGATTTCCCAATCCAGTTTTTCTGCTGGCTCTTGACTCTTTCTATATAATCCAAATCTTCGAGATCATCGATCAAACGATCTGCATATTCTGTAATTTTGAGCATCCATTGCGATTTTGCCTTCTTGACTACCGGCGATCCGCATCTTTCGCAAACACCTCCGACAACTTCTTCATTGGCTAGACCGACTTTACATGAGGTGCACCAGTTGATGTCCATTTCCTTTTTATAGGCGAGACCATTCTCGAATAATTTTATGAAAATCCACTGAGTCCATTTGAAATATTTGGGATCCGTCGTGTTGATCTCTCTGGACCAATCGAAGGAAAGGCCAAGACTTTTGAGTTGTTCTTTGAAACGCTTCACATTGTCTTCTGTCACTATGGCCGGATGGATCTTATTTTTGATGGCATAGTTTTCAGTCGGAAGTCCGAATGCGTCCCAACCCATGGTGTAAAGGACGTTGAATCCTTCCATTCTCCTTTTTCTGGCGACTATGTCGAGTGCGGTATAGGGTCTGGGATGTCCGACATGAAGACCTTGACCCGACGGATAGGGAAACTCCACCAACGGGTAGTACTTAGGCTTGCTGTAATCATTATAGGCCTTAAAGGATTCTTTCTCATCCCATATGTCTTGCCATTTTTTTTCAATTTCCTTATGACGATAATCCATGTTTTCCTCCTCGATTGATGGCATTAAAACAAAAAAATAAGGGTCCTTCGTTAGAGACGAAGAACCCGCGATACCACTCTATTTGACTGTACCTGGGTACAATCCACTCAAAGCAATAACGGTGCTATCCGGCCAATGCTACTTGAGTTCACACTGGCAGCTCCAAGACGAGTTCAGATGACACCTTCACCACTTTTCACCGACCAGTGGCTCTCTATGCAAGGTTTGATCCTACTACTTCCTATCAGGGCTGTTTGTTTATGCCTTATTGCTAGTATTATAATATAGTGTGATGATTTTTTCAACAGTTATTATACCGTGTATTTTTCCACATACATCATGATCTGTTCCTCAGTGAGTTTTGAAGCATCGAGGACAACCATTTCATTATCTCCTTCACCAAAGAAAGATACGGGATCGAGCTCTTCATATGCGCCGATGACACTGTTGATCACTGTCACTCTGACATCTTTTGCATCGTCACCATAGGCTACCACATCATATCCTTTTGCAGCGAGCTTTTCCTTAATGTCTTCCAATCCATTCTGAAGTGCCACAGTCTGCGGTTTGGTCGCATATTTCTCAACATAACGAAGTACGTCTTCTTCAGAAAGTTGAGTCGCGTTGAGTATTACCACTTCGTCCCCTTCCGGTCCATAAAATGTCACCGGATCGATTTCTTCGTATGCTTCATCAATATCGGTTACAATGGAAATCTTGACCCCCAGTCCGCTTTCTCTGAAAGGTACGACATCATATCCTTTGATTTTCAATAATTCTTCCAACGATTTCAACCCCGTTTGAATAGCAATTTTCATAATGTACCTCCCCCATTTTTTTGTTATTTATTCTTTTACCCAATTGATTGCATTATTATCCGTTATAGGAATTTTCTATAGGTATAATTTTTCTATAGACGATTCGAATATGATATAATTATTTAAACTGAAAAGGAGGCATTATGTCAAAAGCACTTTGGAAATCAGGCACTATGGTTTACCCTGCCCCCGCAGTTCTGGTAAGCTGTGGCACCATGGATCATCCCAATCTCATAACAATCGCTTGGACCGGAACCATATGTACAAACCCGGCCATGGCTTATATATCCATCCGTCCGGAAAGACATTCCTATGATCTGATCAAGGACAGCAAAGTGTTCGCCATCAATCTGACCACGAAAAAAATGGTGAGGGCAACAGATTATTGTGGAGTCAAATCAGGACGTGACGTGGACAAGTTCAAAGCAACCGGACTGACTCCAATCAAAGGACAACTCATCGATGCGCCCATTGTGAAAGAATCTCCGCTGACCATGGAGTGTGAAGTCACTGAAATCATAAAACTCGGTTCGCACGACATGTTTCTGGCAAAAGTCCTTGGGATCACCATTGAGGAATCTCTGCTTGACCATACCGGAAAATTCAGACTGGACAAAGCAGAACTCATCGCATACTCCCACGGGAGTTATTATTCGCTCAGTGAAGTGCTTGGAACATTTGGGTATTCCATCAAGAAGAAAACAAAGAAAAAACATAAATAATCGGAGGTTGTTGTGTTTAAGCGATTTACAATATATATCGATGTCCATACTGATAAAAATCAATTTGCTTTCGTTCTCGATTTGATAGAAAAGTACACCAAAGCATTCGAACCGATCACCCGAGTCCTGAAAACATGGGATCTTCCGGACCACATCTATGATTTGCTCATCGTTGATGCAGGCTTGCTCACCGCCGACGAAACGTTTCTTTCCAAAGTCCGCAGACGTTATGGTGAGGTCATTGTTCTCAACTGTCCGGATGACCCCTATTTTTTAAGTACGCTCTACAACCATGGCTTTTCACTTTGGTTGAAGAAAGGGTATTTGAGTATCGAACTTGATGCACTGATCGCGAATTACATGAACAAAAAGCAACTCGAAAATGAGAATACAATTCTCGACAACATCATTCACAGTGCCCAAAATTCCATAGTCATCACCGACAAGAAAGGGAACATAGAGTTTGCAAATCCTTACTTTGAAATGACTTCCGGTTATTCAACCGACGAATTCATGCAAAAAACACCCAATGTCATCAGAAGTGGTTTCCACGATGACGCCTTTTATGACAACCTTTGGGCAACCATAAAATCAGATCAGGTCTGGGAAGGCATATTCGTCAACAAATCCAAAAACCAGGAACGCTTCTATGAGGAAGCTACCATCACACCACTGAAAAACAGTCATGGTGAGATTGAGAAGTTTCTGAAAATCGGAAAGAACATCACCCGGGAACGACTCCTTTTGGATGAGCTTTCCAAAGAAGTGAAACTCGCAAGAAAAGTGATTGATGCGTTGCTCCCAAGCGCTTATGCGGACGAGCGGGTCAAATTTTATTACAATATACTGCATTATAATGAAATCGGTGGCGATTTCATCTGTTTTGGACGAACCGACACCGATCGTTATCATTTTGCTTTGGTTGACGTTATGGGACACGGGATATCCTCGGCGCTCATCGCACTCACTGTGACTCAGATGTTCGAGGACTACGTTGTTTTCAAACCCCTAAGTGAATCTGTGGAAGCCATAAACAATCTACTCTGCACATTCAATTTGGAGCATCAGGACAGAAACAAGTACGTCACCGGAATATTCATGGAAATCAATTTTTCTGAAAATCTACTCAAAATAATCAATGCGGGTCACCTGGACATGCTATTGCTCGACAAAAATGAAAATCCGATCCATCTTCGCTCCAACAATATGATCATGGGCGTCCTGGAAAGTAAATATGCCACAACCGAAGTGACGCTCTCTGAAATCAAGAACCTCTTTTGCTTCACGGATGGTCTCTATGAAAACAATGGCATCGAATATGAAGACGCACTCAATAGGATTGACGCACTGATTCGCACAAAATCGTCCGAAAAACTGTTTGGCACCCTGCTTACAACATTTGGAATCGAGCAAGACATCAAAGATGATGTGACACTCTGCCAAATACTATTTTAAAGACTTGGTTTTCAAATTGATCAAATCGCGAATACCTTTCCTGGCATCCAATAGATCACTTATTGAAACGTCATAATTCAACCTATTGATGATTCTGGAGATATAATAAGACATATCCACTTCACGTAGCCAAGGCTGCTTCTTGACATTTTCCGGCAAATAGGACAAATTTGTCGTATAGACACGCTCTATGATTCCGTCTTCATAGAATTTATTGAATTTTTCTATGCCTTCAGTGAAAAGTGCGAATGTGGTGGCCACAAATATCTTGCCGGCCATTCTTCTTCTGAGTTCTAATGCGATGTCAAAAACAGATTCTCCTGAAGCAATCATATCATCTACAATTAGAATATTGGATCCTTCGACATTTCGCCCGATGTACTCATGTTGTACAATCGGGTTTTTCCCTTTCACCACTTTGGAATGGTCACGCCTTTTGTAGAATAAACCAATATCATAACTGAGCACACCTGAATAAAATATGGCACGATCCATCGCACCGGTATCTGGACTAATGATCAGCATATTTTCAACATCACTGGAGATATCATGTTCATCTTCAAGGAACATCTTCACAATGTCAAAGGTGGGATACAGATTCTCAAAAGAAATCAACGGTATTGCGTTTTGTATGGTCGGGTCATGCGCATCAAAAGTCAATATATCGTTGACTCCGAGAGTCTCAAGTTCCTGAAGGGCCATCGCACAATCCAGCGACTCCCTGCCTTTTCGGCTATGTTGTCTCGAAGCATAAAGAAGTGGCATAAGAACTGTTATCCTTCTCGCTTTTCCGGCCATAGCAGATAGCACACGTTTTAAATCCTGTATATGATCGTCGGGACTTTTCCTGTTCTCGTAGCCATATAAAGAGTAAGTCATATTGTAATTACCGATGTCTGTCAAAATATAGACGTCCTTGCCTCGGACAGTCTCCTCCAGAAACACTTTCCCTTCACCATTGGCGAAACGGATTTCCCTCTTATTGATCAGGTAAGTTTCGGGAACCATATTATCATCTTTAAAACTCATCTTACGCATTTGAATCAGGTGGTCATCGATTTTCTGACCCAATTCGGCCGAGTTTTCCATGACAATCAACCCCAGGTCTCCAAATGGAATGTATTTCTGATAATCTTCTCGCTGCATAATGCCTCCCTCAATTCAACTAAGTGCCTTCATTACTATTATTACACCAATTCAGACCAAATCAAGCAAAAAATAAAAAACCAAAGCACATTTCGCGCTTCGGTTTTACTGGTGCGAGATAAGGGGGTCGAACCCATGGCTTTTTCCACGTCAAGGAAACACTCTACCACTGAGTTAATCTCGCATATCAACTGCTTTTTTATTATGCCATAAATCTAATGGTTTTGCAACCATAAAAGCGTGCCTCAAAATGATTTTTCTCCATTTTAAGGCACGCCTCTTTTTTATATCAGATCAATGTTGACGAGATGTTCAGCAGCATCATTGACCAATGGAACGAACATCGATTCAAGCGGAAGGCCGTCCAGTGAGATTTTGGTTTTTCCAGTACTGATGTTGTGCGGTGTACTGATATTTATGCTATATACCGTATCTTTGAAACAATACTTTACTGAGTACTCCTGCCAGAATCTAGGGATGCAAGGATTGATCTTCAAGCTGTCTCCCACTCGGGTCACGCCAAGCAGGTCATTGAGTCCCACTTCATACATCCAATTTGCCGAACCGGTGTACCATGTCCATCCACCGCGTCCTTCATGTGGATACGCACTGTAGACGTCAGCAGCCATCACGTAAGGCTCAACTTTATAGATGGCACGTTCAGTAGGGGTTCTGGAATGATTGATCGGATTGACCAGATCGAACATCGACATCGCCTTATCTCCATCACCCATCATAGAATATGCCTCAATCACCCAAGCTGCCGCATGGGTGTATTGACCGCCATTTTCTCTTACACCTGGAACGTAACCTTTGATGTAACCAGGCTCCAATTGACCATCCATAAAAGGTGGTGTCAACAGTTTGATGAGCCCATGTTCCTGGTCGACGAGGTGGTCTTCAAGTGCGTTCATAGCCATGTTGACACGATCCGGATGTGCAGCCTTTGAAATCACTGCCCAAGACTGAGCGAGTGAATCAATTCGGCATTCATGGTTTTGTGACGCTCCAAGTGGTTCTCCATTATCAAAGTATGCTCTTCTATACCAGTTGCCATCCCAACCATTTTGTTCAATGGATTCAAGCAATTTTTTCGAAACATTCATAAATTGTGTCACCCGTTCATCATCTTGCCTGGCGGCACATATCGGAATGAACTTTTGAAGAGTCGTGTATAAGAACCAACCGAGCCAAACACTTTCCCCTTTACCATCCACACCAACTCGGTTCATGCCGTCGTTCCAGTCACCACTTCCCATAAGCGGTAGACCTCGCTCACCAAATTTGAGTCCATTATGGATTGCTCTTAAACAATGTTCATAAATCGAACCGGACTCTTCGGAAATTCTTGGTGAACAATAGCGTTCGTCCTCATGTGGTTCTAGGCTTTCCGCTACCAGAAACGGGGCTACAAGGTCGAGAAAACCTTCGTCCTGGGTGCGTTCGATGTAGGTTGCGGTTACAAATGGCAGCCACAAATAATCATCTGAGATCCGAGTACGTGTTCCTTTAAGCTCAGGTTCGTGCCACCAGTGGAGCACATCGCCTTCGACAAATTGATGTGCGGCATGTTTTGCAATTTGTTCTCTGGCAAGTTCAGGCCAAATGTTCATAATCGAAAGACTGTCCTGAAGTTGATCTCTAAATCCGAATGCTCCACCCGACTGATAAAATGCGGATCTCGCCCAGAGTCTACACGAGATGACTTGGTACATCAACCAGCCATTCATCATTATGTCAAAAGCTCTATTCGGTGTTCTGATTTGAACTCTATTCAGTTTATTGTTCCAGAAGGATTTCACTTCATCCAATTCATTTTTTGCAGATTCGACATCCGCAAATGCCAAACTGTCGTTAGTGGCATCCGCAATATTACTTGCTGTCCCGATCACAAATGTAAGTACAGCGGTTTCGCCAGGCTGGATTGTCTTTTCAATTTGCATCGCTGCGCATGGGACATAACCGATTCCTACAGTGCCTGATAAGCTCGTATTTTTTAGCGCTTCAGGACACCTGATATCAGATGTGCCAAAGAAATCCGTCTGACTTCCTGTTACGGTTTTCTCAGCTATTGAGGTGTTCATATACATGACCTCACCAGCATAAGTCTGATTGAATGGATTTTCAATCAACAATACTCCATTTTCCCCCCGTGAGGTTCTAATGTGCATCCCGGTGTCCGCAGGCTGTACCCCCATCACAGGTTTCACATAATGCGTGAGTGTGATTGCCTTTGGTTCCGGGGTTAGATTTTCAATTGAAATCAAGCTGATTTTCACATTGCCCTTAACAGGTACAAATTGTGTCATCTTTTGTGAAAGACCATGACTCACGTGCCCAAATGACGTGTATCCGAATCCATGTTCAATAGTGTATGGACTAGTTTCTCTAACAGGTAGCGGAGTCATGGACCACACTTCTAGAGAGGCATCGCTGAGGTAGAACACTTCTCCAGGAACATCACTGACAGGGTCATTTGACCAAGGTGTCAGCTTGTTTTCACGACTGTTGCCAGACCAGGTAAAACCGCCTCCTGATTCTGTGACGATAAAACCAAAAGTCGGATTGGCGATTACATTTGTCCACGGTGCAGGGGTAACTTGCTCATTTTCCAGTTGAATCAGATAGGCGTCGCCTTCGTCACTGAAACCACCAATACCGTTGTCTGAGACCACTGCTTTTCTGATGTATGCTGGTTCATCCATTCTCCTCTGAAACACTTTAGAACGCAAAGTAGCCATATTCACGGGCTCTTCAGTTGTCCATTGTTCAGACATGCTCATGCCATTTCCTTTAAAAATCAAACTAGAAACTGCCGTAAGCAGATAGAAATCATTCGTCTCCAGATTCTTTTCATTGAGCACAAAAATATCATTGATCAAACGGATGCCGTCTATGGTATGTCCTGAGAAAACAATTTCGTTGACCAATGTCGCCAGTGGATTGAAATAACTGTTCTCTTCTTTGACCACTATCACCAAGTCTACTCTAAGATTCTTGAGTCGCCAGTACTCATGTGCTTTTAACGCTTCATTCAGAACATCCACCGACTCGGCCTTATCAATGACTATGAGAATGATCGGATAGTCACCGGAAATCCCATATGGCCATAGCGATGACTGTCCTTTTTTATTGAGAGCAATCGAACTGGCATAGTTCTTCCTGATTGGACTTAAGAACACTATATCTGAAATCATATTTTGGTATAGCTCCATCTCGGCAGCTTTGATGTTGAGATATCTTGTCTCAACTTGACTTCTACTTACTGCAAGCCAGAACGAAGCATCACAAGTTTCAATGTTCGAGTATTTTTCCAGAAGCACATAAAGCTCTTCTTTTGAATCCGCGACCATGGTCACAAATGAAATCCGTGTGGATTGTTCAGCTCGGATTCTCACCCGCATTTGTATACTCATAATTGGATCAAGCACTGTGCCTGTCGTGTTTGCCATCTGCTTGTCGCGCTCAACCATTACAGGGTTCGCAACAGTCCTACCCCTTCCAAGAAAAAGCATGCGATCAGTTTCGTAACGGATACTCTCTGCGCTTGACGCTTCAACCACAGGCATTTGAGCTACCCAAAGCCCTTTTTCCTTCGAATCTCTTGGTCTTCTATTGGCTATAAGTGCGTTGTATTTGGCATCAAATTCAGTTTCGACAAACAAATTGCTGAACGTTGGATGGGCCAGATCGCTTTTGTGTGGTGCCAAAACCAATTCATAATAACTTGTTAGTTCCAATTGCACTTCGGATTTCCCACTGTTTTTTAGTTTAATTCTTCTGATTTCAACGTTATCGCCGGAAGCGACTATGATTTCAGTAGACGTTTCAATGAGTCCGTCTTTTCTTTTGTATAGCGCTTTATCTGGAGTAAATACCACTTCATAGAAATCGGGTTTTATGCCAAGCGGTGCATAAGTTGAGGACCATTTCGTACCGGTCTCCACATTCTTGATATAAAAGAACATCCCATAAGAAGCATCTTCTCTCCAACGCGTGACTGCATCAGATTTGGTGCGGCTGTATCCATTGCCTTTGTCTGTCACAAGAACTGTATAATTGCCGTTGGATAAAATATGTGCTTTTGGCAACACGGAATTTGGTTCAGTGAACCTGCGATAAGAACCTTGGTCCTTTATGACATATTCTTTAAAAGGCATGATTTTTTCTTTGTTCTCTTTAGTAAAAATGACATTGAGCGGTACTCTTTCCTGCAACAGCAGCTTAGCCGCGCTCATGGCAGGATTCTTAAAGAAACGCTCCTGCATCACATTGTGGTTCATATAGTTGTTGATTGCAAGGAGCGACATGCCTTGATGATGGGCCATGTAGCTTTTTAATACTTTTTTTGTCTCTGTGTTCCCAAGTCTCTCTGGTGTGTAATCAGCAGCATCAAAAAATCCATAGGCGCCTTCAAGTCCTTCATTTTTTAGCAGCATAATATTGTCAAATGCTTTCCTAGGAGCCACCATCAATGCCAAAAATGTGGCATACGGGGCAGCAACGGCATCTTCTCCCAAACCGCGTTTAAGACCAAGCCACGGCACACCGATCGCTTTATATTGGTAATCCAAATTGCTGTCCAGAAGATTATAGACGGATTCCGAAGTGCCCCATGGCATCTTTCTTTGTTTTGCATATTTCATCTGGCTTTTGATGACAAAGGAATAGGTCTCATCCAGCAAAGTGTTTTTGTACGTTTTAATGATCAGCAAAGGCATCAAATACTCGAACATGGTTCCACTCCAAGAAATCAGTCCTTTGAACCGGTCAACGACTGTCATCGATCTGCCGAGCATATACCAATGTTTTGATGGCACTTCACCTCTGGCGATTGCGATGTAACTCGCCTGTCTGGATTCTGAAGCCAACAGATCATAAAAAGAATTGGTCAACCGATTGTCTTCCAGATTGAATCCGATGGAAAACAGATGTCTTTTTTCGGAATAGAGCACGTTGAATTTCGTGTTGTCGGAAATCCATTCAAGACGTTCCATCAATTGCTTGGTCTCATCCAGATACTTTTCGGCAAACGCCGAGGATTCCATAACTTTCGTTTCAAAAGTGGCAATCCACTCTTCGTGGGCGGTCAGAGGATCTTCCTCAGTTGTATTTCTTAGGTTATCAAGCGCCATTAGAATGCTTTGATTGTAGTTTTCAAGCCTGTATGGTGTAGGTATTTCGTTTAAAATTGACATCACGTCGTCAAAGTTCAAATCCACTGGTCGGTCTTTGACCATACTTATATAAGGCATCATCATGTCGACTTCCTGAGCATACATTTTTACCATAGACAAGGTCTTGCGGTACCATATGTTCCTCTCATCAGTCATATTCATAGTTTTTTCCAAGTAGTCTGAAAGTGCTTTTGTCCATGAAATCAGATTTACTTCACCGTTTCCCAAAAGATCTTTGAAAACTTGCTCAGGACCATTCAAATCTCCCATACCACATTTAAGTGTGTCGAGAACGCCTTCAACGTTCGCACGTTTGATCATAGGCTCTGAAAGGTTTGATTTTAAGCCTTCTATAAGTGTTATGATGTAACCGATCAAGTTTCCGCTGTCCACTGTGGAAATATACCTAGGCAACAATGGAGCCAGTGTCTTTGTGTCGTACCAGTTGAAAAGATGGCCATACCACTTAGGGAGTGTCTCGATTGTTTTAACCGTTTCCGATAAAGTATCCAGCATTTTTGTGTTCCCAATAAATCCCATGTCCCGTGCGGAAAGCGTAGCAAGTAATCCCAATCCGATATTTGTCGGCGATGTTCTGCTTGCAACACCTCTATTGGGATCTTCCTGAAAATTGTCCGGAGCCAGAAAATTATTTTCTTCGTTTGCGAACGTATCAAAGTAATGCCAAGTCTTTCTGGCAAATTGTCTCAGCAGCATTTCCTCATCCGATTCGAGAAATTCTTTATTTTCAACTTCATCCAAACTGACATAGTAGGCAACGAACGGAGAAATTGCCCACAATGCGAAAAAAATTAATCCCATCAACCATTCCTGAGGTTTGTGAAACAGTCCCAGTATGATCATTGGCACACCCATTAGAGCACCTGACCACATTGCTTTCAGGTATGCTCCCAATGAATTTTTTTGATTTTTATCAGAATCATCTGATGTGACCCATTCCAGCATGTTCTTTTTTGAAATCAGCACACGGTATAACGAAACACATATGGCATTTAAAATTCTGAACGATTGATAAGGCAAGAACATCATTCCAAGGATGAATTGGAAAAGCGAAGCCTTTAACCCAAAAAATCCTGACATATGCCTTTTGATCCAATCCGTTTTTCTAAAGACGGATGATGTTGCCTGCAAGAGCAATGATGCACATAACGGCAATATTCCAAGCAAAACCCACACCAGACTTTTTCCCGGTAGGAATCCGACACCTGAAATAAGCAAAACCATCACTGAAGGCGCAACGAGACTGCGTCGTAAATTGTCTGCGATTTTCCATTTTGATATGGCCGAAAGCGGATTTGTGATTTTTTGACCATTTCGATTAAAAATCGATCTCTTCAACCATGGAATCAATTGCCAATCGCCTCTGATCCAGCGATGCAATCTGGCGATGTATGAATTGTATTTTGTGGGATAGGCATCAATAAGTTCCAGATCTGATACCAGTGCAGCTCTTACATATGAGCCTTCCAGGAGATCATGGCTGAGCACAGTCCTGTCTGGAACAGCGTTCTTTAACACTTGATGAAAAACACTCAAATCATAGATGCCTTTTCCGGTAAAAATACCCTCTCCGAAAATATCCTGATAGACATCCGAGATGGCACTTGCATAGGGGTCAACACCTTCTTGACCAGTGAAAATTTTTGAAAACAAAGATTTGTTTGCGCTCTCGACATCAAACGATACTCGCGGTTGAATCAATCCATAACCATCTACTACAACGCCACGCTCAGTGTTGATAATAGGAGTGTTGAGAGGATGTGCCATGGTCCCGACCATTTTTATCGCCATACCGATCGGCAGTTGAGTATCTGAATCCAATGTGATGATGTACTTGATGGTCCCCGATGGCATCGCATTTTCAGAATAGTGCCTGAAACTTGTCTCTTCGGAACCGAGTAGAAGTTCATTGAACTCCATGAGTGCGCCTCTTTTTCGTTCCCACCCGGTCCATTGGTTGTCGGTTTCATTGAACTGACTCATTCTATGATAAAAGTAGAAGACATCCTCTTGGCCTTTTGCATATGTTTCATTCAAGGCTTTGATGCCTTCCGATGTATATCTCAATATTTCTTCATCAACTTTCGTGTTGGGACCTTCAGAATCCGAATACGCTCCAATCAATGCAAAATAGAGGTTGCCAACGCGATTGGAGAGATAATTGCTCTCAAGGTTCTCAAGTAGATCGTCCGCGCGATGGACGTCACTCAATAAGGTCGGTACCACCACCATTGTCTTATATTCTGACGGTATGCCGTCCTTGAACTTGAGACGTGGAAAAACAGATGGGCTGACAATCTTACCAACCACCCAATTCACCAATGTGATTGAGATTTCACTGGCTGGAATGAACACGACCAACCCCGTCAAAACAGTGAGCATGACATTTTGACTTAACGACTGACTTTTTCCATAAATCAAACTTCCAGCGACAACCATCATGGTAGCAACACTTATTGCGCCCAAATAAACCCTTAGTGGGTGTCTCTTGACGGAAGCGACCATTGACCTGACAAATGACAATTTGTCATCCTGTATGTCTTCAAGAGTCTTTTTGCCCTTGTCCACCAAGTAGTAACCCACATGGATTTTTCTTTGTTGAAGAGGATCTGATTCTTTAAGGTTTTTAGTGTTCTCAAATGCTTCATTCGCCAGTTTTAATACTTCCCGGGCAATATGGCGTTCAGACACTCCATGAACCTTTGCAAGTGTTTCAGTGCTTCTTAAGTAATGTCCCCTGGATTCGACATCCATCTTCTCATAAATACCACTTGGATCCTTACGAAGGATTGCTTCGACAAAACTTGTTTTTTCAAACAAATCAAGCCAATCCATCGAAGACACATATTTGAGTGCCATCACACAATTTCCCATGGATACGGTATTCACCGCTTGAGTATTGTGTTCCTTTTGAGCGATTTGCTCTATGGATGTCCCAACTTTTTCGAGATTGGTGTCCATATATTTCAAAATACCCGAATAGCTTTTTCCCGATCTACGAAGTCTAAAAAACAAATGCTCTATAAATGAAGCATTAGAGTCATACTGGTTGCCCATTGTATCTTCTATGTTCTTGATCATTTTGTCTACAGATGTGTTTTCATCTTCCATCCATGTTTCAATAAGATCGTCAGCTTGATTCCATGCATTATGGGTATCTGTAAGAGTTTCACATACACCGCGCATATTTTCAATCAATGCAAGTCTGAGCATGGTCGGGATCATTCTGATTTCCCTATCAAATAAAATACTGTGCGACTGATAGGCATCCAAATAACGGATCAATGTGCTTTCTTCCACTTGACCATCCACTTGTGAGACAAATTCAATCGCAATGGCCAAAACTCTCGAATAGCCCTTCAAATGCCCTTTTCTAAGAACCGGCAATTCTCTATAACTTTTCTTGTTTAGGTCCTTGCGCATCATTTTCACTTGTTCTTCAATGACATAGAAGTTGTCCAGCAACCATTCCGCAGATGGTGGAACAGATTTTTTAAGGAGAGTATCTTTGTTCAACTCTTTGTACAAATTTAAAATCATGGCATAATTTTCATTCAACCTTTTAATCGGCCAATTATGCAAACTTTTCTTGAGTGAAACAGAATGGTCTATGGCCATGCGTCTCGCATGCGACTCCAGTTCCTCCACAGTCAACGAAGCATTTCGGATGTTGATGCTTTTCCTCTTTCTGAAGCTAAATATCATAGCCGCTGCTGCGACCAATACAAGAATCCCCAGAATGATATCGATCATAAATGAATTGTTCAATGTCAGCTCCTCCACAATTTGGACTTCAACGAACTGAATCCAATAAAAAAAGCCACTTTACAATAAAGTGGCTTTGGAAATATGTTGTTATTTATAGTGTGCGGGTCACTAGTGTGCACCCTACCATTATAGCATATTTCATGTGTTCAGTCAATTTGAAAGCTCGAAACGAACCTGTTCACCTTCTTCGACAGACATAAACAGTCCGGTCTTTGATTCGGCGACAAAAGTGGCATTTTTGACCACGGGAAGGATTCTTCCAGGCTTTACTGCCGCATACTTCTTGAGCACACGGTTCTCATCATTCATAAATAAAATATCAATATCGAATTTCATATTGAATGTGTGTATTTGATTGCATGGTTTGATGATCAAAACCTCATTTGTTTTGGGCGTTTTATGAAACATATATCCTCTGAGCCTTTTCATAAATGAATCGGCGATCTTTATACAATCCACCTTTACAGTCACCATATTCTCACCTATAAAGAAGTCATAATTTGAATCATAGCAGGACCAAGAATTACAACAAATATAGCAGGAAAGATAAAAACTACCAATGGAAACAACATTTTAATCGGAGCTTTCATTGCCTTTTCCCTGGCGGCTTGCTTACGCTTCTCTCTGAGCTGAGCTCCCTCTATTCTAAGCACCTTACCGATGCTCACACCCAGTTCATCCGCTTGAATCAGAGCGGACATCAGTGTAGTGATTTCTTTCACATCACACCGGTCGCTCATGTTTTTCAGGGCTTTCTTTTTGTCGATGCCCATTCTCATTTCTTTGAGGGTCTTTGCAAACTCATCTGAGAGTACACCTTCAATGTTGGCAACGATACGCCCGATAGCGCCATCAAGCGACAGTCCCGCCTCTACACTGACCGTAATGAGGTCCAGTGCATACGGAAGTTCCCTGACCATATTGACCCCTCTCATGGAGATCGCCTTTTGTATGGAAAACCTGTACATGACCTGAATGAGGGCAAAAATGGATAATCCCGCAAAAATTATTATATTCAGTTCCGCATTGATCAAATAGAGCAGTAATGAGACTCCAAGAATCGTGACCACAGTCATGATGATCTTTTTGGCCACCCAACGTTCATAGGATGACCCTTTCAAATAACCTGCTCGCTCCAGCATGGATCTGCGTCTCTTACTTGCATTTTCAGGGGTGAATTTCAGGATGCGTCCTCCCACACCGTTAAAAAACGGAACAACCACTCTAGCGCCGAATCCTGACTCCGGTTCAGCCGTTTGAGGCGTTTCCATATTGGCAATGTAATCCAGCCGTTTACCCACGGCGAGTTGTTTCCTGAAAATGACCTTGAAAAGCCCAAATAATATGACAAGCGTCAGTAGGAAAAATGAAAAAATGGCTATGAACAACATACGATTCACCTCCTACATCTCTATGTTGACAATCTTTCGAATGAACAGCCATCCGATGAATTGATTGAAAATGGCAAGACCTAACATAATATTACCAATTGGTGTTGTGAAGAGCACCAAAATATAATCCTTGTTGAGCACATAAAATATGAGTCCGAGGAATATCGGCATGGCCATGATGATCATGCCCGACAGTTTGCCCTGTGCAGTCAATGTGTTGAGTTCATTTTTGATTTTCTGTCTCTCTCTGATGGTCTCGGCAATATTCTCGAGAATCTCAGACAGATTACCGCCGACATCCCTTTGGATGAGTATGGCATTGACAATCAACCTAAGGTCGTCTGAGGGCATCCTCTCGAGCAAATTTTCAAGTCCATCCTCCAGAGGCATTCCAAGGCTTAACTCTTTTAAAAGGATCTTGAAAGACTTCTTGAATGGGTCTTGCGTTTCATCTGCCGCTACCGCAAGCGCTTGCATGAATGAATAACCCGCTTTCAGTGCGTTGGAGATCATGACGACACCATCGTTGAGAAGCGCATCAAAAGCGGCAATATTGTTCTTGATCTTACGTTTCAGATAGAATTTGGGAAGTATGGAGGACACGACAAGTGCCACCATGACCAACACAAAATCTTTCGAAACCGCGAAGACCAGAAAACTGATTGCAACGACGAAGAGCGCTCTGAAAATCATGAACTCCTCATAGGTAAAAGGCACATCTGCCTGAGTGACAATCAGATTTCTTTTCTTCTTTTTATTGGGGTCTTTTTGTGCCCTCGACATCCAATTCCCGATTCTACCAATCGGACCTTTTCTAAGGGGTCTGGATGTCTTTACCACCTCAACTGTATCTTCATATGCCTTAAGCTTATCCAGAGCTTTTTCTTTTGAGGACACTCTACCGAATATACCAAGCAGAAAAAGAAATAAGCTGAAGAATAAAGTGATTGCCGCTATGATCTTCATAAAATTACCACCTTTTATAATTCAAAGAGATGACCCGGTACATGTACGCCATGCTCCCTCAAAGTTTTCAAGCAAGTCGGCATGATGCCTGTGAACTGGAAGTCACCTATGACTTTCCCTTTGGAATCGACACCTTTTTGCTCATATCTGTAAATATCCTGGAGAATGATGACATCACCCTCCATTCCGAGCACCTCAGTAATATGAGTGATGCGTCTGCTGCCATCCTGAAGTCTCGCCTGCTGAACAATCAGATTCACCGCTGATGAAATCTGATCTCTGATCGCTTTTACCGGCAAGTTCATACCAGACATCAAAACCATGGTTTCAAGTCTGGAGAGCATGTCCCTGGGCGTATTGGCGTGACCTGTGGTTAGTGATCCGTCATGGCCTGTGTTCATGGCCTGAAGCATATCCAGCGCCTCTCCTGAACGCACCTCACCGACAACGATTCTATCGGGGCGCATACGCAAACTGTTCTTAACAAGATCCCTTATGGTGACTTCGCCTTTGCCTTCTATGTTGGGTGGCCTGGTCTCCAGTCTCACCACATGGGGCTGAGGCAATTGAAGCTCTGCCGCATCCTCTATGGTTACAATACGGTCATCCGAAGGAATGAATGAAGAAAGCACGTTAAGAGTAGTGGTTTTACCACTGCCCGTACCGCCTGAAACCACCACATTGAGCCTACCTTCAACACAAGCCCTCAGGAATTCCGCCATTTTGGAGTTCAGTGTTCCGAACCCCACCAAGTCACTGATTTTAAACGGATCCTCCGCAAACTTCCTTATGGTGAGTGTAGGACCATCAATGGCAAGTGGCGGGATTATGGCGTTGACACGGGAACCATTGGCAAGCCGGGCATCCACCATAGGAGAACTTTCGTCCACTCGTCTGCCTATGGAAGATACGATTTTCTTGATGACGTGCATGATATGATCGTTGTCTTTGAATCTCGCATCGGATTTAATGAGTTTACCATTCATCTCAACATAAATGCGGTCTGGACCGTTCACCATGATTTCGGTGACATTGTTGTCCTGCAAAAGCACTGTGATCGGACCAAATCCCACGATTTCATCGGTCAGTTCCTCAAGGATTCTCTTCTTTTGGTTTGGGGTCATATTGAGTGATTCTTTTTCAATATTCGCAAGGAGAATCGTCCTTAGATCATTCTTAAACGTCTCGTTTGAGTCACTGATCTCATTGAAATCTATATTGAGTTCCTGGATGACCTGATATTGAATCTTCATTTTAAGGTCGGTGTATGGATCGCGTTCCCTTTCGGCAGGATTAGACGATTTTTTTTCTATTTGTTGCTCTTCAAGTCTTTTCTTTAGTGACATGTGTCCACCTCTTATTCTATCAGCAATGCATCACAAAGTGCCTTAAATGGTTTCTTGAGACTATTTTTCGTCATTGCAAATGGAATGCCTGTATTGATGGCATTTCTGACCAGTTTGACATCCTCAGGTATGAATCCCAGTATCTCGTAATCAAATGCCTTTTGGACATTGCCTTTTGATATACCGAACTTGTCATCTGACAGATTAATCAGAAGTTTGATTTTACTGTAGTCGTAGTTAAGCGTCTGCATGACTTTTAGACAGATTTTTGTATTCTTGATTCCGGTGACTTCCTGATTGGACACAATCACCACTTTTTCTGAGAGGTCCAGTGCCGCCAGTGTCACTTCATCAAAGTTGACGCCTGTATCTATAACTATAATCTCATAATGTCTTTTGACAAGTTCCAAAAATTTATGTACGCGATCTTTTGAGATGTACTCCGCAGATTCAGGATCTTTGGGGGCAAACAAAAAATCAAGGCCTTCCTTGTATGAGAACAAATATGAGGAAACATCCGAAAACTCCTCAATAGGACTGTCATCCATCAGTTCCTTGATGGTGGTTTCATTTTGTCTGTTCATCATGAGTGCGATGTCTCCAAATCGCAAATCCAAATCGACAATCAAGACTTTTTTGTCAAGCATCTCATGAAATGTGATGCCTGCGTTAAGTGCGACCGAAGTGTTTCCGACACCGCCTTTAGCGCTAAAAAAGCTGATGATTTTTGCGTCGTAGACTTTTTCGTTTGAAACACTCACAGGTGTGAGCAGCTTGCCACGTTCGAAAGTGGTTTCGATGGTCTCAATGAGCTCCACCATATCCACCGGTTTCATGACGTAGGCTTTGGCACCAGCCAGCATGGCTTTTTTTAGGTATTCCGTCTCATGTTGCACGCTCATCATGATGACTTGAACATGAGGATACAGACCTGTGATCACTTCCGTGGCCTCAAGTCCGTTCATCACAGGCATGTTGATGTCCATCAATACGATATCCGCTTTTTTGCGTTTAAACGTATCCAGGACTTCCTCGCCATTTTCACAGGTTGCGACAATCTCATAATCGAGCCGACTTGCAGCAAGCATTTTTGCAATCATATCGCGCATATCTTTTACATCGTCTGCTATTATGATTTTAATCGGCATTCTCTACCCCACCTTCTTCCAAAACAGGTATTTTTATGCCTGTTCCAGCTAAAATCATGTTTTCATCATCGATTTTGTTGACTTGTCTAAGCAACTGCACATAAGCAGGAGTACCATAAAACTTATTGCTGATTGTGAGCAGTGTGTCTCCGAATTCAACCGTATAATATAGATATTTGCTGTACACAAACTCACCTGGCTCAATTTTGCCCCCGTCAAGTCCTTCAAACTCATACTGAGGGAAAAAATCTTTGAGCTGTTTCGTATCATTCAGTAACAGTTCTTGCCAAATCACACCACTTGTGGTGTAGATGAAATCATCCTCGAGAGGTCTGAGCGCAAGATCGATCAATCCGATGTCTTTCGCAAGTATGATTGTTTCCACATCCATGATGGGCACTGAAAGTGTCACCATATAAGAAGTCACCTGTCCTTCTTCCGCTTGTAGATCAGTTGTGCTTTCTTTTCTATTGAGTTTTTTGTCTATAGCCAAGACTTCCACATTTTGAAGCATTATTTTTGCGATGTCCGGCCTTACGATTCTGCCTTGTTCCTGAATCTGTGGCAAGAAAACGATGACATCCACTCTGTCACCTGGCTCAATCAGTTTGCTGACCCCTGTGGAACCTGTCACGCTAAGCGAAACCGCCCTGTTGCTTCCTGAAATTCTCATGCTGAGCACATCTGAAATGTCCTCGATGAGCGCATTGGGATTGATCTGCTGATTTTCAAAGATCTCAGTCCTGGTATACTGTCCGACCACTTCCTCTGAGGTGAGGAAAGATCCCTGAATCACACCCTCCTTGGGCATGTCCACAATTTTCACCATTTCTTCAGTGATCAGTGTTCTCGATGGGATATTATCGCTTGCCACTAAAACACGTGTAGTTTCCAGTGTTACTTCTTGTGGCGTTTCCAATTGACTCAGATAAATATAGAGTGTTCCTGCACCAATCAGTGCCAACAAAAATGCGAGTACAAACAATCCTTTAGATGACTTTTTCATGGCTTTCTCCTCAATTCACTAATTTTACTCCGTACACGCCATTGTCTTCGGCTTCAGGGTCAATGGCGCCATTCACTACAAATTTTACAAATCTTGCGTCGACATTTATTTTTCCGGATTGATTGTAGATATTCTCCACAAAGACCTGAGCGAATCCGGTAACAGTAATATACCCACGACCGCCGACCTCAAGCGTATCTACTAAAGGAATTGTCCACAATCTATCGGATTTTCTCGAATGGCTGTCAAAACTCTCGTAAATGCTGTTGATGTAAGCCTTGATTTGGTTGGAAACGCCTGCCATGTTACCTGGTTCTGTCGGTATGCTGTCCCCAATCTTTAGTTCATCATCATATCCATAAAAAGCATTATACTCATAGGCGCTATTTCCGGTACCGCCAAGTGCCACAACGCCAAAATTGCCGTTGTAACTGCTTCCCGCACCTTGTTTAAGTGTGATCAAATCGCCATAGGTGTAATCAAAGTCCTCCACAGCAAATGGTCTAATCCCACCTTTGACACTTTTGATCGGTGCGATGATCGCTTTTGAGTTAGCGCCAACATTGGAACTGTCAACGCCAAGGACTTTCATAAAGTAATGCTTCACATTTCTGTTGCCTTTTATTTCAATGGATTTGAGGTCTGCGCCAATTTCAATGGTCACTTCATCCAGCGGCACATCGTTTTGAAGCAGATAACTTTCTGCTGTGGCTCTTGCTGTCATGCTGCCTTCAGTCAAATCCTGCGCTGCCGCGAGCACTGCTGAGTCCAGTGCATTGGATAGTTTAGTCCTCTCGGCATAGGTGACGCCTATATCTATGGTAAGACCGCTGAATCCCAGGATGGCCACCATCATGAGTACCATCAATATGGAAACACTTCCTTTTTCCGAATCTATAAAAAGTTTCTTAAACATAAGATCACCCCTTTTATTCCATACGCATGACCGTTTTTGCCTCCAGCGGTATGCCATTTGTTATGATACCATCCAAAAATGGGGTCAACAGCGAGTATTGATAGGTCACCACCACTTCCAGTGAATCCCCCCTGCCTCGACTTGATTGAGTGGGTGTGATGACAATGGTCAGTCGACTTGCATCGAGGTTAGGGGCGATCTCGGTCGCCCGCGCCACAGCCTGTGCATCTGTTCCTCCCAGGCTCGCATATCTCGCGGCCTCCCTGGAGACGTTGCTCACAGTGAGATAATTGTTGAACATGAATCCGAATTCAAAGATGCCCATGATGATCAGCAATAGCACGGGAAGAATAAGCGCCAGTTCGACCATCGCTTGGCCATCCTCTTTTTTATACCACTTTTTCATAGCTTCCTCCTCGCAGTATTGATGAAAAAAAAGCTCTAACCTTTGGGAGATTAGAGCTGCTTAACGGGCTCAAAGCCTCGATTAAATACAATCTATTGATTTGCAGGTGCTGTATTTGTATTCTTTAACCCGTCTGTGATATCAGTAAATATCTTAGCGATTTGTGGTCCTAAAATTACAAGTGCCCCGATAACAACAATCGCAATCAGTGCGATGATCAGTGCGTACTCAACCATACCTTGTCCTTCTTCTTTTTTGAAAAAGCTCTTTGCGTAAACTTTCATCATATGCATCATATTCATCATATCCGTATCCTCCTAATTTTCGGGTAACTCTCTGTTACGCCGTTCCCTGTTTGATGTTCTTATTTTACTACGACATCTAAACATTTCATAGAATCGCAAGGCCCTATGTGCGGGGAAGAAGGTCACTTCCTAACAGGGACTTTGGTCCCCATTTCCTGACTTCAAGCGGAATAGTGTTTGGATATTTCATTTTCTATGGCATATATGGTCGCTTGGACGCGATCACCTACTCCGATTTTTTTAAAGATTCTGGTGGCATTGTTCTTGATTGTCTTTTCGGAAAGGAAGAGTTCTTCTCCAATTTCCCTGTTGCTGAAACCTTTCGATATGAAAAAAAGAATTTCAACTTCCCTTTCAGATAGCATATCGAAGTGTGATCCTTTTGTATGAATGTTGACCACCTTGTTGAATAAGACGGAAACCAATGACTTGTCGATGTATTTTTCACCTTCTGATACGCTTATGATGGCCTCAATCAGTTCCACCGGAGGGGATCCTTTTAGAATATACCCGTCAGCACCTATCTCAATCGCTTCCAGTAAAGTTTTTTGGTCATTTTCAACCGTTAAAAACACAATTCGGGTGTTGATCTCATTTTTTTTGATCAATTTGAGCACTTCGATTCCGGTCATGCCCGGCATATTGATGTCCATCAGAAGGACGTCGGGTTTATAGGCATTGAGTAGTGGCACTATGGAATGGCCCTCGTCCGCCTCACACATGACATTGATGCGTGATTCGAGACTCAGTAAGGATTTCAGACCTTGCCTGATCAGCGCATGGTCATCTGCTATTAGTACCTTGATTGGTTTGACGTTTGCATCATTCATCATGTTCTGTGACCTCTCGTGTGACTGGAAGTTTTATAGTGACCGTGGTTCCCTCACCAGGTGTGGAATGAAACTGGATTTCGCCTTTGAATTGTGCTACACGTTCGTATATACCCAATAAGCCATAAGATATCTGCTTTTTTCTGAGTTTTGAAAGCGTCTCATCCACATCAAAACCGATTCCGTCATCCATGACTATGAGCCGCATATATTTGGTGCCATATTCTATAGAAATAATGATGTTCTTACACTGCGCATGCTTCTTGATGTTGTTCAGCAGTTCCTGTACCAACCTGTACACGGCGACTTTTATGATCGGTTCGATTTCATTTATTGTTTTGCCACTATTGAACTGCACGTCGACTTTGTTTTCCTTGCTGTATTCAAAGACATATGATTCAATGGTTGCTGATAGTCCCAGATCCTCAAGTGACATCGGTCTAAGATCGTGGATGATCCCTCTGACTTCTTTAAGCGCTTTTCTGGAGAGATCCTTAAGTTCTTTAAGTTCGGCTAGCCCCTTATGCACATCGGTTTGCATGAGCATTTCACAAAAATCCGCTTTCATGACGATACTGGCTATGAACTGAGCCGGACCGTCATGGATATCTCTGGAGACTCTCAGCCTCTCATTCTCTTGCGCCTCAAGGATCTTGACTCCAATGGACATCGGATCCATCTCGGCATCACCTAGCGCGGAGAGGATCTCACCTTTGAGGTATGTGGCAGCTACTGTCACCTGATGCACCACTTGTTCGGCATTGTGAATATTCTTAAGTGATCTTTTGAGGGACACCTCAATGATTGATCTTCTTTGCTTTAAAAGTTGTTCCTCTTTTTCGGCGGACATCAAATCGACTTTGACATCGGTGGCGTTCTCATAAGCCCTTTTGATGTCTGCTTCCTTATAAGTCTTAAAGTCTTTGGATACATCGGCAAGGTGCTTACGGACCAATTTGTCCTTGAGCATCAGCCGATCCACTTCCATGATGACCTGATCCACTTTGTTTTTCAGAACGTTCAGCTCTTGACTGAGCATCTCATATTCATCACGTGCGGTTTCAACGATTTCAATCAATTGATTCTTACTTTTGTCTATCGTGACAATAATTTCCCCCATGATTTTATTCACTTCTGTTAAATCAATCAATTTGGCCATGTGTTACCCCCATATATAATATTTTAACGAATCTGTCATAGGTATGCAAAACAAATTTTACAATATTGTCGCATGATTTGGGTATTCATAATATAATAGTCAAAAGGAGATCATATAATTATGTTTGAAAGCTTAGTGCCAGATGATTTAAAGCCATGGCGTGAACTGCTGCTGATCCATAAATTTGCGGTCGATGAAATCAGGACACGTCTGAACAACCTGGATGAGGAATTCCAAAACATCCATGATTACAACCCCATTGAACATATTACTTACAGAGTCAAACATCCCAACAAGATTCAAGAAAAATTGATGCGCCTTGGTCTTGAACCAACAATAGAAAATGCCCGCAGCCAAATATTTGATATTGCAGGAATACGGATTATATGTGCATTCTCAAAAGACATATATGATGTCTATGAAATGATCCGTGGGCAATCCGACCTAAAAGTGGTGGAAATCAAAGATTATATAGAACATCCCAAGGATAACGGCTATAAAAGTCTACACGTTCATATTGAAGTGCCTGTCTATCTTAGCAATGGTGTGGTCCGCACAAGAGTTGAGATTCAGCTCAGAACCATCGCGATGGATTTTTGGGCGAGCGTGGAGCACAAACTCTATTATAAATACCGAGACAAATCACCATCAAAAATTCAAACCGAACTCAAAGAATGCGCCGATTTGATCTCAGAACTTGATGATCGAATGTATTCACTAAAAAAACTGATTACTTGTCTTGAAAATGACATCGGAGAAAAATGTAAGGATGAGGATTATATTGCCGAGTATTTTAAGGAGGTCAAATGAAACTGAGCGATCGTATGGAACGGATGAGGCATAGAGCATCTCTCGCAAAGGGGGATGCTCCTTGTGCACTCGTACTGAAAAATGGAAAAGTCATCAATGTTTTCAACGGAAAAATCATAGAAAAAAGCATAGCCGTTGATGGTGGTAAGATCATAGGCATCGGTGATTATGAAGGTATCGAGGAAATCGACCTGAAAGGCATGTATGTCGCACCTGGGCTGATAGATGCACATATGCATATGGAATCCACACTGGTCGCACCTGACCAGATGGCACGAATCATCGTACCGCGGGGAACGACCACTGTTGTTGCTGACCCTCATGAAATCGCAAATGTCTGTGGTCTTGAGGGAATCAAATACATGATTGAGGCCTCTGAAGAAACTGAAATGAATGGATTTTTCATGTTGCCTTCTTGTGTGCCGGCAACCCCATTTGAAAATTCCGGCGCAATACTAGGCCGCGCAGAGCTCTCCACTCTTGCGGATCACAACATGGTACTCGGTCTTGGAGAAGTAATGAATTACCCAGCCGTCATTTCAGGCGATGAGGATATGCTCGAAAAACTTGATATGGCAGGCAGAATGCTCATCGATGGACACGGACCCGAAATTTCCGGGAAAGATCTGAACGCTTATGTCATCAACGGCATCAGAACGGAACATGAATGCACCAGTGTGGAAGAGATGGAAGAGCGGATAGGTCTGGGAATGTACATAGCCATCAGAGAAGGTTCAGCGGCGAGAAATCTGGATGTGCTCATCAAAGGCGTCAATGCGCATACCAAGCATCTATGTATGTTCTGTACTGATGACAAGCATCCTGAAGACATACTCAATGAAGGCCATATCGATTACAATGTCAGAAGAGCCATCAATCTGGGGATGGACCCCATCACTGCACTTCAGCTAGCGACCATCAACCCTGCCAGATGCTACAATCTCAGGGATATAGGAGCAATCGCTCCGGGTTACGATGCGGATCTCATCATCTTTGATGATCTTTCCACATTTGATATATCCATGGTCTATAAAAAAGGTCGATTGGTTGCGGAAAATAAAAAAGCCTTATTTGAAACAAAAAAAATCAATCCTTCAAGTGTAATGAACACTGTCAAAATTGATACCATTCGACCGGAGCAATTTGAGATGAAACTCAATACCGACATCGTCAACGTCATTCGGATGAATCCAGGATCCATCGTGACAGAACGAGTCGTCCGCAGAGTCTCCCTCAATGACAAAAGTCAGTTCATCGCCAACAGATATCTGGATGTTGTGAAGATTGCCGTCATCGAGCGACATGGAAAAACCAAGAACATCGGTCTTGGTCTGGTAGAAAACTTCAATTTGAAAAATGGTGCCATAGCCACAACTATCGCACATGATTCCCATAATATTATCGTCATAGGTGACAATGATGTGGACATGGCAGTTGCCGTAAATGAGATCAAAAGGATTCAAGGTGGCATTACCATTGCGCAAAACGGACAGATTGAAGCCTCACTGGAACTTCCTATCGCAGGACTCATGTCAACCGAGTCCATGGAAACCGTATCTGAAAAGTTAAGACAACTCAGAAAAATCGCTTATGAGAAATTGCAGATTTCTCCAAAAGTAGAACCGTTCATGACACTCAGTTTTCTGGCGCTTCCTGTCATTCCAGAGCTCAAAATTACTGATCGAGGCTATTTTGACGTCAAACTGTTTGATTGGATCGGTATTGAGGTGAAGGAACAAAAAAACCGGCAATAACATATCGATTAAAGCCGGGTTTTGTTTACTCTTTCTCCAATATTTCAACATACCTTGCATAAGCCTTTTCTACAGCATCTGTCCACGAAAAATATATATGTTCAGAAGCGTTGACGCCAATTTTTCTAATACGCGTTAGATCAAGGGACGTTTCATGTATGACACTCCCTATCGCTTCCGCATTCTCCCTGACTACCAAACCAGTGAAGCCGTTTTCGATACCTTCGGCAGCACAACTGTTCTCAATGAGGAGTGCAGGACATTCGCATGCTGCAGCCTCTCTGACGACAATTCCATTGGTGTCATATGTGGAAGGGAAAAGAAACAATTCCGCCCGACTGTAAAATACACGAAGTTCCTCACGATCCATGATCAGTCCAGTGAAAATGCAATGCTCATCCAGTCCCATTTCTTTGACATAGTCCATGATTTCAGTGCGATCAGCACCTTCACCAACAAAAAACATCTTGAACTTTGCGCCATTGGTCTTGGCTACACTGAGCGCATCTATTATAAGTTTGATATTCTTATACCACATCATCCGACCAACAAAAAGCATCGTCAGTTCATTATCGGACAAACTGTATTTTTCTGAAAAAGCCTTAATTTCCTCGAGTGTCGATTTTCCTTTGACAAAATCCGTACCATTTGTCATCACCCGGTAATTCCCTGTATATCCGAGACTTTTGAGGTTCTCTCCCGCCCCGTTTGAAACCACCCACACTTCATCACTTGCATTGATGTTGGACATGATGAATTTCACGGATGCTTTCCTCAAAGTTTTGGTTGCCAACCTTTTTTGAATATCAATGTCAAACTTCGTATGGTAAGTGAATACAATCGGAACTTTGGCATATTTTCTGACAACCCGTGCTAGAACCATTGACACGAATGGACTATGTACATGAATCAGATCAAAATCCTCCTTGACCAGTTTGGTGATCAATTTAGGATTGAAAGGATACCCCATCCTATACCCGATACGCTTTCCCACAAATGCACTTGGATATCTTATGACCTTGAAAGGATAGCTATCGGACACTTTTGGATATTTGGGAGTTGCTACAACCGATTTTCCAAACCGTTCCTCAATGACTTTTGCATAATTGAGTACTGTGCTTGCAACACCATCAACGGTTGGCGGAAAAGAATCATTGAACAATCCTATGGTCAGTTTCTTCATATTATCTCCTATTTTTGCGATCCTCTTTATACTATGATTCTATCAGATGGGAGAAATATCACAAGTAAAAAAATGTTTAAAATTTGGGGAGATGGGTAATATATTAATAGCAAAGCAAAGAAAACTTTGCGGCGCAAAGCTATAGGGTCTAAACGAATGTCTTCTTGATCAATATTGATGATCAGAACCAACTCATATGTTGGTAAAAGGTATTTGCAAGACAGCCAGCTACCAAAAAACTTTTCGGTTGAAAAGCAAATTGTGAGAAATCACAAGACGCAAAACTAGAAGGGCCTAACCCGATAATCCGATGCTCGTGTCCATAGAGTCATTGATGTGTGAAAAGGATTTGAAATTGGTATGGCAGCCAGTTCCCGAGAAAAGTTTTTTTGTGCGCAAAATTAGGGTTTTACGTTTCTACCCGTTTTCATTGGGTATTTTATGTATAAATACATTTTAAGGGAGATGCCTATGTTACTAAACAAGATCAAACAAAAAAGAGAAGAAGAACTCAAGCAAATGAAAGTTGACGCTGTTAAAAAGGCAGGATTTGCATTTATGATCGGTAGTGCCATTGGATCGATCACAGCACTGTTCACAGCTCCAAAATCAGGAAAAGAGCTCAGAAAAGATGTTTCTAAAACCATTGAAACCGGTACTGAGAAAGTCAAAGAAGGCGCAGAATATGTTGTGGTCAAGACAGCGGAAGCCATTGAAGACACAGTCGACTTTGGAAAAAATCTAAAAGACAAATTGCCACTGGGCAAGAAGAAAGACACTTTGGCAGACAAAGCTATCGACAGTATTGAAAAAGCTGAAGACAGCATTGAAGATTTCGTTGAAGACACCAGTGAAATTGCGATTGGTTTTGTTGAAACCGTTGAAGAAGAAATTGAAGATAAAGCATAAATTTAAAGAGAGCGACTTTTGATCGCTCTCTTTTTTTGTGCACTTAAAATTTGATTTGGCAAGTGTCGCTTGTGGTTTTTTTCGAATCACAACCACTGCAACCTGCACATTTCCCTTTTTTCAAATCTGATAAACCTTTTTTTGCGGCAAAGAATAGTATTACAGCAAAAATTGCACCAACTATAATTGTTCCCATAATTTACATCTCCTCTTCTGCCAGTTCCATGATCTGCCTTTTGACATCCGCTTTTCTGATGGAGTATACAAGAAAAACAGTCATAAGAACTGCGATGACTACAGCAGGAACGAATCCTGTCGCAAATTCTCCATAGAATACAAGAGTTCCAATCTGTGAAATCAGCATCGCTAAGGTGAAACCGACTCCAAGTTGAAATCCTACCCCTCTCAACAGCCATTTCCCTGAACCCATCTCGCTATTCATGGCACCTATGGCCGCAAAACAAGGCGGTGTGAATAAATTGAACGCCAGATATGCATAAGCAGTCACCGGTGTGAAAAATTGGGTCAGCACGCCTCCTGGCATGTGTAGAGCGTCTTCTGAAGCTACAACGAGAAGAATCGCAAATGTCGCCACGACGTTCTCTTTCGCCACAAAACCAGTGATTGCCGCCGCTCCAAGTTGCCAACCCACAAACCCAAGGGGAATCAAAAATGGTGCGATCCCCGATCCGACTGATGCCAGGATACTTAGGCTCTGATCCTCAACAGCCTGTAAATTCCATGAATAAGCTTGCATGAACCAGACTAAAGTGTTCATGACAAGAATGATGGTGGTCGCCTTGTAGACAAAACCTTTCGCTTTGTCTATCATTTGAACGAATGCATGTTTTAAACTAGGAATTTTATATTCAGGAAGTTCCAAAATAAAGTGGGACGTGCTATCCCATATAAAAAGTCTTTTGAGTAATTTCCCGCTGACGATAATGACAGCTATCGCCAAAATATAGACACTTGGTCCGACCCAACTCGCTTCAGGGAAAAATACAACCGAGAAGAGTGCTATAATAGGAAGTTTTGCACCACATGGGACAAATGGCGTCAATATGGTTGTCATTCTTCTTTCATTCACATCTTCAATAGTCCGAGTGGCCATTACGCCAGGTATTGAACATCCGGAACCAACAATCATTGGGATGATGGATTTTCCAGAAAGACCGATTTTTTTGAAATATCGATCCATCAAAACAGCAACTCTAGACATATAACCGCTGTCCTCAAGCAATGCCAGCAGAAAAAACAGGACCATGATCAATGGAAGGAAACCTACTACAGCACCAACACCACCTAGAGCGCCATCGACAATCAACGATTGAAGAACCGGATTCACATTGATCCGTTCGAAGAATGTACCCACTGCATTTGGAATGATTTCACCAAAAAGTGTTTCATTGAAATACTCCGATAATCTCCCTCCTATACCTTCGATCGATAAGGCATACACAGCCCACATGATCATAAAGAATATTGGCAGTCCCCATATTTTGTGCGCAACAATTCGGTCAATTCGATCTGAGAGATTCACTTTTGAAGCATCTCTTGATTTGATTACCGAATTTTTAACAATTAAATCCACAATCTTTTGTCTCTCGGTATCTGTGGTTGAATTCTTAGTTTTATCAAATGCGGGGTTTATACGCTCCTTGCCTGTTGCCACAGCCGTCTTGATAAGCTCAATCAAACCTTTCTCGGAGACTGCTGTGGTGGATATGACAGGACAACCCAATTGATTTGAAAGTGATGTGATGTCCACCCTGTCTCCACGTTTGTCAATAATGTCACCCTTGTTGAGGGCTATGACAACAGGTACTCCGATTTCCAGCAATTGTGTTGTGAAAAAAAGGCTTCTGCTGAGATTCGCACCATCCACAATGTTAATGATCACATCAGGGGATTCATCCAATATGAAATCACGTGCGATTGCTTCTTCACCCGTAAAAGGGGCTATGGAATAGGCACCGGGCAAATCGACAACGCGTAAAAGCTCTTTCCCTACATTGTATTTTTTCTTAAGATCGGCTTCTTTTTTTTCTACTGTAACACCCGCCCAGTTGCCTACATATTCAGTCTTTCCAGTTATGGCATTGAATAAAGTGGTTTTTCCGGAATTAGGATTGCCGGCTAATGCAATTTTCATTTTTACCCCCTAATGCGTGCTAATGATAATCATTCTCGTGATAAGACCGAAAAAAATGTCGCCATAAACGACATTTTAATTTTATTTTATTGTTCTGCCAAGATGATGTTCTTTGCCATGGTCTCATCAAGAGCATATCGACTATCTTTCACATTGATGACATAATTGCCAGCCAGTATGGAAATCAATGTGATTTCTTCTCCCTCAAAACAGCCCAAGCTAAATAGAAATTTTTTGATTTTATCTTTTCCTTCAACTTTCAATATACTGCCTTTGAACCCGATTTTTGCTTTTGCAAGCACCATTTGATCACCTCTTGTCAAAAATATGTTCTCATAACGACATGTTCTCTTATTGATAAAGATTATCATACTCGACAGCGGGAGTCAATGGCAAAGTCAAAATATTAACATTTTTTTAATAACGATTCTCATTTCAGTTGATATCATCCTTTTCAAGCGGTTTGCTTAAATAGTAATCCTGGATGCTGTCACATTTAAATGATATCCACTTTATCTTTCTGCTGCTGCGCCTTGAACGTCTTCCAGGCGTGTAGTCCAAGTGACAATCCAATGACACCATATGCTATGAATGTTCTAAAATATTCACCCACTTGCGCATTGCCAAAAAGATTCTTTCCAGCCATTGGTGATACAATGAAAAGTGTGTGGAACAAAATCACGCCGAGAAGTGCCTGACCTACAGTCGCTTTGGAAACTGACGCACCACCAATGAGTAGGGCAGCAATAGCAAAAGTGCTGATTTGAACATGGGAGCCGTAGGTGTTGAGTGTTCCCAAATTCTGGAGGAAGATAATCTGTCCCCAAGCGGCAAGAATTGTTGAAATCATGATGGACAGGATTCTACGTTTTTCCACGTTGATTCCCGAAACATGGGCAATATGCTTATCTTGACCTACCGTTCTAAAATCGTGACCCATTTTCGTTTTGAAAATCAAAATATTGAAAGCGCCAATAATTGCGATGAATGCAAATGTAACCATTGGTATTTCAAAGTTTTTATAAAGATTGACTGTACTTTGAATCACAACAGCAAAAACTATTGTGGAGAGACACAATCCCAAATAGAAGTAAAGTCGACTTCTCAAAATCTTATTTTCGGATTTTTTGTGCTTATTGGCCATATAACCCGTACCGATGGCACCCAAGACACCAAATATTCCTAGAAAATATGGCAATTTGATTGTCCATACACTATCAACTGCATACATCACGTTGTCCTTCAGGTCAATAGTATTGACAATTCCCACGCCACCTGGTATCAAGAAATTCTCGTTTCCGATCGGCAACATAGTACCTACAAGGAACAAAAATAACAACTGGTACAGACCATTGGCGAAGAATCCCATAATCATTGAAGTGATCATTTCTTGTCCAATCGTTTTGTTGAGTACCCTACCGGTAATGTAACCAAACAAAGCGGCAAGAGGTGTGGAAAGTATAATACAAAGAATAAGCCCACTAAATCCCGTAGCGCCGTAGCTGATTGCGAAAATCATGACGATTTGGGCAGCCATGGCACCAATTGTGATTCCGAAGTTGAGACCCATACCGGCTATTACCGGAATGATCAGTGAAAGCACCAAAAATGAGTTTCTACCGATTCTGGTGATGAGTTCTTTCACGATGAACGGCAGTGGTTGCTCAGATGCGATAATACCGAATATGCATAGTAGAACAAAGACAATGGTCACGACATTTTTGACCAGCAGATTTTTGATTTTTTGACTCATCATTGTCCACCTCCCGCTTTAGTGAGTGCATACAAAATGATACCATATTGAACGATTACCCGCATGACCTCGGAAAGGTTGCCTTGAGGAAAAATCACGTTTGCAACTGGAAGTGCCACAAGGAGAAGCCCCTGGAACACGAACACCCCTAAAATGACATGGGCTATTTTCGCATTGTGGGCGGAAGCTCCTCCGAGCAAAATCGCAGCAACCGCAGCAAAACCCATCATAAGTGGTGCAGTGTAAAGCTGGAAAAAACCATAACTTTGAGCATAAACCAATATACCGACAGCACCGAGCGCCGTAGATAAGACTGTAGCGATTATTCTACTTTTGTCCACATCGATGCCGGACGCCTTGGAAAACTTGTTGCTACTTCCGGTAGCTCTGATCGCGAGGCCCGTTTTGGTTCTGAGGAACAAAAACAGAAACAGACACATCATAAAGAAGAAAAGCAATAGCCCTGTTGGCACCGTCACACCAAAAATGGTGAACTGCATAAAGTTGTTGAGCACCTTGTCATAAAAATCAGTCAAGGCAATTGTGGTTCTGAGTCCTTTACCAATCGGCCAACGGATCGCATCCGATTTGAAAGGCATGACAAGCCATCCAATGCACATCAATGAAACAATGGAAAAACCAACGTATGTACCAACCATCATTTCAGAGCCTTTGACCCGATTCAAGAGTTTTCCATAAAAATAACCCGCAATGATCGCTATCGGAATCGAACAGAGCATTGCAACCAAAAGTCCTGCAATTCCGGTCATATGGAGTTCAATACTGATCAGTCCCCCGATTATTCCACATATTATTCCAAGTGGCAATCCAAAGTTGAGACCTGTGCCGGATAGTATACCTGGAACCATGGCAAGCACCATGATGCCATTCATCCCCATCCTGACCAGGTTGTCTGAAAGAAGTCTCGGCACATTGAGTTTAAGAAAGTAAGCGGCAATGTAAATCACTATTAGCATCGTCACTATGACAAATCTGGGAATTCCAATATTTTTAAGCGTTGATTTCAGTTTCTCCGCCATTACACGACCTCCTTGGGAATATCTGTTTTACCAGACATCATCAGCCCGTATTTCGCATCAGAATCATTTGGTTTCAGAATTCCGGCGAGTTTTCCTTCAGATACAATTGCTACGCGGTCACAAATGGATCTGAGTTCACCCAGTTCACTGGAAGTCATAATGATTGTCATGTTTTTGTTGCGGTTCAAATCGATGAGTGCATCCAGCACCAATTTCTTCGCCCCAATATCTATACCTCTTGTCGGTTCCGATACGAGCAGGATCTCTGGTTCAAGTGTGATAGCTCTTGCGAGACATACCTTTTGCTGGTTTCCCCCACTCAGTCTTCTCGTTTTTTGATCAGGACCAGTGCATCTGATGTCAAACATTTTAATCATGTCATCAGCATAATTTCTTATGGTTCCAAGATCAAGTTGTGAGAAGAATCCATACTTTTTGAGAAATCGATTGTTGACCTGAATGGATGTGACAGTGATGTTGATGTCAATCCCCTCGTCCAAAAGCAAACCAACCCCTTTTCTGTCTTCGGAGACAAATGCGAGTTTTCGTTTCAGCGACTCGATAGGCTTATTCAAGTTAAGTGGCTTACCATTGAACAACACTTCACCTGAAGCGGGATATAATCCCATAATGCCATTGGCGATACCGATTTTACCCTGCCCTGCCAGTCCCCCTATACCAAGGATTTCTCCTCTGTGAACATTCAAATCGATGCCTTTGACGAGTTCGCCAGGCATCCCTACTTTATAATTTTTCATGGACAAGATGACATCATTCATCTCCATCGCCCTATTTTCTTCACTATTTTTCAGAGACTCTATTTTTCTTCCGACCATAAGTTCTGCAAGTTCCACAATATTGGTTTCAGAGGTTTTTTTATTGGCGACAAGTGCTCCGTCCCTGAGTATGGTCACTTGTTCAGTGCAAGAGATGACCTCATCCAACCTGTGTGTAATAAAAATTATGGATATGCCGGACTCTGTGATTACGCGCATTGCTTTAATGAGATTTTCAGCTTCACTTTCGGTAAGCACTGCAGTCGGTTCATCAAAAACAAGTAGACGCACATTCTTTTTGTCAATTTCTCTGGCAATTTCGATGAACTGCATATAACCGACCGGTAGACCTTCCACTTTTGTATATTCTTCAATCCCCACGTCAAGTTTGTCGAGGGCGATCCTTGCATCGGAGTTCATTTTTTTGATGTCGAGGGTCTTGTAATCTTTACCTAGAATCCTACTGACAACATTATCTTTTAAGACTTCCCTGTTCAATTTAATATTTTCCGCCACCGAGTAACCTGGAATCAACATGAATTCCTGATGCACCATGCCGATTCCAAGTTCCATCGCCTTGACCGGTGACGAGATATCCACCCGCTCACCCTCGAGGAAAATTTCGCCACTGAATCCTCCGGTGGAATGAATGACGGGCATACCAAACAATATGTTCATCAAGGTGGACTTGCCTGCACCATTTTCTCCAAGCAAGGATACAATCTGACCCTTTTCCACTTCAAAACTCACGTCGTTAAGAACTTGGTTTTCACCATAATGCTTTGAGATGCCCTTTAGCTGTAAAAGGATTTCACCCAATTTCTTCACCCCTGTTTCTTTGAAAAAGGTTGTCAGATCGACAACCTTTTCAGCATATTTTTATGTCTTAGAATGTAATGTAATCTGATAAGAGAAGGAGGAAATTGTCATAGGCAGTGCCACCCTCTTCAAGAGTCGTCAGCTTGATTTCAACGCCAGCGTACTCAGAGAACAATTTTTCCATGTAAGCCTTATCGACCTTGCCATTAGTTTTGCCTTGGTTGTATGCTATTGCGTAATCCACACCTGATTGTACGAACATCATGTTTACAGGTACCGGCCAAGTTGCGAATCTTCCTGTACCGCCTTGTACTGCCACTTTATCTGAAATTTGGGCGATGATGTAATCCACGTCGCCTTGTTTTTCTTCAGGAATACTGATTCCAAGTGCTCCCGGATAACCGTGATATGGCGATGGACAACATTGTTGAGCTACAATCGCACCATTTTCAAGTGAAGATTTTATGAGTGGTTCCTGCATTGAGCAGTTTGTTGAGAAGAAATTGGTATTTTCACCATATTCCTCAACCTTTCTAGGAATATCTTCCAAAATGAACTGCTGAGCTCCTGGGACTCCTGCGTCTCCAGTTGGATCCGGTGCGGTCGCATCTACAAATTTCATACCTCTCGCTTCACATTCTGATTTGAAAATGTCTCTTCTGGCTGCAAGAAGTGGATATGACATATGTCTTGGGAAAGAATAATGAACAAATGTAGTTGCGCCCATCTTCGCGGCTTGCGCTATGATGGAAACACCCATACCCAGTTCATCGCCTTGCAATACCACATCGGCTTTTGGTGAAATCGTATCCGGTGCTTCGCCAGGTACTCCGGCAATAATAAGGATATCATCCCTGATTTCTCTTACTTTGTCGATAGCCGCTGATGTGCCCGGTACAGCTTGACAAATCACGATAGCTTTGACCTCTGGATCATTTGCGATACTGAGGATATTGGAAATTGTGGTTTCTTGCTCATCCATGAATTTATCAGGATAAGTCTGGAGAATGACTTGATCGCCATACATCAATTTTACAGCTTCTGCTGCACGGTATTCTTCTTCGCCTTGAGAAACCGTTCCTGTTACAACACCAATCTTGAATCCAAGTGCGACTCCATTTGTTCCGAGGTCCATAGCAACTTCTTCTTTGCTACCGCAACCCACTAATGAAACAAGCATCGCAACCGTCAATAAAACCGCCAAAATTCTCTTCATTTTTAGTCCCCCTTAAAATTCGTAAGAAATTCTGAGTCTATGCACAGCATAAACTTGAACCTTCACATGGGTAATTCTCTGAATATTCCGAATATCCTTTTTTCTCAAGATAGATTTGAACACAAAAAAAAATTTCTGCGGTTGACATAAACCTCAGAAATTGTAAGTTAATTACAATATTGAATTGAATTTATAGATAAGTTTATCTGTTTTGTATATAAATTTTAAAATTTATTAACAAAAATTTAACATTTGTTTATAATGTGACCATTTTCTTTTAACCAATCCGCATGAATTTTATACTGTGGCATGATGGACCTGACCAAATTCCAAAATTTATCAGAATGATTCATATGCACCATATGGCTCATTTCATGGATGACAATGTAATCAAGTACCTCTATGGGAGCCTTGATCAGGTTGAAATTGAAGCGCAATTGTCTCTTCGATGTACAACTCCCCCATCTTTTCTTTTGGGTTTTCACTTTGATGTAGGTCGGTTCCACATCAAAGTGTTTCAAATAATGCCGTATGCGTTCTTCGACCAAATCCTGCGCTGCTTTCCTATACCAGATCTCCAAATGCTTTTGTATTGCTTCAACGGATCTTGTCCCGTTCTCATAAATAAGAAAGCCGTCCTCCAGGTAAACTCTACACTGCTTATGACTGTCATCTGCTTTGAACTGCAATGGGAATTTCTCTCCCAAAAACATAAAAAATTCACCCTCGACATATCTCGTCGGAGGATTATGATCTGATTTCGCCTGAATCCATTCCAGTTTTTCCAAAATCCACTTTTCACGTTTTTTCACACACTCGGATATGACCACATCTGCGACATTTTTTGGCGCCCTGACAATGACTTTCCCATCGCTCGAAATTTGAATTCCTATGGATTTTCTTTTGCTCCTGATGCATTCATATTCAATAGCCACACCTAAATCTCTCCTTTTAACCATGCTTCACATGCTTTATAATCCGGGGCCAGTTTGCCCACCAACCTCCAAAAGGAACGGTCATGATTCATATGTTCCATATGACACATCTCATGGACCACTATATATTCTATGACTTCAAATGGTACTGTCGCAAGTTGCCAGTTAAACATCAAATCCCGATTGCTGTTGCACGTTCCCCACTTGGTCAAACTTGTCTCAATTGTGATCTTTCTAGGTTTGACTTTGAATAAGGGTTGATATTTGGCAATCAATTCATGGACAGTTCTTTTTACAAACTGCTGATAATATCGTTTTACAGCTTGCTCCAGCAATTCGTCTTTTGGAGCGCTCAAGATAATCTCAAAACAGTCTTCCTTATAAGTGACCAGAGGTTTTTTTTGGGTGTCATCGATTTTGAGCACAACAGGTACTGTCTTTCCCAGATATCTGATGGCTTTATTCATGATCAGATTCCTCCAACTCATCAAGTAGAGATTCAAGCGCCGCTTCAAATGAGTTATTGTCTGCTTGTGTTCTTTTTTTGAATGTTGTGGACTTCTTATTCTGCATGCGCATCACACGGCTCACATGCCTGTTGTCGAGGAAAAAATCAATGTTTTCGTTATCGATGACCTTACCGTTTTGGTTCATGCAAATTCCTTTTTTAGACAAAACCATCGCGGCGAGTCCATTGTCTTGCGTAATCACAAGATCCCCAGTGTCCATATGGTTGACGATATAGTAATCCACCGCATCTCCACTGACATCCACCGTGATAACTTTTGCATAATCATCTTCGAGTCGTACCGCATGATTTTTGACTGCGATGACCGCAATGCCCTTACGTTTGCAGATTCCTATAGTCTGCTTTACGACCGGGCATCCGTCAGCATCGATCCAAACCTTGAGTTCCATAATATTCTCCATTTCTTATGTTTCCTGAATATTATATCATGCTTTTTCATCATGCCAAAACCTTGGATAAAAACAATTTGGTCCGTTCCTCCTTTGGCGCGCTAAACAACTGCTCCGGCTCACCCATCTCTACGATTTTTCCTTCATCCATAAACAATATCCGGTCTGCCACCTCTTTGGCAAAGCCCATTTCATGGGTGACCACAATCATTGTCATGCCTTCTTTTGCCAAATCCTTCATCATTTCAAGAACCTCCCCTACCATTTCTGGATCCAGCGAAGATGTCGGCTCATCGAACAGCATGACGTCGGGACTCATCGCAAGTGCTCTGAGAATTGCAATCCTTTGCTTTTGTCCTCCAGAGAGTTTGTTTGGATAAGTGTCGCGTTTATCCATCAAACCGACCCTGTTCAATAATTTTTCACCCAGCGCAATCGCTTGATCTTTGGGCATATTTTTAAGTTTGATCGGACCGAGGATTATGTTGTCGAGTACAGTTTTATGTGGAAACAAGTTGAACTGCTGAAAAACCATTCCGATTTTCTGTCGGTGCAAATCAATTTTTGTTTTCGCTGAAGTCAATAGTACGCCTTCAAAGTTGATGTCTCCTCCGCATGGATGTTCAAGCATATTAAGACAACGGAGGAACGTGCTTTTCCCCGATCCGCTTGGCCCGATGATCACAACAACTTCCCCTTGCTTTATTTCATGTGAAATGCCTTTCAGCACCTCAAGTTTCCCGAATCGCTTGATCAGATTGTTGACTTTAATCACTGACTTTCATCCTCCTCTCCAGTGAACCCATTCCTTTGGATAATGTAAATGTCAAAACAAAGTATATGAAAGCTGCGACAATCAATGGTTCAAATGCTATGAATGTAATGCCTCTGACTGTATCTGTGTTGTACATCAGATCATGGATCCCGATGACTGAAACTATCGCCGATTCCTTGATGAGTACTATGAATTCGTTGCCAAGTGCGGGCAATATGTTTTTTAGTGCCTGTGGAATAATGATTTCCTTATAGGTGAGCCCTATGGGCATCCCAAGTGATCTTGCAGCTTCCATCTGTCCTTTGTCCACAGCTTCGATGCCCGCCCTGATAATTTCAGCGATATAGGCCGAACTGTTGATGCTCATTGCAATGATACCTGCTGTGAACATCGGTATACCCTGAACTCCGTAATAGACGATGTATAGCTGGATGAGTAGTGGAGTTCCTCTGATGAACTCTATATATGCCGTAGCGATTCCCTTCAGAACCTTGTTGCCTGACGTCTTCATGAGGGATAAAAGCAATCCCCCAAGAACGCCAAACACTACAGTAAGTAGAGATAAAATCAAAGTGGTATATGTTCCGTTCAAAAAGAACTTATAATACTTTTCTATAAAACTGAAATTCATATCGTCACCCTATTTCAAAGAATCGCTTAACTCAACTGCCTCAGTGATGAATTGATCCAAAGCGCCTGATGTCATCAAGTCCTGAAGCACCACGTTGATTGTGTCAAGAAACTCTCCAGTATTTTGCTTGACCGCAATTGCTGATCCGTCTTCCGAATCAAATGCGATTTCTGTGACCGCCAAATCCATGTTGGCTTTCATATAGGAATTCGCTACCGGGGATACCAGAACAATGGCATCGATCTTTCCAGATTTGAGTTCCAAAATCAGATTTGGAATTTTATCCAAACTCTTGATTGTCGAATTGGTGAATTCATTTTTTGCAAGTTCTTCCTGAATAGTGGATTTTTGAACTCCTATAGTCTTTCCGTCAAATCCATCCATACTGTTCAAATTATCGAGGTCTTCAGCACGTACAATCACAGCTTGATTTTCCTTGTAGTAAACTGTTGAAAAATCGACACTCTTCTTACGTTCATCGGTTGGTGTCATACCGGCAATAATCAAGTCGATTTTTCCGGCAGTGAGAGCCGGTAACAAGCCTTCAAATTTCATATCGATGATTTTAAGTTCCACACCGATTTCTTCTGCGATTTTCTTTGCGATTTCAATATCAAATCCAACAATGGTATCCACTCCATCAATTTCCATATGAAATTCATATGGGGGATAATCTGCTGAAGTGCCAAGAACCAAAACACCATTCTCTTTTATTATTGACATTGCATCATTTGTTGAACCACTTGCGGCTGAACAACCGCTCATCGTGCCTAAAACTAAAATAACCGCCATTAAAATCAATAATCCTTTTTTCATTTCACACTCTCCTATTTATTCATTATTTTGGGTTTTTATGCATTTTTAAGCAATAAAAAAAGTCCCTTCCGTGGACTCCTCAGCACACAAAATACGTTTCATTGGGACGAAGTTTCCTCCGCGGTACCACCCAATTTAGCAAATTTGTGCTCTCTCATCAGTACGGACGGTTAAGTCGATACCTATTCCAATTAACGGTGGACAACCGGTTCACCTTACTTAATTTCTTGTGAACTGCTCGAAAAAGTTCTCAACATTTTCAAATTGTATGAGCTCGCACCATTCCTCATATCGCTGAACCAGATTCAATGTATTTTCTTTTTCTCAAATGCATTTTCATATTAACTTGTGTTTAATTATACATATCAAGTGATATTCTGTCAAACCTTTTTTTGAAAATATGTTATACTATTTTGAAACCACTCTAAGGAGAACGTTATGAGACCAATTATTGATTTGCACATGCATACCACAGCATCGGATGGTACCCAAACACCATCTGAACTTCTGGAGGCTATCCTAAAAAAAAATATAGCACTCTTTTCCATTACCGATCACGACTCCATAAGCAATATTGATGAGATGATACTGCTTGCCAATGAGGCAAATGTGAAATTCATACCCGGAGTTGAAGTGTCCGCCATGTATAAAGGTCAGGAGTTTCATTTGTTGACCTATGGCATCAGAACCGATGACGCCGAGCTTATGAAAATTCTATCCACGAATCAAATTATAAGAGATGATCACAATCGAAAAGTGATCGAGTACGTTAGTACTTTTGTGCCTGAGGTCAGCACAGCAGATTATGACGCTTATGAGAGAAACCCAAAATCGGGTGGATGGAAATCTGAGAACTATCTGTCGGATAAGAACGTCACCCAATCGCTTAATGATTTTTTCGATATTGTAAGTAAGATGGATGAGCAATTGGTTTTTCCACGACTTGAAGAAGTATTGCCCAAACTGGTTAAACTCGGATATCCAGTCATACTCGCACATCCACCTGCCTACAACAGAAGACAGTTCTTGTCCTTCAGCACTCTCGACGAGCTTAGGCATTGGGGAATATCAGGCATAGAGTGTTACAGTCCTTATTTCAGATTTGATTCCGACACGACCTACTACCGCAACTATTGCAAAAGGAACAATATGATGATCACAAGTGGATCCGATCACCACGGTGATTTTATTCCCGCCAGAGTCCTTGGTATTCCAAGGATATTAGCTGATCAAATCAGTTATGATCGTCTACTTAAACTTGCGAGATGAATAAAAAGAACATGTCAACCGGATGAGCCCGGTTCGGCATGTTCTTTTTTTATCTTACAATGCGTCTTCCATCGTTTCAACTTCAGTCGCTTGGTTTTTTCCTAGATAACCTGGAATATCTAGACCTGCCATATTGAAGAGTTCGTTCAGAGGTGGCACCGATCCCATCATGCCTGAGACAAATTTTGCAGTGCTGGTTTTGCCGTCATCCTTGCCCAAACTATCCCATACAGTGATTTTGTCGATTTTGATATTTTTGATAGCTTCCACTTGCTTTTCAACAAGTTCAGGTAATTTGTCGACGATCATGAGTTTCATCGCCGCGTCAGGTGTACCTGCCGCATCGACAATAGCCTTGAAACCTTCCGCCTGTTTGATCAGCATCGCATTGATACCACGAGCCTCCGCTTCCAGTTTCATGAAGATTGCATCTGCATCACCTCGGGCAAGACGTCTGATTCGTTCTGCTTCAGCTTCTGCAGCAATTTCAATACGTTGCTTGTCGATTTTTGACTGTACGATTTGATCAGCTTCCTTAGTCGCCTGTTCAAGCTCTGCACGTGCGATTTCCGCTGATTTTTCTGCTACATACGATTCTTCCAGTGCTTTTGCATGCTGAATTTTTTCTGCTGCTACTGCACGTTTGGTTGCAACAGCTTCCATCTCTCTTCTGCCGGCGTCTGATTCCGCAATCTTGATTTTGGACTGGTTCTCGCCCTCAACTGCAGTCGCATTGGCTTCAGCCACTTTTACCCTTTGATCCATAACCGCCTGTGCTTCTCCGATAGAGCCGTCTCTCGTCTTTTGAGCTACGGATATCTTCGCATCATTAACCGCTTTGGAAGCCGCTTCTTTACCAAGTGCGTCGATATAACCGGATTCATCACTGATATCCGTTATGTTGACATTGATCAGTCTAAGACCGATTTTTTGTAATTCCGATTCCACATTATGTGAAACCTCCATTAAAAACTTATCTCGATCTGTGTTGATTTCTTCAATGTCCATTGTGGCTACAACAAGTCTCAATTGACCAAAGATAATATCTTTTGCGAGTTCTTGAATCTCTGCCAATTTGAGTCCCAGTAATCTCTCAGCAGCATTCTGTACGATTTCAGGTTCTGTGCTGATTCCTACTGTGAATCTTGAAGGGACATCAATACGGATGTTTTGTTTCGAAAGTGCGTTCTGAAGATTGACTTCAATTGAAATCGGTGTCAAATCAAGATATTGATAAGCTTGGAATACAGGCCAGATGAAAGTGGCTCCACCGTGAATACTTTTCGCACTTTTCATTCCAGCTTCATTTGAACCGACCAAACCATATTTGACAAGAATTTTGTCCGACGGACATTTTTTGTATCTGGACAATAGTGCGATCACCAGACCGAATACAAACAATACGGCAAGCGTTGTGAACATCAATCCCGATAAATTACTAGGCAACATATTTTTCCCCCTTTAAATTATGTGTTTTGTTACTAATAGCTTGGATGTGCCGATGACTCCTACGACTTCTACCTGAGATCCCGATTTGAGGATTTCCCGGTCATCGGTGTAGGCTTCAAGTTCCATTAAAGCACCTTGAACGGACAACATCACTTTGCCCGATTTTTCTCTATTGGAAGGTATGGGTATGTATACTTCGCCAACCAGTCCAATCGTATTTTGAATTCTGAGGCTACCACTGCGTTGCATTTTGCTGACAAGAAAGAAAAGTCCCATGGAAACCGCCACAAAAAATGCGCCTATCAGAACCGAAAAGATCGCAACAGTCAGTGTCGAGAATCCATTTTCCAGCATCCAAAGTCCACTCCATCCAAAAAAAGTGAAAAATGCCACCATGTTTCTGACTGAAAAAAGTGTTACACCACCGCCACCTTCAATGTCCACATCCCCATCACCGTCAAAATCCACATCAATATCACCTGACATCCCAAGGAATGTCATGATGGTCTGGATCACTAAAATTACGGATGCCGGTACTGCGACATAAAGATAAAATTTATCCACCCGATTCACCTCCTCTTTAGATATCCTACCATAGTAAGGATTCAAGTGTCTTAAGAATGGATTAAATAAATCTAAACAAAAAACAAGAGTGCCATGCAC
>JACUUV010000015.1 GCA_014859095.1 Clostridia bacterium | reverse complement strand
CGAAAGCCAAGAGTGCGAGCACTCTTGGCTTTTATTTAAGAAAGATGTATCTTGATCAGTTCCATCACCAATCTTGAGGAATCCACTAAATCCTTGATATGAAGGTGTTCTTCAAGAGTGTGAGGTTTCTTCTCACCTATGCCGAGATTGATGGCAGTGATGCCATTCGCATTGTAGACATTGGTATCACTACCACCGCCTGAAGCTGCTGTAAAGGGTTTTAGACCGATGTTTTCGCATGCCTTCATGGTAGTTATGACGATTGGATCGTTGACATCGACAGAAAATGCCGAATACATACGGACGACTTCACATTCCACTTTCGCTCCGAAATCGGATGCGGCTGCCTCAAAACATTCCACCATATGGTCGGATTGTGCTTTGAGTTTGTCATTGTCGAGGCTTCTTGCTTCAGCTTTGATGATGACTTCTGGTGTGACGATGTTTGTTACACTGCCGCCTTCTATTGTTCCGATATTGGCAGTGGTCTCCTCATCGATTCTGAGCAATTTCATGCGGTTGATTGCAGAACTTGCCACCATGATGGCACTGATACCTTCTTCAGGTGCGACGCCAGCATGTGCGGATCTTCCAATCACTTTGACATCGATTTTGTCTTGTGCAGGACCTTTGACGATGATTTGTCCAGGTTCTCCACCACTGTCGAGGATAAAAGCTCTTTTGGATTCAAGTTTCGAGTAGTCGAGATTTTTAGCGCCGTGCAGTCCGCCTTCCTCAAAAATACTGAAAGCGATTTCAATGTCAGCGTGTGGGAGATTGTTCTCCTTTATAGCTCTTATGGCTTCAACAACTGCCGCTATGCCCGCTTTGTCGTCACCACCGAGAACTGTGTTACCGTCGCTGTAAATCACATCATCACGGATTTCAGGCTTGATGTCGATGCCTGGTGAAACTGTGTCCATATGGCAACTGAACATTATCGTCTCACCTTTTGCGTTACCCTTCAGTTTTGCGATCACATTTCCTGTGTCGCTGCCCACTTTTGGACCTGCATCATCTATTGTGACTTCCATACCGAGACTTTTCAATTCTTCTGAAATGAACTCTGCAAATTTACCTTCTTGTTTCGTAGGGCTTGATATTCTTACATAGTCCATAAACGAGTTGACGATTCTTTCTTTGTTGATCATAATCATTACCTCCAAAAAAATTATAAAAAAGTAAGAGACATCTATATTATATCAGATGTCTCTTAGTGTTTTAAAGATTATCTCATGAATGCGTCAGGACCGATAGGTAATCCAGTGAAATACCAGAGGGTCATCAAGATTGTCCAACCAATCAAGAAGATGATGGTGTACGGAAGCATCATGGCGATCAGAGTACCAATACCAGTGTCTTCATCATATTTTTCTGCAAATGTGATGATTACAGCAAAGTAAGACATAAGTGGTGAAATGATATTTGTTGTGGAGTCACCAATTCTATAAGCAAGTTGTGTGAACTCTGGTGTGATACCAAGACGGATCAACATTGGAACGAAGATCGGAGCCATGATTGCCCACTTGGCAGAGGCTGAACCTATGAACAAGTTGATGAAAGCAGCAACGATAATGAAACCGAGTACTAATGGCAAACCAGTGAATCCGATTGCCTGAAGGAAGTTTGCACCACTAACGGCAAGGATGATTCCAAGGTTGGTGTGGCTGAAGTATGCTACGAATTGTGATGCAACGAAAGCAAGAACAAGGTATCCACCCATGGATGCCATAGCTTTACCCATAGAGTGTACAACATCCTTATCGCTCTTGATTGTTCCTGAAGCCATACCGAAAGCAATACCAGGAATCAGGAAGAATAACATAATTGTAGGAACAAGACCATTTCCGATGAATGGGTTGAGATTTCCTTCAACTCTGAGCAAACCATTGCTTGGAACAGTGAGGATCAACATGATCGCTGCAAATACAACAATTGCGAGACCAGCCATTTTCAGACCTTTCTTCTCGGAAGGTGTAACTTCCATAGTCTCTATGAGTTTCTCCCCCTTGTATTCTCCGAGTCTCGGCTCTACAATTCTTTCAGTCACCCAAGTACCGAGGATGGTCAAAAGGAATGTGGATACAAACATGAAGTAGTAGTTTGCTGTAGGGAGTATTTCGAAGTCAAAACCACCGACTTTGATGGCTTCATTTGTAATTCCTTGTAGCAAAGGATCAAGCGTACCGAGCAAAAGGTTTGCAGAGAAACCAGCAGATACACCGGCAAACGCAGCCGCAAGACCAGCGAGTGGGTGTCTACCGAAACTTAAGAACACAATGGCACCAAGTGGTACAAGAACAACATAACCTGCGTCTGAAGCAACGTTTGACATGATACCCATCAATACTACAACAGCGGTGATGAGTTTCTTTGGAGTACCGAGTACAATTTTCTTCAGTGTTGCGCCGATCAGGCCAGTGCCTTCAGCGACACCTACACCAAGCATTGCGACAAGTACAGTTCCAAGAGGCGCAAAGCTTGTGAAGTTTTTAGTTGCCGATGTGAACATATAACGGATGCCCTCAGCATTGAGCAGTGAAACAGCAGCTACAGTAGCGTCAGCCTTTGAACGTGCATCATAATAAGTTACAGTTAAGTTTGTACGTGCAGCCAATTCCGAAACAAGAATTACAATAAGTGATAAAATGACGAAAATAGTTACAGGATGAGGCAACTTGTTTCCGCCTCTTTCCACGAGGTCAAGAAAGCGGGTAAAAAGCCCTTTATTCTTGACAGCAGTGTCTTTCGATTTCATGGTATTCCTCCTATAGATTATTTTTAACTTAAAACCATTATATAGGGAGGAAAAACAAAAGAAAATTTTTCTAACATATTTCTCTGAAAGATTATTCAGATTTCTTTTTACAAATCATTTACAAGTTGAAATGATAATTTAACATAACTTGTAGATGTTTTTGGGTCTACCGACCTGACCATACACTGGTATCACTTCAATGACACCGGTATCGAGGAGATGGTGGATGTAACGGTGAACCGTTTGATAGGCAAGGCTCACACCCAGAGCGACGTCATCTATCGTGACTCCTTCGCTCTGTGACTTGAGATAATCGATGATCAAAGAAAGTGTGGCGGCGCTTATGCCTTTCTCCACATAGATTTTTTCTCTTGAGCGCATGGATTGAAGTTGAATGGCGTTTATCCTCAAATTGACATTGATCCGAGCGATCAAATCAGGTGCCTTGATCGGCTTGATGGCAAAGTCTGTCGCTCCGACTTCAATGAACTTGTCTGAAATCTCCTGCCGCTCGTCGACTGTAAGGACAAGTATCGCCACCGCTTCATCCAGCTCTTTGATTTTTTTCACTGTGGTGAGTCCATCCCACCCTGGCATATGATAATCCACGATCACGAGATTGGGATTTTCATCGATGCATTTTTTTACGCCTTCGATTCCCGTACTTGCGGTGACGACGTCATAACCTGAATAGAGACAAATCTCCTTGATGGTGTAAATGATGTCCGCTTCATCGTCAATAATGAGGATTTTTTTCTTTCGCTCTGATTGCATGGTTGACCACCTTTCTTAGGATGCGTGTCCGGGAAATGAAACAGTCACGACAGTGCCTATGCCTGATTCGCTTTCAAGTGCTATGGTCCCTTCATTGTCTTCAATGACTTTCTTTGCAAAAGACAGACCTAAACCTGAAGTTTGGTTCATGGAATACCCTGTGATCCAAATCTTGTCCAATTTTTCTTTCGAGATGCCTATCCCATTGTCTGTGATGATGATTTGAACATCATCGCCCTTTTTCATGACTTCAATTTTTATTTCTTTGAAATCGTGAGTATGGGGGACAACTATTGCATTTTCTATCAAATTGATCAGAGCACGGACGACACGGATTTTGTTGACATAAATTTTGGGTAAGTTGTTATCGGCGAGTATTTCAATGTTCAGTCTTTCATCTTCAATTGGAATTTGTGCCCGCACATACTGAACGACTTCGTCCACCTTCAGAAGTTGCCTGGAGGAGTCATAAAGAAAACTTGAAATCATTTCAGACATTTTACCGACAGCGTTTTCGATCCGCTCTGTATAGTCACCGATTTTTCCGATATCCTTGGATATGGAAAGCAGAGAGTTCAGCCCTCTTATGGTTACTAGCGGGGTCTTGAGATCGTGGGTAAGAGAATTGATTTCTTCATAAAATCGATTTTCCATTGCCTGTGAGCGGATGGCGTCGAGTGTTTTTTCCTTTTGAAAGTTTTCTTCCGCAATGCTGATATTTCGGTCATGAGACAAAAAAAGGATTGAAGTGATGATGGCGGACAGGAACATAGGAAGAAAGAATGCGAGTCCCATAAAGTTCATGACGGATGTGCTGTGAAGATAAACCGATGTGATTTTGATGCTTGTGGCCACATCGCTGATTCCAAATTGATAATACGATAGTGCCGGCATGATGTTGAGCCAGGAAAACGAGAAAAAAATCTGGATGGACAACACGGCGGAGCGAAACAGTGGATAGTTGTCGTTGGTTGAAGGTTTGATCAATAATAGCGCAACCAATGCAGAGAGCATTCCGCTTAGTGGTTCCCATGGCAAATTCATCCAATATCCAACTAGGAGATTCATACCTATGAATGCGGCAAAGTGTATGGAATAACTTATACTTTGGTTGATTTTCAACTGGCTGTTCGCAAGCATAAGGACACATGAGATGCTCAGAAAGATCAAAGTGCTTTGAACGGCATGAAGAAAATTGTTTGATGCGGCGGAAAGTATAAGGTGACCACTGTCTCCGGTTGTGATAGCTTCTCTTATTTTGACGATCATGTTGAACCAGGACTCTTCTGTTACAGCAGGGAAAAAAACCGCCATCATTACCAGAAAAAGTGTAGCCAGAGCATATTTGAGCTCTTCCTTGTTTTGAGTTTCAATCATATTGACCTCTTATCTGAATGCTGATGCAAAGGGTTCTGAAACGTCAGTGATATTCTCTACCAAAGTCAAGGGAATATCGTTTTGTCTGGCCAGTTCCGAAATGAAATGGTCAAAATCCCCTTCAAAAGTCGAAATGATATAATGGGAATTAGGAATTATGTTCTCTAACATTTCATCCGTTTCCGAAGCGCGGCGCTGTTTGCCACCAATAAAAACTGAGATCACTGTGACGTCATTCATAGAGGCATAGTTCAGCAGACTTTCGATTCGGATCAATTCTGTCTCAAGGGAGAGCTGGTTGACCTTTTCGCTTAGCGGGCTGTATCCGATGACGAAGACAATTGTGTTGATGTTTTCAAGATCTTCATTTTCAGCTTGTGGCATAAAAAAATTGTGAATCATCAATTTGTTGGAAATGTCTTTGATGATATAGGTATCTGTGCTTTGGCCAGCGGATGTGACGAGTATGGTCTCCTTCGCAATGGGCCTGGGCAATGTAGGAATCACGTGGGCGTTCACATTTCGAATCAAAGGGCTGTTGGTTGAAAAAAGGTAGAGAAGGATGGCCAAAACCGGAAGAATCAATAAGGTTCTAATTCGAAAGATCATTTTCAGTCCTTGTCCGAGTCATCAATCAGTTCGATTTGATTCAGGACTTCCTTTCCTGTAATATGCGGTTCGAATCCCTTGACGAGATTGGATGATCCTATGGCGGTCATCGTATGGGTCAAAGGAATGGATACGACTTCGGAGGCTATGATTTCCTGTATTTCCCTGTAAAGACTTTTTCTAAACTCCACATCTGTCACGTTGCGCGCCTGAACTAAGAGTCGGTCGACAGTCTGGTTTTCATAAAATGAATAGTTGAGCGCAAGTCCAGGTTTTGTGTTCTCTGATGAGAAAAAGGTGTAAAGGAAATTGTCGGGATCTATGATATCACCATTCCACCCGACGATTGCCATTGGATGGTTGCCTTCTTTGATGACTTCAATGAAAGTATCCCACTGAATGATGTGCAGATCGACAGTGATGTCTGCTTTTGCAAGCTCAGACTGTAAAAATGTGGCGACCTGTACAGGGTTTGAGATATATCCCCTGGGTTGGTCCATCACCCACAGTGCAGTAGTGAACCCATTAGGATAACCGGCTTCTGTCAGTAGATGTTTGGCTTTTTGGACATCCGGTTCGGGAGATTTTATGGACTCATGATAACCGAGCAAAACAGGTGGTAAAAAGGTGTTTGCCGGTCGGGTCAGAGGATTGGGGTTGTTGTTGATCAATGCATTTTTGTCGATCAGTAGACTTATGGCTTGCCTTACTTTTAGGTTGTCGAAGGGCTCAATGGTATGGTTGAGTGCCATATAGCTGATGTTGAAATACGGTCTATAATAGAGTTTTAGTCGATTGTTCAATCTGGATTGCTCAACTTCCGATGGATCGAGGCCGTCAACGATATGGACATCTCCGTTCAAAAGCAAGTCGATTTTACTGATCTGTGGGTTGATTTTCTTAAATACAACCTGATCGACTTTGGCTTTCGCACCCCAATAATTCTTGTTTTTATCGAGTGTGATTTGAAAGTTTTTTTCCCAGGAGCCAAACTTGAAAGGACCGGTGCCAACCGGGTTTGACTTCAAATTCTCGTTGTATTTTACTATGGCCTCGGGGCTGGCTATTCCGAAGGACGGCATGGCCAGCACACTCAAAAATGGAGAATACGGTTCATTCAAAACGATCTCCAGCGAATAATCCGAAAGGGCTGTGACGCTTTTCACCATTCCGGGGAAACCACCGAAACTGTAACTCCAATAACTGAAATGTCCTGCGTGATACGGACTATCCAAATCCATCCAACGGTGAAAATTGAAGGATACTGCAGAAGCGTTCAACTTGGTGCCATCGTGAAATTCGATGTTGTCACGGATCTTAAAAACCCAGGTCTTACCATCTTCGCTCATCTTCCAGCTCTCCGCCAGACCGGGTAAAACCTCGGATCCGGTAGTATCGAACTTGACTAGGCTCTCGTAGATGTTGACAGTGACCTGAAAGGATTCAGAATCGGTGACGACAGCGGGATCAAGACCTATTGAATCAAGAGATCTACCGACGATCAGTGTTTTAGGTGTTTTTTCTCCAAGAAGGCTCGCAAATGTCTCGTTGTACCAATTGGATGCGGATTTGTTGTATTTTATGAGTAGAAATCCCATAGTTGCAAGTAATAGAACGGACCCTAGAATCAGTCCTTGAAGTTTTATTTTATTACTCAATTGTTTATCCCCTTTATCAATAATTTCTCGATATATTATATCATATTTGTCAAGAAACATTTCCCCGGTATGTGTTATAATGTAAAAATACAACTATTATAAACGAGGTTACAGTTCATGATCAGTTTGAGTTTAAGAATGGTCAAATACTCCGTTGCCATCGCCAAAGAATTGAGGTTGAAAAAACTGCCTCATTATGAGATCAACAGGAAGTTCATTCTTGAAATCGAACGGAATGCGTCATCACCATGAAAAGTGGGATGGTTCAGGATATCCTAATGGACTCAGCGGTATGGAAATCCCTCTTTCAGCCCGAATTGTCGCTCTGGCTGACGTGTTGGACGCCTCTCTGGAGATCATCAGAAATTCAAGAGGAACGATGAAGGCCATCATGTATAATAGCAAATAAAATAAATTGTATGGCGAGTGTACTGTAATTCCAACAATGGGATAAGAATCTCATTGTATGTTTTCATTTAGAGATAGAATTAAGAATGTCAACTGGTTATAATGGTTTATAGGCATGCTAATATTTAGTATCTTGGGGAGGATTCAATGTTCAAATTCAAAAGAAAAATTGACAGTGCAAGTGTGGGAAAGGGAATGAAATTAAGAAAGAGAAAAAGAGAGAGAAAAAAGTTTCATCCAAAGACATTGTCTTTCAAACGCAACAAGAATTCGTCAGGGTTGAAATTTGAATTCAAAAACTGGAAAATCAGAAACAAAATAATCGTAGGGTTTATCGTCATCATATTATCACTTATTTTTATCACTGTAACAGCCTATAATTTTATAGGTGTAATTGTAAAAGATTATATTCCGGTTATTGAGGCTCAAACGGTCATAGCCGCCTCAGTACAGGAAATGAATGTGACTCAAAGGGATTTTGTGATCATTGACCGTTCCAACGAAGAATTCTACAAGGCTGCAGTGGCCATGCAGGATGGACAACTCAGTCCCACTGAACGCAGCTTGGAGTTTGCGGAACATTATGATAATCTTCTTAAGACCATCGATGAACTCAGAAGAACTTCATTGGTCAAGAATGATGAGGACCTCATCGATCAACTATTCAAACTTGAAGGAAAATTATCCGTTTACAGACAAACGTTCAATGAAATGCATCTTAATGTACAAAAACGTGGTTTTGGAGATTACGGAATCATCGGAGAAATTGAATCTCTCAGAAAACTGCTTAAAAACAAGTTGGTGTCATTGCCACAGGATGAAAATCTCGTAAAAGCACTCGCCAACCTTGATATTGCACATGTGAACTACTTATATACACAGGAAGCACGCTATCAAAAACAAATTGTGGATCGACTTGGATATCCGAACACACAAGTGGCTCTTGGCAATTACAATCAAAAATTCAAAGACGAATACAGAGAAATCGCGACGGGATATACCGACAGATTCATTGAACTTGTTGAAATTGACAATGTCATCGGCAGGAACGAAAGTGAAGGTCTATTTGCAAAACTCGGCACACTGAGCGCAGAAGCAACGGACATGGCGGAAATCTTCAATGACAGTATAAAGCAAAGACTGGAAGAACAAATCTCAAGGACAATGTTGATGCTTCTTGTCACAGTTGCGGTAATTACGCTTATTGCAATCGGTTTTGCTATAATTTTATCCAACATCATCTCAAGACCACTGACGAATGTCAACAGAATGTTGAGTGATATTTCCGAAGGTGAGGGTGACCTGACCAAAGAATTGGAGATCAATACTAAAGAAGAAATCGGGACACTTGCTAGACTATTCAACCAATTTGTCACAAAAATCAGAAATGTAGTCGTGCAAGTGAAGGCGAGTGCCGCCTCACTCACGAATTATACGGATGAAATCCATGAAGCCATTGAACAGGCAAATGAAAGTATAGAACTTGTCAACTTTGAAGTCAAAAATATGGTCGATGGTCTTCAAAACAGCGCAAGTGTCGTGGAACAGACCACAGCGGGCATCCAGGAGCTTTCCAGCAGCGCTCAAATGATCTCGAAAGAGGCGGATGCCGTTGCAAGTGACTCCAAGCAAGTACTTTCAGCATCCAAAGACGGGGTGCTCAAACTTTCAAGAGTGGTTGGCAGCATTGAACAGGTGAAGATCTCAACCGAATCCATGTCGAGTGTTATCGGCGCTCTTAAATTGTCTTCTGATGAAATTGTCGGAATTGTCAATATGATCAATGCCATCGCTGAACAGACGTCGCTACTCGCACTCAATGCCTCAATAGAAGCGGCAAGAGCGGGAGAGCACGGAAGAGGTTTCTCGGTTGTGGCTGAAGAGGTCAGAAAGTTGGCGGATCAGAGTAAGGGTTCAGCTTTCAAAATCAATGAAATCATCTCTCAAATCTCGAATGATATCCATGGTGCCAATGAGACAATGATCAAGGAACAAGCGCTCGTAGACATCAGTGTTGGTGAAGCCAATGATACCAGTGTGAGTTTCAACCAAATTCTCAGTCTGATAGAGGCAATCGCTGTGAAAATGACCAATATCAGTCATGGCGCCCAGCAGCAGTCCATGATTTCGGAGGAAATGGCAAAAGCCATCGATGAACTCTCACACGTCATGCAAGGCAATGTGGCTTCATCAGAGCGTATCGGTGAAAGTGTCGAAAGCCAAGTGGCGACGTTCGAAGAAATCGCAGCCAGCATCACAGAATTAAAGAACATGGCAGGGTTGCTCGAAACAGAAACCAACCGTTTCAAAGTGGTATGATAACAATATGAAAACAAAGCGGGGCAGTTTTGCGCAGGGGAAATCGCTGCACGGAATTGCCCCGACTGGTTTGTCAAAAGAAAGGTGTGGAATTTATTGATCCAAATAAAAGAATGTTATTTGCATATACTCGATTATGTCAGTGACACCAAAGTCTTCTCGGAAGTTCCCATGGTCCTTGATGCAGATATCGAGGAATATGTTTCAAAACATATAGAAAGTTTTTTCGAGGGTTACGACGTTTCTGAAATGTCACTGAACAATACTATGAAAGTCCATCAGATGATCATGGAATCCCAATCGACTGGATTTACGACACTCGGCCTCGATGTCGCGGAAGTTTTTTTGGAGGAAATGTCGAAAAGCGAGGATATAAAGCCTTGTGATTTGATTTGCGCCTTGATCGATCGTGAAGACAAGGAATATATGGCATTCGTCAAATTGAATTTTAAGACTTCCTATGTGCATTTGGTAGAGATGGAAGGCCAGGCTATCGCCAATAAAATCATCAGACACGTTTCGACTTTGCCCCACAAAACCCAAACGGTGGATGAGGGATTCGTTGTGGACTGGATGTCGGGAAAAGCTTTCGTCAAGGACAAGGTTGTGACTGTCGATGGTAAGAAAAGGGCTTATATCGCAAATGCGTTCTTTGCGAACACATCTGCATGGACGCCTAAAAAAGCGGTTGATATAATGACCAAAACAGCTGAAAAAATAGTTCATAAATATCAGGACAATAATCTGGTCAAAATGGCAAGAGTACGTTCGACGATTCATGAATTGATTGATTCGGACATGGAAATGACTTCAGAGGCGATCGCAGATCAATGTTTCGAGACTGTTGTCGAAAGAGAGGCCTATAATGAAGAAATTTCCAAAAAAGGTCTCAATGACAAAAGTTGGACTTTGGAAGAAGCCCATAAGAAGAAAATAAAGAGAAGTCAAAAAATCAAAACAGCAAGCGGTGTAGAGATCATTCTACCTTATGACTATACCGCAAATGGTGAAAATTTGGACATCATCAACCACCCGGATGGCACATTATCGATCCAACTCAAAAATTTAGGAGAGCTTTTATGAGAATCAACAAATTTCTAAGTGATGCAGGCGTCTGTTCCAGGCGTGAGGCTGACCGTCAAATCGAATCGGGTAACGTCGTCATCAATGGTGAACCCGCCACACTCGGTTCAAGAGTGAGCCCTGATGACGAGGTGCTCTTTAATGGCAGAGTTGTCCAAGGCGGTTCGGAGAAAGTCTATATCGCATTCAACAAACCACTTGGTGTGGAATGCACGTCCAATCATGAAGTGAAGGACAATATTATTGATTACATCGATTTTCCCGTTCGGATTTTTCCAGTGGGAAGGCTCGATAAAAATTCTGAAGGACTCATTTTGCTCACCAACGACGGCGAACTGTCCAACGGCATACTCAAGGCCCGATACTATCATGAAAAGGAATATGTCGTTACCGTCAACAAGCCTTGTACGGATGAGTTTATAAGGCAGATGGGCAGTGGAGTGGAAATCCTTGATACGCTCACCAGAGCATGTGAGGTAAAACAAATCGGACATTCCACATTCACAATTGTTCTGACCCAAGGACTCAACAGACAAATCAGAAGGATGTGTGAGGCACTTGATTATGAAGTGGTTAGACTCAGGAGAATACGGGTAATAAATATAATGCTTGATGATTTGCCAAAGGGCAAATGGCGTCATCTGAGCAAGGACGAACTGGACGAACTGAGGAGATTGGTGTATTCTAAAGGGACTGAGTAAATGTGACGATAATATCAGTGACGCTTTCGTTGATTGATAAAGATGGGAGTTAAGATTATGTTATTGAATGTTATGATTGCAGGTGGCATTACTTTTCTGATTTTCATATCAGTAGAGTTTTACAACAGCATGAGACAATTTATTATTTTTAAGAAAGTCAGGGACGCTCTTTTGCTGACTACTTTCAACTATTTGAAAAAGACTCCCGAGCGCATGGTGGATCTTAATCGCTTGAGAGGCGTTCTGATTGATAGACTACAGGAAATTAAACTTTCTGCATGGGTGGATGACATCAAAATCACATGGCAGTCTGTTGACGCCATTCAATTTATCTTTGAGTTCAATTTTGAAAAATTGAAACCTAGATATAAATTTATCATCGGGCTTAAAGATGTGGAAGAAATGTTGAAGAGGATGTGACCCAATGAGAAAAATAGTTGTAGGCGTTTTGTTTTTGATCATCACGTTCTTTATATTCAGTATGGTTTTTAAAAACAGAGAACCGGAGCCTATTATTTCGTATGTCTTCGATTTCGAAGAGGAAATCGATCGTGACTTTTGGCTTGTAGGTCCTTGGGGATCTTTCGAGAGGGCTTATGAAAGTATAGCAGTCAGTGGTGGCATACTCAGATTGTCCTCTGATGTCAATGGCATCATGCCTTACATGTTGACCAAACCGATCGAAATCAGGGATGGGGATGTCATCACATTAAAAAGAAAAGTGAAAATTCACCACGGCAGCGATACTTTCTCGGGAGGCATTGCCATGTATCAGACATCGGATATCGAGCTTCTACCTGAGGAGACCGATGGGGAATGGTTCACATCACTTGGAGATGGTGTCTTTTTAGTGGAGTACAGCTATGATTTGACCAGTGATTTGGAAAGACCAGGGAGAGACATTATCCGATTTTTGGCCGCAGATTGGGAGTACAACAAGAATTACACTTTGATCACACCAATCTATGACGAGTGGTATGAGGAAGTCATCGTATTCGATACACGTTCCAATCAAATCAGTTATAGGATCAACAATAATGAATATAAGCTCAACAGCTATAAATTGGATCGAGGCAACATCAGATTTTTCATGCATCCTTATGGAACCGGCTATGGCAATGTCGTGGAAATTGACAGCCTGGAAATCACAGTAGAAAACAAAAAACTGAGACGATGAGACGAAAGGGAGTTGCTTTGGATCAAAAATATTATGAGAAATGGCTGAATTACACGCTTTATCTTTTATCACTCAAGATGAGGTCCCGTGCTGAAATCATAAAAAAACTAGGCGAGAAACAAGTTGATGAAAACACTCAGAGGCTTGTTTTGAATTTTTTGACCGAGAATCGTTTCTTGGATGATGTCCAGTTCGCACTTTCCTATATTGAAGCCAAACAAAAAAGTTATGGCCCTTATCGCCTCAAGGCATACCTTAAACAAAAGGGCGTGTCACCTGAAGATATAGAAAGAGCTTTTGAAAGTTTGGAAGACGGACCTTCTTCATACGAAGTGGCAAAAGGGGTTTTGGACAAAAAAATGGCGACCACAACCATTGATTGGGATCGCATTAAAACGGATTATGCGTATAAGTATAAAATGCATCAGAAATTCTCCATGTTTCTAGCCGGTCGCGGGTTTTCCGGTGATGTGATCAAAAAGGTGGTCCGTGAGCGGTTGACCGACGAGTTCATCGATGAATTTTGAATTCGGATTGAATGAGCCATTGACAAACTCCACATGCAAAAGTTCAAAACTGGATTTGGCTCTGGTGAGACCTACATAAAATAGGCGGCGTTCCTCTTCAAGAGCGCCGTTTTCTGTCGCCCTATGGCCTGGAAAGGTTTTAGGATTCACATCAATCATACTGACATTTTCAAATTCGAGTCCTTTGGAACCATGAATTGTCGATAAGGTTATAGAGCTGCCTGAGTTGTTTAAACCCTTTAATGTGGTTTTCAAGGCATCAATACGAGTGATGAAGTCAAATGCGGTCTTCAGAGGTTTCGCAATCGCTTTGTAGGCATCGAGTCTCGTTCTGGCGAAATGCATTGTCATACCATGTCTCTCCGTGTTTTGTTTGAGATGATCCAGATATCCAAGTTCCGTTTCAATAAAGTGAATGGCGTCAAAAGGCCGTAATCTGGAGAGCTCGTGAAACTGGGATCTCAATCTTTCCTGGGTCCGGGTCTGGTAGTCCTCCAAGAAGGGAATATCGACTAGAATAGAAAACACATCCCTTCCCCTGTGGTTGGACCGGATATGATCTAGCATTTCCCTGGATATGAAACCGTTCATTTTAAAGGCGATGCGGGTAAAACTTTCAAGATCCTGAGGGATGAGCATCAAATTGAAGAAAGCCAGCAGATCCCCAAGCATCCAGTGGTTGAGTTCGTTCATCGGTGGGTCCTTTATGTCAAATGCGATGCCGTTTCTAGATAGTGTGTCCATGATGCTGAGTGCCGACACCTTGTTTCTATACAGGATTGCTCTTTCCGTTGAATCTCTTAATATGGAAGAAACAATATACGAGTTTCTTTTATACAAATCTTCGAACACTATGACTTTAGGTTTCAGTTCGGCAGGTTTGATGGCATTCATTGGTTTGTCATATCTGTTCGTATTGATTCCGATCAGGCCTTCAGCGGTTTTTACTATGTTGGCGTCGGATCTGAAATTGATGGAAAGATGATACAGTTTCGAGTTCACAAACCTTTTTGGAAAATCCAGCAAATAATCGGGATAAGCACCTCTGAATCCATATATGGACTGGTCATCATCTGCGACCAGAAACAAGTTGCCCTGTTCACCGGCAATGAGCTCGATGAGTTCATACTGAAGTTTTGAGGTATCCTGAGCCTCATCCACTTGGATGAATGAATAGCGCTTTTGAACAGATTCCAATAAAGTGGGATTTTTCTTCAATATTTTAATGGCGTCCAGCAACATGTCATCGAAATCGAAGCAATTGTGTGTGCGTTTGTACCTGTGATAGTCTTCCGCCATTTCGAAAATGTTGTCCCATTCGAAACGCTTGAGATCCTTGTCTTCCCTTTTGAGTTTTAAGTTGTAGATCAATCCGATCTGACTTGAGAGGGTTTCAAACTCATCCTCGTTCAGCTTTTCATCCTGATGTTTTCTGAAGATGCCAGATAGAATACGGTATTTTTCACCGCCTTCATCAATCAGGCGCATTTGTCTTCCGGTTTTTTGGGCATAGAGCTTATAAATTCCGAAAGCGAATTTGTGTATGGTCATGAAAGTAAATCCATAATCGAGGCCTGACTCTGAAAGCGTCCTGTAACGGTTTTTCATATCTTCAGCAGAAGCTTTGGAAAAGGTAAGTGTCAATATTGTTTCAGGGGCCACATCATACTTTTCTACGAGATGGATCAATCTATATATAAGAAGTGTGGTTTTGCCGCTTCCTGGGATAGCAAGGGTAAGTGCAGGTCCTTCAAAGTGTGATGCGGCAGTTTGTTGGTCCATTGTCAGTGTATCAAATGACATATCATCTCCTACTTGGAATGTTAAATAATGTAAGTTGTAAACGGAATGTGAATAGTTTATAACAATCCATTAAATTTTGCAAGAAAGGGTTGTTTGATGGTGTATTTAAGGTATAATTATATTGATTTTCGGTATTAAACTTTACTTTTTCGACCAAATAAGGTACGATTATTGGGTTAATGAGCATTTTTATGTAAAAAATAGATGAAATTGAAAATTACTGGAGAATCCAGTAGAAATAGTTGGGAGGCAATCAAATGAATTATGAGATCTTAAAAAAGGAAAATAGTGAAGTCACAATGAAAATCACTGTTTCAGATGAAGTGTTTCAAAAATCAGTTCAAGCAGTATATAACAAAAGCAAAGGTAAATTCAACATTCCGGGCTTCAGAAAAGGCAAAGCACCTAGAAGCATCATCGAGAAACATTACGGTGAAGGCGTATTTTATGAAGACGCAGTCAACGAACTTTTACCGGAACACTATGGAATCGCTCTGGATACACTAGGAGTGGAACCAGTTGCAAGACCCGACATCGACATCGAGGAAATCGAAGCGGGCAAAGGTCTGGTGTTCACCGCTGTTGTGACAGTTGCTCCAGAGTTCACTCTCGAAGGATACAAAGGCATTGAAGTTGAGAAAATCAACGCTGAAGTCACTGAAGAAATGTTGATGGAAGAGCTTGAAAAGACTCGAAACATGAACGCAAGACTTATAAGTGTCACAGATCGTGCAATTGAGAACGGTGATACGACAATCATCGATTACAAAGGATTCGTAGGAGAACAACAATTTGATGGTGGCACAGCAGAAGGTCAAGAACTTGAAATCGGTTCAAATAAATTCATTCCTGGATTTGAAGAGCAATTGATTGGCGCAAAAGTCGGTGATGAGGTCAAGGTGAACGTGACTTTCCCAGAGGCATACCATTCAGAGGAACTTGCTGGAAAAGAAGCGATTTTCATTGTTAATATCAATGAGATCAAAGTTAAAGAGTTGCCTGCTCTTGATGATGAGTTCGCAAAAGATGTTTCTGAGTTTGAAACGCTTGAAGAATACAAAGAGAGCATCAAAAAAGAACTTGAGGAATCATCAAAAGGGAGCGCAGAAGCGGCACAAAGAGATAAAGTCATAGAAACAGTCGCGAATTTGCTTGATGTTGAAATTCCAGAAAAAATGATAGACGGCGAAGTTGACGGCATGCTTAGGGATTTCGATCAACAACTCAAATATCAAGGTTTGAGCCTCGAGCAATACATCCAGTTCACAGGTGGAAAAATCGATGACCTAAAAGTTCAAATGAGACCTGACGCTATCATGCGTGTTAAAACAGGTATGGTCATCGAAAAAGTCGCTGAGCAAGAAAACCTTCAGGTAAGTGATGAGGACATCGATGCTGAAATAGCGAGAATTGCTGAAATTCAAAATAAATCTGTAGAAGAAACCAAAAAAATATTCGAACAAAATGATTTTGAATATCTTAAAGAAAATTTGAAATCAAAAAAAGCAGTGGATTACCTAATAGCTCAAGCAAAGTTGGTCTAACCACCAACAGGAGGTGTCAAATGGCAAATTATGTTCCTTATGTTATAGAACAGACAAGCAAAGGAGAAAGATCTTACGATATCTATTCCAGACTCTTGAAGGATAGAATAGTATTCATAAGCGGAGAAATCGACGATTACATGTCCAATGTGGTCATCGCTCAACTCCTCTTTCTCGAAGCGGAGGATCCGGACAAGGATATCAGCATATACATCAACAGTCCTGGTGGATCCATCACTGCCGGTATGGCTATATTTGACACAATGGAATACATCAAACCTGATGTTTCAACCATTTGTGTTGGCATGGCGGCGAGTATGGGAGCATTCCTGCTCGCAGCTGGTGAAAAAGGCAAAAGATATGCGCTTGCAAACGCTGAAGTGATGATCCATCAACCACTGGGTGGTGCGAGAGGTCAAGCTTCGGATATCAAAATACAAGCGGATAGAATTATAAAATTAAGAAAAGACTTGAATAATATTTTAAGTCGAAAAACAGGCAAACCTTTAAAGCAAATCGAAAAAGATACTGAAAGAGATTTCTTTATGACAGCGGAAGAAGCAGTTGCATATGGTCTTATAGACAAGGTTTTTACAAAGAGATAGTAATGGGAAATGAGGTAAGAAATGGATAAACCGACTTTGAAGTGTTCCTTCTGCGGTAAAAGTCAAGAGCAAGTTAAGCGTCTGATCGCTGGTCCGAATGTCTACATTTGTGACGAGTGCATCGAACTATGCAATGAGATCTTGGAAGAGGAGCTCGCCATCTACAAAGGTGACGATCTAATGGAGTGGACGATTGAAGAACTTCCAAAACCTTCTGAGATCAAAGCAATTCTCGATGCGTACGTGATTGGTCAGGAACGTGCCAAGAAAACGCTTTCCGTCGCGATGTACAATCATTACAAGCGCATCCAATCGGAGACAGGTGACGATGAAGTGGAGCTTCAAAAGAGCAATATACTTTTGATCGGTCCCACGGGATCAGGTAAGACGTTGCTCGCGCAGACACTCGCCAAGATTCTGGATGTGCCTTTTGCCATTGCGGATGCCACTGCTTTGACTGAAGCTGGTTATGTGGGCGAAGATGTGGAAAATATCATATTGAAGCTTGTTCAAGCGGCGGATTATGACATCGAACGTGCACAAAAGGGTATTATTTACATCGATGAAATCGATAAAATCACACGCAAATCTGAAAATCCTTCAATCACGCGTGATGTTTCTGGAGAAGGTGTCCAACAAGCACTTCTCAAAATCATAGAAGGTACTGTTGCAAATGTGCCTCCACAAGGGGGAAGAAAGCATCCACATCAGGAATTTCTCCAAGTGGACACCACCAATATTCTGTTTATTGTCGGTGGTGCATTTGATGGAATGGATTCCATCATCAATTCCAGAATCGGTGAGAAAGCCATGGGATTCGGCGCAACGGTCAAAAGCAAGAAGAACGTCTCCCTCGGAGAACTCTTCGATAAAATCGAGCCAAAGGACTTGCTCAAATTCGGGTTGATTCCGGAATTTGTGGGCAGGGTGCCTGTTGTGGTCGCACTTCATGAACTCGACCAGGATGCTTTGGTCAGAATTCTCAAAGAACCTAGGAATGCCATCATCAAACAATATCAGAAAATGTTGAAACTCGATTCCGTCGAGCTCGAGTTTGATGATGAAGCTTTGGTGGAAGTCGCCAGATTGGCTATAGAACGTAAAACAGGAGCTCGTGGTTTAAGATCCATTCTTGAGAACATCATGATGGAAATCATGTACGAGATTCCATCAAGAGATGATATCAAAAAGTGCATTGTCACCAAAGAGACAATCCACAATCATCAACTGCCTACTCTGGTCTTGATGGACTCATCAAAGGACGCATCCAAAACCAAAACAACAAAACAAAGCAAAGAAAGCAAAGAAAGTGTATCCTAAAACAATAAGGGCGAGCGGAAGCTCGTTCTTTCGTTTAATTTCTCCAAAAGGGGTATGAATATCGTAGAAGAAAGAGGTGATTGCATGGAAACCGAAAATAAAGTCATCAATTTGCCATTGATTCCACTCAGAGGACTTTCCATATTCCCATATATGGTCCTTCATTTTGACGTGGGCAGAAAAAAATCGATTAAAGCACTCGAAGCTGCAATGGCTAAAGACCAAAGAATATTTTTAACGACACAATTTGATATCGACAACGACTCTCCAGAATCGACAGATTTCTATAAAGTAGGTACCATCTGCAAAATCAAGCAAATGTTAAAACTTCCGGGTGATGCAATCCGAGTTTTAGTGGAAGGCATTCAACGTGCGGAAGTGGAACTCATTACAGAAGAAGAGCCCTATTTCCGTGTTGAAGTGAAGACTTATCTGGACAGCCTTGAAATTGACAAAGAAACACGAGCGCTGATGAGAAGTGCCATTTCCGCGTTTGAAAAATACATTGCCATCAGCAACCGAGTCAGCCCTGATGTCATCCTGTCTGTGTCTTCAATAGATGAACCTGGAAGATTATCGGATATCATTGCGGCTCAGATCACACTGAAGACGGAACAAAAACAAGAATTGATCAATTCAATCGATGTCAAGGAACGTCTTGAGCAGTTGCTTAAAATTCTTTTGACTGAAATTGAGATTTTGGAAGTTGAGAAAAACATCAACGACAAAGTGAAAAATCAGATCAACAAATCTCAAAAAGAATACTATCTTCGTGAGCAGATCAAAGCCATCAGAGATGAACTCGGTGAAGAAGAAGCACAAGAAGACGAAATAGAAGTGATGAGAAAACAACTCAAGAAATTGAGACTATCGAAAAAGATCGAAAAGAAAGTCTCAAATGAAATCGACAGATATTCAAGACTGTCACCTTCCTCAGCGGAAAGTGGAGTCATTAGAAGTTATGTCAACTGGATTCTTGATTTGCCATGGAAAAAAGAGACTAAAGATGAGATTGATTTGGTGAAAGCACAGACGATTCTGGATGAAGATCACTTTGGTCTTGAAAGTGTCAAGGAAAGAGTCGTTGAATATCTCGCTGTCAGAGACCTGACCCACAGTATGAAAGGCCCGATCATTTGTCTTGTTGGGCCTCCAGGAGTAGGCAAGACTTCAATAGCGAAATCCATCGCCAGATCACTGGGCCGTGAGTTCGTAAGGATGTCACTTGGTGGCGTGAGAGATGAAGCTGAAATCAGAGGACATAGAAGAACTTACATCGGTGCGATTCCTGGTCGAATCATCAATGGCATCAAAGAAGCCGGCACCAAAAATCCTGTTTTCCTCTTTGATGAAATAGACAAGGTTTCCAGTGATTTCAGAGGCGATCCGGCATCAGCGCTCCTTGAAGTGCTCGACCCAGAACAAAACAAGGAGTTTACAGATCATTATTTGGAAGTGCCTTTCGATCTTTCGAAAGTCATGTTCATAACGACAGCAAATTCACTCATGACCATCCCGAGACCGCTTCTGGATCGTATGGAAGTCATCCAGGTTTCTGGATATACGGAATATGAGAAACTCAATATCGCCAAAAAATATCTGGTACCAAAAGAAATGGAAGAACACGGCATGGCTAAATCAAGCCTATCACTTTCCGATGATGCCTTGCTTGAACTCATCCGAAAATACACCAGAGAATCCGGTGTTCGTGAACTTGAAAGAAAAATAGCCAATATTTGCAGAAAAGCGGCAGTCAGGGTTGTAAAAGGCGAAGTGAAGACCGTTCGAATCACAGATAAGAATATTGACAAATATCTCGGCAAATCCAAATACCATTATGATTTGATCGCAGAAGAGGATCAGATTGGAATCGTCACCGGTTTGGCATGGACCACTGTCGGAGGAGACACGCTTTCCATTGAAGTCAACACCATGAAGGGCAAAGGAAAATTGCAACTCACTGGTCAACTGGGAGACGTGATGAAGGAATCCGCACAAGCCGGCCTGTCATACATCAGAACAATTGCGTCGATGTATGGCATTGAAGAGAACTTCTATGAGACTCTGGACATGCATGTGCATATTCCAGAGGGCGCAATTCCAAAAGATGGACCTTCTGCGGGAATCACGATGGCTACAGCCATGATTTCAGCGTTGTCCGGGATTCCGGTGAACCGCTTTGTCGCCATGACTGGAGAAATCACTCTGAGAGGACGTGTGCTCCCTATAGGTGGCTTCAAAGAGAAAGCACTTGCTGCAAAACGTGCGGGCATCAAGAAAATTCTTTTCCCATATGAGAATCTAAAAGATCTGGAAGAAATCCCAGAGACCATTAAAAAGGAAATTGAATTTGTTGCTGTAAAGAGCATGGATGAAGTCCTTGAACACGCACTCGTGAAAGAGGAGTGAAAAAATGAAGATAAAAAATAGTCAATTTGTGATCAGCGCAGTGGTGAAATCACAATATCCTGAAGATGAACTGCCTGAAATCGCTTTTGCAGGAAGGTCCAATGTTGGTAAATCGTCTATGATCAACATGCTTCTTAACAGGAAGGGACTTGCGAAAACGAGTTCCACACCGGGTAAGACGCAATTGGTCAACTTTTATGACATCGATGGTCTATTCAGATTTGTCGATCTTCCGGGATATGGGTTTGCCAAGGTCTCAAAGGAAAAAAAGGCGACCTGGGGCAAAATCATCGAGACTTATCTGGAATCACGGGAGAATCTGCTTGAGGTTTTCCAGTTGGTGGATATCAGGCACAAGCCTTCAGGTGAAGACAAACAGATGTACGAATGGATCAGGGCTTCCGGATTCAGTGGTATAGTTATTGCAACAAAAACCGATAAATTAAGCAAACAACAAATTGATAAGCAACTGAAAATCATAAAAAGTGAGCTTCAAATGGAAGATGACGGCATCCTCATACCCATATCCTCTTCGGATAAGAAGGGCAAGTATGACATATGGGATTTGGTCAACAGCATTTTTGAAATCAACGAAAAGGATATATTCATAGAAAGACAAGTAGGGTCGTAAAAATCAGGAGGTAACATATGGCAAGCAATCCAATGGTGACGATGACACTCGAGAGTGGAAAGACCATCAAAATCGAACTCTATCCGGAGATCGCTCCGAATACTGTAAACAATTTCATTAGCTTGGTACAAAGAGGGTTTTATAACGGTCTCATTTTTCATCGTGTAATCAAGGGTTTCATGATTCAAGGTGGATGCCCGGATGGTACAGGAATGGGCGGCCCAGGCTATGGCATCAAAGGGGAGTTCATCACAAATGGCGTTCAGAACAACCTCAAGCATGACAAAGGCGTCTTATCCATGGCGAGATCGCAAAGTCCAAACTCTGCGGGTAGCCAATTTTTTATCATGCATGAGCATTCACCTCATCTTGATGGTCAGTATGCGGCTTTCGGAAAAGTTGTGGAAGGCATCGAAATTGTCGATGAAATCGCCACAGTCAAAACAGGATATGGAGATCGTCCGGTTGTTGATCAAAGAATTCAGGAAGTCACAGTGGATCTTGATGGAGTAGAATATCCGGAACCAACAAAAATGTAACGAAAAAAGGGCTTTTGCAGTATGACTGCAAAAGCCCTTTAATCAGCATTTTTTATTTTTGATTGCTACCTAAAACGTTAAGAATTTTATGCTTAACCATTCCGTAAATAGCATCTCTAGCAGGAGATAAATATTTTCTTGGATCGAAATTGCTTGAATCTTCAGCGAATTGCTTTCTGATGACACCAGTCATGGCAAGTCTTAAGTCTGAATCGATGTTGATCTTACAAACACCATACTCTGCAGCTTCGCGAAGCATGGACTCAGGACAGCCCTTTGCATCTTTAAGTTCACCACCGAACTCGTTGCACATTGCGACATACTCAGGAATTACTGAGGATGCGCCGTGAAGCACAAGTGGGAATCCAGGTAAAAGATTGGAAATCTTCTTCAGACGCTCGATATCGAGCTTGGGATCTGAATCAGCTGCAAATTTGTATGCACCGTGGCTTGTGCCAATTGCAATCGCAAGTGAGTCACAACCTGTACGCGTTACGAAGTCAACCGCTTGATCCGGATCGGTATAAGTTGCGTCTTCCGCTGAGACATTCACAGCATCTTCGATACCGGCAAGTCTTCCAAGCTCGGCTTCGACAACAACACCTCTTGCGTGTGCATATTCGACTACGCGTTTGGTGAGCGCGACGTTTTCTTCGTATGAATGTATTGAACCATCAATCATGACTGAAGTGAAACCGTCATCGATACATGATTTGCAAATTTCAAAATCTTCACCGTGGTCAAGGTGTAGTACGATATCCAGTTCAGGATTCTCGATTAATGCGGCTTCCACCAATTTTTTCAAATAGACAGGACTCGCATATTTTCTAGCGCCTGCCGATACTTGAAGAATTACAGGTGATTTCGTCTCAGCAGCGGCCTTAACGATTCCTTGGATGATTTCCATGTTGTTGACGTTGAAAGCACCTACGGCATAACCACCTTCGTAGGCTTTCTTGAACATTTCTTTTGATGTTACTAATGGCACTTGATCACTCCCTTTGTATGAATTAAGTGCAAATCTTGATTACAAGGGTATTAACATTATCCTGCTATATATGATATTATAAAGCATGTCATTTGAAATTGCCAGTAGAATAGGAGCACAATCGATGAAATTTCCAGAAGTATTCATTGAACGGATGAGAAAGACACTCGGAGACGACTTCGAATCATTCGAACAAGCATTTAAAAAGCCTGTCTTTACAGGACTCAGGGTAAACACTGAGAAAATTGACGTATCCGATTTTTTGGAACGATTTCCTTATAGGTTGAAACCCATACCTTGGACAAAGGATGGGTTTTATTATAATAGTGAAGATCCTGTCACGAAGCATCCTTTTTATCATGCAGGTCTGTATTACATCCAGGAACCCTCTGCTATGGCGCCAGTCAATATTTTAAAGCCAAATAAAGGAGATGTGTGCGTGGACCTTTGCGCGGCTCCGGGGGGAAAATCGATGCAAATAGCCGCGGCGATAGGAGAAACGGGAATTTTGGTGTCAAACGACATCAATGACAGTAGAATTAAAGCGATAGTGAGAAATGTTGAAAAATATGGACTCAGAAATGTCGTTGTAATCAACGAGTCGCCATCCAGAATCGCAGGGCGTATGGGCAATTGCTTTGACGCGGTATTGGTGGATGCCCCTTGTTCCGGTGAAGGCATGTTCAAAAAGGATAGGAAGGCAGTGAAGTCTTGGGAAACATTCGGACCGGAGGAGTGCAGGAGCATTCAAAGGGAGATTATAGACAACTTGCACCATTTGGCAAAACCGGATGCAAAAATCGTCTATTCAACCTGTACATTTGCCGAAATGGAAAATGAAGAACAAATAGAACATTTGATCAGTGACTTCGAATGCTTGAGCGGAGTTCCAATCGACGTCCCATACATCAGTGTGGAGGGGCATATGGCTCATATATGGCCACACCTCCACGAAGGAGAAGGGCATTTCATCAGCCGTCTAAGAACCGATGATACGCTATCAATTGTTGAACTAGAGGATTATCAACCCAATGCACCGCATCCGTTGCTGGAGGAGTTTATAACAGCCCATAGTAAAACGGATGTGCTCAAGGGACATTTCACCACTGAAAAAGACCGCATTTACCTGAAACCGGACAAGAAACTTCCTCTTGGGGGCATTCGGGTCGTCAGAGAAGGCCTTTTGGTGGGAGAACTAAAAAAAGAACGATTCATACCGAGTCAGGCGCTTGCGCTCTATTTGAAAAAGTCGGATTTCGAACCGATTGTGGATCTTCCGTCTGATTCGCTTAATGCAATAAAATATTTAAAAGGTGAGACATTACATCTGGATATAAAAACTGAAGGACTTCATTTGGTCTGTACGGATGGATTTCCGATTGGATGGGCAAAAATCAACAGGGGTACGCTGAAAAACATGTATCCCGTATCTTGGAGAATGCAATAGGAGGAAACAATGGGAGAAAAAATGAGACTGGACAAACTGCTTTCCAACATGGGTCTGGGGTCGAGAAAAGAAATGAACGATGCCTTGAGATATGGTTGGGTCAAAGTCAACGGGGTCGTCATGAAATACGGGAAAGAGAAAGTGGATGTGGAAACAGATGAAATCCTCTATGAGGGCAAGCCTGTTAAGTATCAAAAATATGCAACGCTCATTATGAACAAACCACAGGGTGTCATTTCCGCAACGGACGACCATAGACATCAAACTGTGGTGGACTTGCTCGAGGAGCCGTGGTGTAACATGAATCTGTTTCCGGTCGGCAGACTGGATATCGATACAGAGGGTTTGCTCATACTTTCCAACGATGGGGCACTTTCTCACAATTTGTTGTCACCGAAGAAACATGTCCCTAAGACTTATTATGCGAAGATTGATAAGCCCGTAGATGAGAAGGATGTTGAAATATTTGCGTCTGGTGTCACACTTGAGGACGATTATCTATGCAAACCTGCTGAACTCAAAGTGATTGATGTGAATGAATCCGGGATTTCGGAGATTGAACTCGTCATTTATGAGGGAAAATTTCACCAAGTGAAGCGCATGTTTGAAAGCGTCGGTAAAAATGTGATCTATCTCAAAAGAATAAAGATGGGGGCGTTGGAACTCGATCCGGCGTTGGCGCTGGGCGAGTATAGGGAACTGACAGCTGAAGAGATGGAGCTGCTTAAGATGAAATAAAAAACAAGAGCGCGTTGCGCTCTTGTTCAATTTTATCTTCTCTGCCCAGCAAGAACCTTTATTATGGTATCGAGGTCATCGCTGGTGCTGATTTTAAAGTCACCTGCACGGAGTTTGCTGTCGTAACCCATCTCAATCAGTCGTTTGACAAAAGAGTTGACGTCATCGACATAACCTTCAGATTGCAATTTTTGACCAATGCTGTAACCGGTGGAGCCTTCAGAGACGGTAAAAGTCTTTAAATCCACTGGTGTAACGGGTTCCGCGACTATATCAGGGTCCTCGGGTGTTTCTTCAACAGGGTCTTCAGGGTCTTCAGGTTTTTCTGGAGTCACGATAATCACCGGTGGATCATTCACTTGTTCCTGGTCGATCTCGGATGTGATTGGCGCATCGATATCGATGCTCAGCGTATCGGAAATTTTCCAAGAGACAGAAATGAAAATCAAGGCGATGATCAGCAGGGAAACAAAAATATCACTTATATCATAGAAAAAATCTTTAATTTTTTCAAACATTACATGCCTCCAATATTGGTATTCTCTTAATAGGATATCACAAAATTATTAGAATCTCAAAGTATTGTTCCTTCCAAACAGATTACTTTCATGTTACAATTTTTTTAGAGGTGCAAGGTATGTTTGGAAAACTTAAATTCAGCGATGTGGAAATGATGAAGGAATACGTTGAAACTTATGAGAAAGAAACAATTTATTTGAGAAAGCCTCTTGAAGATTTCAGTAAGGGTCTGAATAGTGGAATCTTTTACGGATATATGGACCAAAAGGCATTGAAGGGGATGTTTTATTTTTCAAAAAAAAATGCCTTGGCACTTCATTTCTCCGATTTGAAAGTGCTTGGCAACTTGAATGTGCTCAAAGCAATCAAACTGTACAAACCCAAATTCATCAAGGGACCGAAAGATCAGATTGAAGCCATATACAAAATGCTATGCAGGTCGGTAGGTGAAATCAAAGAGTCCAGTTCGATCTTAATGAGCTTCGAAGGGCACATTCAAAAATGTCTGCCTGACAAATCGTATACTGTGGTCGACGGTGACGCACTTACCACAGAGTATTCAAAATTCATGGAGAATCTGTTTAAGGATATAAAATTCTTTATTGAAGTAGAGCAGTATTTCGGAAGACAGATCAAGGCGATCAACGATATCTTGAAAGAACTGAGAGCAATGATGAAACAAGGCAATTATGTCCTTTTTTTGCATGGAAACCAAATTGTGGCACAAGGGCTAATCGAGGATGAGACCGATGAGATTGGAATAATAGGCGGTATCTATGTCTCTGAGACTTTTAGAAAAAAAGGACTCGGATATTTGATATCCTGTCTTTTGACCGCTAAAATATTGGATCGCCACAAAAAGGCTTTCTTGTTTGTCATGGAGAATAATCTTGAGGCCAGACAACTTTATGAAAAAATCGGTTACACCGTAAAAATGCAATACACAGTTCTATCAATCGCCTATTGAAATGAGGAAGAAATGAAGAAAATTGAAATTACAGCCAATGAGGCTGACCAAAGACTGGATAGATTTTTGCTCAAGTATTTCAACAACACCACGCGGAGCAACATTTACAAACTATTGCGAAAAAAAGTCTTCAAGATCAATGGTGTAAGAACTACGAAGGAAGATTACTTTCTAAGGTTAGACGATGTCATTGAAGTCTTTTTGAGTGATGAAAGTTTTAATGCCATGATCAAGCCGGAAATTGTGACAATCCCGGACCATATAGGACTTGACATAGTTTATGAGGATGATGAGCTGTTGGTGGTCAACAAACCGAAGGGTATGCTGACACATCCTGACAAAGATGAGTACCGCAATACACTCGCTACAATCGTTCAATTTTATTTGAAAGCATTATGCACAAGAACTTTTAAACCTGCTCCTGTACACAGGCTGGACAAGAATACCAGCGGACTGGTGATATTCGCCAAAACTTATGATGCCCTCAAAAAGTACAATGAGCTGATGCGGGAAAGAGCCATCAAGAAATTTTATCAATGCGTGGTCGAGGGGGACATCTCAAAGCAAGGCGAGGTCAAAGGGTATCTGATCAAGGATGAGGTCAGAAACACTGTACGCATCGTTCGGCATGACACCGACGAGGCAAAATTTTGTCATACTCTGTTCAGACCAGTTGAAAGATTTGGGAATTTCACACTTGTTGAAGTTGAGCTGCTCACAGGAAGAAGCCATCAAATCAGAGCGAGCATGCAGTTGATTGGACATTCCATTGTCGGTGACCTGAAATATGGAGGGAGAAGATATGGTGAGATCAACAATCAGCTGCTCCACAGCTACAAACTTATATTAGGGGACAAAACATTCGAAGCTGGTTCTGCGGACATTGAAGTGTTTATCGATAGTATCAAGAAAAGGTGAATATATGATTGAATCCATGCATGTAGTGAAGAAGTTGATTGAAAGATATGATTACGGCGGTGCGCTTGAAGTCCTTAACGAGAAAAATCTTCATGACGGCAATGCGGCGGTGATTATAGATGCTTGCCGCTATGCGGTCAATTTTGATTTTGAAACCGCCCGTAAGAAACTCAACAACCTGTCTCCTGACTTGATGAAAGATCCGGATCTGAACGCGATAAAAAAGAACTTTGAGGCGCTCAATGAAGGTCAACCGGACGCACTGATGTCTGAACTGCTGGAAAATTTGAAATTTCAACTCGTCAATGAGGAGTATATCGACTTTCTCGGCAGAATATACCGATTCAAAGAGGCAATCTACAAATACATGTTCATAAAGACCCAAATGCAAGACCGTCCTTTCACTTTTCAAATGAGGTTTCTGCAAAAGAAAGAGATTTTAAAGATTCTTAGAAATCACTATAAAATATTTAACAGCAACCTCATATATGCGCTCAATTCCTATTTTAAGAAACATGCCAAGCAAAATGACCGTATCGACAGAATTATTGAAATCATGAATACTGAAAAGATGAATCAACTCATAGAGCTCAGACATGAATCTTTGATCGGACATGGATTCAAAGGGGTCAGCCTTGAAGAGATCCAAAAAGTCTACGGCAATCCGTATAATGTCCTGGATGATTTCAGAGAGTGCCTTGAAGCATTAAAAGTAGATGTTTACAGCTACAAATATACCGATATCAACAAACTCATTCTAAAATTTCTAGCGGAATCGAACGAAAATCAAAACAATAAATAAAAATGAGGAGGTTCCAATGATCAAACTCAACATCAATGGATATGGCACTATCGAGGCCAATGAAACGGACACTTATGAGGACGTTGTCAAAAGACTGCAGACAGATTCGATGCCTACTATTGTTGCTGTCAGGTGTGGCAATATATTAAAAGAATTGGCACAGCAGATTTCTGAGGATTGTGATATCCATCTTGTCGATCTATCCTATTCCGATGGGATCAGAATCTATCAACGAGGACTTTCTTTCATCATGATTAGAGCGGCAATCGAATGTTTTGACGGGATTCAGGTTCGCGTGGAACATTCACTCAGCAAAGGGTTATATTGTGAGTTCGATTATGTGAGAAGACTGAACCATGACGATTATGAGCTCATCAAGGCAAAAATGCAAGAATTGATTGATCGCGATCTTCCATTTGTGAAATTTACCAGCACAATAGCGGAAGCTTCTGAGGCATTCAAGAGACAACATATGTTTTCAAAGGTCGAACTTTTGAAATACAGACCGAAGGATTACATAAGACTTTATGAATGTGAAGGAATCGTCAACTATTTTTATGGTTATATGGTACCAAGCACGAGCTATATCAGACATTTCGACATCATCAAATACGACGAGGGGATGATTCTCATGCACCCAATCAGCTCGAATCCATTTGAGGTGCCTGAATTTATTGAGTCTCCAAAAATTGCAGATGTGTTCAAGGAATCCGAAAGATGGTCGGACATTCTCAACATAAGTTATGTGAGTAATTTGAATGATATCATCATGAAAGATGAGTATCATGAATTGATTCAAATTGTAGAAGCCTTACACGAAAAGAAAATCGCTTATATCGCAGACGAGATCACAAAAATGAATAAGCGGGTCATTTTGATCGCAGGGCCTTCATCCTCCGGTAAAACGACGTTTGCCAATAGACTTCGTATTCAGCTCAAAGTCAATGGTATAAATCCAATAACGGTTTCCACGGACAATTATTTTGTGAACCGTGAAAAAACACCCTTGGATGCTGATGGCAACTACGATTTTGAATCGCTTGAAGCCGTAGACGTTGAACTTTTCAATAAGAATCTCATGTCGCTGCTCGATGGAGATCCTGTGGATCTGCCTGTTTTCGATTTTCAGACAGGAACGAGGTTATATCGAAATGAACCAATTAAGATTGGTGAAGACCAACCGATCATCATTGAGGGCATTCACGGACTCAACGATCAGTTGACGCAAAAAATCTTCAAGAGAGACAAATTCAAAATCTATGTCAGTGCGTTGACTCAACTCAACATAGACGAACACAATCGTGTGCCTACTACTCAGACAAGACTTTTGAGACGTATTGTCAGAGACAATCAATTCAGAGGCCATAGTGCGAAAAAAACAATCGGAATGTGGCCTTCCGTTCGACGTGGTGAAGAAAAATATATTTTCCCTTTTCAAGAAAAGGCAGATGAGGTCTTCAACACTTCACTCCCTTATGAATTGGCAATTCTCAAAAAGCATGCTTTACCGCTTTTGGAATCCATCGGACAAGATGAGCCTGAATTTGCTGAAGCATTGATGCTTAGAAAGTTCTTAAATTATTTCATTTCCATAGATGATGACGACATGGTGCCCAAAAATTCAATATTGAAGGAATTCATAGGTGGCAGTGGTTTTGATCTCTAATAGGTGTCGTGGAGGTTCATATGCAAAACAACCGTAAGGAATCGAAATCAAATATCGTACTTATTGCCATTCTCTCCTGTTTGCTGATGTTGAATGCATTTGTGGTGTTTCCTAATTTTGAAAGATATGTGAATGGTTATTTCGCAGTGGTCTTAGGTCTCGACATCATTGTTTTTTCTCTCCTTGCCAATGCGGCTTATTATAACAGTAGAACTCGAATCAACACTTGGAACATTGCAGTTTCATATTTTTCTTTTCTGTTGATTTCCAATTATGTCCTCGCACTCGGACTTCATTTCGTGGACTATGAGCGATTTGTGGATCCCATCATGTATTTGCTCGGAACAGGGCGGTTGTTTTTTGTTTTAGGGTGCATACCGCTCCAATATGCCAGAAGGCTTTCCATAGTATTTAGAGGATATCTACAAATGACCATCAGTGCAATCATTCTGATGCTTGTTCAAATAATGTTGCTGGCGGGTTTCATAAAATTCAGAGTCAATATTTCCAATGTCATTTTCTTGGTCAATGCATTTACTGCGACCATTTTGTTGGTCTTTGTGCTCAATAGGATTCTCACCGAAGAAAAAAATGAATCCAGGATGATGACACTGGGATTCGCACTCATGTTTTTTGGACAGGTATACATGACATTGTCAAGAGTGAGTACGGAAAACATCATTCAAGGTCATTTCTTTCAGGTCATCGGCATCGCCTATTACTATTTCTCCTTGAATCGCAGCAATTTGATTATCCCTGAACAAGAACATCTGGTCCTTCAAAATCAATTCAATCTCTATGCGAAAAATTTGAAGAAAATAATAGATAAAAAAACACTTCAGGTGAGAGAAATCAACGACAAGTTGATTGATGACCTTGAATACGCAAAAAAAATACAACAATCCTTGCTTCCCAAGACCAAAGTCAATTATCGGGATATCACATTCTTATCGGAGTATTTCCCATGTGAAAGGTTGAGTGGAGATTTTTTCGATCTTTACAGGTTGGATGACGATCATATCGCGCTTTACCTTATGGACGTATCAGGTCACGGCCTATCCGCAGCTTTGATGACTATGTTCAGCAGCAACTATTTGAAGTCCAATGATCAGAATCTCATGAGATACAGAGGTTATAAACCCGATCTCAATCTGAAGCATTTTTATGATCAATTCAATCTGATGAATTTCCCAGATGAGATGCACATGGTCTTGCTTTATGCGACACTGGATTTGAACACTAAAGTCATGACTTATTGTTCAGGGGGGCTCAATTGCAATCCAATCCGTTTCAAGAAAAATGGCAATATAGAGTATTTGGACAAGAGCAAGGGATTTCCCATATGCAAATTGAGTGATTATTACACACCTGAATTTGTTAGTGAGAAGATTATCCTGGAAAAAGGTGATCGGGTTCTTTTTTATACGGATGGGCTGATTGATTCAGAAAAAAATGGTGTGTTTGATTTGGAGAGTTTGATCGAATTTTACAAGGAAAATGCCGATCTTTCCCTTCGTGAAATCAATGAAAGACTCCTCTCGAAAATCAATCCGGTCAAAGATGAGTTGAATGACGATATCACCTATATATTCATGGAAGTATAGGATTTGCCATCTATTGACGTGTAGAAATCAAAACTATATAATGTAAATAGTTGTAAAATTATTTATAAGAGGGTCAGGTGGTTATGAAAGACGCAATTGTATTAAAGGATTTGGAACAAATCAAGGCGGTTTCTCAACAGTATCGGTTGAACATCATCGATGCGTTCAACAATCAACCCAAAACTGCAAAACAGATTGCCGAGTATCTTAAAGAACCTCACGGTCGCGTCAACTATCATATTAAAATGCTTGAAAAGGTCGGAATTGTCGAGTTGATCGAGGAAGTCTCAAAATTGGGTGTCGTGGAAAAGTATTATTGTCCTGTTGCATATAAAATTCTGATAGACAGTAGTGCAGTTACTCTTGATGATGTTATGAACAATACGATCAGCAAAGTATCGATAGCTTTTTTTGAAGCGGTTTCCAAAGACTTTTACGAATCCATCGAGAAACTGCAGGATGGGCCGACCAAGAAGATATCCTATTCGGGGGATTATTATCTGACAGACCTCGAGGCCAAAACATTGAATCATGAAATAAGTGAGGTTGTTGAAGCGTTTTTGAAAGATAAGAAAGAGCCAAGAGAAGATGCATACAGACACACGATTGCGCATTTGGTTATTCCAATGCCCCCTAAGGAATAAAACTGGAGACAACGTTATGAAAAATGGACATAGATGTCTTTTGATTACAATCTTAATGATGAGCACTTTTCTCTTTGGAGGGTGCTCCTCTTTTAATTCCAAAGACAATGGGACTCCTTCAAATCCACCGGAAGTGGTGAACGGCGCCAAGGAACAGGCTTATGAAGTGAACCCCGCTTTGGCGAGAACAGAGACTTTGGTGGTCACCTCATCCAACCTAAGTCTTAATTTTCACCCGCTTTATGCCACGAGGACTACTGAAACCTGGGTCAGGGACTTGGTTTTTGAAGGGCTCATGAGTCATGATAAAATGGGCAATCCAATACCATTACTTGCAGAATCCTATGAGATCAGTGAGGACGGCCTCGAGTATACTTTCATAGTAAAGGACGATTTGTTGTTTCACGACGGTTCCAGGTTGAAAATGTCCGATGTGATGTTTTCATATGAAATCCTTGCCAATGAACAATACTCCGGTGAACATCGGTTGTTCATTGATGGAATCGTAGGCGTCATGCAATTCAGAAGCGGTGAAGCCACCAACATCTCGGGAATTGAAATCATTGGTGAAAAGACAATAAAATTCAGATTTGAAACACCTGGTATTTATAATGTTTGGGGATTTGAAAGTCCAATAATTCCCGAACATGTGTACAGTTTTTCCAGTTGGGACAATTTTTTGATGAATAGCAACAACCCTATAGGAACAGGCCCTATGGCCCTGGTGGCCGCCGAATCGGACCAACAGATAGAGCTTAAGAGAAGTGCTTTTCATCACGGTATGAAATCAAACGTCAGTCGTGTCATCATAAAAGCGATGAGTCCACAGTTGGCTCTGGAATCGTTTGCGAATGGTTCAGTCGACATTGTTGCGGTTTCACCCACAAAAGAGCACTATGACAAGCTTAAAGCGATCACTTTTGCCGAAATCGTAGAATTTCCATCAAATGCATTCAATTATATCGGAATAAATCACAATCACCCGATTCTTAAGGACAAAAAAGTCAGGCAAGCATTGGCGTATGCCTTCGATCGGGATGAATTCATCAGAACCCAGTGGCAAAATCATGCCATTCCATCCAATTCACCTGTGCCCGAAACACATTGGACTTATCCGAATGAACAAGCTCTAAATATATATAGCTATGATATTGAAAAGGCAAAAATACTTCTGAGTGATGCCGGATGGATCGAGGGTGATGACAAAGGCGTCCGCATGAAAGATGGCGAGCGACTTGAACTTACAATCAGTGCGTTCAGCGATATCAGTTGGTCTTATAATCTCGCAAATGCCACCAAAGCGCAATGGGAAAAAATCGGTGCAATAGTGAATGTGGAATTTATGGACTTCAATATGTTGAAAGAAAAGGTGTTTACAGACCGTTCAGCAATGCTATGGGTCATGGCATGGCATCTTCCGGTCGATTATGACCCGGCGAGGCTCTATGGAACCATAGCGACAGGTCCTGGTGGATTCAACGCGGGTAATTACTACAATACGAATGCAGAGGAACTTTTCGTCAGACTCAGGACAGCTTTTGATGATACGGAGAGAATAAATCTCGTTTCAGATTGGATCAGTCTCGCCAATGAAGAGTTGCCTTATATTTATATCGCGCAACTCAGCGAGTTATGGGGAGTCAATGAACGTGTTCAAAAAATTGAGATCGGACCCTACAGCAATTGGGTGGGAAGTATTCAGGATATAGTCCTAAGGGTCATGGAATGATGATTGATAAAATTGAGATAAAAAAAATAATGAATGCTTTAATGGTTGAACATTGGGGCATTTTGACCATTGATGCGGATCAATTGCCGAAATTGATCGAGCGGGAGCAACATATTAGAGAAATTTTGCTCGAGAGAGGGACCAAAGAGTTCGAACAAGATTTAGACAAGCGTTTTTTGTTTTCTTCAGGGAAGAAAATAGGGACTATCATTGCCATCGGGATTCCCTATGATCCGATAGGAAGTGCGTTGCCGAATGTTTCGGGTCGCGTGGATAATTTTGCTTGGGAGCATGACTATCATGAAATTCTAAGGAATCTTTTGAATGCTATAAACATAGAAACAACTAAATTCCTGAGCAATCCGGTAATCGCTCCGGAAGTCTGTGTCGACACAGCCGATTACATCGACCGTGAGATAGGCCTTTATACCGGACTCGGCAAAATAGGGAAGAATCATTTTCTGATTCATCCGGAGATGGGCACCCATTTCTTCATCGGCTATTTGATTTATGATAGAATTTTGGAGATCGACCCAGCCGAAATCAATCGATTCGACTTTGAAAATACTTTGCTGGCGGAATGCGAGGACTGCAATAGATGTTCAAGTGCGTGTCCAACCAAAATTTGTGGTGGCCCAATCATGGATTCGAATAAATGCATCGCAATGCTCACTCAGACCAAAAGGGTGCTGAATGATCAGGAGCGTGAGTGGATTGGAAATAGCTTGTACGGATGCAACATTTGTCAAAAAGTCTGTCCGATGAACAAAAGCTTGAGCGCACATCCCAATCTTGCGACCAAAACGGATAATCAAATTGACCTGTATGAACTACTGGACATGAACAACAAGACGTTCAAGAAGAAATATGGAAAAATGGGATTCTCTTGGCGCAGTCTGTGGGTTTATAAACGCAATGCGTTAATTATTCTGGGCAATCATGGGAACCGATCCGATCTTGAAGTGTTGAACAAAAAAACAGAATTGATGATGAATCCTAAACTTAAAGCAACTTTTTTGTGGGCGGTAGGGAGACTGGAAAGTCGTGAAACTTAATGATATACTGTTAATGAAGATATATTTTATGGGAGGCGTCATATGTCAAATGTACATGAACTCAATTATTTGAAAGATCAGGTTCAAGAATTAAAGGATCAAGGTGTTTATAGGATTTTACCGATCCTTGAGGGTGCAAACGAAGCGGAGATCATTTTGAATGGTCAATCGGTCATCAATTTGTCTTCAAACAACTATTTGGGATTTGCAAATCATCCAAAATTAAAAGAAGCTGCCATCAAAGCGGTGGAAAAATATGGTGTTGGCTCTGGAGCTGTGCGTACGATTATCGGCAACATGGACATCCATGAAGAACTCGAAGTCAAACTTGCAAAGTTCAAACGTGAAGAGGCTGTCATGGTGTTCCAATCTGGTTTCAACTGTAATGCTGGAGCAATACAAGCCATTACAAACAAGGGTGATTTAATCATATCAGATGAACTCAATCATGCCAGTATAATAGATGGTGTCAGACTTTCAAGAGCGGATAAGGCCGTATTCAAACATAGTGACATGGAAGACTTGGAGCGCGTCTTAAAAGAGAAAAGAGCAAACTATGCAAATTGTTTGATCATAACGGATGGCGTATTCAGTATGGACGGGGATTTAGCCAAATTACCTGAACTCGTAGAAATCGCTGAAAAATATAACTGCATGACTTATGTGGACGATGCCCACGGTTCTGGAGTGCTTGGTGAGAATGGTCGTGGTACCGTGGATCATTTCGGACTTCATGGAAGAATCGATTTTACCATTGGCACGCTATCAAAAGCGATTGGTGTCATTGGCGGTTATGTGGCAGGCAGTAAAGTCATGAAAGAATGGTTGCTCCATAGAGGACGCCCTTTGCTTTTTAGCACGTCATTGCCACCTGCTGCGGTAGGTGCAATCATGGAAGCTGTCGATCTACTCAGTTCCACCACAGAATATACCGACAGACTCTGGAGCAATGCAAAGTTTTTCAAGGCTGAACTTGGTAAGCTTGGATACAACATTGGACATAGTGAAACACCAATCACACCAGTGATCATTGGTGATGAGGCTAGAACAGTCGCTTTCTCAAAACGCATGCTTGAAAAAGGTGTCTTCGTATCAGCAATCATTTTTCCTACGGTTCCAAAAGGAAAAGGCCGTGTAAGGTGCATGGTCACAGCCGGGCACACAGAAGAGCAACTTTCGAGAGCGGTCAAAGTGTTTGAGGAAGTCGGCAAAGAGATGGGTATACTAGAATAAATTGTTTGCCGGGGACTTGCCTTAGGTATAATGATAATACGATAAATTGTTAAAGGGTGGATGAATATGGAAAACAAAACAGGGATATTACTTGAAAGTGGAACTGGAGAGGTTGAAATACTGCACTTCACAGTATCTGGCGTTCATTATGCAATCAATGTTGTCAAAGTGAAAGAATTGCTTCAAATTGAAAACATATCCAAAATTCCAAATGCACATCCGGCCATTTCGGGATTGTCATTAATCAGAGGTGAAATGATCTCCGTAGTGGATTTGCTTTATGTTCTCGAAGGACAAAAGAACGAAAAAGTGAAAAATGGGATGACTTTGGTATGTGAATTCAACAAAATCAAAGTGGGTTTTGCCATAGAATCTGTTTTAGGGATTCAACGTATCGGGTGGAATCAAATCATCAAACCGGACGATTTGACATCCAATTCGTTGATCATAGGCAATATCAATCTCAACAATGAAATCATCATGTTGTTGGATTTCGAAAAAATCGTCATGGATATCAATCCGAATACGGGAATCAACATCGATAGAATCAAGGACATCGTAGTCAAGGACCGTTCCAAGATAAAAATCGCACTCGCAGATGATTCCCCAATGATCCGCAAAGTGTTGCTCGATACTTTGACAAGAGCCGGATTCACTAAACTCAAGTTTTTTGATGACGGTATGGAAACTTTGGATTACCTTCTCATGTTGGTAGAGAAAAAAGGTGAAAAATTCAAGGAGGATATCGATCTGTTGATCACTGATATCGAAATGCCTCAACTGGATGGTCATTCATTGACGAGACGGGTGAAAGAACATCGCAATCTCAAGAATTTGCCTGTAATCATATTTTCATCATTGATAACAGGGGATCTCCTCCATAAAGGTGAAGCTGTAGGTGCGGATGCACAAATGAGCAAACCTGAGATCGAAAATTTGGTGAAATTGATAGATGAAATATTGGATATCAAGTAAAACAAAAAAAGGTGTCATATGGAATGTGAAAGCATTTTATATGACACCTTTTTAGCGCTTGGTCTTGACTGTACATAGGTGATAAAGTATAATAAATCGAATGAAAAGTTTAGTAATAATAAACTCAAAAAAGGAGAAATGGTTGTGAATATTGGTGAAAAAATAAAAAGATTAAGACTTGAAAACAACCTCACTCAAGAAGAATTGGCAGATCGTTGCGAATTGTCGAAAGGGTTCATATCACAATTGGAAAGGGATATGACATCACCTTCCATTGCAAGTTTGGTCGACATACTCGAAAGTCTGGGAACAAATCTACAAGCCTTCTTCAGTGAGACCGTTGAAGAAAAAATCGTGTTTAGGCCAGAAGATTTTTTTGAGAAAGAAGATGAAATCACAGGTTATAATTTGGAGTGGATCATCCCAAATGCACAGAAGAATATGATGGAACCGATCATGTTGACTTTGGCGCCTAATGGTGCTTATGATGCCCATGACCCACACGAAGGGGAAGAATTTGGATTTGTGATTTCAGGTTCGGTTGTGGTTAGACTGGGTGGTAAAAAATACGTGGCCAAGGCTGGTGACTCCATTTATTACAAGGCTAATAAGAGCCATGAGATCATCAACAAAGGCAAAAGAGAAGCAAAAATTTTATTGGTTGGTACGCCACCCAATTTTTAGTTCTTGGAGGCACTATTGAGTGATAAAATAGTAAAAGGCATAAACATTACAAAAGAATATAATGGTGTCCCTGTTGTTAAAAACATTGATTTTTGGGTTAAAAAGAATCAATTTTTAACAATTCTAGGACCAAGTGGTTGCGGAAAAACGACCACACTCAGAATGATTGCCGGATTTGAGAGACCGACGACTGGAACCATCTATTTTGAAGGCAATGATATCACTGATACACCGCCATATCTGAGACAAATCAATACAGTCTTTCAAAAGTATGCTTTGTTTCCACACATGAATATCTATGAAAATGTGGCGTTTGGGTTAAGAATCAAGAAGAATAGTGAAAAAGAAATTGCCTCCAAAGTTTCAAAGATTTTGGAACTGGTCAATTTGTCCGGGTTTGAGCACAGAAAAATCAATTCGCTTTCAGGTGGTCAACAACAAAGAATCGCCATAGCACGAGCACTCGTCAATGAACCGAAAGTCTTGCTTCTTGATGAGCCACTTGGGGCGCTTGACCTCAAACTCAGGAAAGAAATGCAGCTTGAACTAAAAAACATGCAAAGAGAACTAGGAATCACTTTTGTCTACGTCACGCATGATCAAGAAGAAGCTCTGACCATGTCCGATAAGATCATCATTATGAACCATGGAGAAATTCAACAGATTGGGTCGCCCACAGATATTTACAATGAACCTGAAAATAGGTTCGTAGCGGATTTCATAGGAGAAAGCAACATCTATGATGGGATCATGGTCAAGGATTATCTTGTGCGCTTTGCAGAGCTTGATTTTACGTGTGTGGACTCCGGGTTTGATACTGAACAGGAAGTTGATGTGGTCATAAGACCTGAAGATGTGAAACTTTTAGGAGTCGGTGAGGGACAACTCGACGGAATAGTGAAATCAGTTGTATTCAAAGGTGTCCACTATGAAATGTCGATCAAGGAATCCACAAGGGACTGGATTGTCCATAGCACCGATAAGGTGGATGAAGGGGTTGCTGTTGGTATCCGCATAGATCCTGATGATATCCATATCATGGAAAAGGAGGCGTAATGTGCTTAAACGTATTGCTTCCGGCCCATATTTAGTATGGATTGTACTATTCATTCTGATTCCTATTCTAATGATTGGGTTCTTCAGTTTGGTTCGAACAGATGCTGAGACGGGTGAGTATTATTTGACAGCCATCAATTTTGCTCGTGTGTTTGAACCGGTTTATATAGCGGTATGGACACGCTCGATAAAAATTGCACTTGAAGCAACGGCCATCTGTCTTTTGATTGGATATCCAATGGCGATGATCCTTGCCAAAATGAACTCAAGATATCGCACAATAGCAGTAATGCTTTTTGTTGTCCCCATGTGGATGAATTTTTTGCTCAGGACCTATGCTTGGATGACCATATTAGGAAAAAACGGTATCTTGAATAAGATATTGATGTTTTTTGGATTGCCTCAGATGACATTTTTGTACTCCGAAGGCGCTGTGCTACTGGGAATGGTTTATAACTTTCTGCCATTTATGGTGCTCCCGATCTATACGGTGCTATCCAGAATGGATCAAAGTCTCATAGAAGCCGCAGAGGATTTGGGTGGGAATAAGTACAATGTGTTCAGAAAAGTTGTTTTTCCACTTTCATTGCCCGGTGTCGTGTCGGGAACTTCAATGGTTTTCATGCCTGCTGTGAGCACATTCGTAATATCCAACCTGCTTTACGGTGGACAGTACATGTTGATTGGAAATCTCATTGAACAACAGTTTCTGGTTGTCAATGACTGGTTCTTCGGATCGGCCATTTCAATTATTCTGATGTTTCTTATACTTGCAACTATGGCGGTAATGAACCATCTCAGTGGTAACAACCCCGAAGAAGGGGGTGTGAATCTATGGTGAACAAGTGGATCAAGAGATTTTATACTTTGCTGATTTTCACATTTTTATATGCGCCGATTGTCGTTTTGATTGTATTTTCATTCAACGATTCCAAATCCACCGCAAAATGGGAAGGGTTTACTCTGGACTGGTACCGCAGCCTATTTCAGAACCGATATATCATGAAATCTTTATATTATACAGTATTGGTTGCTGTCATCTCATCGATTTCAGCGACTGTTATTGGCACTTTTGCGGCGTTTGGAATTTTTTACATGAGGGCATGGAAACAGAAACTAGTGCTCAACATAAACTCCATTCCGTTGCTCAATCCAGACATAGTTACGGGTGTTTCTCTGATGACACTGTTCGTCGCCATGAAAATGGAGCTTGGTCTTATGACTATGATCATAGCCCATATAACTTTCAGTGTTCCTTATGTGGTGCTTTCAGTGCTTCCCAAATTCAAGCAGATGCCAGGTGAAATGCTTGAAGCTGCGATGGATCTTGGTGCCACACCGTGGTACGCTTTCAAGAATGTCATATTGCCTGAGATCAAACCCGGAATCATTACCGGTGGACTTATCGCATTCACGCTTTCCATTGATGATTTCGTCATCAGTTTTTTCACGACGGGAAGTGGTGTCAGCAATCTTTCTATTGCCATTTACTCGATGGCTAGAAGAGGCATCAAACCAGAAATTAACGCCTTATCCACATTGATGTTCACATCTGTGCTGATTTTGCTGCTGATCATTAACAAGAGAACAAAGATAGAAGATATATAACCTTGGAGAGGAGAAACTTATGAAAAAAATAATTATATTCGTTTTGGTAATGGTTTTGACAACCGTTTTGGTTACAGCTTGCGCCCAAGAGGACAAAGTTGTTCTCAATGTTTACAATTGGGGTGACTACATTGATGAGGACATCTTTGAGATGTTTGAAGAGGAAACCGGAATTAAAATCAATTATGAGACTTATGCAACAAATGAGGAAATGTACACCAAGATAAAAAAAGGTGGGACAAAGTATGATTTGGCAATTCCTTCAGAATATATGATCGAGAAAATGATTCGTGAAGAAATGCTTGAAAAAATAGATTTGAGCAAAATTCCCAACTACATTAATATCGATGAGGATTTCAAGAATCTATCCTTTGATCCTGATAACGCCTATTCTGTTCCTTATTTTTGGGGAACCGTCGGTATCATCTACAACACTGAGTTGATCGATGAACCAATCCAATCTTGGGATGTGCTTTGGGATGATAAATATGCTGGACAATTCACGATGATGGACTCTCAAAGGGATTCAATCATGGTTGCTCTAAAGAAACTTGGGTATTCAATGAATACCAAGAATCTCGATGAATTAGAGGAGGCCAAACAACTTTTGATTGAACAAAAGCCTATGGTACTTGCCTATGTCGGAGACAATGTAAAAGACATGTTGATCAGCGGAGAAGCTGCAATGGCAGTCGTATGGTCAGGTGAAGCCAGTGCAGTGATTCAAGAGTATGATGAATTTGAATATGTGCTCCCGGTTGAAGGCTCCAACAAATGGTTTGACAATATTGTCATTCCAAAAGGTGCAAAAAACATCGATGCGGCGCATCAATTCATTGATTTTCTATGCAGATCCGACATCGGATTCTTGAACGCTGATTACGTGGGATATTCTACAGTCAACAGTGAGACTTTAAAGCTGATTGATCCTGACCTTATGGGAACGACTTACGCTTACCCATTGGATGAGTGGATTGAAAACTATGAAATTTTCAATGATCCAGGTGATTTTATTTTGGAATACGATAGAATTTGGACAGAAGTCAAAGCCAACTAATGGAGGTGAAACTATGATAATTGACGGAAAAGCGATAGCGCTCAAAGTTAAAGAAAGAGCACGAAACGGTTGTAAAGATTGCATTCGAAAACCAAGTGTAGTCGCCATTATGCTCGGGGAGAATCCTTCGGCGGAATCCTATCTCAGAATGCTTGAAAAAACTTGTAAGAGTGTGGATTTCGGATATGAGCTGTGGCGCTATGAAACTACAATCTCTGAAGAAGAATTGCTGGGAATCATTAAGACAAACAACGAAAATCCAAACGTTGACGGAGTTATCGTTCAAATGCCACTGCCAGACCACATCAATGAAGCTCGTGTGATCATGGCGATAGATCCTAAAAAAGACCTTGATGGTTTTCATCCCATGAATGCAGGTCTACTCTTTAAGGGAGAAAAGGCCACGAGACCATGTACTCCACTTGCGGTTATGACCATTTTCAAGGAAATGGACATTGAGCTTGAAGGCAAGGATATCGTCGTCATCGGAAGAAGCAATATTGTTGGAAAACCGTTGGCAGTTATGTTGATGCACAAAAATGCGACTGTAACGGTGTGCCATTCGTATACTCAAAATCTAAAAGCGCACACTTTGGATGCGGATATCATAATTGTCGCAGTTGGTATTCCAAATTTCCTTACTGCTGATATGGTCAGCGACAAGGCGATTGTAATCGATGTCGGCATGAATGATGTGGATGGCAAGTTGGTTGGTGACGTGGATTTTGAAGCAGTCAAGGACGTGGCAGCCATGATCACACCGGTACCTGGCGGCGTGGGACCGGTTACCAACGCAGTGCTTTTATTGAATTTATTGGAACATTACAAAGGGGACAAACAGTGACTTTTTTAGGCATATTTATTACAATCGGTTCAATATTTGGTGCGATCGCTTTGCTGTCAAAGGGCAAGGAAGCAAAATCCATCCATGTATATTCGGATTATAAGATGCTACTGAACGCTGTGATTGCATACAAAGAAGCAAACAAGGAATACGCGAAAGCCATTGGAAAATTAGAACCTTATATTGAGAATTTCAATTCATATGATTTTTCAAAATATGACCTTTCCATGGATGGCAAATTTCTGACGGTATTCAATCTGATGCCTGAAGAGGCAGAAGAGCTTATCAATGAGATTGGTGGAGACTCTTACATCAACGGTAAATTCACTTACTTGACATTAAGAAGGATCCATGATCTCAGTGAAGTCAAACCCATAGCTCATTTCAGCATGAAACCTGAGGACAACCTCACGACCACGACCCATATCACTTATGATCTCAACGGTTGTGTCACGGAAAATGGTGAAATCATTGAGAAGAAATGGGAAAATAAAATGTCTGTTTTTCATGACCCGGGCATTTATTTGATTCGTTTGAAAGTGAAGGATACAAATGGCAATTGGTCCGACTATTTTGAAAAGGAAGTCAAAGTGACTGAAGAATCCGGCATTAGGGCGATAAAAGCCTATGATGGCTCTTTTTTCATGACATACAATAACGGCAAAACATTATCGTATGGAAAAAATGATTTTGGGCAACTGGGAATCGGAACACTCAATCCGATTCCAAAGCTTACATACAGTAATCTATACGACGGTGTGACTGAAATCGCATGCGGTGAATCGTTCAATATATTCCGTTTTTATGATGGTTCTGTTTTTACAGCAGGAAATAATCATCATGGCGAGTTGGCATCAGGTGATAAAAACGCGCTCAAACTTCTGACGCAGATTTGGGGACTTGAGAACATCAAACAAGTGGAAGCTGGACGAAGGTTCGGTGCAGCGCTTGACCTAAATGGCGATGTGTTTGTTTGGGGTGACAATACTGAAGGACAATTGATGAATGACGATTATATCGATTCACCTTACCCAGTAAAATTGCCAGGTGTCTCAGGCATTAAACAGATCGCATGCGGCTCAAATTTCGGACTTGCTCTCAGGTACGACGGTACGGTCATCGGATGGGGAGACAATTCTTATGGTCAACTGGGTCTCGGATTCAAGGGTAGTATCAACGAGCCAACGATGACGCTTTATAAAAATGTTAAAAGAATTGCTGCCGGTGATCGTTTTTCGTGTGTGGTGACTGAAAACGGTAAAGTTGTAGGAGCGGGCAATAATGCATTTGGTCAATTGGGTTCCAAAGGAATGAATGAATTTTTGTTCCCGGAGGAAATCCTCAAAATCCGCGATGTGGAGACACTTAACATATGCGATTCCCTCGTGCTTGCAATTTTGAAGACCGGAAAAGCATTTGTATGGGGAAACTTCAACGGTCCAGGCTCAAAGCCTATTTATGAACCTTTTGAACTCTCCGGAATACAATATGTCAAAGCCAGCACAAACAACGGCAAGAAATGCTTCATTGTGGATGGCAATTACGATTTGTATGTGATTTCCGATATTACCGGAAAGAATGAAAAGAATAAAGTTCACGAAAATTTTTATGATTTTATGGATGCGGTTCACTCCAAAACCAAATAATCATGTATAATGAATATATAAGCGATGAGGAGGATTCCCATGAGAGAACGACGTCGTGCACACAGGGTGCCTTATAATGGTGTTCTGACAATTGATGAAGTATACAATCAAGAAGTGTCCATCAAAGAACAACGTGAAGTTAGCATTGAAGTCACAGATATCTCCAAAGGCGGTCTTGGTTTCAATGCGATTGAGTCGTTGCCGCTTTCCTATTATTTTAATGCCAAGATCGATTTGGGAGATGGCAAGATGTTTTATAGTGTTCTCAAAATCATCCGAAAAGATGAAACCTCTGAAGGGTACAACTATGGTTGCGAGTTCACAGGTCTTGCGGATATCTTGTCACTATATATTGACGAATTTGAAAACGAATTATCAGATTAATAGCATTTCGGCTACTGTGGGCATCATCACAGTAGCTGTTTTAGATTTACGGAGGAACAGATAAATGAGAGATCTCAGAAGTTTGACAATTGAAGAGATAACGGAATATATGAAAACCATAGGTGAAAAAGGTTTCAGAGCGAAACAGGTTTATGAATGGGTCGCAAAAGGAGTGTCTTCTTTTGATGAAATGACCAATTTGTCACAAGGTTTGATCGCGCATCTGAAGTGTGATTTCAGACTCGATAATTTTAAGATCATTCAGGCCATGAAATCAGAGGATGGTACCATCAAAGTATTGGGTGCACTATGGGATGAGAATGTAGTCGAATCCGTTTTCATGACTTATAAACACGGGAACAGTGTCTGCGTCTCCACTCAAGTGGGATGCAAAATGAAATGTACCTTTTGCGCATCGACACTGGGTGGTGTGGTCAGAAATCTGAGCGCAGGAGAAATTCTCGGTCAAATCTACGCACTTCAGAATATGACGGGTGAACATGTCAATAATGTGGTGTTGATGGGAAGTGGAGAGCCGCTTGACAATTACAATGAAACTTTGAAGTTCATAAAATTGTCGACAGATGAGAAAGGACTTAATCTGTCGGGAAGAAGCATCACTTTATCCACTTGCGGACTTGCTACAGAAATCAGAAAACTCGCTGATGAAAAACTTCAAATCACGCTTGCCATATCACTTCACAATCCAATAGAGGATGAGCGTTTACTGATCATGCCCATCACAAAAAAACATAACTTGACAGACCTGATGAATTCTGTGGATTATTATATAGAAAAGACAGGCAGGAGGGTGACATTCGAATACGCTTTGATCGATGGGATCAACGACACTGAGCGTCACGCGGAGGCGTTGGGAAAGCTACTGAAAGGCAAACTGGTACATGTGAATCTGATTCCGGTCAATGCGGTCGCGGAAAATAATTTCATGCCATCGTCAAATAATAAAATTAACGGATTCAAAAGAGTTTTAATGGATAAATATAGACTAAATACAACAGTGAGGAGGGAACTTGGTTCTGACATCAATGCGGCATGTGGTCAACTTCGTAATCAACATCTGTAAAAAGCGAATAATCTTTATTAAAAAAAATTAATTGTTTTGAAGGAAAAGGCATCTTGTATCTAGAACTATACAAGTAAGTGTTTAATGACGAAGGAGGAGATTAAAATGGTTACTTTAATTGCAGGTAAAAAAGGCTCTGGCAAAACCAAGGATATTGTGAAAAAGGCGAATGATTCGCTTGGTTCGAGAAAGGGCAACATGATTTTTATCGATGATGACAATCGTGCAATGTATGATCTACACCATGACGTCAGATTTATCAACTTATCCGAATTCCCAGTTAAGAATTCCTGTGAGTTTTTGGGATTCATTTGCGGACTGATTTCCAACAATTATGACATTGAAAAGATTTTTATTGATAGCATCCTGAACACGGTGAGCATGTCTCGGGACGAACTTGTTGAATGGTTCGTACGTGTTGAGGAGGTAGCCAAAACCTATGAGATTGAATTTGTTGTCACTTTAAATTATGAAATTGAGTTACCGGAATCTTTGTACCGGTATTTAAACTGATCGATTAAAAGGGACTTTAGATAGATAAAGAAAAGCCCAGACCTGATGCATACTATGCACCTGGCTGGGCTTTAAAATGCATCATATGAACTTTTTGCCAAGGTATTTCAGAACGGTTTCTTTGTCACTTAAATCATCAATGATGATCTTCATATCCGTTTCCTCGAAATATACTGTGATTTCAGTATTTCCGTTCTTGAATGCTTTAGCGACAGTATCTTCGTTGAGTTCACGAATTTTATTTTTATGATGTTTGATTTTCTCGTACTCTTTCAAAAAAGCCGTGCCAGTTAAGCCAATGACTTTGGTGTATTGATTCATGGTCTCCTCCACTCGTTATTATCCCTCTATTATAACCAATGAAACTATAAAAAGAAAGTAATGGATTTATGAAAAAAGTTTACGATTTTGATAGAATTATTTAATTTTTAAAGGGAATATATTTGATATAATGAGTGTGTACCACCTGAGAGAGACTGGAAGGAGATTGATATGAAGCACAGAAAAAGAGTTTTGGTCTGCGTTACGCAGCAAAAGTCCTGCGAGCGTTTGATTGAATTTGGCAGAAATCTAGTCAACTCTGACAAGGATGAATTGCATGTCATCCATGTTGTAAAAGAAAATTGGAAGTATTTTAGTCAACTTGAGGAGAAAGACGCACTCGATTATCTCTTTGAGGTATCAAAAGAACATAATGCAATGCTATCCGTATTCAAAGCGAAGGACATTGAAAAGGCACTTTCAGATTTTGCTGAAAAACACAAAATCACTGACATTGTCATGGGTGAGTCGCTGGAACGTAACGAGCAGCAGAACATGATCAATAGATTACAGGATCAAACAGAGCTGAAAGTGAGATTTTTGGTCGTTCCTGTACAGTTTGACGAAGAAAATGAAATTATGGTTTTCGAAAATGTAATGTCCAGGTAATAAATCTTATAAAGTAGCCGTATACCCCTCAAGCAAGGTTTGAGGGGTGTTTTTATGTGTGGATTGTGGTAAAATAAGGTGTATGAATAAACGACATTGAGGTAATTATGACAAAATATATAAATGGACTCGTACTGATATGCGTAATTGCAATTTTCTCTGGCTTTCTGGGAGATTGGTTGATGCAGTGGTTTCAGCTTGAAGCCCTTACAATAGCAATAATCATGGGTATTCTCGTGAGCAACGTGGTTAGTCTGCCCGGAAGCTTTAAACCGGGCATTGATTACGCACTCAAAAAACTTTTGATTTATGGAATTATTCTTCTTGGATTCAAATTGAATTTTGAAGCGATTTTAGGCTTGGGGTGGACTCTGATTTTATGGATCATCGCGTATATGTTGTTTGTTTTTTTTGCGGTCTATATATTGAATCGCTATATGCCTGTCGGGTCCAAACTTGCGGCATTGATTGGCGTAGGGTCGAGCGTATGCGGAGCCGCAGCTGTCATTGCACTTGCACCGACCATTGAAGCAGATGAGGAAGACGCTGTTATAGCAGTTTCAATTGTCAGTTTTTTAGGTGCTGTGGGAGTGATTGTTTATGCAATGGTTGCGAGTGTGGTGTCCATATCTGATGTAAGATTCGGTGTTTGGTCAGGATTGACTCTTCATGGCGTCGCACATGCCATGGCAGGTGCGTTCTCAAGGGGGACACTTTCCGGTGAAATCGGTACCTTTGTCAAAATGACACGCGTATTGATGTTGGTTCCGGTATCTCTCGCACTCAGCTTGGCATTCAGTAAGCATATCAGCACCAAGAAAAGAGCCAAAGTACCTGGCTATGTGTGGCTGTTCATATTGATGGGTATTTTGAATGCAACTGGGATTGTTCCCGAGTTAGGAGTGACAGTAGCCAAGGAACTTAGCAATGTATTCATCCTCATGGCGATGACTGCAATGGGACTTGGAGTCAATTTCAAAGACATCAAGGGCAAAGGCGTCAAGGCAATCTTGTTTGGAGGCATTCTCTTCACAATAACCAGCTCGGTCGCATTTCTATTGATTTCAAAAGGGTTGATGGTATGAGTTATTATAAGTACAGCCAATATTTAAGAAATTCATATGGTGAAAAAGTTTATAAAATACCTGTCAATCTCCCGGGTACGTGTCCTAATCGAGACGGCACCATAGGGACCTGCGGGTGTGTTTTTTGTGGAGCAGTGGGAACGGGCTATGAATCCCAGTCCAATGTGCTGTCAGTAAAAACGCAGCTCGAAAACAATATCGCCTATATCGGGCCGAAATATAAAGCTAAAAAATTCATTGCCTATTTTCAAAATTATACGGGTACTTATTTGCCTCTTGAATCTTTTAAGAAGGCCATAATGGAGGCTCGACTGGAAAATATCGTGGGGATCACCATTTCCACCAGACCAGACTGGATTCCAAAAGCATATCTTGATTTTCTAGCAGAAGTACAAAGAGAGGGCATTGCAATTGAGATTGAATTGGGACTACAGTCCATCAATATCAACACACTCATGACCATCAACCGCGGTCATGGGGTAGCGGAATTCGTAAGTGCTGTCAGGACCATCAAAGAGTATGGATTTACGATTTGTACACATCTTATTGGGAACCTACCTTGGGACACCGAGTATGATTTTTATGAAGCCGGGCGATTGTTGTCCGTACTTGGTGTCGATAGTGTCAAAATACATTCACTCTATATTTTAGAAAACACAGAATTGGGTAAATGGTATAATGAAGACCGCTTTGATGTGTTACCTTCAGAGGCTTATATTGATCGGGTCATCCATTTTCTCCGAATTATTCGCCCAGACATGTCGGTTCAAAGGCTTTTTGCACGGGCTCCCAGAGAGGAGACTCTATTTTGCAATTGGGGTATGAGTTGGCGCAAACTTCAAAATATTTTGGAAGCACGTATGAAAGAGAATGGGTATCACCAAGGGGACTTATATTCACATACCGGAGGTAATTTATGAAGGTCATCAGAGAGTGGAAGACAATGCTAATACCCTATGAACAGGCTGTTGAGGAATTAAAGGTCAAATTCAAGGCAATCCGTAACCAGTATAGGGAGCTCAGTGAGTATTCGCCGATAGAATTTGTCACAGGCCGCGTCAAGAAAATTTCCAGTATCATTGAAAAAGCGGAGAGAAGAAATATCGCTCTTGAAAATATAGAGGAAGAAATGGAGGACATCGCCGGACTCAGAATCATGTGTCAATTCATCGATGACATCTATGAGGTTGTCAATTTGATCTATGAGAGAAGTGGCAAGGATTTCACCGTCCTCTATGAAAAGGATTATATCAAAAATCCAAAGGATAGCGGTTACAAAAGCTACCACATCATCATCAAGTATCCTGTGCAGACCGCATTAGGTACTAAAGAAATCTTGGTTGAATTTCAAATAAGAACTCTCGCAATGAATTTCTGGGCAATCATAGAGCATTCACTCAGTTACAAATATAAAACACAAATGCCTGATGAAATCAGGGAACGTCTTAAAAATTCAGCACTTGCAGCAACAAGACTCGATGAGGAAATGACAGAAATCAGCAAGGAAGTCAGAAATGCCCAGTTGATGTTTGAAGAGAAATCCAATACAGTTCGTGATATCATCACAAACATTCAACTTTTATTCTCACAAGGCAAGGAAACTGAAGCCATGGATTTTCAAAGGCGTTTCGATAGCATCAAAAATGAGGACAATATGTTCGAATTTGAGCTACTGCTGAGTGAAATCAAGCATGAGTTGCCGAGATTCAATCTTTTTGAGAAAGGCAATCTCATATGAAACCTTTTGAAAACGGTCTTTATCTGAAAAGATTGAGACAAGCCGTCGATCAGTTCGAGCTGATTGACGATGGAGATCGGATTTTGGTGGGGGTCTCGGGAGGCAAGGACAGCACACTTCTTTTCCATGGACTCACTCAGCTGAGCAAACTTAGGGATTATGATTTCACCGTTACAGGATTGACTGTCAACCATGGGATGCTGGGAAATCTTGATGAGTATGTCGGGTATTGCAAATCGAGTGGCCTGGACCTTATGGTCCATCATGAGGATTATGCAAAAAATTTATCCCATGACAATACGCATTCGCCTTGTTACACGTGTTCCAGACTTCGGAAAGGCATTGTCAAGCGCATTGCCATCGATAAGGGGTACAATAAAATTGCTTATGGTCACACGAAGGATGATGTTGTCGAAACATTTTTGATGAACATTATCAAACACGGAAAAATTGCAGGCATTCCTGCCATTTCAAAGGATCCATTGAGCAATCTTCTTTTGGTCAGACCACTGGTTCTGATCGATGAGAAGACAATAATCAAAGCTGTCGACCTATTGGGCTTTCCACTGATGAAGGACTTGTGCCAGTTCGCTAAAGGACGAATCAGACAGGATGCGGAAACTTTGATCGGTCAAATTGAATTGACACATCCTGAATTTTCGGATAAAGTGATACAAGCGTTACAAAATGTAGACACAAATAGATTGATATAGTAAGTGGTGAATGATGGCTTTATATGTAATCGGCGATTTGCACCTCAGCTTTGGAACCAACAAACCCATGGATATTTTTGGGGAAGTCTGGGTGAATCATTATGAAAAAATCAAAGAGGATTGGATCAGTCGAGTGACTGAGCGCGACACGGTCATTTTAACAGGTGACAGCTCTTGGGCTATGACATTCAATTCTGCGACAGATGATCTTAAATGGATTGACGAACTGCCAGGGCGCAAAATTTTCTTCAAAGGTAATCATGATTACTGGTGGGTTTCTAAAGCCAAAATGGCTGGCTGTTATTCAAATATTGAGTTTGTCCACAATGCTTTCGCCATATATGAAGATATGGCAATTTGCGGTACAAGAGGTTGGTTATGCCCGAACGAGGTCATATTTACTGAAAACGATGAAAAAGTGTATAAACGTGAAGCTTTGCGCCTTGAAAATTCGATTTTGATGGCAAAAAAGGCAGGATATGAAAAAATAGTAGGCGTTTTACATTTTCCGCCGACCAATGACAAAAAAGAACCCTCCAGATTCACCGAAATATTTGAAAAACACGGTGTTAAAGAAGTGGTTTATGGACATATCCATTCAAAACAAAACTACAAATATGGCATAAATGGTTTATTTGGTGGTGTGAACTATCATTTGACCTCATGTGATTATTTGGATTTCAAATTGTTTGAATGGTTTTAGAAAGGTGCAGGATTTGAAGGGAAAAGATATAGGGGTTTTAGTATCGAAGCGGCTTGCTTTGATCGATCAACTTGAAAAAGGGAAGTTGACCAAAGAGTCATTCATCAACGAAAATTATCGTATGCTTGAAACGTATGGCAAGGTGTCATTTGATATGGATACTGTAGACGAAGGTGTTCTCAAGTATCATTATTTCAACACCATGGCTAAAAAATTGATGCTGGAGGCGGATGCGATTGAGTACCGTGAACCCTCAAAATATTTTCAACTCAAAAATCAAGCGTATGATTATTATGTGAAGAAAGATCGGATTACTCTCAAATTACTGGATTTGGTTGATTGTACGGCAGTGAGAGCCTACTACATCAATATGAATTCCAGACAACTTGAAGGTGCGATTTATGAAATTGATTTCATCGATTACGACCGTGTCATATTGCATTCGAAAGACCGCAAAATATTGCACAAACTGAGATCATCAGGTTGCTTTTTAGAGGAAAAGCTTGAATCTAAAGTCAAAGCTTACGTCAACACTAAAGTTTATTGATGAAAAGGAGGTACGGACATGATTGAAATGAATCAAATTAAAACAGGGATGACCTATACACTTCAGAAGAGAGTGACTGAGTCGGATACTTCACTGAACTATGGAAGTGGAAAAATCGAAAATTTACTTGCGACACCGAGACTGGTGGCACTGATGATTGAAGCAAGTTCCTTATTGATTGATCCACTTTTGCCTGAGGGTTTTGTTTCAGTGGGTAGACATGTGGAGGTTGACCATTTCAAAGCGACGTGCCTTGGCGCAACAGTCACTGTTGAAGTACGAGTTGATTATGCCCAGTCAGGTAAAGTGCTCATATCGATGAACGCTTATGACGAGCATGGTAAAATCGGAGAAGGCAAACACAGTAGAATGGTAGTCAATTACAAGAAATTGCTTGAAAAAGCAACAGAACGGGATATGGACACAAAAAAGGACTGAACATGATAAATTTGAAAGACATAAAAGCGATAATATTTGATCTTGATGGTACCCTTGTGGATTCGATGTGGATTTGGAAGCAAATTGACATTGATTTTCTTGAAAGAAGGGGCATAATTCTTCCTGTAGACTTACAGAAAGAAATCGAAGGAAAGAGTTTTACTGAAACAGCCCAGTATTTCATCAAGCGATTTGAACTTGAGGAAACCGTTGAAGACATTCAGAAGGAATGGAATGAAATGGCGAGGCAGTTTTACGCTGAAAGAATTCCACTAAAAGCCGGCGTCAAACAACTTCTCATTAATGCGAAAATTCATGGTGTGAAGATGGGAATCGGAACCAGCAATTCCAGAGAACTATTACTCGAAGTCATAAAGGCTCATCAAATAGAAGATTTTTTCGAAACCATCAGAACATCTTGTGAGGTGGACCGGGGAAAACCGTTTCCTGACATCTTTTTGAAAGTGGCGGAGGATTTGGGTGTTTTACCGGCAGACTGTCTGGTATTTGAAGACACGCATGCAGGTGTCATGGCAGCAAAAAACGCCGGTATGAAGGCGGTAGCCATCTATGATGAGCTTTCCGAACCTTACACCGACGCCATAAAAGATACCGCTGATCATTACATTGAGGACTTTATGGTGTTTGAGCCAATTTTTTAAGTCTTGGATAGATCTTAATTTCTTCATCGAGCAAAAGCTTGATGAAGTTTTCTTTTTCCAGGGGATGAGAATAATAATAACCTTGAACATAATTGATATCGCCGGAACTAAGGACACCTGTCTGTTCAAGGGATTCTATATTCTTGACGATGATTTGGATATCCAAAGTTTTGATGATCTCAAGCAGCGGAGACACAATAGCGGTGCTTTCTGAAAACATCAATCGGTCGATCTTTATGAAATCCACAGACATTTTTTTCAGATGGTTAAGTGAAATGAATTCAGCTCCAAAATCATCGACAACCAATCGGAAACCCAATGTTTTGAGAATGTTCAGCTGATTGAAAACACTTTCATAATTGGATTCGATGGCAGTTTCTGTAATCTCCAGACAGATAGTTGAAGAATCTGCTTTCGTTTCATTTAAAACAGACTTGATTTCATCGATCAAATGAGGATTTGAAAGATCATTCATCGATAAGTTGAAAGTTGTCAGAATCAGGTTTTCAGATGAAGAAAGCGTGTTGCTCATTTCACATACGGTTTTGAAAACAGCTAAGTTCAATGCGGTAGTCATTCCGAGTTCCTTGGCGAGCTGCAACATTTTTTGAGGTGGCAGGTAACCTGTGGATCCTTCAAGGTAAATAGTTGTTTCTACAAGTGCGATTTTTCCTGATACACTGTTGAATATGGGTTGATATTTGAAACTCAGGGCATTTTCTGCAAGCGCATTGTAAAGTTCTTGTTTCAAGGTCGCACGATCGTCTTTTTCTGCATCCTTGTCCTCTTTGAAAAATGTATAACCGCTAATTCCTGCACTTTTGATTTGATACATGGCCATATCGGCACTGCCGATGAGTTCATCAAACGAATTGCCGTGAAGTGGTATAAGTGCTATTCCCATACTGAATTTGAGTATGAAATCATTGTTTTGGACGGAAAGCGGTTTTTTAAAGTCATCTACCAATTTTTTCGCAATGAATTCAACCGAATCCACATCGACTACTGAATCCAGAACAGCTACAAATTCATCACTCCCGAAACGGTAAACTTTTCCGTAATCCTCGAGACATTTATTGAGGTGAGCGGCGATGATGTATAGGAGGTCATCTCCAAGAGAATGGCCATAATGGTCATTGATTTGTTTGAAATTATCAAAATCAATAAAAAAAACTGCTCCTTGGATTAAATTCATCGAGTGGGTGTTCAGCAATTGTTCAAGATCAATCTTGAGAGAAAGTCGATTCGGTAGTTTGGTCAAATCATCAAAATATGCATAATGCTCGATTCGCTCTTGGTTGGAAAGCAATAGTGATTGTTGCTCTTCTAGCCGATTAGACGAAATCTCAAGATTCTTATTTTCGATTAACAGAGCTTCTTCAGATTGGATCCGTTGCAAATAGAGAAAATTAAGCTCTTCAAGTTGAGTTTTTATCTGTTTTTCATTTTTTTTACTTTGTCTTATGGTGTAAAATAACACAATAAGCACGATCACAAGTGCGCTGGATAGTATTTCAAGTAGGACATAATTATTCATAGACCAAGTACCCCAATCTTCAATTCGCCATTTTTGATGCATATCTATCATTAACATTACCCGAAAGAGATGAAATCAATCATAGGATTTGATATAATGAACTGCACTTAAGACAATAGAAAGAGGTTTACTGTGAAAAAAGGAGAATTATTGGAATTTGTAATTGAATATAATAAATATCCTAATGTGGGTGTCGGCACTCTTGGTGATAGGCGCGTCCATGTTAAAAACGGACTTGAGGGACAATTGGTGAGTGCCCGTTATCTAAAGTCCAAAGGTGGGCGCTACGAAGCCAAACTTGTGGAAGTACTTGAGAGAGGACCGCTTGAGAAAGCATCATTTTGCGAGCATTTCAACGAATGTGGCGGTTGCATGCTACAGACATTCGATTACGAAGGACAAAAAAATCTGAAGCTCAAAATGGTACAGAATCTTTTTGAGGAAGCGGGATTTGAGGTGCCACTTACTGAAGTGATCTCAAGTCCTGAAGCTTTTGAATATAGGAACAAAATGGAATTCTCTTTTGGGGATGCTTTTAAGGGTGGACCTCTAACACTTGGGATGCATAAAAAAGGTCGACATAACGATGTGGTCACAGTGGATCACTGTCATTTGGCAGATGAGGATTATAGAACTATTCTTAGAGGCCTACTCGATTATTTCGTGCAAATTGACGCTCCAAAATATAACAAGCACATTCACGAAGGGTTCCTAAGGCATTTGGTGGTACGGAAGGGTAAAACTACAGGTGAAATCATGGTTGCCTTATCTGCGACGACCCAGGTGCCTTTTGATGGCGATGCATTTGTGGAATGCCTGAAAAGCATGCCTCTTGTTGGAACACTTGAAAGTGTATTATATGTCAAAAATGATGGGCTCGGGGATGTGGTTTCAGGGGAAATCGATGTGCTTTATGGGAGAGACTATATTCTCGATAGTGTCATGGGATTGAACTTCAAGATCAACCTGTACTCGTTCTTTCAGACCAATACGTTAGGTGCCAATCTTCTGTATGATACTGCGATCAATATGATTCCAGATTTGGATGACAAAGTTTGCTTCGATCTATTCAGTGGAACTGGGACTATCGGTCAAATCATGGCTCAGAAGGCTAAAAAGGTCATCGGCATTGAAATTGTAAAGGATGCTGTTGAGGCGGCGAAGGAAAACGCCACAATGAATGGCATCGACAACTGTACATTTTTATGTGGTGATGTGTTTGACATGTTGTCAGGAGTTGAGGACAAACCGGATGTCATTGTGGTGGATCCACCCAGAAATGGCATCGGCGAAAAGACTGTCATTAAGGTCGCTTCGTATGATATCCCTGAAATCGTGTATGTGTCGTGCAATCCTAAAACTTTGATGGAAGACTTGTCAATTTTCAAGAGACAAGGTTATGATGTGACAAAGATGGTTCTTGTTGACATGTTTCCTTGGACGGGCCACGTTGAGACGGTAGTCTTGATGTCAAGAAAATAAAGAAGTGTACTCTGGAAGGCTTGATATAAGCCTTTCCGGATTTTTATTGATAAATATTTTAGTTAGAAAAACCATGATTTTTTGCTCTGCGGGAACTAGTCTAAGAGGGCCTTATGACCCCGTACAGAGTGGATTAGATGTCACTGACCCCGTACAGAACGGATTAGATGTCAGAGGGTCCGTACAGAGCAGAATAGATGTTTTTGTGAAACTGTAGGGGTTGAGAG
>JACUUV010000121.1 GCA_014859095.1 Clostridia bacterium | reverse complement strand
AGCTGTGCGCCTTCTTCAGTCGCGGCAATCTTGAAACTTCCATCTTTGGTATATCTCTCATTGCCCATGTTGTCTACGATTTTGAAAAAATGTCCGCCATTGATGGCAAAGTCGAATTTTCCTTCAGTTTGTTGCAAATTGCCTGTCGTAAAACTTCTAAGTGTTGCGGAGACCATGACGCCATGTCCGATTTCAATCGGTACAGGGCGACCCTCATCCTGAAGCTTGTCGGAAGTGAACAAACGCTCATACATGATATCTTTGAACTCCACACGTTGATTCTTGAAACCGATGGTGTTCACATTTGCAAGATTGTTGGAGATCGTATCGATTTTCAGTTGCAGATTCTTCATACCGGATGCTGCCGACCACATTGCTTTCATAATATGCCTCCTACACTCTTCCCAGTTCAGTGACCGCTTTTGCAATCATTTCGTCTATGGTTGTGATGACTTTTTGACTCGTCTCATAATTTCTATTCATTTCTATAAGGCTGATCATTTCAGTGATGGAATCCGTGTTGGATCTTTCCACGAATCCTTGAACGATTTCCCCTGTGAATTCCACTTGTTCACCTGTCATTTCCTGGGCAACCTTATAATAGGATGTTCCGACTTTGTACAGGTCGCCAATGTTCGTATACGCTGTGACTATAAGCTTATCTGTGATCTCACCGTCTTGGATGACCTCGCCGAACTCGTTGATTGTGAAGTTTTCGCTCTCAATCATGATCGGACCGTTCAGTCCCAGTACAATCCCTCCATCGAGATTCGTGAGTTCCCCGAAACCGTTGACGGTGAAGGATCCGTTTCTCGACAGCAAGTCGCCATTTTCTGTTCTGATATTGAAAAATCCGTCGCCCTTGATGGCAACATCGTATTTCGAGTTGGTCATCTCAATTTGACCTTGCTCATGGTTGGTCATGACGGTATAACCTTTGATGCCCGCGCTCATGGTGCCGATCATGTTGGGCAGCCCTTGCGTCACAAGTCCGTCCACTTCCGCACCGCCGACCAGGACCACGCCACGCTCATTGATTTCAAACGTTTCATCGCCCACATTGATCGGACCTTTCTGGCCCAGTACCAAATAGCCTTTCAGCGGATTGATTGTGCCACCGACATTTTTATAGATGGTTCTCAAAAAACCGTCCTGGTCTTTGAAGAACTTCATGTTTGTATCATAGTGCACACCATTTGGCGTATTCACCCTAAAAAACCCTGTATTCGTCGACACAGTAAATTCCTCACCCGATTGTGTCTGAGTGACATTTACCTTTGCCGCATCAAAGGGTAGATTGCTGCCATTTGTACGTGAAAACAGTCTATTGTTAAAGGACTCCACTTCAAAGGTGTCCCTTTTAAAACCCGTTGTGTTGACGTTCGCAAGGTTGTTGCTGATCACGTCCATTTTGTGCATGTTGGTGGTCATGTTGGTCCCTGCCACATAAAGCCCTTTAATCATACTCAATACCTCCGATAAAACCATCAAATATTCTATCGTCATAATGATGCTATTTCTTTAGCTTTCTCCCGAGATTTCTTCGACCATTTTCCAACCTTTAATGATTGTCATTATCATTTGATTGTTAGAGCTTTAACTATTGTCTATTCCTATGGCTATACACCCTCTCATCCGTTGACACGACTCATTTGATTGTGATATATTTGAGGTGGTTAGAAATACCATACCCTTTATTAATTTCAATTTCCTCATTTTGGGAATGTCTGCGGAAGCAAGATGTTCCACTTTTTTTTGCAAAAAAAGTGGAAGGGAAATGCAGGGAGAGCAGGGAATGCTGGAAGTGCAGGAAAAAATTAAAATCAAGGGATTGGCGCTTCGCACCGAAAAACATAGAAAGTTCAAAGATTTAAAGGATTGATGCTGACGCATTGATCTTTTTTTAGGTGCTGATTGGGGACAGGTACATTTTGGTACCTAATTTTTTGCGAAGCAAAAAATCGCGTAGTTAAGTACAATGTTTTGTGAAACGAAACATTGGGCGTAGATATGGTTCTCGCGAAGCGAAACTATACTAGCCTTAGGAAACTTATTAGCGTCTTTGTATATCTGAAATTCAAAGTATAAAGAAAGGTACGCGCCAGGGAAAATGCCGGGAGTGCAGGAGGCACCTTTGGTGCCGGGGAATGCAGGAAGAGCAGGAAGAGCAGGGAAAGATCAAAGTCAAAGAATCGGTGCTGCGCACCGGAAAAGATAAAGATTAAAAGATATTAAGGATTGATGCTGACGCATTGATCCTTTTTTTGTGTAAATTTTTTTCTGGTGTAATTTTGGTGTAAATTGTTACTTGTACTTTGTACTTAGTACTTTGATCTTCCCAACCACTTCGCACGTTCGTGCGCAAAACCAACTAAAAAAGAGCCGATGCAAATGCATCAACCCTTCTCAGGTGTAATCAGTTTTTAACTCAATAAGATAATCCAATCTTTTGATCTTATCTTTT
>JACUUV010000120.1 GCA_014859095.1 Clostridia bacterium | reverse complement strand
GATCTTGCGGCTGACTATTTATCACTTTGGGACATCAAAACCAAGCTCATTGAAGACATTGAGAAACGCGGAGTATCAGTTAAATACAATAATGGCGGTGGGCAGACCGGATACAAGAAAAACGAGAGCGTTTCGGAACTACTGAAAGTCAATCAACAGATGCTTAAGCTGTTAGGTGATTTGGGAATCAGAGCAGCGGACTTGCCGGTTGACATTGACGACGATCATGACGAAGTATAAGTATCACGAATACATTGATGAATGGTTCAGACTTGTAGAAACAGGTGAAATCAGAACCTGCAAAGAACAGAAACAACTCGTTAAATTTCTAAAGAAAGAATTAGACAAGCCCAACGTTCACATTAGAAGCGATGATATTTATGAAGCGGTCGCGCTTATTGAGAAATACTTCCCATTCAAATTAATTCACTTTCAAAAATTCTTTTATGCGATTGTCACCGGAATATATTATGATGATGGAACTCTTGTATTTGATGAGTTTTTATTTTTTTCAGGAAGAGGCGCCGGTAAGAATGGATTGATATCAACGCTTATATTTTATCTTATCAGCAGCAAGAATAATGTTAAAAACTACGATGTTGACATTGTGGCCACATCTGAGAAGCAATCAAGTACCAGTTTCTTCGAAGTATATGATGTGATCAAAGACAATGCGAGATTGCGAAAATCATTCAACCTTACCAAGGTGTCAATAAAGCACAACAAAACAAATTCAAGAATCGCTTACTGCACATCGAATGCGAAGACGCATGATGGTGGAAGACCAGGAGCGATCATATTTGACGAATGTCATGAGTATGTGAATTATGAAAACATCAACGTTCATAAAGGTGGACTTGGCAAGAAATCTAAACCCAGAACGTTTTACATCACTACAGACGGATCGGTAAGAGAGTCAGTTCTCGATGATCTTAAAGAAAAAGCAAGGCGCGTATTGGATGGCGAAGATGAACACAACGGTTTCTTCCCATTCATATTTAAATTGGATAATGAAAAAGAAGTTGATGATCCGGCAAATTGGGAGAAAGCAGTGCCAAGAGTCAAGTTTGACAAGGTACTTTTCAACACAATGAAAAAGCAATATCAAGACATGCTTTACAATTCAGAACTCAAGGCCGCATTTTTAACCAAAAGAATGAATCTTCCTAAGAGCAATGAAGCAAAAGCAGTAGCGGAGTGGGAAGAAATCAAAGACACTAATCAACCATTTGAAGATTTCAAAGGATTTGAATGTATAGGCGCTCTAGACTTTGCGGATTTGAAAGACTTCTGTTCTGCTGGGTTGTTGTTTAAGAAAAATGGAAAACGCTATTTCAAACAACACACTTTTATCCATGAAAAAAGCATTCAAAGCACTAAGTTCAATATTGATATCAATGAGGCTGTAGAACTCGGGCTTGCAACAATTATCAGAGAGGTACCGATTATTCCAGCTGATATTATTGTCGATTGGTTTAAGAAAAATGCTGAACACTACAGCATTAAGAAAGTGGTGGCAGACAGGTACAGGTTCTCTGCAGTTAAAAAAGAATTTGAAGCAGAAGGCATAATATTTGAAGGCGTTCCTTCTGGATACATCACACACAATAAATTGCATCCACTCATCACTAAGATGTTTGCAGATCGCACGTTGATTTTTGGTGATGACAAATTGATGAGATGGTATGTAAACAATTGTTATGTCCAAACTGACTCAAAAGGAAATAAATCGTATCACAAGATTGAACCGATTAAGCGAAAGACTGATGGGTTCTTTTGCTTTTTGCACGCAATGAGTGCAGACGATGAATTGGTAGAACAAGGCGATTTCATGTCGCTGGATGTTTACACATATTAGGGAGGTTGACAATGGTCATTTGGGAGTGGTTTTTAGGCCTGTTCGACAAAGACGGTAGGCTGTCAATAGACATGGCCGAAGCCGCAAGCTTAACCGCAGAAATTGTTATCAAAGAAATGGCTATCGGATCAGCAATTGGTCTGATATCAAATGCACTTGCTAAATGTGAATTTCAAACATTTGATAAAGGCATAATTAAGAAAGGTGAAAACTATTATCGTTTCAATGTAGAACCAAACCAGAACGAAAGTGCACAATACTTCTGGGGAAAGGTAATATGGAGGATGGTAAACAATCAAAAGTGCCTGGTCATTCAAAATAATGACATGTACTATGTTGCGGATTCTTTTGAAGAAACCAAGCTTGCGTTTGCTGAGAACATATACTACAACGTAACCATTGGAGATCTGAAGCTTAATAAGACTTTTAGAGAGTCAGAGATATTTTGCTTCAGAACAACCGAATCAAAAACGAGAATTCTTTTAGATTCTCTTTACACCTCATATGGAAAGTTGATCACAGCTGGTCAAAACAGATACAAGAAAAAAGGTGCGTTTAGAGGAAAACTGAAAGTGCCAATCACTTATCCTCAAACGGATAAAGCTCACAATGAACT
>JACUUV010000048.1 GCA_014859095.1 Clostridia bacterium | reverse complement strand
CAGTGTGATGCAAATCCATTAGAAGATCATGTGATAGTATCGATCTATGGTCGCCTCTATGTCATCCATTGAGAAAACCCTCTCGAAACGTTTTGTTTCCTTACCTTGAGCGAAAACAACAATAGTTGGATAGACAAATATCAAGTGCTCTCCTACGAGTGCCTTGATCACTTCCACATCAGCTGTAATGAATTTTGCCAGCGGATAGCGCTGTGCCATTTCATCCAGGTCCGGGGTGATGGCCAAACAGACATTGCACCCAAGGTCACTAAATAGCATAACCACCAAATCATCTTCCTGAATGGATTTTTTCACTTGCACCAAATTGTTTAAATTGACCATTCAACATCTCCTTTTTTCCTTATTCCCACTCAAGCAGTCTTTTTTGACCTTCAATCTTTTGAATTTCAGTAATGTCCTGACTGACTTCCAGAGTTCCTTGATATCTCCCGTTTGAATCCCTGAGCGCAAAATATTGGATCAACAACTTCTTGCCTTTGATGTCAATCCAAAATTGGGCAAACTCTCGTTCACCAGTTCTAAACCCTTCTATTATCGCTTCGACCACATGCACACTCTCCGGTGGGTGGCAGTTTTTTACATCCCTACCGATTATGGCAGCAGATCTCGGAAAAATTCTATCCTTTGGTCTTGAGAAAAATCTGACTTTATTGTTCTCATCGACAAATGTCATATCCACTGGAAGCGTATTGAAAATCATCAGCACCTGGTCCAGCGACAACTCACCCGTTTCAGAATGGAATGAATAGTCTCCCTTCTCCGGCTTTTCTATAAACGGAAAGTCATAATCAAAACTTTGTAAATGCATCTTGATCCAATCTTCCTGATCGATGGTTTCAATTGCAGATGGAAAAAGTATCAATTTTTCTTTTTTTACCATCCCCAATATAGAAAATATCAAAATAGCAACTGATGCGTCCACTTGTTTTTCAGTGGTCATAGGATTCTCGGTTACTGCGATAGAATCTTTGATGTTATTTCTGATCAGATCATGAAGTGCCCACATAATGGATACGCCTTCGAAACGCTCTTTGCTTTTTTCCATATATGGGAACAAAATATTCTCTTTTTTTAGATAATGGGCATTGAATATTTCAAGTTCCACCAACAATGTCCAAAGCAGTTTTTTCTTTTCTTTAAGATTGGTTTGTCTTATGGCTTCTTTGATGGTCTCCATTTTTAGGACAAGTGCGTCATTTTCATGCTCGAGCGTCTTAAGAAACAAATTCGAGTTCGGTACAGGTTTGGAGTATTCCATAAGTGCCTTGTAGAAAACATTGATTACTTTGTCCAGAACCACTAAAATATCTGAGGCTTGAGTTCCATTTTGAATCAAACTGTAAAATATTTCAAATGCTTCCTGTGGAACAACATGATCAATATCATCTTTATAAGTATCATAGAGCATTTTCCCGTCATCGCCATCCATAAGACCCGCGACATATTTCATTAATCGATTTACGCGTTCTTGATTGATCATCAACTATCCCCCCATTTTTACATAATACTTAATTTATACACCTGCCTCCATTTTCAAACCATAAAAAACGGTTCAAAACACATATTTTGAACCGTTGAGGTTATCGTACTATAAGCCGTTGACCTTTTTCAGCAATTTCTGTAGCGCCAGCTTTTCTTCCCCATCCAAATTGCTGAAAAACCGATCGATCAAAACCAGATGGGATTCAAATGCGACTTTGATCTTATCCTCGCCCTTTGCTGTGAGAGCAATGTTGAATGCGCGCTTATCATCAGGGTTTGTTTTACGTTCAATCAAACCCTCCTTTTCAAGATTTCTAATGACAACGGTCATGTTACCACTAGTGGACAGTGTCTTATCAATAAGTTCACAGATTCTCATCTCACCGAGATGGTATAAAGCTTCAAGAACACCAAACTGTGCGAGCGTCAATCCGTATTCGTTAAGGAATATCTGAAGCCCCCTACCAAATGACAAATGAGTTCTCGATAAAGCAATCACCAATTTTAAGTTAATGTCGTTCTCTTCCCCATAACTAGTTTTTATCTTCATATAAATATCATATCACTAACTAGTGCAATGGTCAATCATTTGTCTTTATTTTCTAGAATTTCTTGGTATACCATTTGAGTCTCATTGGCATCTTTGCCATTCCAAATTATAATTTTTCCTTTTGCCTCAAAATAAATGAATGGCGGTTTGCCTGTGTTGACAAAAAGTTTGGCGGAACCGGAATCCTTTAAATTAAACTAAACTTAAAATTCAAGATTTACAATATCGATCTGAGCGCTTCGATGGAATCAATCTTATGCTCAGCACCAGACAATTCCTCATCGGTTCCAAACCCATATGTGCATGCAACAGTGTGAATGCCATTTTCATAACCGACTTCCATATCTTGAAAACGGTCACCGATGATCACCATCTCTTCTGGAAATTGAGGTCTGAGTCTCTTGAAAATTTCGTATTTTGGTGCGTAATCATACGATTCGGAACAGTACATGTTTTCAAAATATCGATCCAAACTAAATGTCTTATTATGACTTTCCATGTATCTTTCCCTGCAATTACTGATAAAAACCAACTTGTATCCTTTGTCTTTCAAATACTGAAGGGTCTCTAGAGCACCGTCATACAATAGTGGTCTACCTGATTCAATCATTATTTGCATTTCATCACTGATGATTTGACTCGCCCTGGTTCTTTCATCTGTTGCCAAATCAGGCATGAAAGCCTGCCACATTTCTCTTGGACTATACCCCAACCATTTTGAGATTTCATGATCTCGCCATTCCCGATTGGGTGCAAGTCCGCTTGTCACCAAGTACTCATATGCTTTTCGAAATGCGGGACCATAAATTCCAATACTGTTATGAAGTGTGCCGTCATAGTCCAAGAAAATGGTTTTGACATTTTTAAGTTCAGACATAACTCTGTCCTTTCACTAAAATTGCTTGAGTAAATTTGCCATTTCAATGGCTGTTACTGCTGCGTCGTAACCTTTATTGCCAGCTTTTGTACCCGCTCTTTCAATGGCTTGTTCTATGGTGTCTGTCGTAAGAACACCGAATATCACTGGTATTTCAGTGTCCAGAGATACGTGCGCGACACCCTTGGTGACTTCACTTGAAACGTAATCAAAATGCGGAGTGGACCCTCTAATGACCGCTCCGAGACAAATCACACCATCATACTTGCGTGAACCCGCCATCTTTTTGGCGACCAGCGGAATTTCAAAAGCCCCAGGTACCCAAGATATTTCAATGTTGGCTTCTTCCACACCATGTCTTTTCAGTCCATCAATAGCACCACTAAGGAGCTTTCCTCCAATGAATTCATTGAACCTTCCAACGACTATACCAAATTTCAAACCTTCTGCAATCAAATTGCCTTCATAAATTTTCATCTACTTTTCCTCCTTGATATCCATAATATGGCCCATTTTTTTAACTTTTGTCTTAAGATAATACTCATTTTCTTCATTGTGGTTCATTTGAATGTCCATACGCTCGACGATTTCTATGCCATAACCTGACAAACCCCTGATTTTTTTGGGATTGTTGGTCATGAGTTTGACTTTTTTCACGCCAAGATCCGCTAAGATCTGTGCTCCGATGCCATATTCTCTCATATCCTCAGGGAATCCAAGTGCCACGTTGGCTTCAACTGTGTCCATACCCTGATCTTGAAGGGCATATGCCTTGATTTTATTGATCAGACCAATTCCTCTGCCTTCTTGTCTCATGTAAAGCAGCACACCTCTACCTTCTTCCTCAATACGTCTCATTGCTGCGGCATATTGCTCTCCACAATCGCATCTGAGGGATCCAAAAGCATCACCAGTCAAACATTCCGAGTGCACCCTGACCAAAACAGGTTCATCACTGGATACATCCCCCTTGACTAAGGCAACATGATGTTCCCCGTTGAGTTTGTTCACATATCCAACCATTTTGAAATCCCCATATTTTGTTGGCAATTTAGCCTCAGCTTCACGTTTCACCAGCACTTCAGTGCTTCTTCTGTAAGCAATGAGATCTGCAATCGTGATGATTTTCAGGTTGTGCTCTTCGACATATTTCATCAACTCCGGTACCCTTGCCATGGAACCGTCTTCATTCATAATCTCACAGATGACTCCTGCTGGAGAAAGACCTGCCATCATAGCCAGGTCGACAGCTGCTTCAGTATGACCTGCTCGTCTGAGCACGCCACCCTTTTGTGATTTCAATGGAAAAACATGCCCTGGTCTATTGAAGTCCAATGGTTTTGCATTTTTGTCCATGACCTTGAGTATTGTAAGTGCCCTTTCATGGGCTGATATACCGGTTGTTGTCTCAAGTGCATCGATTGAAACAGTGAAAGCGGTCTGATGGGAGTCCGTATTGCGTTCAACCATGTGAGGAATACTCAGTTCCTCAAGTCTTTCCCCTGCAATAGGCATGCAAATCAATCCTCGGCCATATTTTGCCATAAAATTGATTGCTTCTGGTGTTGTCTTTTCAGCGGCCATAAGCAGATCGCCTTCGTTCTCTCTGTCTTCATCATCTACTACAACGATAATTTTACCGTTTCTGATATCTTCGATTGCTTCTTCGATTGTGTTGAATTTATTCATTTCAAATTCCTCCTTATTTTATGCGAATCCATTTCTGGTTAAAAAGTCAAGATCAATGGACTTATGATCCTCATGAATTTCATTTGTCTTTCCAAGCACCAGTTTTTCAATGTATTTTCCTACCAGATCACATTCCAGATTCACTTTGGCTCCTATACTCTTGCCAAGCAACGTCGTCTCATCCTTGGTGTGCGGAATGACCGAGACTTTGAAACATGTATCATCCACATATGCAACGGTGAGACTGATGCCATCTATCGCTATTGAACCTTTTGGGATCACATACCGAAGTATGGACGCATCTGCGCCGATAGTCACCCATATGGCGTTTTCTTCTTTCAATGTACCTTCGATTGTTCCGAGCCCATCCACATGGCCGCTGACCATATGACCTCCCAGTCTGTCACCTAAGCGCAAAGCACGCTCCAGATTGACCGGACTTCCATCTGAAAGCAAATCTAAATTTGATTTGCGCATGGTTTCGGCCATGACATCCACTGTAAACTCAGTTTTTGTAAATCTCGTGACCGTCAAACAGACGCCATTGGTCGCAATACTGTCGCCCATTTTCACATCTTCAAGCACTTTTTTTGCCTGAACAGTTATTTTCGCGGATTTTGCCGATTTGACTATGGATTTTACTTTCCCAATTTCTTCTATTATACCTGTAAACACTCTCTCACCTCTTTTCGAGATATCCTTCTATCATGATGTCCCCACCAAATTGTCTGAGTCCAATATTTTCAAGCGCGATTGCGTCGCGCATCAGCATTTTTCCAGTGCCACCCATTGGTGTCTTTGCAGTTTCTCCACCAACTATTTTGGGTGCGATGAAAAACATGACCTTGTCTACAACTTCTGCCTCTATTGCGGAATAATTGACCATACTCCCCCCCTCGATCAAGACACTGTCAATTTCGAGTTCTCCAAGAGCTGTCATCAACGCATCTAGATCCACATGTTCATCTTTGATCGGTAAAAGCAATATTTCTGCTCCCTTTCCTTCAAGTCTTCTCAATTGTTCTGCGGGTGCCATTGCAGTTGTTGCAATTATCGTTCTGATCTCATCCAAATTTCCAAGCACATTGGCATCAAGAGGAGTTCTAGCTTTTGTATCCAATATGATTCGAAGCGGATGACTGACAGGACCTTCCTCAAGTCTTGTGTTCAAATAAGGATTGTCTGTGATCACGGTACCGACACCCACCAAAATTCCAGAAACACGATGTCTGATCTGATGGACGAATTTTCTGGAGTCATCGTTTGTAATCCATTTTGAATCCCCTGTGACTGTCGCTATTTTTCCATCCAAAGTCATTGCAGATTTCAATATGACAAAAGGTTTGCGCGTCGTTATAAATTTAATGAAAATCTCATTTTGTCTTTTGCATTCATCTTCAAGAACATTCGTATGAACCTCAATCCCGTTTTCACGGAGTAGTGAGACACCTCTTCCCGCCACTAGCGGATTTGGATCCACCATTCCAATGAACACTTTTGCAATGCCTTTTTCAATGATGGCATTCGCACATGGCGGAGTTTTTCCGAAATGCGAGCACGGTTCAAGCGTCACATACATCGAAGCACCACGCACATCTTCATTGGCATTCTTGAATGCATTGATTTCAGCATGGGGTCCACCATATTTTTCGTGGTAACCTTCACCGATGATCACGCCATCTTTCACAATTACCGCACCCACCAGTGGGTTGGGACTTGTAAAACCAGATCCTTTTTCAGCAAGCTCAAGTGCACGTTTCATATACTTACTTTCCATACGTCCCTCCTTCCGGGCAAATAAAAAACCCCGAACATAAGTTCAGGGCTATTGGCTTCGAAAGGGCCACCTATCGCCAAAGCGAAGGGTACACCAAAAAATCATCTTCTTTCATCCAGACTATACTGTCGGCCTCGGAGTTACACCGAATCAACCTTACGGTTCGCGGGCTATACCGCCGGTAGGGAATTACACCCTGCCCTGAAGATTATTAAATTTTGTTTTCTTCGACTCAAATATAACAAATATCGATTTTGTTGTCAACCTAAAAAAAGAGGAGCGGTCCCCTTTTATGATCAATCTTAGTGTTCACCGCATGAATCACTATGTTGATCGAGGTTTGAATGATGGGCATTTTGAAACCTTCTCCTTTTGCTTCTGCCACAGCCAGAATTACATGTGTTCACGTCACAAAGTTCATAATCGCCACCTTCAATTTTCAAAATCTTTCCGGTGACCAATGCTTCCGCAACTTTCTTTCGCGCATCGGTATAAATCCTTTGAACGGTTGTCCTAGCAACATTCATACGTTCAGCACATTCCTCCTGAACCATGCCTTCGTGATCCATCAAACGAATGGATTCAAACTCTTCCACGGTCATTACGATAGCGTCCTCCAGATTGATCGGACGCCCCAATGCCCCAAACAAATTGTTGTCGGGCAATTCACAAACTCTTCTAAATTTTCTTGGCCTAGGCATACTCCACCGCTTTCAATACCTACTATAAGGTTTGGACATATGTCTTGTATAAGTTTATTACACTCCGTTAGTAACATATGTCAACAACATTGTAAATGATTGAAGTCTATGAAAAATTACTCACCATTCAGTTTCTCAGAGCACAACTCGATCTCATACGAGACCTTAGGGACATGCTCTTCAAAATGATGTCAAAAATCGCGGATCTGAACGGCATTTCCAAAAGAGGTCAAATCTCGCTTCAGTCTTTGATTGATGGCATTGCGGAGGAGATAGGGAAGGGCAGAGAGAGCAGGTAAGGCAGGGAGAGCAGGAAAACCAATTGGGGACAGGTCCAAAATGGTATGTGGTGCACTGGGGAGCGTGCAGTTGGTTTTTGGCTAACGCCAAGTGGTTAGGAAAAGAGTAAAGATTAAAGTCAAAAAATTAAAGACATAATACTTAGTCGTATAATTTGAAAAGGGCCGATGCAAACGCATCGACCCTTTTTTGATGTTAAAATCTGCCTTTGATGACTTGTTCTTCGGTTATGATACCCGCGTCTACAAGCGCTCTTTGGAAAGAAGTGTTTTCTCTTGAAACTCTTACAGTAGCTCCAGCAATTGTTTCATATGACTTCTGGATTGTCTTGGTCGCTCCGGTCACTGTATCTTCATAGATTCCGAAGAAGTTGTTTTCATCAATACCCAATTTGTATTCGTCACCTTCGAAGTTCTTGCCTTCAAAATTTGTCAGCCCTGTCATTTCTGATGCGTTTTTTCCGATCATAGTTTTAGCGATGTTTCTGTAGTTGCCATCCCAACCACCTATCGAATGGAATCCATGAGTACCTTCAAGCGGTTGAGGTTTGCCTTCTACAAAAGTCACTCCAGAAAGGGTCAACAATTCTTCCACTGTTGTTTCGTTTGTGATCCCTTCGTAAACACCACGTAAATTGATGACATGAGAATAGATGCTGATGTCAAGCACAGACATATTCTCGAGCTCCTCAAAACTCTTCGGCTTTAACATTCCACCGCCAGATGTCAGAACTGTTGGAACAAAACCGCCATTAACAGTCAATTTACCCAAATTGGTACTGAAGTCATAATCCGTTCCGAATTTGGCTTCAAGCAAATATCTTGTGATTGGATCAACTATTCCATAGGCAACTGTACCTTCAGAATCGACACCGACTACAAACAACGACATTTTGTCATTGGTCTTGATCTCAAACATGGAATTTCCACTTTCGACAGAATCTGCACCTATAATCGCAGGTGTCGGATCTACACTTGTATCAAATGATATTGTAGCAGTTGGATCATTTCTCTTGATCCATTGATCGTTTTTCAAAACAAGGAAAGCCATCTCGAAACTAGTGATGACACCTTTTTTATCCAGCGTTATTTTTGTTTCGATTTTTTCCGTTGCTTCTTCTAGTGTGACTCCTTTGGATTCACCTTTCCATGAATAGCCTATATATTCTCCAGAAAAATCTTCTGTGCTGCAAGCAACTGATGTAAATGCTACTATCATAAGCAACATTATTGCAAATATTCTTTTCATAACTGCCTCCGTTTAAAATGTGTTTTATTACCACTCTTTGTGATAAATTTATCATATATTTTTTGATGGTTTTCTACAATTGTCAAATGTCCCTCATTTGCAAGGGACATTTATCCTTATTTGTTGCGTTCGATCCAATACAGTGCCGCTTCAGTACGATTATTGACACCGATTTTCTCAAATATTCGACTGATATAGTTTCTTACTGTCTTCTCAGAAATATACATCTCTTTTCCGATTTCCTTATTGGTGAATCCTTGAGCAATTCGACTTATTATTTCTACTTCCCGATTGGTCAATTTCGCTTTTACGGATCCTTCTTTCGATTGGTTGATCAATGTATGAATCAGCAAAGGATCAAAGCTCTTTTCTCCAGATAATACGCGCTCAACGGAAGATAAAATCATATTCTTATCAATCGTTTTCATCAAATACCCATCCGCACCGGCCTGAAGTGCCTCTTTGATCATATAATCATCACAGAATGCCGAAATTATTATGATTTTTATGTTGGGATATTTGCTTTTTATTTGATAGCACATAGTCACACCGTCACCATCGGGCAACTTGCAATCCAAAAGAATCAGATCCGGTGAGAATTTATCAAGTTTTTCATATGCCTCGGAACTGGTTCCAGCATCACAGCACACAATATATGAATCGTTTTTTTCTACAATGGACGCGAGTCCCAACCTAACAACAGCGTGGTCATCCACAATCATTATGTTTATTTTTCTATTTTCCAATTAAACCTCCCATGGGACCAATATTGAAATGCGGGTCCCATTCGTATCGCTTTTGATATTGATTTCCCCACCGATCAGATTGATTCTTTCCACCATGGACTTTAATCCCATACCTTCAAGCATGGTCGGTTGGGAAGGATCAAACCCTTTGCCGTCATCTGCTACTGTGAGATTCAGTCCATTGATCGTGGAATCGATGTCGACTTGGATGAAATTGCCTCCAGAATGCTTGTTTGCATTGATCACTGATTCTCTGACCACATAATAGAGTTGATTGAGTTTGTTTGTACTTATGAAACCATAGTTTACCTGATCATTTTTTGGCACCAGTTTAATTGCCATCCCATCAGATTTTCTAAAATTCATCAACATGGTTTGCAGCCGGACATGCAAATCTTCTACATCGTTTTTTTCAAAGGATGACGTTTTCAGAAAATTTCGGATTCGCTCCATGACCCCTTTTAATTGATCCTTTGATTCACCGATTCTTCGATTCAATTCAAAATCGGATGCATAAGCATCTTGCAAATGTTCCATCTGAATTCCAACTGAAAAAAGATCCTGTAATATCACATCGTGCATCTCCCTAGCCAATCGCTTTCGTTCCTCACCGACACTCTGTATTGCCATAAGGTAATTCAATCGTTTATCATTCTCGAGTTTAAAGAGACGAATCACACTGACAAAAAGTGTCGTTATGATTACAGCAAGCAATGTTCTTGAAACTTCCAGCCTTATTCTGAAAAGTTCTAAAAAAACAGATGGGTCCATCAATTGAGTCAAGCCATAAAGAATAAAAGCGACTGCCATTGAATTGAGCTGATACCGGATCCATTTGAGCCTACTGTAATAACGATCGCTTGAAGTCATTATCAGTGCCACCCCCGTCATGAAAGCACCCGGAAATCCTATCAGGTATCTGATCATCAGGTTTCTGTCCCAAACAAAAAAAGCCATGATATAGATAAATACGCAGATAATAGAAGTCAAACCAAAGATGAGCCTTAAATCTTTTTTTAAAACATAATGGTTGATCAACTTCAGAGCAAAAAACCAAAGGAATACAAAGGACAGCGAATTGATTATCCAGAGTACCTCCCTGAATACGACATACCTGTTACTGAATAATGTCGTGAATGATAGCATGATCAACCACTCCACAATGCCATGCAGCACTCCAAAAATACCCAAAAATTGAATGGAACTCACAAGTGGAAATGCCTTGTGTTTTCTATTGATCTGCATCAAAGCGCTGATTCCCAATGTGAAAAACGCCAACCCATAAATAAAATAAATGAAAATCATCGTGCTGGTCACATCATTCATAATCAACCTCTATCTCAAAATTTAAGCATTGCATTGGCACTCACGGTGTCAATCGTTGGCCGTCTCTTGGAAAAAGTGTGGTTCTTCGTATGTTTTTATACCCGAGCAACTGTGCAGTCAACCTTTCAAGTCCAATTGCCAGTCCACCATGTGAGGCGCACCGTCTGTTTGACCTTGACCTGAACTTCCTGCTTTCCCTGCCCCTCAGGTACCAATTTGCACCTGTCCCCAATCAGCACTTGGTCTACAACACAGTCCCAATATCACAATGAAGCAAATGGTGAATTTCCGTCTCAAGCAAAAAACGTCCACACATACAGTATCTCCTTATTTGTTCACTTTTTTAAACCCTTCGTAATAGACCGCCAAATTTTCAGGAAGAACATACAGCGGTTTTTCGAAGTCCTCACTTTTACAAAAGATCATTTCAATCATTCGCTCAACAATGAGCGCAAGTGGTGGTTCGCTGTATTCCTGATCCTTATACATCCAAACTCTACAATCCACTGCTTCACCGCTCAAATCACTGCATGAACTGCATGAGTTTTCTTTGACTTCCATCGCAAGATCCCTTCCATCCACTCTGATGGTCGGAGAACTTATGAACTCGTGCTTGATGGCCAATTCCTCATTGATGATATTGATCTTACTCAGCGTCAACTCTATATCCATAACTGAAAAAACGGGCTTAAGCAGTTCTATAGCTTCAATTAAAACCTGTTCAGTCCCCTGACATCGCTCACATACACTGAGATCCAAATACAAGTAAACTATTTTGACTTGTCGTTTCACTTTAAACACATCGGAGAAAAATTGAATTTTTTCCATAAAAGCCTCCAAGATTTTACTTAATAGGTTTTGTACAATCTTTCTTGGGTATACTCACTATGCTATCATTTTATCATATTAAATAAAGCAAAAGGGGCATATTATGGACAATTCAAATGAACAGTTAAAACGAAAATTTCATGAGGCACTTAGGGACCTCAATAAACCACTGGCAATCAGTATCATTAAAGAGTCGCTTGAAAATGGAGCCATCACGATCATTGATCTTTACACTGAAATTTTGGGGCCAAGCCTTGGGTCAATCTCAAGCAATGAATTCAATCAGAAAATCAGCATTTGGGAGGAACACATACAAAGCGGTATTGTACGTACCGCACTTGAAATCAGTTATCCTTATGTGATTTCCCAAAAGACTCAATCCACAGGAATTGCCTCTGCAGCGATAGTATTTTGTCTTGAAGAGGAATACCATGAACTCGGTGCGCGCATGACCAGTGATTTTTTGACATTACTTGGATATGAGACTCATTTCATCGGAGCAAACACCCCTAAAAAAGAAGCCCTGGACTCCATAGAAAAACTCAATCCCGATCTGATTTGCATAAGCGTGACCAACTATTTCCATCTGACCAGGCTTAAGGACCTTATTGCACTTATCAGATCAAACTTCAAAAGCAATCAGGCCAAGATTGTGATTGGGGGCTACGCAATTGATAACACACCTCATGCAAGAGATGAGATTGATACTGACTTCTTTGCGCATAGCTTTGAGGATCTTAAAAATATCAAGGAGGCACTGTTATGAGACTGGCCTTTAGAATCGCACTTCGCTTTCTGACCTCAAGCAAAGGACAAACTGCGCTGATTGCCGTAGGGATCGCTGTCGGCATTTCAGTTCAAATATTTATAGGCTCACTGATAGAAGGCTTGCAAATCAGCCTACTGGATGCAACCATAGGCAGCGCATCGCATATAACAGTGAATCCAAGTGAAAAAAATACACCTATAGATGATTCGGGTGATATCGAAACCTGGCTATCCACGAATTATTCGGAAATCAAAGCACTGTCACCTACCCTTTCAAAAGGGGCATTTCTGAAGATTGATGATGTCACTGAACAGATCATTTTCAGGGGTTTTGATTCTGAAAAGGCTAATACCATTTATAAATTTGACGAAGCGATGATTGAAGGCTCATTCAATTTGACCGGCAATGAAGTCGTTGTTGGAAAAGATTTGGCACTGGAGAACGACCTCAAAGTTGGTGATGACTATGACATCATCACTCCTGAGGGAAGCGTTTCCACAGTGAGAATTGTAGGTTACTTCGATCTCAAAGTGGCTGCCATCAACAAATCATGGATGATAGGCACCATTGACGAAGCCCGCACTATTTTCGGATACGAGGATCATCAAATCACAGCTCTTGAGATGCAAATCGAAACACCCTTTGATGCAGACTTGCTCAGCAAACTCATGATTTCAGATTCAGTAAGAAATGACATTAGTTTTGATAACTGGAAAGCCCAAAACGAACAACTCTTAAGCGGACTTAACGGACAAAGCACATCCAGTCTCATGATTCAAGTGTTTGTGGTCATATCGGTCGTTCTTGGAATCGCAAGCGTACTTGCCATTACAGTGCTCCAGAAGTCGAGACAACTTGGTATTCTAAAGGCCATGGGCATCAACGACAGAACATCCAGTTTGGTGTTTTTATTCCAAGGCTTTATTCTCGGCATTCTTGGCGGTATACTTGGGATTATTTTCGGACTCGGATTACTGCTCTCATTCAGCAAATTCGCACTTAACGCCGATGGCACACCTGTTGTTCCAATATTCATCAACTATAGCTTCATCGGACTGTCAGGACTCATAGCAGTAACCGCTTCAACACTGGCTTCCATCATACCTGCTCTTAAATCTAAAAAACTATCTCCAATCGAGGTGATCAAAAATGGATAATGTCATTAAACTCAATAACGTCAATAAAATATATGGCACCACCATCAAAACCCAAGTCCTTTTTGATGTGGACCTCGCTGTTCAGCAAGGCTCATTCAACGGTATCATCGGTGCGTCAGGAAGCGGAAAAAGTACTCTGCTCAACATTGTAGGCACGCTGGATAAACCTACATCAGGAGAGGTCTTCATTGGTGGTCAGCGCACAGATCAGATGAACAAGAATGAACTGGCGAGACTCCGTAACGAAACCATCGGATTCATATTTCAGTTCCACTATCTTCTTCCTGAATTCACGGCATTTGAGAATGTCCTGATGCCGTATTATATCAAAAACAAGAAGATTGACCGAAAGATGGAGGCACGCGCCCATGAACTCATGGATCTCGTTGGACTCAGCAAAGTCAAGAACAATCTTGCAGGAAACATGTCCGGTGGACAGCAGCAAAGAACCGCCATAGCCAGATCGCTCATCAACAATCCGAAAATCATATTGGCGGATGAACCTACCGGCAACCTGGATTCTGAAACCACAGAAATTATCTATGAGCTCCTGAGAGATATCAACAAGGATTTCGGTACTACATTTGTCGTCATTACACACGATAGACGAATTGCAGAGAAAACAGATCGCATCATTGAGATCAAAGATGGAAAAATCTATACAGATTTCGCAAGGTTTTAAACTGATCATCAAGAAACAACAAAAGCGCTCATCCCGTTATGAATCAGGAATGAGCGCTTATTCATTATACTAATTTATAATTTTTCAGCGAGTTTCACACCATATGCTCTGCATAAATCAAGTGCTTCCTCATCTGGCTTCCAAAGAACACCGAGTCCTTCTTCAAGAATTTCAAAGCCGCACGCTTCAAGTTCCTTGGTCATCATTTTTGGAGATTCACCACTCCATCCATAGCTGCCGAACCCAGCTGCTTTTTTGTTTTTAAACTTGAGACCTTTCATCATTTCGATTGTTGCTGCCATTCCAGACAAAATACCTTTGTTGATGGTTGAAGATCCCGCAACGACGAGTTTTGCTTTAAAGATTTCCGAAATCACGTCATTCTTATCCGCTTTACCGACGTTGAAAAGTTTGATGTTCAGCGTAGGATCCACAGATTTGATGCCCTCTGCAATTGCTTCAGCCATTTTCTTGGTCGCATCCCACATAGTGTCATAAATCAGAGCGACTTGATGTTCCTGATAGTTGTCAGCCCATTTCAAATATTGCTCAACGATTTGGGTCGGATTGTCTCTCCACATAATGCCGTGTGATGGACACACCATTTTCACAGGGACGTTGAATCCCAAAACTTCATGAATTTTCTTGACAACAAGAGGACTGAATGGTGTCAAAATATTGGCATAGTACTTGATGGCTTCCTGATAGAGTTCCGCTTGGTCCACCAAATCATTGTACATGAATTCAGATGCGTAATGTTGACCAAAGGCGTCATTACTGAAAAGAATTTCATCCTTTGTATAATATTCGAACATGCTGTCTGGCCAGTGAAGCATTGGAGCTTCGATGAAAATCAGCTTACCCGCTCCCAAATCAAGAGTATCACCAGTTTTCACCGGAATAAAGTTCCAATCTTCATGATAGTGACCTTTTAGTGATCTGATGCCATTTGCAGTACAATATATTGGTGTTCCAGGAATTTCTTTCATAAGTTCAGGCAATCCGCCACTATGGTCCACTTCAGCATGATTGGCTATGATGTAATCGATTTTATTGAGGTCGATGACTTTTTTGAGATTGCTTACAAACTCCTCATCGAAGGGTTGCCATACGGTATCGATCAAGACAGTCTTCTCATCTTCAATCAGATATGAATTGTACGAAGAGCCTCTGTGTGTGGAATACTCTTCCCCGTGGAATTTCTTCAGATCCCAGTCGATTTTTCCTACCCATTTGATTCTTTCATTGATTTTAAACATCCTAATACCCCTTTCTACGCAAATCTTGTGAACTACTCACCACCTAAAAACAACATCTCGCTGAGATTTGTTTTATTGAG
>JACUUV010000014.1 GCA_014859095.1 Clostridia bacterium | reverse complement strand
TAGATATTTCCATTTATACTTCAACCCTTCCAAACAGGCTGCTGAGAGAGAACAGCTGGAGCAATGCGGTTATTTCTGCATTATCACCTCTACTGAGATGACTGCATCACAGGCGCTTATACATTATAAAGGCCGGGATATCTCTGAAAAACTGTTCAGCACGGACAAATCGTTTATTGGTTCTAAAAGCAACCGGGTTCACTCTTCCGAATCATTATCGGCTTGATCACGCCGTAACAAAGCGGCAGAAGGTAATTCTCAGTTCATTCGGCATGGACGAGAATAATATTCGTGATATTGCAAGCGGAATCGGTAATCTATTGTCGAAGAACCAGTCGCTGATGACATTTTTAGATGTCTGAAGCAACGTTTTTCAGCCTCAAAAAGTATTTAGTGTAACTTTTGTGCAAAGTTCAGGTTGTGATTGAAAAATAGTGGATATGAAAAATATTTGTGAACTTTTTTATATAACTATACTATTTTAGTCGGAATTGTATTATAATCGAATTATTAACGGAGGTGAATGTATGTATATTGCTACAAATCAAGAAACGTGCGATAAAATTGGCGAAATTTTATCAGCTCAAGCTGATAAGCCACAAAACATCAGAGTTTTCATCGCAGGAATGGGTTGCAGTGGTCCTAGCTTTGGATTAGGTCTTGACAACATTAACGAAGAAGATTTTACAGAGACGATCAATGGCGTAAACTTTGTTTTAGAGAAATCTGTGTTTGATACAGTTGGAGAAATCAAAGTGGAATGGGTTGGAAACGGATATTCTGTTCAACCGGTTACAGTTGCTCCATCGGCATGTGGTTCATGCTCGAGCTGCGGCTAAATTGAATGTGAAAAAAGAAACGATATGTTAACGTTGCATATCGTTTTATTTTGGGTATAAACTCAATGAACAATTAAAAAGCGAATTATTGGAGGGAAAAGCATGTATTTTATTGTTGATGAAGATACTGTTAGTCGTATTCAAGGGGTACTTGAGCAACAACCTGACAAACCACAAAACCTAAGAGTATATATTGCAGGAATGGGCTGAGGTGGTCCAAGCTTTGGTCTAGGTCTAGACCAATCAAAAGAAGATGACGTAGAGGAAAAAATCGGAAACGTGAACTTCATAATGGAAAAATATTTAGTGGAGACATTTGGTCAGGTAGAAGTGAAATGGAACGGATACAGCTATGCTGTCGGTCCTGTGAAAGAAGGCGCTTCAAGCTGTTAAGTGGTAATATTAAAGAAAAGGCATTCCAAATTCGATTTAGTCGAAAATGGTATGCCTTATTTTTTTACCTGTTTTCCAGATTTGTGAATTTAAAGACGTTGGTACTGATCGGACCGACTTTGACCAGGTGATAAGTCTCTGGTGTAATGATTTCAGGGTCGTGCAAACGACCATTCTCATCAAAGATACGTTCGATTTTGATGCTCTTTAACTTTGGTAAATCAGCGGGATGATCTTCTTTTGTGCAACACATATGGGTCAACAACTCGTGAATGGATAAAATCAATGGTTCATGTGAAGGATTATGAACCACCAACATGCAGTCGAAATCTGCGGATGCATCTTGGCCAATTGTGTAGACTACAGCATCTTTGATCAAGTCGTCAAAAGGCGCATCTCTTACAAAAAAGAGTTTGGAACGGACCTCTTTTGCAGATTTCAACCTGAGGCATGAAAAATCTTTTCTGAGCTGAATCAAGTCCTTCACATAACTGTAAAAACCATAGTATTTTTTCTTGTTCTCCCAGTTAATGCCATTTATCGCCAGAGAAGTGTTGTATGTGTTGTGGTGTCCTTGCTTGTCTCTTAAGAATTCATTGCCTGCATGGAAAAACGGGATGCCTTGAGCGGTGAAAAGGATGCTGAAGGCGAGTTTGTTAAGCCTCATCAAAGTCTCTTCATTTGCGTCTGGCGACACTTTTTTGATTTTGTCCAATAGAATCAGATTGTCATGTGAGTTGAAATAATTGATGGACTCACAAGGATTGGTCGCGAAACCGATATGGGCATCGTCATATGGAATGGAACCTGTTATGCCTATGGCCAGACTGTGAACAGAATCCTTGTTGGCGTGAATAAATCCCAACTCAAAGCCGTCGTTGTCACCTTTGATTGCGTTTCTGAAATCATCATTGAAAACTGCGAAGCCTTTGTTGCCCTGTGATCCTTTGTAGACGCGTTTGTTCTCAGGGAGAGTGGAAAGACCACCCGTCCAGGGCTCGCCATAGATCAGAATCTCAGGGTTTTCTTTTCTAAGTGTTTTTTCAATTTGAGTTGCCGTCTCAATGTCCATGAGACCCATCAGGTCAAACCTGAAGCCGTCAATGTGGTACTCGTTCATCCAATATTGGAGAGAATCCACAATGAATCTTCTAGCCATTGGATTTTCACTGGCGAACTCATTGCCACAACCGGAACCATTAGAAAAATAACCATCAGGTGTCATGCGGTAGTAGTAATTTGGCACAAGGACATTGAAGTTCGCATACTGACTTCTGTAGGTGTGGTTATAGACAACGTCAAGTACGACTTTGATTCCTGCCTTATGCATGGTCATCACAGCTTCTTTGAGTTCTTTAACTCTTGAGATTGGATTGTCTGGATCTGTTGAGTAACACCCTTCAGGCAGGTTGTAGTGCTCAGGATCGTAACCCCAGTTGTAATTTTCATCAGAGTTGTCTTTTTCATCAACAGTCAGATAATCATAGACAGGCATCAAATGGACGTGTGTTATTCCGAGATCAACCAAATGATCCAGTCCAGTGGAATACCCCTTATAGCTGGTACCGTTTTCAGAAAGCCCTAAAAATTTGCCCTTGTTTTCAATACCGGAAGAAGTGTGACCAGTGAAATCTTTTATATGAAGTTCATAAATCACTGCATCGCAATTGTTGTTGCCAGAAGGTCTTTGATATTTGTCCCAACCTTCGGGATTGGTGCGGTCCAGATCGATGATTGCGCTTCTGATCCCATTGGCGTTTGCAGAGATGGCATAAGGATCGGTGACCTCGGACTGATTGTCTACGATAATCGTATAAAACTTGCCATGAAGATCGCCTTTTATGCGTACACTGAAAACACCATCAGTATCTTGCTCCATATCATAGATGTCCCTGTATAAAGCACGGGGATTTTCATAGAGAGCAATTTTCAAATGATTTTGAGTGGGTGCCCATACGTTGAACACTGTTTCGGTTTTGGAATAGATCGCCCCTAACGTTTTTAATGTTTCGGGGTAGTTTTTAAAATTCATATAATCACCTACATAATGGATTTATAAATTGAAATCCAGCGGTTTTCGGTTGACGTGCCATATTCCTGAAGCATATTTGTCTATGGTGTAGTCTGCGGAAAAAGCTCCTGAACATGCAATATTTGCAATGGACATTTTCATCCAGTGCTGTTTGTCTCTGTAATAAAGTCCGATGCGTTCCTGAGCGTCAACATAGGAATCGAAATCCTTCAAAACGAAGAATTCGTCATTGTACCTGAGCAAACGGTCGACGATTGGCAAAAATTCATCTTTTGCAGTCGGTAAAAATCCATTGATCAGTTGATCGACAACCATTTTGAGAGCCGGAGTGGAACTGTAAACATCAAAGGCTTTGTATTCCCCTGTTTCATAATACTTATGGACTTCATAATCTCTTAGGCCGAAAGTGACGATGTTGTTTTCACCAACTTCTTTAAGAATTTCAACATTGGCACCATCTAGAGTGGCAAGAGTTATGGCGCCATTCATCATGAATTTCATGTTGCCGGTTCCGGATGCTTCCTTGGAAGCGGTGGATATTTGTTCGCTCACATCTGCCGCTGGTATGATTTTACTTGCTAATGATACACCATAGTTAGGCAAAAATACAATCTTTATTTTATCTTTGATGCTTGTGTCGTTGTTGATCACATCTGCCAGTGTGTTAATGAGCTTGATGATTTGCTTGGCGACATAGTAGCTTGGAGCGGATTTTCCCGCAAATATGAAAGTGCGGGGAGGAATATCCAGATTCGGATTTTCCTTCAGTTTATTGTAAAGGTGCATAATGTGAAGAATATTGAGATGTTGTCTTTTGTATTCATGAATCCGTTTGGCCTGCACATCAAAAATACTGAAAGGATCAATGAGTATGCCTTGGGTGTCGAAGATCATTTTTGCCAGATTTTCTTTTTTGTTGTGTTTGATATCAAATAACTTGTTTTGAATGCTTTTATCGTCGCGATACTTCAGCAAGTCTCTGAGCGCGAGTGGATTTTTGACAAAACCGCTACCGATGGTCTCTTTGAGCAAACCCGAAAGTTCCGTGTTTGCGTTAAGCAACCAGTGTCTATGGGTAATCCCATTTGTTTTATTGTTGAATTTTTCGGGTTGTAACTCATAAAAATCTTTCAAGAGGCTTTTCTTCAGTATGTCGGTGTGTAGTTTAGCGACACCGTTGATACTGTGAGAGCCGATAATGGCCAAATGAGCCATTTTGACGATACCATCCGATATGATGGCCATGTCGTGAATTTTCTGTTCATCGGTATAGAGATAAGCATTTTTAAGGCTCTCTATGAAACGTCTGTTGATCTCCTCGATAATCATTGTGATCCTAGGAAGCAGGTCTTTCAGCATGAAAAATGACCATTTTTCAAGCGCTTCAGACAAAATGGTGTGATTGGTATACGAAATACATGCGGTAGTGATTCTCCAAGCTGAATCCCAAGACAAGGATTCCTCATCGAGTAGAATTCGCATGAGTTCTGGAATTGCAAGCGAAGGATGCGTGTCGTTGATGTGGATGGCGACATAATCTGCTAAATTTTCAATAGGTTGTTTCATCTTTTTGAAAGTTGCCAGAATGCTCTGAATCCCTGCGGACACAAAGAAATACTCCTGCTTAAGTCTAAGCATTTTACCTTCGTCGATGGAATCGTTCGGGTAAAGAATCTGAGTTATAATTTCTACAGAGTGCTTCTTTTCAAATGCACTATAGTAGTTCCCTTTAGAGAAATGCTCGAAGTCAAAGATGTCTTCGATTTCCTCTGCAGACCACAGTCTTAATGTGTTGACGGTGTTGTTGTCGTATCCCAGAATTGGAGTGTCATACGGTACTGCAAGGACCCTATCATAATCAACCAATTTGTATTTGGTGCGATCATCTTCCATATAGGAGTCGACTCGTCCGTTGAAATGAACTTCCACAGCTTTGTTGGGACGTTTGTATTCCCATACGTTGTTGTTGACAAGCCAGCGGTCGGGGTACTCCACTTGATATCCATTGATGATTTTTTGTTCGAAAAGTCCATTTTTGTAACGGATTCCGCACCCATGCCCTGGAATGGAAAGTGAACTCATTGAGTCCAGGAAACAGTAAGCGAGTCTTCCAAGACCTCCATTGCCAAGTCCTTGATCCATTTCGACTTCAACGAGCTCCTTGAGATCGATATTAAGTTCTTTGAGAGCTTGTTTTGTGACATCATAGAGTCCGAGATAGTAAAGGTTGTTTTCGAGAAATTTTCCGGTTAAAAACTCCATAGAAAAGTAGTAGACCTGTTTGGTTTGTATTTCCCTATATGATTTGTTTGTACCTGCCCACAATTCGCCGATGTAATCCTTGAGGAGTGTCCCCAGCGCATTGTATCTTTCAAGCGCCGTGGTATCCTCGATTTGTCTGGCGGTTGTGGAATTGATTGCCTCCGTGAAATCCAATTTGAATTCCGATACGGATATTTTCATAATTTCACCTCACATGTTGGGATCTTCATATAGCTCTTGTCCCATGAGCTTCATATAGATTGCCATGTATTCTTTGGACGAAGCGGTCCAACTGTTGTCGGCCTTCATGGCATGTCTCATTAACATTTTCCAGTTTTCATCATTTTCATAAGTGCTGAGTGCTTCCTTGATTGTAAATAAAAGTTCGTGGGCATTGTAGTTTTGGAATCCAAAACCGTTGCCTTCACCTGTATATTTGTTGAAAGGTATGACGGTATCCTTCAGACCACCGATCTGTCTGACAACAGGTATGGTACCATATCTGAGTGCGATCAGTTGGCTGAGTCCACAAGGTTCGAACAGCGATGGCATGATGAAGATATCCGCACCCGCATAGATGGAATGGGATTCATATTGGTCAAAATAAATGCGCGCGGCGACTTTGTCCGGATAACGGTATTGATAAGTCTTGAATAGGTCCTCATATCTGCTTTCACCGGTTCCTAGCACCACCAATTGAACATTTTCAAGCAACAGTTCATCCAAAATATGCTCAATGAGGTCCATTCCCTTCATGTCCACCAGCCTGGATACGATAGCAAGCATAGGTATTTCTGGATCAACAGGAAGGCCGAATTTGATTTGCAGATGCATTTTTATTTCTTTCTTTCTGCCGATGGATCTGAGGTCGAAATTGATTGGGATGTTGACATCTTTGGAAGGCGAGTAGGTTTCATAGTCGATTCCATTCACGATACCGGTCAATTTGAAATCATACTTTCGGATGATGCCATCCAGATTTTCTCCGAAATATGGATATTTGATCTCCTCGGCATAGCTTTTGGAAACAGTGGTCACATGATCACTGAAAACTATGCCACCTTTGAGCAGGTTGATACTGTTGTAGTATTTGAGTTGGTCCTCATTGAAATACTCCTTTGGTAAATCGAGCAGATCCCCAAGTGTATAAGGATCGAATATACCTTGATATCTCAAATTGTGGATAGTGAACACGGTTTTAATGTCGGCATAGAACTCGTCGTGTTTACGATACTCGTTAATGAGTACGTTTACTGCGGCAGTGTGCCAATCATTCGTATGAATGATGTCGGGTTTCCTATCCATAAATTTCATTGCGGCGAGAACGGCTTTTGAAAAGAAGACATAACGCTCGGCGTCGTCGCCTTCGCCGTATAAAGTGTGTCTTTTGAAATAAAACTCATTGTCGATAAAATAATGGTCTACACCCTCGTGGATCAAATGATAAACACCAACATATTGCGTTCTCCAGCCCATGCTTACAGAAGTGGCGCCAAGGAATTTCATCTCATTTCTGAAAGTATCGCTAATTATTCTGTGTAGTGGCAAATATACATCCACGTTAAAGCTTTTTGATTGAAGTGCTTTGGGTAATGAGCCCGCAACATCTGCGAGCCCTCCGGTCTTGGCGAAAGGTGCAGCCTCTGATGCGATGAAAGCTATTTTGATCATTGTTCTCCCTCCCTAGTGATCAGAGATTTCTTTCCGCCTATATAAGGATTTGATGGATCTCCAATCAGCGTGACGCCTTTGTTGACTTTGGTGCGTTTGTCAAGAATGACGTAATTCAAATGAACGTTGTTTGCAATATCAGCCTTTTGCATGATGATGCTGTTTCGGATGATGCATCCTTTTTCAATTTTAACACCACGGAAAATAATCGAATTCTCGACAAAACCATCAATTTGACAGCCATTGGCTACAAATGAGTTTTTGATTCTTGCATTCTCTTTATAATGGGTTGAGGGTTCATCTTTGACTTTTGTTAGGATATGGCCGTTGCTGTAAAACAGGTCGTTTGCAACTTCTGGCTTGAGAATGTCCATATTGGCATAGAAATAATTTCTGACATTGTTGATGCAAAATACGGTCCCCTTAAATTCGTGGGTCGTGACCTTGTACTTGTCAAGGTTATTGAAAACAGCTTGTTTGAGATAGTTGGCAGTCCCTTTTTCAATAGCATCATAGAGCATTTCAAAGTAAACGGATTTTTTCATGAAATACATTTCCATGGATAGATTGAATTCATCTTCCATGCCAAGATTGGTTCCAATACTCTCAAAATGACCATGTCCATCAAAATGAATCTTGTCACAACCCAAGTATGCGTTTTTCCTGTCTCTCACTTTTTTGTAGATCAGGGAGATGTCCGCGCCTGAGTCCACGAACTCCTGAAAGGCCTTATTGTAATCTATATTGGCCAACATATAGCTTTTTGCAAATAGAATGTAATCTTGTTTGGAATAATTCAAGAAAGTGTTGTTTTGGTAGAAAAGATCCAAGTCGCCAACTTTTTGATTGATGGCATTGTAATCATACGTTGGAGTGAATAGAAACAGACCGTTGATTTTTCTATCTAAATCCCATGACTGTCCCGATCCAAGGTGGTCCATGACAGAGCGGACTTTGTTGCCCGTAAAGACTCCGATTCCTGTGATTCCACTATTGACCATATTGGATAAAATAAAATCTATAACTCTATAACGACCTGCAAAAGGCAACATTGCAGTAGGCCTTTTTTGAGTGAGTACACCTAAATTCGAATCACTTTCACTTAAGTTTATTATGCCTAAACAATTCTTCATACTGCACCCCCCTTTTTTACGATTCTACTATATCAGTGCTACTGACCAGATAAATCTCATCGGAATCCTTTGAGCCTATGATAGACCCCGACTTGATGACGACATTTTCCATGATTACTGCATTGTTGATTTCAGCGCCTTCTTCGACGACTACTCCAGAAAGCAGTACACTGTTTGTGACTTTTGCTTTTTTCCCGATTTTAATTTCACTGAATAGTACGGAACTCTCTACTGAACCCTCTATGAAGCAACCTTCGTTGACCAGGCATTTGGTAACTGTGGCGTTCGGTGTGACATAATGGGGTGGGAGGTGTCTGTTTTTGGTAAAAATTTTCCAGCTTCGGTCATACAGGTCCAGAGTGTTGTCATCAGACAGCAAGTCCATATTGGCTTCCCAATAACTCTTGATTGTACCGACGTCTTTCCAATAACCTTGGAATTTGTATGCGAACATTTTCTTGCCGTCACCCGTCATATTCGGTATGATGTTTTTGCCGAAATCGTTCTCCGATTTGGGATCGAGTTCGTCATCCAAAAGGTACTGACGCAAAGATTTCCAGTTGAAGATATAAATGCCCATGGAAGCCAGGTTGGAATCCGCATTTTTCGGTTTCTCCAAAAATTCTGTGATGAGGTCCTCATCGTTGATTTTCAGAATCCCAAAGCGTGATGTTTCCTCCCAAGGCACTTCGATGACAGAGATGGTCACATCCGCATTTTTCTTGATATGAAAATCAAGCATGAAGGAATAATCCATCTTGTAGATGTGGTCACCTGATAGAATCAATACATAAGTCGGATCGAGGTCATCAATAAAGGACATGTTTTCAAATATTGCGTTGGCAGTTCCTTTGTACCATCTGCCACCCTCCTCATTCGTGTAAGGAGGAAGGATTCTCACGCCACCATTTGGACGGTCGAGATCCCATGCGCTTCCTATCCCGACATGGGAGTTAAGGAGATAAGGTTTGTACTGCGTCAGTATTCCGACATCGAAAATGTTCGAATTGGAACAGTTGCTTAGCGGGAAATCAATAATTTTGTACTTGCCGCCAAAAGGTACTGCGGGTTTCGCAACGTCGCTGGTCAATAGTTTGAGTCTGGAGCCTTGACCACCAGCGAGGAGCATTGCAATCATTTTGCCTTCTTTCATAGAATTAATCCTCCTTAACTTTTAAGAATAAACCTCCGAGACCGGGGAGTTTGACCCGAATGGAGTAAGGTTTGTTGTGTTCAGGTGTCTCTATGGAGGTATAAACCACAGGGGTATTCTGGTAAACACCACCATAATTTTCCCAACATGTGTTCATAAGAATCTCGTATTCCCCTAGGGTGTTGACACCGATAGGATGGTGGTCCCTAGGAATTGGAGTGAAGTTGAAAATGGCGATCATTCTGTTACCGGAGCCATCGATGCGCTCGAATGAGATGACACTTTCGTCCGAGTTGTCCACTTCAATCCATTCGTAGCCCTCATAAGTAGTATCCATCTCATAGAGGCATGGCTCGTTTTTGTAAAGAAGATTGAGCTCTTTCACAAACGTCTGCATCGATTTGTGGGATTCATAACCCAGAAGGTGCCAATCCAGTGCTTGCCACTCGTTCCATTCGATAAACTGACCGAATTCGCAGCCCATGAACAGTAGTTTTTTACCCGGATGTGCGTACATATAAGCGAATAATAACTTCAAATTCGCGAATTTTTCCTGATAGCTGCCTGGCATTTTCTCAAGTAAGGACTTTTTGCCGTGAACCACTTCATCGTGGCTGAGAGGGAGGATGAAGTTTTCTGAGAAAGCATAGGTCATCGTAAACGTGAGCGCTCTGTGGAAACCGCTTCTGAATACGGGATCGAGTTGCATGTATTCCAGAATGTCATTCATCCAGCCCATATTCCATTTGTAGTTGAAACCGAGTCCGCCGGAGGCGGTCGGCCACGAAACCATCGGCCATGCTGTACTTTCCTCGGCCATCATCAATGTTTTGGGATAGTAGCTGAAAATGACTTCATTCATTTTCTTGAGGAATGCCACAGCCTCCAAATTTTCAAAGCCGCCATACTGGTTTTTGAGCAGTTTGCCACCGAAGTTCAAATAGAGCATATAGGCCACTGCATCAATTCGGATCCCGTCCACATGATAATAATCGTGCCAATAAAGGAGATTCGAAATCAGGAACGATTGGACTTCGGGTTTGCCGTAATCGAAGTTCGCAGTGCCCCATTCATCATTGTGCGCCCGGTCATAGTCGCCCGATTCGAAAACATTGCCGCCATCAAACTTGTATAGACCGTGGGCATCTTTACAGTAGTGGCCTGGAACCCAGTCCAGGATTACGCCAATACCGTTCTGGTGACAGGTGTCTATAAAGTACATGAAATCTTTTGGAGTACCGTAACGACTTGTCGGGGCAAAATAGCCGGTGACCTGGTAACCCCAGGAGCCGTCAAATGGGTGTTCCATGACAGGCATGAGTTCGATATGGGTAAAGTTCATCTCTTTCACATATGGAATCAATTCTTGTGCCAAATCGTGGTATGAATACTGGCTATCATCATATTTTTTACGCCATGAGAGCAAATTGACTTCATAAATACTGATCGGGCGGTTGTAATCGTCGAGTTCCTCGCGTTCTTTCATCCAAGCCTCATCGTGCCATATGTAACCGTCGAGGTTGTAATATTTAGAAGCGGTCTCAGGCCTTTCCTCGGCATGAAACGCATAGGGGTCAGCTTTGAAGAGCACTTTGTGATCGGATGTGGTGATTTTATATTTGTAACGGTCGTAAGGTTGGACATTTGCCACACAAATTTGCCATAGGCCACTGTTTTTGATGCGTTGCATCGGGTAACCGCTATCATCCCAATCGTTGAAGTCGCCGACGATGTGGACTCTCAGCGCATTCGGTGCCCAAACGATGAATCGGACCGCATCCGTATCAAAACGGTTGATCGGATGGGCTCCCATGAATTCATGACTCTTGTAAAATGTGCCTTCATGAAAGAGGTGAACATCGAATTCACCTTCATTGAGGTAAAAAAAACCTTTTTCTTGAATCGTTTTATGGATGCTGTTGTCTGTCATAAGGGGAACCTCCTTTTAATGGTAGTTCGAAGTTAACAGTTCGAAGAATTTTTGAGCCGCAAGGGAAAGGGGCTTGCTTTTGTTCGTAAGAACGCTGACTGTGATGCTTGGTATGGTCTCTTTCACCGGAATCACTCTTACTGTTTTATTCTTTATGGCACTTGCAGCTATGTTTTTTGTGACGAAGCCAATGCCCATATCCGCTTTGACCGATTCCAGGATGACTTCCAGGGACCCGAATTCAAAAGCGGGACTAAGTGGCAGATTGTGTACTTCATAAAAAGCATCTAGTACATTTCTCGTGGTGGATTTCTCCTCCAGACATATGAGTGGATAATCTGCGAGATCACCAAGTTGATGGGTTCGGGTGTAAATATCCTCTCTGAGTCCGCTGCAAATGAATACGTTGTCTATGGTGGTGAAGGGATGGACATCCAGACCTTCATAATGGGCTTTTGGATTGACATTGATTACTGCGATGTCAATTTCTCCGTTTCTGAGAATCTCCACCGACCTCGGTGAGGGTCGATTGTTGATGGAAATTTTGACCTTCGGATATAAGGCGTGGAAAGATTTGATTTTGGAAATCAGGAAGTATCTGGTGATGGTGTCGCTGGCTCCGATGAAAATGGTGCCTTCATCAAGAGATTTGATGCTGTGGATCGAATTTTCGGCTGATTTGATGAAATTGTACGCTTTATCGATGTGTTTGTAGAGAATTTCTCCTTCGAAAGTCAATTTGATGCTTCGCCCCTGTCTAAAAAAAAGTTCAACCCCAAGTTGGCTCTCAAGTGATTTGATGGCCTGACTGACTGCCGATTGTGTCACGTGGAGCGAACTTGCGGCCTTTGAAAAGTTGAGGTCGTGAGCGCTGTGGTAGAAGAATTTGTAGAGTTCAAAGTTGATGGAAGAATGTGTTTTTTGATTTTCCACTGACATGCTGGCCTCCTAAAAGGTTGGATGGTCGTAATTAATCCCACTGATTAGTTTTGACATAACGATAAGTTCTGCTAATGATATTATACCAGTATAACGACTACTTAAACAGTCAATTGTTAAGAAAATTAAATAATGCGTCGACTCATTCTATTCATTAGCACGGCTTATTATACATATTAAAAATATTAATTTTATTAATATATAAGGACGTGATACAATTAAGAAAAAGTGAAGTTTCGACTGGAGGATATAAAATGGTCAAGAGAATACTTGTGGAGAAAATGGAAGGTTTCAATGTGGAGGCAAGCGCACTTTTGAATGATCTCAGACATACGCTTGGCATCGAGGGACTAAAAAACGTGAGAATCATCAATTGTTATGATGTTGAAGGACTTGATCTCTCGGATCTTGAGAATGTGAAAGCGACAATTCTATCGGAGCCCAACGTGGATCAGGTCTACGAAGATGAGATGAATGATTTTGACCCGAAATTGGCTTTTAGGGTCGCTTTTCTACCTGGCCAATACGATCAAAGAGCTGACTCTGCACTACAATGTATCGAGATCGTGACGCTCAAGGAACGTCCGGTCATGTCGGCCTCAAAAATATTCAGTTTCGAAGGCAATTTGGATTTGGAGACCATGGCCCAAATCAAAAAATATCTGATCAATCCAGTTGAAGCACACGAGGTGCCCTTAGAGTCGCCAGAGACTCTTGAAATGAAGTTCCACTTGCCAGAGGTGGTGGAAAATATAAGAGGATTTACTGAGTTCACCCCTGAAGCTCTTGAAACTTTCAGGAATGACATGGGATTTGCCATGTCGGCTGCGGACATCTCGTTTGTGCAATCCTATTTCAGAGACGAAGAAAAAAGAAATCCAACTGTAACGGAGTTAAAAGTCATCGACACCTATTGGTCGGACCACTGCAGACATACGACTTTCATGACCGAGATCACGGATGTGGAATTTGAAGATGGACCATTTGCGGAGTCTATGAAAACGGCATATGAGCATTACATCAATTTGAGGGATTTTGTATATCCACTTAAAGATAGATCACTTTCACTCATGGACCTCGCCACAATCAACATGAAATCACTGAGAAAAAGTGGTGGACTCAAAGACCTGGATGTTTCTGAGGAAATTAATGCCTGTAGTATTAAAATCGATGTGGATGTCAATGATAAAGTGGAACCTTGGCTTTTGATGTTCAAAAATGAAACGCATAATCATCCGACTGAAATCGAGCCTTTCGGTGGTGCCGCCACTTGTCTTGGTGGTGCAATCAGAGATCCGCTCTCAGGCAGAAGTTATGTTTACCAAAGTATGCGAGTGACCGGAGCGGCAGATCCAACATTGCCGATTCACACTACTATAGAAGGAAAATTACCACAGAAAGTGATCACCCAAAAAGCCGCTGCGGGATTCAGCGCCTATGGCAATCAGATTGGTCTTGCGACAGGTCATGTTTCTGAAATATATGATGAAGGGTTCCTCGCGAAAAGAATGGAAGTTGGCGCAGTCATCGGGGCCGCGCCAAAAGAGAATGTCGTCAGAGAAACCCCGGTTCCTGGAGATGTGATCATATTGGTCGGTGGTGCGACTGGAAGAGATGGTGTAGGTGGAGCGACGGGATCTTCAAAAGCACATGATGAGGACAGTCTCCTAGAGTGCGGAGCAGAGGTGCAAAAAGGCAATGCACCTGTTGAACGAAAAATTCAAAGACTTTTCAGGGATGGAAATGTCACACGTCTGATCAAGAGATGCAACGATTTTGGTGCTGGCGGCGTATCCGTTGCTATCGGAGAACTTGCAGACAGTCTAGAAGTGAATCTCGATGTCGTCCCACGAAAATACGAGGGACTAGATGGAACAGAACTGGCGATTTCAGAATCGCAAGAACGCATGGCGGTGGTTGTTGCTCCAGAAGATGCGGATCGATTCATTGAAATGTGTGCGGCTGAAAATCTGGATGCTACTGTTGTTGCGAAAGTGACGGATTCGGGAAGACTCATCATGAAGTGGAAAGGTCAATCTGTCATCGATCTGTCCAGAGCATTTTTAGATACCAATGGCGTTCGCGGAAAAATGAATGTGAAAGTAAAAACTCCTGAGCAAGTGGGATTTTTCGATAAAATTGAAAATAGGGAATGGACCGAAGTGTTAGCTGACCTCAATGTCTGTTCACAAAAGGGGCTTGTGGAAAGGTTTGACAACACCATCGGCAGCGGTACGGTTCTGATGCCTTTTGGAGGGATCGACGAGTCCACACCTACGCAAACCATGGTGGCTAAAATCCCTGTACTGGGTGCGGAAACGAGTACGGTTTCCATGATGAGCTATGGCTACGATCCTGAAATAGGAAAGTGGTCGCCATTTCATGGCGGATTCTATGCTGTGGTGGATTCAGTTGCAAAACTTGTGGCTACAGGTGCGGATTATAAAAAAGTCAGATTGTCACTTCAGGAATATTTTGAAAAGCTCGGTCAATCTCCAGAAAAATGGGGAAAACCATTTGCGGCTCTACTCGGTGCGAGTTTGGCTCAGTCCAGTTTTGGAACGGCTGCCATAGGTGGAAAAGATTCCATGTCGGGCACTTTCAAAGATATTCATGTGCCCCCTACACTGATTTCCTTTGCTGTAGCGACAGGTAAAGCTGAACAAATTATCTCTCCTGAACTCAAGAAAACGGATTCTTTGATCTATGCTTGGCAAGCAAAAAGAGATGCCAACCAGTTGGTTGATTTTGACACATTATTAAGAGGATATTCATTCATAAAAAAAGGAATAGACAGCGGGGAAATTTTATCAGCATACGCAGTTGGTAAAGGTGGAATTGCTGTGGCTTTAACCAAGATGGCTTTTGGTAATGGCATTGGTGTCGAATTTGAACCATTGGACAATAAAATTCTATTTGAAGAGGCATATGGTAGCATTGTGTTTGAGGTCGACTCAAGGGACCAAAACCACTATTCCAATGTGGAAGAACTCTTAAAGGTAGGAAAAACGAACCCGAATCCTGTTTTGAGTCATAGAGATTTAAATCTTGTGATCAATGATGTGAAAGCAGTTTGGGAAAAGCCTCTGAATCAGGTTTTCCCTTCAATATTTGAAGAAAAAGGACCAGCGAGAAAACACACTTATAATGAAAGAAATACACATAAACCGTCCATCAAAGTAGCAAGGCCAAAGATCCTCATACCGATTTTTCCAGGAACAAATTGTGAATATGATACTCAGTCAGCCTTCATAAAGGCAGGTGGAAATGCAGAGACATTTGTCTTCAGAAACAGAAATACAGCAGATATCAATGAATCCATCGATATGTTGGTGAAAATGATTCAAAAGGCGCAGATCCTGGCTTTGCCGGGAGGTTTCAGCGCAGGGGACGAACCGGAGGGGTCTGGAAAATTCATCGCATCGGTGCTTAGAAACCCTAGAGTCGCCGAGGCTGTAATGGAACTCATAAGTAACCGTGATGGATTGATGATCGGAATATGCAACGGATTCCAGGCACTTGTCAAATTGGGTCTCCTGCCATATGGTGAGATCAAAGCGTTGGATCAGGACGCTCCGACTTTGACATTCAATAAGATCGGTCGTCACGTCGCGCGTATGGGAAGAGTGAGAGTTGCGTCTGTCATGTCTCCGTGGATGGCTGAATCGAATGTGGATGAGGTCTATCAAACCGCATTTTCACATGGTGAAGGACGTTTTTATGCCAATGCCGAAACGATTGATCTGATGGCCCGAAACGGTCAGATTGCTACACAATATGTCAACCTTGCCGGTGAAACGACTTATGATGGCGCATACAATCTCAACGGTTCTGTGGATGCCATTGAGGGCATCACGTCACCAGACGGCAGAATTCTAGGGAAAATGGGTCATGTGGAGCGCATCGGAAAGAGCCTTTATAAGAACATTTATGGTGAAAAAGACTTCAAGATCATCAGATCCGGCGTGCGCTATTTCGATTAAACTTTGATTGTTCTCCTTTTTTGTGATAGAATCTATGAATAGTAATTTTCATAGGAGGATTTATGAGGTTTAAAGCATTGCTTTTGATGACTTTGATGGTTATCGTGATTTCAAGTGCGGCATTTGCAACTGACTCGCTACTATCAATCAACGGTCAGATTATAAACAATGACGATATGACAGTCGTTGATTCAGGCGTTGTTTACGGTTCTGTTTCAATGTTTGCGGTGAGATTGGGAATTGACGTCACGTGGCTGGATCTTTCAAAACTGGCCGTAGTATATAAAGATGGAAATTATGTCAGTTTTGGTATGGAAACAAACAAGGTGTTGGTGAACAACGAGTACGCTACGATGGACCATTCCACTAGAACTAAAGATGGAAGAATCTACGTACCGATGGATTATTTGTCGGAATTGTTTGGATTTGCTTATTTATGGGATGAAAACGAACTCACGACAAAAGTGAGTCATCCGTTGATGACTGTATCGGCAGATGAGATTGTGAACCTAGGCAGTTACACAGATGAAGATTTGATGTGGCTTGCAAGGATCGTCGACATTGAAGCCAGAGATGGTTCGGTTGTAAAGAAGACGGCAGTTGCAAACGTGGTGCTCAATCGAGTGGCAGACCCAAGATTTCCGAACACGATTCGTGAAGTGATTTTCCAAAGAGGCCAATTCCCACCGGCTTATTACAGCAGCTTCTCAACATTACAGCCTAGAGAAACCAGTTTTATTGCGGCTAGGCGTGCCATGCTAGGCATTCAGGTCGCTAAAGACTGTCTTTACTTCAATATGGTACCATTTAAGTCAAAAGCTGAAGACTTTTACAAAAATATAGAAGGCGATTACTTCTATTATTGATCAAAAGATTGCGGAGCCAAAGTGCTCCGCTTTTTTATTTACAATAGTCAGGAGAAAGTATATAATTAAAATAGAACGTTTGTTCTGTTTTAGGAGGTGCAAAATGGAAGTACTCGAAAAGTTGGCAATTTTAGCGGATTCCGCAAAATATGATGTCTCATGTTCGTCCAGCGGAAGCTCGAGACCTGGGGAGAAGAATGACCTTGGTAGCGCGTCTCTACCGGGAATTTGCCACAGTTTTAGTGACGATGGGCGCTGTATCTCGCTTCTGAAGATTCTATATACCAACAAATGCATCTATGACTGTGGCTATTGCATCAACAGGAGTTCCAATGACGAACTGAAAAGAGTTGAATTCACACCGGATGAACTTGTGGATCTGATGATCCAATTCTATAAAAGAAATTATATCGAAGGCTTATTTCTGAGTTCGGGGGTCGTGAGAAATCCGAATTATACAATGGAACAGCTCATTGAAGTCGTGAAGCGACTCAGAACGGTCGAGCGCTTCAATGGCTATATTCACCTCAAGGGGATTCCTGGGGCAGATCCAAAACTGATTGAGGAAGCTGGAAAACATGTGGATAGAATCAGCATCAACATCGAATTGCCCACAACAAGAAGCCTCAGACTGCTCGCGCCTGAGAAGTCCAGAATCGACATGATCAACCCGATGATGCAAATCAAAGAAGGCATTGAAGAATATAGGAGTGACAAGGGACGTTTCAAGAATGCCCCAAAATTCGTGCCTGCCGGGCAGACCACACAGCTCATAGTCGGGGCCTCACCTGAAGCAGATTACAACATTCTTAGAATCGCTGAATCGTTTTACAAGAAAATGGACCTTAAACGCGTCTACTATTCCAGTTACATACCAGTTGGCAATGTCCCAAGCTGTCAGCCTTACGGTGAGGTGTCTCTCATGAGGGAACATAGGATTTACCAAGCGGATTGGCTGCTAAGGTTTTATGGATTCCGTGCTGGAGAAATTCTGACTGAGGAAGATCCGTTTCTTGAGATGATGATTGATCCGAAATGCCAATGGGCACTTAGAAACATGCAATATTTTCCTATTGAAATCAACCGTGCGGATCTGATGACTCTTCTTCGCATACCAGGCATCGGAAACGTGACTGCCAGGCGGATCGTGGCGTCCAGAAAATTTGGTCCGCTGGACTTTGAGGCACTGAAACGCATGGGGATTGTCCTCAAGCGCGCCAAGTATTTCATAACCTGTAAGGGAAAGATGATGACTGCTGCCGATCAAAATCCATTTTTGATCAAACAATTGCTTGCGGATGTCTCACCTCAGATTTCGCTGTTTGAGATTTATCCGAATCAATTTGGGATGTCGTCATGAAAGATTATCTGTACGATGGAAGTTTTGAAGGCGCATTAACGGGTATTTACCAAATGTTCCATGACCGAGTGAAAGCCGGCGAAGCCAGATTGGTCAGTGCGGCAACTTATCAAAGGGATTGTTTCACTGTCGTGACCGAAGTGGAGACTGATCCTTCTAAAGCTGAAAAAGTCACGAAATGGCTACTGGAAGAATTCGGTGAGATTGGATTCAGACGAGCGGCCTACGCTTATTTGTCCGATGATGATCAATATGGGACGTATCTTTTCTGTTTTCTAAAAAAGATGAACCGTTTGGGAGAGAAAGGACTAGATTTTTTTGCCGACCAAGATATCAACAAGATTTATAAAATCTACAATAGAGTTTGTAAGGAATCACATTTGCTACTCGGACTCATGAGGTTTGTGGAGATGCAAAGCGGCATTTTATATGCGACATTCGAACCTACAGCCAATATTTTGACTCTTCTGACCGGACACTTCAAGGAGCGGCTTTCAAACCAGATCTGGGTCATTCACGACACCAAAAGAAAGATGGCTGCTTTTTACGATGGAAAAGAAGTCTATATCCGTCCGCTTGATGGCCTGGAGGATTTGAAGCTATCAAGTTCCGAGAAAGCCTATCAGGACATGTGGAAGACTTATTTCAAAAGAATCGCAATTGAACAACGCAACAATCCAAGGCAGCAAATGCACATGATGCCTAAGAAATACTGGAAGTTTCTTGTCGAAAAACCGCAAGAAAAATCTAAGTAAATATTTACTAAAATATTGACGATGCTCTTCAATGTGATATGATTGTAATAACAAATCTATTGGAAAAAGAAGGAGACGCTATGGTACTTGTTCTAGGTGGTGCAGGATACATTGGAAGTCACGCTGTGAAGATGCTGCTTGACAGAGGTGAGGAAGTGGTTGTCGTCGACAATCTGGAAACCGGACATATTGAGGCAATTGGAGCCGGTATAAAATTTTATAACGTTGACATTAGAAATTACGAAGCACTTAAAGCTGTATTTGAGGCGCATGTCATCGATGCAGTCATGCATTTCAGTGCCAATTCATTGGTGGGCGAATCGGTAAAGCTTCCAATCAAATATTTCGATAATAATGTGACTGGAGCAAATGTCCTGCTTAGAGTCATGAACGAATCCGGTGTGAAGAAGATTATTTTTTCATCTACTGCTGCTGTGTATGGTGAGCCAAGCGAAATTCCGATTACGGAAAACTGTGAGACAAAGCCTGAAAGTCCTTATGGCGAGTCCAAGTTGATGATGGAAAAAATGTTCAAATGGTCGGATTTGGCTCATGGCATCAAATATGTATCACTCAGATATTTCAATGTGGCTGGCGCGGATTCATCAGGGATGATCGGTGAAGCCCATGCTGTGGAGACTCATCTGATTCCTTTGGTTTTAGAGGTGCCACTCGGGAAAAGAAAAGCCATATCCGTATTTGGAGAGGATTATCCGACGAAAGATGGAACTTGCATCAGAGATTACATTCATGTGGTCGATTTGATCGACGCACATATATTGGCCCTGGAATACCTCAGAGCCGGCAATGAAAGTGACATATTCAATCTAGGAACTGGAGAGGGATTTTCAGTCAAGGAAATTATAGACATTTCCAGGAAAATAACCGGTCATCCCATTCCTGTAGAAATTGGACCTCGTAGAGCCGGAGATCCATCTGTGCTTGTCGCGTCGGCAGAAAAGGCGAAGAGAATTCTAGGATGGGCACCACGCTACAGCAATGTCGAGCGCGTGATAACAGACGCGTGGAGATGGCATAAGGGGCATCCCGAAGGTTATGTGAATTCTTGATGGATGGAGGAAGAGTTGTGAAGGATAATTTGAAAAGTAAATTTGTCGAGTATTTCGATGAAAATATAGAACATTTGGCTATGTATTTCTCGCCTGGTAGAGTCAATTTGATCGGGGAACACATAGACTACAATGGTGGTCTGGTGATGCCGTGTGCCATCAACCTCGGAACTTATGCGCTGATCAGACCAAGACTTGATTGTGAAGTGCACATGATTTCCCTCAATTTTGAGGTACAAGGTATTTATCAGTTCAGCCTTGGAAACATAGAATATGACATCGCCATGGATTGGTGCAACTATCCCATGGGAATCTTCAACGAGATTCAGAGGATGGGCAATGTGCTCGATCATGGTTTTGACATCCTTTTTTATGGCGATTTGCCAAACGGTGCGGGTCTCTCCTCATCAGCATCGATTGAGGTGTTGACTGCGACGATGATCAATGACCACTACGCCCTTGGACTTTCGAGAAAAGATTTAGCGCTGTTAAGCCAAAGATCCGAAAATCAGTTCAATGGAGTGAATTGCGGAATCATGGATCAATTTTCCATTGCCATGTGCGTAAAGGATCACGCCATTCTGCTCGACTGCAATACTCTGGAGTACGAACATGTGCCACTTGAACTTGGTGATTATCTCTTGATGATCGTCAATACCAACAAGAAAAGAGGACTGGTGGATTCAGCATATAATGCGAGAAGGATTGCCTGTGATCTGGGTCTTAAAGCACTTAATGAAGTTAGACCGCTTAGCGGAATCTGTGAACTGTCACCGAAAGAATGGCTGTCCATGACGGAGTTGATGCCATCGGAAGAAGTATACAAACGTACACATCATGCAGTGATGGAACAATATCGTACGCAAAAGGCTAGTGAGGCACTCAAATCAGGAGATCTGATGGCTTTTGGCGAATGGATGTACCGTTCACATGATTCACTCAGATATCATTTTGAAGTCAGTTGCGATGAGCTCGACATCATTGTCGATGCGGGTAGACCGCTCAGTGGCGTACTGGGAGCCAGGATGACAGGTGCCGGTTTCGGAGGTTGCGTCGTGGCACTTGTGCATAAGGCGCATGTTGAAGATTATGAAAATCACATCCGTAGAGTTTATATTGATCAAACGGGACTTGTTCCTAGTTTTTACAAAGCTGTTATTTCAAGCGGGGCAGGAGTATGGCATGAATGATTTTATTTTGGTTGAAAAATTATTGGATTATGGACTAAAAAACGAGCTGATGACAATCGATGATGTCGTAGTGGTCCGAAATGAATTGTGGCGTTTTCTTCGGATTGAATGCGATTTGGACGACGTGGTTTCGGAACCATCCGACGATGATATTTATGATTTGCTCGGCGCTTTTGTGGACAATCGCAAGGACACTCTGAAACTCGAATACGAAATCGAGTCTTTTCAGGCTGAACTGATGTCAAAGCTCATGCCGAGAAATTCAGAAATCAATCAAAGATTTTGGGCTCTGCATAAAGAGTCACCGGAAAAGGCGACGGCCTATTTTTATGAACTATCCAACAGGAGTGCCTATATCAGGATGGACCGGGTGAAGAACAATGTGAGCTGGACCTCTATTGGAACATTTGGAGATCTGGATATCACTATCAATCTTTCCAAACCGGAGAAGAGTCCGAAGGAAATTGCGATGATGAAAGAAGCCAAACCTTCAGTCTATCCAAAGTGTCTGCTTTGTGTGGAGAACGCGGGATATGGCGGAAATATCAAACACCCCGCCAGACAAAACCATCGATTGGTGAAAATGAATCTCGCGGGAGAGGACTGGTATTTCCAGTACTCGCCTTATGTCTATTACAATGAGCACGCCATTGTACTTTGCAAAGATCACAGAAATATGAAAATCGATAAAAACACATTTGTAAGACTGTGTGATTTTGTCGATTTGTTGCCACATTATTTCGTCGGATCCAATGCGGATCTCCATACAGTTGGCGGATCCATTCTCACTCATGACCATTATCAGGCGGGCAATTATGAAATGCCGATGATGCGCGCCAGAGAAGTTTCCAAATACAATACATCCAGGTATCCGATGGTCGACATATCCGTTTTGGAATGGCCACTTTCGGTGGTCAAGCTTTCAAGTAGCGATCGCGAGAGTTTGATTGAACTTGCGGACAACATTCTCACGAGTTGGATTGAGTACAGTGATTTGGATTATGATCTGATATCGCATACCGATCAAAGACATAATACGGTGACCCCAATCATGAGAATGAAAAATGGTGCTTATGAACTCTATTTGGCACTTAGGAACAACAGGCACACACTAGAGCATCCATCAGGTCTTTTCCATCCGCACGAAGAGCACCATCATATCAAACGTGAAAATATCGGACTTATAGAAGTTATGGGACTTGCGGTGTTGCCTGGAAGACTGGTTGCCGAGACGAATCAATTGATGGATATGCTCGTGGCATCCGGGGGGTACAAGGCTGGAATGTTTGACTTTTCCCCTGATCTGATCAAGCACGATCAATGGGTGGCATCTCTTGGTGAAGCCATCAAAGATCTGATTTCCGACGAACAAGCTTTATCCGAATTTTTTGATGATGAGATTGGTAAAAAATTCGAACTTGCACTTATAGATTCAGGTGTGTTTAAGGAAAACTACAAAGGTGTGCTCAAGTTTTTGGAGGAAGGGTGCCTATTATAGGAGGTCGAAATGCGCGTTGAGATATCAAAACATGAACCTTTAAGTGAACTTTTAAATCTTGAAATCGACTGTATAACACTCGATAATGACAATATGTCGGTTCAAATCCTGAATTATGGCTGCACCATGATGGCCATCAATGTCCCTGATCGAGAAGGGAATGTAGGGAACGTTCTACTGAATTACGATGACCTCATAAGTGTGATTGCCAATCCCTTATATTTGAATACTATTATCGGCCCAAGTGCCGGACGTTTGGAAAATGCCGTTTTGAATCTGGATGGTGCCACTTATGAACTGGAGGTCAACAACGCCACAGCCAATTTGCACGGTGGAAATACAGGCTTCCACAAACAGCTCTGGGAAATCCGGGAAAGACGTGTGGAGATGAATTATTGTGGTGTTTCCCTTTTTCATGTTCATAAACATATGACTGGAGGTTTTCCAGGTAACATGGAGATCCATGTATGGTTCAAGCTCTACGAGGACAATAGGGTAACCATCGATTTTAAAGCGACCACCGACAGGCTGTGTCATTTGAACATGACCCATCATAATTATTTCAATCTATCGGGAGATTGTGGAATAAAGCTGGATGACCACGAGTTGTTCATCAATGCGGAGTCTTACAGACCCTTACAGAAAAATGGCATACCATTGACGGCATCGAAATCAGTCATAGGGACACCGTTTGATTTTAGAGTGCCAAAGAAGTTATCCAAACTTTTTGCAGAACCCCCAAACGGACTGGATCATCCATTCGACCTGAGAGAGAAGTCGGATCTCGAAAAACCCTCTGTGATACTCGAAGATCCATTGAGTGGAAGAAAAATGACCGTGGGTAGCAATCAACCCTGCGTGGTCGTCTATACCAACAATGCCGGGTACAAACAACATGAAGGTGTATGTTTGGAAATGCAACATTATCCGAATGAGGTTCATTTGCTTCATCCTGATGAGGTTTATGACCATTTTACTGAATATATTTTTACACTCTAGACAATCGCCGAGTTCATATGAACTTCGGCTTTTTTATTTGTTAATTTTTTCTGAATATTAATATAATATGATAAAAAAATGTTCGGAAGACCTTGACGCTGTATTAAATCTTCGTTATTATGGTTATAGACGAATAAAATAATGAAAGCGCCAAATATAATTCGTATTTGTGGAGGTTTTATGAAAGTTTCGATTTTAATGGGTAGTGATTCGGATTTTCCGATTGTTGAAAAATGCATCAATACTTTGAAAGAGTTCGGAGTGGAAGTCGAGGCACGTGTGCTCTCGGCGCACAGAACACCGCATCTGGCTATCGAATACGCCATCGGTGCGGAAGCGAGAGGCGTTGATGTGATCATAGGGGCTGCGGGAAAAGCCGCTCATTTGCCAGGCGTCATCGCTGGAGTAACGGTATTGCCGGTAATAGGATTACCGATCATGTCTTCAACACTCGATGGACTGGATTCATTGCTTTCAATCGTTCAAATGCCAAGTGGCATCCCTGTTGCGACTGTTGCCATCAACGGGGCTGAAAATGCGGCGCTTTTGGCGGTTCAGATGCTGTCCATCAAATATCCCGAGTTGAGAAAAAAAATGCACGACTATAAGAAGAGTATGTCAGATCAAGTTGTTGAAAAAGATCGATCAATTCAATCCAAATACTAGGAGGCCATGATGAACAAACTGGAAATGCTATACGAAGGCAAAGCGAAAAGAGTCTATAAGACAGATGTGGAAAACCGTTATTGGATCGAGTATAAGGATGATGCGACCGCTTTCAATGGAGAGAAGAAAGGCCAGATTCTGGATAAAGGCATCGTCAACAACAAAATGAGCGGTCTTTTGTTCCAAATGCTTGAAGTTGAGGGTATACCGACTCATTTCGAAGAACTGCTCAGCGATCGGGAGCAAGTGGTCAAAGCAGTGGAAATATTGCCTCTTGAAGTGATTGTGAGAAATGTGGCTGCAGGTTCGCTGGCTAAACGTCTAGGACTTGAGGAAGGCGTGATTATGAAAGAAACAGTCCTTGAATTCTGTTATAAAGACGACGCACTTGGAGATCCGATGATCAACGATTACCATATCGCTGCAATGGGATATGCGACCAAAGACCAAGTGGAGACTATAAAGGAATATGCACTTAAAGTTAATCAATTGCTACAAAAATTTTTCCTCGAAAGAGGTTTGAAACTTATAGATTTTAAGTTGGAATTCGGATTATACGAAGGAAAGGTCATATTGGCAGATGAAATATCGCCTGACACATGCAGACTTTGGGATGCCAAAACGGACAAAAAAATGGACAAAGACCGTTTCAGAAGAGATCTTGGTGATGTGGAATCAGTCTATCAGGAAGTGCTTGGTAGAGTTCAAAAATAACGGACTGGAGGATTAATGATGGAAGTGTTTCACGGCTCGGATAAATTGCACGAAGAATGTGGTGTCATCGGTATTCACGCGCCTGGTGTCCCTCTCATATCACAAATGGTCTGTTATGGATTGATCGCCCTGCAGCATAGAGGGCAAGAGAGTGCCGGAATTGCAGTGCTTAAAGATAACAAGATGCAGTATTACAAAGAAATGGGTTTGGTTCAGGAAGTTTTCAGCAATGAGATTCTCGACAGGCTTCCTGCGGACATCGGCATCGGACACGTGCGTTATTCAACCACTGGAGAAAGTTATGTATCCAATGCCCAACCCCTAGTGGTCAGGTACAAGGGTGGCAGTATTGCCCTTGCACACAACGGAAACCTGGTGAATGCCGGCGAAATCAGAGAGAAATTGGAAGATGAAGGATCGATTTTTCAAACTTCCATCGATACGGAAGTCATTGCGAATCTTATTGCACGTAATTACCATATGGGAATGAAAGAGGCCGTTATAGAATCCGTAAAGGAAATCAAAGGATCTTTCGCTTTAGTGATCATAATCGACAACATGCTGATTGGTGTGAGAGACAGAAATGGTCTCAGACCATTGTCTCTTGCTAAAATAGACGGGGGTTATGTGCTCGCGTCTGAAACTTGTGCCCACGATGTCGTCGGTGCGGAATTTGTCAGAGACATTGAACCTGGTGAAGTTGTGATCATCGATTCAAATGGAATTGAAAGCATGCGTTTTGCGAAAAACTGCAGAAAAGCTGTATGCTCTTTCGAATATGTCTATTTTGCAAGACCAGATAGCATCATTGACGGCAGAAATGTATTTGTGACGAGAAAAGAAGCGGGTAAGATACTGGCAAGAGAAAATCCTGTTGATGCGGATATGGTCATTGCGGTTCCGGATTCGGGAACGGCTGCTGCTATCGGTTATGCGGAAGAATCAGGAATTCCTTTTGATGTGGGTCTGATCAAGAACAAGTACATGGGTAGAACCTTTATCCAACCCGACCAAAAATCGAGAGAACTTGCTGTAAGACTTAAACTTAATGCCATGAAGGACAATATAAACGGCAAAAGACTGATATTGATCGACGACTCCATCGTCAGGGGAACAACAAGTGCAAAACTTGTCAAGACCCTCAAAGATGCAGGAGCAAAAGAAGTCCACATTAGAGTATGCTCACCTCCTGTGGCACATTCATGCTATTTTGGAATTGACACCCCCAACCGTCAACAACTCATTGGAGCAATCAAAACAGTTGAGCAAATAAGAGAAATAATTGGCGCAGACAGTCTTGCTTACTTGAGTGCAGAAGGTTTGGTTAAAGGGATCGGGCTACCAAAGTGCGAACTTTGCACAGCTTGTTTCGATGGCGATTATCCGATGGAAGTTCCGGAAAGTGCTGACAAATTGAGGTTTGAGTAATCATAAGGAGATTGAAACGATGAATGACAAATTAACGTACGCTTCTGCGGGTGTCGATGTCAAAGAAGGCGCAAAAGCGGTTGAACTTATGAAAAAGCACGTCAAGGAAACTTTTAATGACGATGTGATCGGTGACTTGGGCAGTTTCGGAGGATTGCTGAGATTGAGTGGAAAATTTGATAGTCCTGTCCTCGTTGCAGGAACAGACGGTGTGGGAACGAAGCTTAAAATCGCTTTCATGATGGATCGTCATGACACTGTTGGACAAGATTTGGTTGCCATGTGTGTGAATGATATCCTTTGCCAAGGCGCAACACCACTCTTTTTTCTGGACTATCTCGCCACTGGTAAATTAAAAGCTGAAAAAGCCGCTGAGCTGGTCAAAGGCATCACTGATGGTTGCAAACTTTCAAAGATGCCTCTTCTTGGTGGCGAAACTGCTGAGATGCCTGGTTTTTATAGCGATGGAGAATATGACATGGCCGGCTTCGCAGTCGGCGTTGTTGAAGAATCTGAAATCATTTCAGGAAAAGACATCGAGCCTGGAGACGTTGTGATTGGCATCGGTTCTAGTGGTGTGCATTCCAATGGATTCTCACTGGTGAGAAAATTGTTTTTTGAGCGCATGGGTCTTGATGTGAACGATTACATCGATGAACTCGGAGAAACACTTGGAAAGTCACTTTTAACTCCGACGAGAATCTATGTGAAATCCATGCTCGATCTGTTTGGAAAAGTCAAAGTGAAGGGTGCTGTGCACATGACAGGAGGGGGATTTTACGAGAATATTCCTAGAATTCTTCAAGAGGGGCTTTCTGCGGAAATCAATCTCAATGCCTGGATGCCTCTTCCAATTTTTAAAGTGATGCAAGAAAAAGGAGACATCTCCGTTGAAGATATGTTTGGTACATTCAACATGGGCATTGGATTTATAGTGGTGGTCAGTCCTGAAGATCAAGAGGCGACGATCCGATCGCTGGAATCAAATGGAGAGACATGCTTTGTGATCGGTAACATTGTAAAGGGTGATGAAGGGGTCATGTTATGTCAAAAGTAAGAATTGCGGTTCTTATTTCAGGTGGGGGTACCAACCTACAATCCATAATCGACGCGGTAGACAGTGGTGAGCTGGATCTTCAAATCGCTTGCGTCGTGTCAAACCGCAAAGAGGCATTTGGACTAAAAAGAGCTGAAAATGCTGGAATCCCGGCATATTATGTCGGTAAAGGCAATTATCCTGAAGATCAAGAGCGCGAGACCGCGCTCTTGAATCTACTTGAAAAAAAGAAAATCGATCTCATTGTATTGGCAGGTTATCTCAATATTTTGCCTTCCAGTGTTATCGGAGCTTATAAAGACAGAATCATCAATATCCATCCTTCGCTGATTCCCAGACACTGTGGCAAAGGCTTCTATGGGATGAAGGTGCACGAATCTGTGATTTCAAGTGGAGATGCTGTCACAGGAGTGACGATCCATTACGTGGATGAGGGCGTGGACACCGGGAAGGTGATTGAGCGGGTAGAAATTCCAGTGTTTGAAAGCGATATGGCCGAATCACTGTCAAAAAGAGTGTTGGTCATCGAACACGAGTTGCTGGTCAGGGTACTTAAAGATCTAATTGAAAATTTTGGAGGCAGATATGAATCTTAGAGCACTTATCAGTGTTTCTGATAAAACGGGGATTGTGGATTTTGCAAAAAAACTGTCTGAACTAGGAGTGTCGATCATTTCGACCGGGGGTACAGAAAAGACAATTTTAGAGGCGGGTGTAAATGCGATCAACATATCACAGATTACCGGTTTTCCAGAATGCCTAGATGGTCGCGTCAAAACGCTTCATCCTTCCGTTCATGCGGGAATATTGGCTATGAGAGACAATCCGCTTCATATGGAACAACTGGAGACACTGAATATTGAAACGATTGATATCGTTGCAATCAATCTTTACCCATTCAAAGAAACCATTTCAAAATCGAATGTTGCGCTTGAAGAAGCGATTGAAAATATAGACATCGGCGGACCGACCATGCTCAGATCTGCCGCCAAAAATCATAGAGACGTTTTGGTTGTTGTGGATCCCACTGATTATGAACGCGTTTATGAGGCCCTGAAAAACAATGAGGTGACTTATGATCTCAGATATGACCTTGCACTCAAGGTGTTTGAACACACTGCCAATTACGATGCGATGATTGCCTCGTATTTGAGGGAAAAAGCGGATAAGGAAGTCTTCCCAAACCTATTGACACTCACTTTTGAAAAAGTTGAAGATATGCGATACGGTGAGAATCCTCATCAAAAAGCGGCTTTCTACAAAGAAGTCCTTGGAACTGAAAAAACACTTGCATCTGCGAAACAATTGCATGGGAAAGCACTTTCCTTCAACAATATCAACGATGCCAATGCGGCCATCGCATTGATCAAAGAATTTGACAAACCTACTGTCGTCGCAGTCAAACATGCCGCTCCATGTGGGGTAGGTGTGGGTTATGACATTCTACATGCTTATGAGAAAGCGTACGGATGCGATCCACAGTCCATATTTGGAGGCGTCGTCGCTCTCAATAGGGCAGTAGATTTAAAGACTGCTGAAAAACTCAGTGAAATATTCCTTGAGATAATAATCGCACCTGAGTTTGAGAAGGATGCGCTTGAAAAACTTTCACTTAAAAAGAATATCCGATTGCTTGAACTCCATGGTATCAGTGAAAAAATGGATTGTCCGAGACTGGACATGAAAAAAGTTCTTGGTGGAGTTTTGGTCCAAGAAACCGATGAAGTGTTGGTTGAAGGCGAACTGAAAAGCGTGACCGAACGCATTCCGACCAAAAATGAAATCGAGGAACTCATGTTTGCATGGAAGGTCTGCAAGCACGTGAAATCCAATGGCATAGTCATAACAAAAGATGGGCAAACCCTAGGCCTCGGACAAGGTCAAGTGAGCAGGGTGTGGGCTGCGGAAGGGGCCATAGCACATTCCAATTACCCGACAAAGGGAGCTGTTCTCGCATCGGACGCTTTCTTTCCGTTTTCGGATGCCATCAAAGCGGCAGCGGAAGCCGGTATTTCAGCAATCATTCAACCTGGAGGTTCCGTTAAGGACCAAGAGATTATTGATGAGGCCAACAAATACGGCATCGCCATGGTGTTCACGGGTATGAGACATTTTAAACACTAATCCATAATTTTTATAAGGGGATGACCATGAAAATACTTATTGTTGGAAGTGGTGGAAGAGAGCACGCCATCGCATGGAAATTGAATCAAAGCTCAAGAAATCCTGAACTTTTTGCTGCACCTGGCAATGTGGGGATGATGGAGATTGCCACGTGTATAAATATCACAGTAGATGACATTGATGGCTTGCTTTCATTTGCGAAAGCTCAAAGCATAGATTTGACGGTTGTTGGGCCCGAAGTGCCTCTCGTTCTTGGAATAGTGGATCGATTCGAAGCGGAAGGCCTCAAAATCATCGGACCCAACCAATTTGCGGCGCAGTTTGAGGGAAGCAAGGATTTCACAAAGGCGTTTTTGACAAAACACGGTATTCCCACAGCCGCTTATGGCACTTACGATTCACATGAAGAGGCCATTGAGGCATTGGACCAATTTGGATTTCCGGTGGTGATCAAAGCCGATGGTCTTGCGGCTGGTAAAGGCGTCATCATAGCAAACGATATGGTCGAAGCGAGAGCTGCAATAGACGATATGATGCAAGATCTCGTTTTCGGAGAAGCGGGAGCGCGTGTGGTCATCGAGGAGTTTTTAGTGGGCGTCGAAGCTTCAATATTGTGCTTTTGTGACGGTTTGACTCTGCTTCCAATGCAAGCCGCACAAGATTATAAAAAAGCCATGGATGGGGATTTGGGACCGAATACAGGTGGTATGGGGACCTACTCTCCGAGCCGTGTGATTGATGCAGTGAGGATGGATACAATCAATAAAACCATTCTTCAACCATTTATCGATGGCATTCATAAAGATGGCATCGAATTCAAAGGCATATTGTTCGTTGGCATCATGATTGATGGAGATGACATTCGCGTACTGGAGTATAATGTCAGGTTTGGCGATCCGGAAACGGAAGTCACTCTCCCGAGATTGAAAAACGACCTTATTGACATATTTGATGCGATTGTCTCACAAAGGCTTGACGAAGTCGAACTGGATTGGCATGATCAGAGTGCGGTTTGTGTGATCATGGCATCAGGAGGTTATCCGGAAAACTATGAAAAAAGCAAAATTATAAAAGGTTTTGAGAACGTCAATGATGCTACTGTGTTTCACTGTGGGACCAAGATGTTGGATGGAGAAATCGTTACAAATGGTGGACGCGTGCTTGGTGTGACGAGTCTAGGTGATGATCTTGAAACAGCTAGAGCGTGTGCTTATGAGGCTGTTCGTAAAATAAGTTTTGAACAAGCGTATTACAGAAATGATATAGGGAAGTAGTTAAGAGCAGGAAGAGCAGGAAAAGCAGGGAGAGCAAAAGTTCAAAAGATAAGGCTCACAAAATCGATGATTTTGTGAGCCTGTTTTGTTGGAGTGAAATACAAATGTGTTAGATGGCATGTGTTGCATTTTCGAGCCATTTCTTTTCATCGGCGTTCAACTTGGGGGATAGCAAGGTTCTGACTTTATCATGATAAGCATTGAGTTGGTCTATTTCGACTTTGGTCATCATATCAAGATTGATCGCATCAATGTCAAGTGGACACAGGGTCAATGTCTCAAATCTGAAAAAACGACCGAATTCATTTTCCGTATGTGGGACGACATAAATGATGTTTTCAAGTCTTACGCCGTGCTTGCCGTTTCTGTATACACCAGGTTCATTGGAAAACACCATACCTGGGGCGAGAGACACATCGGAAAGGTTCATGGAGATTCTTCCGGGACCTTCGTGGACGCCAAGGAAGTATCCTATGCCGTGTCCGGTACCGCATTTGTAATCCATGGCATGTTCCCACATGTTCATACGAGAAATGGTATCGAGATGTGTGCCTGTTGCTCCTTCAAGGAATACCGCTCTCGAGAGGGCAAGCATGCTTTTCAGAGTCAGCGTAAAGTCGGTTCTCTCCTCCTCGGTGAGGGGACCCATGGCGACGGTTCGTGTGATGTCTGTTGTTCCATTCAAATATTGGGCACCAGAGTCAATCAACAAGAGGCCTTTTGGTTCAATCGTATAGGCACTTTCCTCAGTTGCTCTGTAATGCATGATTGCGCCGTGATCTTTATAAGCTGCGATGGTATCAAAACTTTTTCCACGGATCAGCGGGTTTTCACTACGAAATGCAGTGATTTTAGTGTCGATATCCAGTTCAGTCAACTTTTCAGTACCTGTTTTAGAAAGCCAATTTAAGAATTTGACGACAGCTGCACCATCATCGATGTAACATTCTTCAAGATGTTTCAATTCCAAATCGGTTTTCACTGCTTTGAAATCTGTGCTTGGATTTCTGTGGTCAATCACTTTGCAACGATTTTCCAAACTGTTATAAATAAAGTATGGTGTAGCGGACTTATCCAACATGATGGCTTTGAGACACTTGAGTCCGCCAAGATCTTTGAGCAAATCATCGTAAAGCTTGACTTTGATCTGGTTGCTGTGCAATTTCTCAACAATCTTTTCATTGAGTTTGAGTGGATCCACATAAAGGATCACTTTTTCATTGGAAATGAAAAGATAAGATAGAAAGTAGGGATTGTTGGTGATATCGTTACCTCTTAAGTTGAGGACCCATGCGATGTCATCAAGTTTGGTGATCAGATGGCTACTTGCACCAAGTGCATTCATTTTATCTTTGATTCTTTGAATCTTCTCGCTGGAAGTTGCTCCGTTGTAAAAATCATCGTGAATATAGATTTTTTCGGAAGGCAGATAAGGTCTGTTCAGCCAAATTTTGTCAATTATATTTGACGTGAAGTCGATTTTGACATTTTTGTGCTTCAGATGCTTTTGAAGCCATTGAACTTCACTTGTCATCATCTGGAGTCCATTGAAACCAACACTGAAATCATCATCGAGTTCAGTGATGAGCCACTGGGAAATTGTTGGTTCGGAAGGTATACCCATTTTGATGATTGTGATATCCGTATCCGCCAGTTCTTTTTCTGCCTGTATGAAATAGCGGCCATCGGTCCAAAGCGCACATTTCTTCTGGGTAATGACCAGAGTGCCTGCGGAACCTTTGAATCCGGAAACCCATTCACGGGTCTTGTAATATTCGGGTAAATATTCACTTGCGTGTGGATCACTTGATGGGACAATATAGGCATCAATTCCTGAAAAACGCATTTGTTCCCTGATCAACTTGATTTTCTTCGAAAACTTCATTGTAAAATCCCCTTAATTATTGATGACCTTCTTCCGGCACAATACAAATAAATTTCAGTGTGGTATCTCCAGCATTTGTGAATTGATGCAACGTGTTGTTTGGTACATAGGCATAACTGCCTGGTGACAGCGTATGAAGTGTATCTCCTATCAATAGGGTTCCACTGCCTTCTATTACAAAATTGATATGCGGCCAATCGTGCTCATGTTTTGGGCTGTATCCGTCCACTTCCAGTTCGACCACACGCATGACGTAACCTTCCCAACCTTCTTCTGGTGATACCAATACTTTCATGGCGGCGTTCCGAGCAAGTGGGCTGGTGATTTCTTTTGCTTTTAGCGCATTAAAATTTCCTACGACCATATGTGACCTCCATTTATATTTGATAGGATAATTATATCAGAAATACTGAGATTGAGTGAAAGGTATTACAAAATATTATATTTAGCTTCACGAAATGTTTGAGTAGCTAATTAATTTATGCTATAATAAAAATGGCTAAAACGACATTTGATGGAGAGACTTATATGGACTATAAAAAGAAGAGGGATTTGATTTTGAACGGAAATATGAACAAGGTGATTCTTACTTTGTCCTTGCCGGTCATGCTCAACAATTTCATACATACACTTTATAATTTAACAGATACGTTCTTTATAAGTCGGATTGGAGGCAATGAGGTAGCCGGGGTGCAATTTGTCTGGCCACTCATATTTCTGATGATGTCTTTCGGAATCGGGATGACAATTGCTACGTCTGCATTGATTTCACAATACATTGGGGCGGGAGACAATTTCAAGGCTAAAAAAACAGCCGGTCAGGCGATTCTTTTATTGTTCAGTCTTTCAGTGGTTCTTGGAGTCGCAGGATTCTTTGCCGCACCATATATCGTCAGATGGATGGGAGCGACGGGAAGTCTTTATGACAATGGTGTCGCTTACCTAAGCATTATGTTTGCAGGTTTGTTTTCGACTTTTTTGATGAATGCGTTCAACGCGGTCAAGCACGGACAAGGCGATACGATTTCACCACTGGTGATTGGAGCTTTATCAGTTTTTATGAATGTGATTCTGGATCCGATTTTTATTTTCGTTCTCGATTTGGGTATTATGGGTGCCGCATACGCGACAGTGCTCTCCACTGGGGTCTTTGCGATTTATGGCGTATTTACACTGTTCAGTGACAAACAGAGTCTCAAAATCGATTTAGCCGATTTGAAGCCGGACGTGGAACGCTTGATGAAAATCATCAAAATAGGTTTTCCTTCTTCTGCGGGTCAAGCGACAACTGCACTCGGTTTTACTGTTTTGAATGTGTTCCTGGTGTCGTTTGGTGAGATTACGTTGACTGCTTTTGCAATAGGAAATAGAATCAGTTCACTCATCATGATGCCGTCTATGGGAATTGGAAGTGCTCTTGCTACTGTAGTAGGGCAAAATTTAGGTGCTGACAACATCAAACGCTCCAAAAATGCCGTTTGGACCAGTACAAAACTGACCACATTCATGCTCGTAGCCGGTGGCGGACTGATGTTTCCGTTTTCAGAATCAATTGTAAAAGCATTTACTCAGTCACCTGAGGTAATAGAAAGTGGTACAGCTTATCTGAAAATGATACTGATCTCAGTGCCGCTCATGGGTTATTTTCAGATTCTCGTCGGTACATTTCAAGGATCCGGTCATACGCTTTCCGCAATGGTCCTTATGATGGGAAGGTTATGGGTACTTAGAATCCCTATGGTAATGTATTTAAGCAAAAATGCAAATTTCGGTCCTTCTTCCATATGGTATGCCATGATCATCAGTAATCTCTTGATCTGTATCGTGGGACTCGGCATCTATATGACAGGCAATTGGCAGCACAAAGTGATCAAGTCACCTAAGGGTTCGGTCAGCGAAGCAATAGCTTGACAGAGTAAATGCTTCGTGTTAAAATAAAAACGAAATAATCTTCAGGGCGGGGTGTGAGTCCCCACCGGCGGTATAGCCCGCGAGCCGAAAGGTTGATCTGGTTGAATTCCAGAGCCGACAGTTATAGTCTGGATGGAAGAAGAGGTTTATGTTACATGTCTAATTTCCCCTGAAGTCATGCTTTATGGGGATTTTTTGTACCCTAAAAGTCATAAACCCAATTATATGATGATGGAGGTAATAGGTATGGTAGCACAGACAAAAAGAAAGATTTCGGTCTCACATATGACCAAGATAGCGATGATGAGTGTTCTCGCTTTCGTATTGATGCAATTTGAACTCATAATTCCATTTTTCCCGGCATTCTTGAAAATCGATGTGAGTGATTTACCGGCACTTATATTAGCATTTTCAATGGGACCTTTTGCGGGAATAGCTGTTGAAGGCATCAAGAATTTATTGCATACGTTTCAAACATCAACTGGTGGTGTTGGAGAACTCGCCAACTTTATAATCGGTATTTCCATGGTGGTTCCTGCCGCGTTGGTATATAAGAGAAGCAAATCCAAGAAGTCCGCGATTATTGGACTCGCTGTGGGTACTGTGGTTATGTCAATCGTTGGTGGTCTCGCAAACTATTTCATTTTGATTCCATTTTATACGAATTTCATGCCAATCGATGCCATTATTGGTATGGGCGCGGCTGTGAATCCTTCCATTGTTTCTCTGGAAACTTTGGTTCTTTTCGGAATCATGCCTTTCAATATTTTCAAAGGTATTGTACTTTCAATTTTGACACTTGTTCTTTACAAGAGAATTTCACCGATATTGCATCGATAAGAATTACGGGAGGATCGCTTAAGCGGTTCTCTTTTTTATTTACAAAAGCCACATTTCTGTTAAAATATATAGGGAAGCGAAATATAATGACGCGAGGTGGGTATCGTGGCTGGTGTGACTATAGAAAAACGTGAAATGAGACTTGCTATACTCAAAATGATTTTGCCGATCATGATGTCCAGTATACTTGAAATGATGGTCGGCATTGTATCCATGGCGCTTATTGGCAATCTTGGTTTCATAGCCATTGGGGCGATGGGGCTCAGCACACGAGTGAGAGGTATGATCTGGGCGGTCTACAAAGGTATTGCAATTGGAGTCCAGGTTGTCATTGCTCAAGCACTAGGAGCTGAAGATCACGAACGCATCAAGCATGCGATCAGGCAAACAATTGGATCGATTTGTATATTGTCATTGATTTTCTTAAGTACTTTGATATTTTTGCCTTCTTTTTGGTTAGGAATTTTCGGCGCGAAAGGTGAACTATTGGAAGTGGGTGTTAAACTGCTCAGAGTTGTAGGACTTGGGATGCCATTTCTAGGTATTGTCCTTATTGTTGCGGGAGCCTTACAGGGACGTGGTGATGCAACTACACCAATGATCATCAGTGCTATCATGAATATACTCAATGTTGTTTTGGGTCTGATCTTAGTGAGAGGAGCCTTTGGAATTCCTGCGCTTGGACTCATGGGTGCAGGTATTGCCATGGCATCTTCTCAAGCGATTGCTGCGGTTATAGCGATTGTCGTTATCGTAAGAAAAGGCGGCATTATTGAACATAGCAGTGTTTCTTCATTTTTCAGATTCAAGAAGAGCATTATAGCATCGGTTTATAAAACGGGTGTGCCTAGTGCCATCGAATCTTTATTTTGGCAAATGAGTTCAGTATTATTGATCAGGGCGATACTCACATATGGTGACAATGCTTATGCGGCTTATCAATTGGGGCTCCAGGCGGAAAGCATTGCATATATGCCTATGGCGGGATTTCAAGTAGCTGCAACGGCTTACGTGGGCAGATATCTGGGAGCCAAAGCTCCAGAAAAGGCCAGAAGTTACCTGAGAGAAATCATAAGATGGGCTGTGATCGTATCTGTGATAGGTGGAGGTTCTCTGGTGCTGTTTCCAAAAGTGCTCCTAGGAATTATGACTAAAGATCAGGAGTTGATAAGAATTGGAACCATGTATCTGATTTATTGCGGTCTGGCTCAAGTGCCTCAAAATGTTGCAGGTGTGCTCGGAGGTGCTCTGAGAGGTGCTGGTTATACCAAGATGCCGATGTATGCGGCTGGAATCGGACTTTATGTGGTCCGTGTGCCGATTGCCATGTTGGCTGCGTACGTGTTCCAGATGTCCATTAATGTTATATTCCTTGCGATTGCACTGGATATGACGGTTCGTCTATTGCTCAACAGTTACCTTTATTTCAAAACGAATATTTACGACAATCCAAGACTGGTATAAATATAAAAACGGCTCGTTTTCCATTGATTAGGAAGACGAGCCGACTTTGTTTATAATTTATAACGTTTGAGTTCGTTTTTAAGGAACAATACCACCTTTTCGAGTTCAGAGATGTTCTCGGTCAAAGATATGATCTCGGAGGAGAAGCTTGTGACGTTTGCGCTCATCTCCTGCGATGTGGCGGAGTTTTCTTCTGCTATGGCAGCTAAAGTATGCATGTTTTCGAACACTTTGTTGATTTTCTGGGTCTCATTCGAAAGTTGTTTGGAAATCTCGGAAATCGAGTTTGAAACCACTTTGATTCGAGAAGATGCATTTTTGCTTTCCACAGTGACGTTCGCCATGGTCTTGGTGCCGTTTTCAAGCTCGATGAACTGGTCATTGACTTGACTCACCATGCTGTTGACGCCGTGGGTGAACAGGTTGAGGCTTGAGTTGATGGTGCTGACGGCATTTTTTGAATCCTCAGCGAGCTTTCTGATTTCTTCAGCAACAACGCTGAATCCACGTCCCATTTCACCAGCTCTTGCTGCTTCGATAGAAGCGTTGAGTGCTAAAAGGTTCGTTTGTTCGGCAATACTTTCTACTGTGCTGACGATTGTAATGATGTCTTTTACTTTCTTGCTGAGTTCAGTACCTTGGGTATTGACCTCGGAAAATTTGTCTTTGACCTGATTGAGGTTTATAGAGACTTTCTCGAGATCGTTGAATGAAATCTCAATTTGCTTCACTGCAGACTCTAGACTTTCTTTACCTTCGAGCTCTCTTTGGCTGATTTGATTAAGAATTTCGATGTTGTCCGCGAGTATGCTCACAGAACCTTCTGTTTCAGTGGCTTGATGAATGGCGCCTTCTGCTACTTCCTGTACGGACTGGGCAATCAGATCGGAAACGCTACTGAGGTTCTTGGAAACCACGGAGAATTTGTCTGTGAATGAGTAAAGATCATCCATTCCACCTTTTAAATAAGTGAATTCCTCCCTAAGGGAGTCTTTGACATTTGCAATGTCGCGATAAGTGGATTCGATGTGATCCCCTGTTCTTACTATCAGATCTTCAGAAATCTGGATTGTCTTGATTTTTTCGAGCTCCTCATGGATTCCGTTTACCGGTTTCATGACCGCACCGGCCACAAAAATGCCTGAAAGGAATACAAGTATCGGTGCACCAATCAACAATGGTATGTTTTCAACACCATTCAGTATGGCGATAATCGCTACAGTAAGAAGTGTTGGAATCAGCATGATCTTAATTGGCAAGGATTTTATAAATCCGAATGACAAAAACTTTGTGAGTTTGTATTTTTTGATCATTTTTGGAGATTTTTCAAATGTCAGATGGAACTTCGCCACATGGGTGCCGTCTGCTTCAGTGGATTTTTCAACAATTTTTGCGTCGATTTTTTCACCATAGTGTTCAGCGACTCCTTCAAATAGTCCCGCAAGATACTCAAACAGTCCTCTTTTGGATTTGTAGGTCAGGTAGATGTTTTTTTCATCAATGACTTCCGGAATCAGACGGGGAGGTTTAGCTCCCGGAATCATTTTGGTGAGTTGGGCGTGAACCCTGTCCATCAACATCAGAAAGCCCATGGCACTGGAATTGTCAAAATAGGACGGGAACCAATCGTGGAAAGATTTGATGTTGTTTTGTCCGAGCTTTCTCCAAAGTTCATCGCTTTTCATGCCCTTGTTCTTTGCAAAAGCATCGATTAACGCAAAAACGCGTTTGTCTTCAATCTCTTCGAGTGGAGTGATCAGACGATTGGGATTCCAACCTTGTTCGGTCAAAATTTTATTTTTTGTGTTTTCACCATAGAGTTTGGTGATTGTGTTGAGCCAGATGTTTACTACAGTACCTTTCATTGAGACCTTCCTTCAACAACATATTATTTATAAAAAAGCATATAAAATAGGTGTGAACCTATGCTAAAATGATAGATAGGTTCTTGTGGATCATAGGATTTCAGAATCCAGTCTTTCGATGAGCCTTGTGACATAATGACGGGTCACTCTCGGCTCGCTTTTATTGATTTCATCATATAGCAGTTCTGCACCGATATTGTTTGGCAGAGCTGTGAAACTGCTATAAAGTTTCAATACTTTTTTTGTCAGTTCGAGTAAGTCGGCAGGTTCAAGCGAGTCGATTTGAAGAACAGAACCGGAATCTTCCGGGAGGTTCAGATTGAGTCTCTGAGCAAGTGCCGTATGCGTTAGTACCCCTTTTTCTTCAGACGTAATCACTTCTTTTGTTCCGGTGAAGACAAAAAAAGTATTGGGGAGTTCTCCAGAGGTGGTGAGGTCGACAAGGTACTTCAGATTGTCATAGGCACTTAACCTTATATCACTTCGATCATGCAACACCAAATCGAGTTCATCGATGAAAACAATTAGTCCTTTATAATCGAGCAAAGTGATTAATTTCACGAAAGATTTAAGGAAATCAAGCGAATTGGTCTTGTCGACGCCTCCTGTGAGATCGACCTTTTGCTTCAAGCCCTGTGGAATATGCTGTTCCCCCGAAAGCCATGCGCCCGTGGTGGTGGTCGCTTCACGGTCTCCTCGGATTTTTGAACGGATGTAACTTAAAAATGCCCTAGAAAAAGTGAGGTTGAACTTCGAGAGTGCATCACAGACCGTCTGAATTTCATGGCTTTTTTGTTCTGGAAACGGTGAGTTTTTAAGATTTTCAATCCAAAGGTCAAAAATAGCGTCAAATGAAGATTTGGATTCCGGATTGTGTTTCAAATATAGATTATGCATGATGGCATAGTACAGATCTTCCAGCTTGTTCAACCGATAGCCATTATTGATTTGAAACGACGCAATCACATAATCGTCATTGAGGGCAATATGCTTGAATGTGCCCATTAAAAAAGATTTACCGACGCCGTAGTCTCCGATAAGGATTTTCACTAAACCTGTGTCGTTTTCAATGAGCTTCAGCGCTTTTTTGAATGCGTTGATCTCGTCATCGCGACCAGATAGAATCATCGTATGATGTTTAAATGGTGCGGTGCCGTTTCTGAGTGCGTTTATCAGGTTTTTGGCTTCGGCTTCGGTTGAAAACAAGGCTATCACGTCCTTTTAGCGTCTTTGTATATCAGAAATACTTAGTATAAGGTACCGATTGGGGACAGGTGCAAACTGGTACCTCAAGGTACCAGTTTGCACCTGTCCCCAATCGGTACTAATATTATACAATAAAAGAGGTAAATATGAAATATGATGCAGTAATTATAGGTGGAGGTGCGGCGGGATTGTATCTGGCAGCACATCTGAATCCTCTTAAAGTGCTTGTGCTCGAGAAAAACAGCCGATTAGGGCTCAAACTCCTCGCTTCCGGGAGCGGTCAGTGCAATCTGACGCACGGAGGTGATATCAAGGCTTTCTATTCACATTATGGCGATCATAAGAATTTTGTGAAATTCGCATTGTCACATCATGACAACAAAGCTGTGATCAGATATTTTGAATCTCATGGACTGAAGTGTACCGAGAGGGAAGATGGGAAAGTGTTCCCGGCAACGCTTAGATCGAATGATGTTCTTGAAACGCTATTGAATGCCATTCGTGACAACAGAAATGCAAAAATTATGAAAGAGGTAAAGCTTACTGAAGTGCTTTTTGATGATTTAATCTATACTGTACGCACTGATTATGGTGACTTCTGTTCCACAAATCTGATTGTCGCCACAGGAGGCATGACTTATTCAAGACTTGGAACTACAGGGGATGGATATGTCATCGCTGAAAAGCTGGGGCACAGGGTCGTGGAAGCGAAGCCTGGACTGACCTCTGTTCATTGCGATGACAGGAACTTGCTGGAATTGAGTGGGCTCACCTTTAAGAACATCCATATATCAATGGGTAGGGAAGGCCAAAAGACCAGAAGGTTCACAGGAGATCTGCTTTTGACACATTTCGGACTGAGTGGACCAGTGATCCTCGACAATAGCAGGAATTTTGAGAAAGGTGACAGACTTGAAATTCAGTTTGTCGATATGACCTATGAAACGCTCGATCGGTTCTTTCTGGAAATTGCGGGAGATAACGGAGAAAAGCCTTTGGCCTTTTTCATGAATAAATTGGATATTCCAGACCGTCTCAAACCAGTCGTCCTTGCCGCATCAGGTGCAAAAAGGGAGCTGAGACTTTCTGAGGTGACAAAGCCTGTCAGAAAAGAAATCATCAAGCATTTGACGGCTTATCCTGTGGCAATCCAGGCACTTACTGGAGAAGCATCAGCCATGGTGAGTGTAGGTGGAGTTGCTCTTGAGGAAGTGAGCGCAAAGCATCTCATGTCCAGAATCAGGAATGGTCTTTATTTCATAGGTGAAGTACTCGATATCGACGGCGATTCAGGTGGTTACAATCTCCAGTGGGCGTTTTCATCAGCCAAGACGGTTGCCGATCACATTATCAAAAATAATACACAATAGAGGATGAAAATATGACAAGAAAAACGAAAGGTCTGATCAGCGTGTCGATTCCTGTGGTCACTTGGGGCATTTCCTTTGTGAGTACGGAGTATCTTCTCGACTATTTGGGGCCGATGACCATAGGTGCGATAAGGTTTGTAATCGCTACGGCAATTATGTTTGCTATGATGAAAATCATGAAAGAACCCCTGAAAGTGCATAAGAAAGATCGACCACTTTTTATACTCGCAGGTACAATTGGTATTGCCATCTATTTCTATTTTGAGAATACGGGAATCATGTACATTTCAGCATCTCCTGCCGCTCTCATTATTGCATCCATTCCGATGTTCACACTGATTTTTGAAGCTTTGATCTTCAAGAGAAAAATCGATAAGGTCGATGTGATGGCCATCTTGATTTCGATAGCCGGAGTTGTATTGATCATCGATTTAAGATTCAAATCGCTTTTCGTGGTGGAGGAGACCATAGGATATTTGATGATGCTTGGTGCTGTACTTTCGTGGGTGGTCTATTCCATGGCATCTAAACCACTTTTTAGAAGCTATTCCTATTTGACGATCATTTTCTATCAGTTCTTATACAGTTTGCCTTTTTTTCTGATTATCGCTCCCTTCGAAAACAACAACTGGACAGCAGTACCGCTTGAAGGCATCATGCATCTGATTTTTCTCAGTGTGTTCGCGTCCGTGTTAGGATTTTATTATTTTGCAAGATCCATGGATTTGCTTGGGATTACGGAATCGTCGTTGTTCATCAACTTTCTGCCTATAGTGACGATAATTTTCAGTTATGTCTATTTGGGACAATTGATATCGGTCAAACAATTTGTGGGTGGAGCGCTTGTCATGCTCTCTCTTACAGTGACCAACGTCCGTGAAAAAAGGCTGGCCCTGTCTAAGATATAGAGGGTCCCGTGCCGATAATTTCAGTGAGGTGATCTTATGAAAATAGGCAATATGTTACAATCATTGACCCAATCGCTAAAGATTTCAGAAAAACCGAGCGATGGACAAACCATAAAAGAAAACAAAGTCGAAGTTCCCAAATTCAGTGGTGAGGATGCGAAAGCGTTGAACGCGCTTTTTTCGAAATATAACAAAGTACCGGATCGACAAACGATCAATGAGGTTACGGAGTTCATGAATGCAGCGGATGGCGATGTCAAATCCAAACTCGAAACAGTGGAGATGGCTCTCTACAAAGGGGTGGATTTGAAGTCGGATCAATTGATGGCGCTTCATAGCGCTCTTCAGGTCAGCCCTGAAGACCTACAGCTGTTACTCGATGACAACGTGGTGGATCGATTGCCTAAGTCTGATGTCCAAAAACTGATCCATAACTTGAAGTTCCCAGAGGCGGTAAAAGCCGAAATCATAAGGGCGCTGGAGAGTGGGCAGGATCTTAAATCCGCAGTAGTGAGAGCGATTCAGCTCGTTGCCGGTGTTGATTCCAAAGAAACTGTACTGCTGAATCTCAGTAAAGAGACTGTGGCCACATTGCTTGAAAAGTTGGTTAAGGTTATCAATGAGATGCCATTATCTGTGAAGGAACCTGTTTCAAATGAGACAACTGAAAGAGTTGACGCAGAACAACAAGTTTCCATTGAACCTACTAAACCTACTAAACATACAGAAAATCAAGAATCGGTTAAAACGAACAATGAAGTTTACGATATTTCAGGGGACGTGCCACAATCAGAGCTTGAAATTGATCCAGAGATTGAAAAAGCTATCTCGGAGGCTGTGAGTCATATTTTGGATCAGGCCGCAAATATCATTGCTGAGGTTTTTGATTTCAAGCAGTACATCGTGAAAGAAACCACTCAGGCGACCATTGAGGCAAAAGAGACTTTTGGTGCTTTTAAAAAGGAAGTGGTCGAACTTTTACAGATTCCTGAAAAACCAGCGAAAGCCGATATGATCCAGATGGTCTCAAAAGCAATCGACCGTTTGGAACATTTGATCATGAAAAGCAACGTGACGTTGTTCACAGACATGCATATGGAAAAAGAGTTGATGCACGGGAGTGCGAAACTCCTTAATGCAAAAGATGCTCTTGTTAAAGGAGATATTGCTGGTGCAGTGAAAATCACAACCGAAGTCAAAGAGACTTTCGAGAAGATGACTTTTTCACCATCAGTTAACAGAGTCCAGGCGTTTGCAACGCTAAAAACAGACCAAATCATGAATGAATTTTTACCTAAGCAAATCGAGAAACCGGTGAAACTTGAGGCTCAGCTGGAACGCGTCCTGGAGATATTCAAGGATTCAACAGGTGTGAGACAAGCCAGAGATGTGGCTGAAATCATGCGTTTTATGGGTATTAATCACGAATCGGAGGTGTCTTCCAAAATTGAAATGAAAGATTCCGTGAAGAGTCAGGAGTGGATCGAGGGCAATGTCAAAGAAATCCTTCTCAAAATGATGAAAGAGGAGACGGAATCCCGTACGGTTCAGAATCAGGAGAAGACGATGATGAACCTTTCAGGTCAGCAGATGATGAACCAACCGGATCAGGAGGGGCGCAAACAATTTCAGTTTTTCAACATGCCATTTGAGGATGGGGAGACCATCGGTAATATGAAGGTCTATATGAACGGCAGGAAAAATGGCGGTCAGCTGGATTCCCAAAATACTGAACTTTATTTCGGCATGTCTCTTAAAAAGCATGGAGAAGTGGGTGTCAAAGTGACCATTCAATCGGGGAGGGTGAACCTCAAAGTGATGAGTGACTCCAGAGCCGCACTTGAACCGTTGTTTAGGGAGTTGCTTGAGGGACTGGATGATCTTGGGTATGTGCAGGGTGAGTTCTCGTTTGAAAATTATTCGGATGGTGGCAAGCCAATGCTCAGTGTCCAGCAAAACGTGAAACCTATGGATTATACGTACGAAACGGAGAAAGGATTTGATTTCAAGATATGAATGAAAAGAATATTTCCAGGGTGTATGAAAATTTTGACAACCGCGGTGATTTCAAATCCTATTCGGAGAGTGTCATAAAAGAAGCGAATGCTATGAACATCCCTGTGGAGCAAAATCCCGATTTCATGAAGCATATGGTCAAGAATGATCTGAGAGATGCACTCCCTTCGCTGTTGTTTGAACTGATAGGTAGGATAACGACTGCGGTGGAAAGAGTGGAAGCTGAGGAGGACAAATAGATGAAAGTCGGCAAAACAACGGGAGCCTCCAAAGCGAGTTCAGGACCGGTGTCAAACTCACCGAAGACGGATGAGAGACCCAAAATCAGTTTTACCGAGATTTTGGCAAAGAAGGATTATGACAAACAAAAAGAGGCGCTTCAACACGCTCTCGACGAGATTGACCATAAAGGTCAGGCGCTTGTGGAGAACAGGACTGTAGAAAATTTATATGAATACAAAGATTTGATCAGAGGTTTCATTGAGGAAACGGTCCACAAAGGCTTTGAAATGAGAGAAAAACGCGGGTTTTCAAGGATGGGCAGAGCGAAAGTGCTTCGCACTGTCGCTGAAGTGGATGCCAAGCTTGTAGAACTGACCAATCTGATTTTAAAGAGGGAGCACAAGGAAATAAGTGTGCTTAGAAAAGTGGGTGAGATTCAAGGATTGCTGGTCAATCTGATATTATAAGGCGGAGGGAATTAATGAATTTAGATGGATTGAATGACGTACAAAGGAATGCTGTGCTTGCCACAGAAGGACCGATTTTGGTCGTGGCGGGCGCGGGTTCCGGAAAGACGAGGGTGCTGACGCATCGCATCGCCAATCTGGTCGAAGCACATGATGTTTTTCCTTCAAGCATCCTCGCGATTACGTTTACGAACAAAGCGGCAAGTGAAATGAAACAAAGAATAGAGTCTCTCGTTGGACCGGTGACATCGCAGATGTGGGTAGGCACTTTTCATGCGATTTGTGTGAGAATCCTCAGACGTGACGGTGATAAAATCGGATACTCGAGCGACTTTGTCATTTATGACACAACAGATCAAAAGGCACTCGTCAAATCGTGTTACAAGACACTTGGCATCGATGAGAAAATGACGCCTGTGAAGTCCTCTCAGTTCAAGATTTCGGCGGCAAAGAACGATATGATTTCAGCTGAGCAATATGAACGGGATCATCAGGGTGATTTCAGGGAACGTGAATTCATCAAGCTGTACAAACTTTATCAGGAAAAATTGAAGCAAAATCAGGCGATGGACTTCGACGATCTGCTTCTTAAGACCATAGAACTCTTCAAGACCAATCCGGATGTGCTGCATTATTATCAAAAGAGATTCAGATACATTCATGTGGACGAGTATCAGGATACCAATAAAGCACAGTATACTTTTGTCCGGTATTTGAGTGCCAATCATCAGAACCTTTTCGTCGTTGGTGATGGGGATCAATCCATTTACAGGTGGCGTGGGGCGGATATCCGCAACATTCAGGAATTTGAGCAGGATTATCCAGGCGCACAAATCTTCAAGCTTGAGCAGAACTACAGGTCCACCAAGAACATTCTCGCCCTAGCGAATAGTGTCATTAAACACAATCCGGGAAGACGGGAGAAAAATCTGTGGACTGAAGCTGAAGCTGGAGAAAAAATTCTGTATTATCTTGCTTATGAAGAGAAAGATGAAGCGCGATTCGTACTGGAGCAAATCAAGATAAAAATTCGGGATGAGGATTACAAACGTTCTGATTTTGCCATACTCTATAGAACCAATGCCCAGTCAAGAGCTTTTGAGGACGCATTCATGCTCGACGGCATGCCTTACAAGGTCGTCGGTGGAGCAAAGTTCTACGACCGTAAGGAAATCAAGGACCTCATGGCCTATCTCAAACTGATTGTCAACACACAAGACGACATCAGTTTTCAGAGGATCATCAATGAACCCAAGAGAAATCTTGGGGACAAAACTGTGGAAAAAATACAAAATCATGCCGCGATGCTGGGCGTGAGCATGCTCGATGCTTGCCGTAAAGCTGCAGAGATTGAAGGCGTATCGGGTAAGGCTCTACAAAATATTGAGGCGTTTTATGAAATGATTATGGGACTTAAAGCCAACTTGGATACTCATTTCGTCACTCAGATATTTGATGGGTTGATTGAAAAATCGGGAATAATAGAAGCGTACGAACGTGAAGGCAGCATCGAATCCGATGGCCGAATCGACAATATATACGAATTTCGAGTTGTTATAGAAGAATTCGAAAAGAGATCTGAAGATCCAAACCTGCGTGATTTCTTGGCTGAAACCTCTCTGATGAGTGACCAAGATAGCCTCGAGGATGAAAACAACAGTGTGCTTTTAATGACGGTCCACGCCTCAAAAGGTCTTGAATTTCCTGCAGTCTTCATAGTTGGTCTTGAAGATCAACTTTTTCCTTCGTTCAGATCAATGGATGATGAAGAAGCCCTTGAAGAAGAGAGACGACTTTGTTATGTGGCAATCACCAGAGCTGAGAAACTTCTTTTCATCAGTCACGCCAGAAACAGAAATCATTTTGGCAGGTTTGAATCCAGACAACCCAGTGTGTTTCTTAAAGAAATGGATCCGGAGTTCATAAAAGGACTCGAGGAAAAGAAATTTGCACAAACATTCCCTGAACCCAAGATAAAGCCCGTTTCTTTTTTTGATATCAAACCACAAAAGAAGCAAGGCAAATCAACAGTCAAAGTAGGGACGGAACTTGTTCAGGATAAAATGACAATCCCAGAGAATAGTGGATTCAAAACCGGTGACAAAATCATGCATAAAGCTTTTGGCACGGGAATGATAGTGACGGTGGATCATGATAAGGATACTCTCACCATCGTATTTGATGCTCATGGAATCAAAAAACTGAGTGCCAGTATGGCACCCATCAAAACCATAGGATGATGATCATGAAAGAAAAAATAAAGGAACAGATTTCAGCACTGAGAAAAGAAATTGAACAGCACAATTACGCCTACTATGTGCTCGATCGTCCTTCACTTACAGACGGTGAGTACGATCTATTGATGAGAGCTCTTATCGCACTGGAACAGGAGCATCCAGAACTGGATGATCCATTATCTCCAAGTCATCGCGTAGGCGGTTCGGTACTCAGCGCATTCCAAAAAGTGCCACATAACACGCCACTACTCAGCCTGGACAATGCCTATAATGCAAAGGAACTCTCAGATTTCGACAGACGGGTACGCAAAGAGGCGGCCGGAGAGCTGGAATACGTGGTCGAGTATAAGATTGACGGTCTTTCTGTCGCTATCTTATATGAAAATGGTGTTTTTAAAAGAGGTGCCACCAGAGGTGATGGAACAATCGGTGAAGACGTCAGTGAAAATGTCAAAACCATACGTTCCGTTCCACTCAGACTGAATGAATCTGTGAATCTTGAAGTCAGAGGGGAAATCTTCATTCCAAAAAAAGGGTTTCTCTCGCTGAATGAACAGCAGACTCTCGGTGGTAAAGAAAGTTTTGCGAATCCTAGAAATGCCGCAGCGGGTTCACTCAGGCAACTCGATTCCAAAATCGCCGCATCGCGTCCCCTGGACATATTCGTTTTCGATGTGCTCAGTAATGCCATGGATTACGGTCTTCATAGTCAGGTTGAGACGTTTGAATGGCTCAATACACTCGGCTTTAAAACTGCGCCTTCAAAAAGATTTACATCCATGGATGATGTGATTGAATACTGTGATCAAATGGTCGATGAGAGACATGGATTGCCTTTTGAAATTGATGGTCTGGTCATTAAGGTTAGTCCATTTGAAATCAGAGAACAGCTGGGAAGCACAGCAAAAAGCCCTAGATGGGCGATTGCGTATAAGTTTCCCGCAGAAATGGCGACCACGGTGATCAAAGACATTCAGGTGCAAGTGGGTCGAACAGGTGTCATCACACCGCTTGCGATTTTCGAACCCGTCAAAGTGGCTGGTTCTGTCATAGGCAAGGCAACGCTTCACAACCAGGATTATATCAATGAAAAAGATATTCGCATTGGCGATACCGTTTGGGTCCAAAAGGCGGGCGATGTCATTCCGGCGGTCGTACGTGTGGATTTCGCAAAAAGGCCTGAGAATAGTGAACCATTTAGATTGCCGGAACAATGCCCGATTTGTGGAACGGATACCGTGAGAGTCGAAGGCGAATCGGCGCTCAGATGCTTGAATGAGATGTGTCCGGCTAAAATCAAACGAGCACTTGAACACTTTGTCTCCAGAAACGCCATGAACATCGATGGTGTCGGTGAAGCGCTTATCGAAACCTTGATTGAAGCAGGTCTGATTAAGGATCTGGCGGATTTATACACCCTTGAGGCACATTCGGAAACGATAATGAATATGGAACGATTTGGCGAAAAATCTGTATCCAATATGCTCGAAGCCATTGAAAAAAGCAAATCCAATGATCTGCACAGGTTGATTGCCGGATTTGGTATTCCTCTGATTGGTGAGAAAGCTGCAAAGACTCTTGCAAAGGCATTCAGAGATATGAATGGGCTCATGAACGCAAAATATGACGAACTTGTTGCGACAGAGGAAATTGGTGATAAGATGGCACTTAGCATCTTAAGGTATTTCGGATCGGATGAGATCAAAGTGATGATTGAGAGATTAAGGTCAATGGGTCTCAATATGACAAGTTTTAGTACTGAGGCCGTAGATGGCGTTTTTAGCGGAAAAACGATCGTGGTCACGGGGACCTTGACACGTTACACGAGAGATACGATCAAAGCTTTGATCGAGGCGAACGGTGGAAAAGTCAGTGGCAGTGTTTCCAAGAAGACAGATTTTGTGGTTGTCGGAGAGAATGCGGGTTCCAAGGCAGATAAAGCAAATGCGCTCGGTGTACCGATGATTTCTGAGGATGATTTTGAAAAAATGTTGTGAAAAATTAAAATGGCCCCTTTGTGAGCCGTTTTTTTACGATACAGTTAATTCTCCATTACGAACACCCTATGAATCGGGGATTATGATATAATATTGAATTGAAAAGGCAAATCGAAGAGGTGCGATAATGAGCGTTGGAAAATTGAGCAATGACGACCTTGGTAAAGTTGTGCTAAAGAAAATAAAACCTGTCAGAGATGATATTCTCATTAGACCTGGCATCGGTGAAGATTGTGCGGCAATCGAATTCGGAGACATGGCATGTGTTCTTACAACGGATCCGATCACAGGAAGTGGCAGCAATCTTGGAAAACTGGCAGTGCATGTCTGTGTCAATGACATCGCGTCCAGCGGATCCGTTCCAGTGGCTCTGCTTCTGACGGTGCTTTGTCCCAAAGACACTGAAAAGGAAGTCATTGAAGAATTGTTAAACGAGGCGAACAAAGAAGCCAACAGCATGGGCATTGAGATCATTGGTGGACATACCGAACTCACAACTGCAGTGAATAGAATCGTTGTATCAGCTACAGCAATCGGAAAAATCCCAAAGGAAAAGCTTATACGAACAGGTGATGCGCAAAATGGTGATTGGATCTATCTGACAAAAAAAGCAGGTCTTGAAGGCACTGCGATCATAGCAACCGATAAGCGACGAGATTTGCTGGAAATACTCAGCAATAGAGAACTCGATAAAGCAAGCTCAATGATGGAACAAATCAGTGTGCTGCGCGAAGGACTGATTGGTCAGAAAGTTGGGGTCTCCGCAATGCATGATGCCACTGAAGGCGGTGTTATTGGAGCAATTCATGAACTTTGTGAAGCGAGTGGAAAAGGGTGCCGCATAAGAAGAGAGAAAATCTCGATTCATGCTGTGACTGAGAAGATCTGTGATTTTTACCATATCGATCCGCTTAAACTCATCGCCAGTGGTTCCATGGTAATGGCAGTACCCCCCGAAAGAGCTGCATACCTTGAAAAAGCATTTTTGGATGCCGGAATTGAATATTCCAAAGTCGGCGTTGTCACAGAAAATCAGGAGAAAATCATCTGTTATGGTGAGGATTCGGTGGAAATGATCTGTGAAGAGATTTCATCACCTGAATCGGATGAATTATACAAAGTAATTAAATAGCAGGAAGGACAATCAAAATATGAATAAGAAAGTTCAAGGAAAAATTGGATTGCTTTTGGCTTTGATCATGTGCTTCACATTGATTTCACCATTACAAACCACATTTGCAAACAAATATTCAGAATTTGAAAGTGTCGAACTTTATGACAGAACCAGCAAGAGGGACATCTCTTACGAACCGATTTCTCTTATGATCAAAGGTCAGGATATTTTTTCCGATACTCCTGGAATCATAGTAAACGAGAGGGCTCTAGTACCGATTGCAGCAATCTTCAAAGAGCTTGGTATTGAATATAGTTGGATTCAAGCCTCAGAAGAAATTAAGTTCAATGTGAATGGAAAATCTGTAATCATGCAGATTGATAATAAAAACGCAAAAATAAACGGTGTGAATACGTTGCTACCAGACGGTGTAGCACCGAGAATTTTCTCTTATGACGGCATCGGAAGGACCTATGTGCCTGTTAGATTTGTGACGGAAATCCTTGGACTCAGCGTCTCTTGGATCAATGATACAAGAACGGTTGCAATCAACAAGCAGGAACAGACAATGACAGGGGCTTACCTGAACTATAAAAACAAATATCCTGAAATCAGACTTAAAGTCACAGGTGAAGTTGAAGCGACTTCCTTTGTGATCGGTGGTGCAGACGTCGGTGGGCAGGATCAGATTGTTGTGGATGTACAGAATACCAACCTCAACATCACTACCATGGACAAAAACTGGTCCAAGGCCGGCAACACGTGGATTTATGATATCTATGACGGTATCTTCGGACTCGATCGTGTGGAGCTCACCATGACCAGCACCAATCCCAAAACGACGAGACTGACACTTTTTCAAAATGAACGTAGAGGGCATGACATCTCTTATGATGCGACAACAAAAGAGCTGGTCATCAGACTCATCAACACAGTGAATGAAGTCACAGTGGATAAAATATTCTCAACGGACACTGTGGTCATCAAAACCAGTGAAAATCCTATGTTCCAACCTACGATTGAAGGCAACAAGATTGTAGTGGATGTCATAGGCAGCTATTTGCATGCCAATGAGGGCATCAAGGAAATGATCGCTGTCAACAAAGGCAAAATCAAATCTGTGACCTATGAGCAGAGAAAAGAAGCCTATTACGCACCTTGGGACGACATCACACGTGTAACAATCGAACTTTTTGAAGCTCCTACTTATGACGACTTCTATGTGGAGGAAAGAGGTTCTGAGATATTGGTATACGTAAGTGACAACCCGATCAACAATTTTGATTATGTGAAACTGGATAGTTTCAAATCGAATTTGAGCATACGTCTTTTCGAAAGCTCAAATGTTTCTTACAATTACAATCCTGACACAAAAATGATTCAAATGTCAATTCCTAAAAATGTGACTGATTTGGGAGGTTTTGAATTCCCTGTGAATGACAATATCGTCGAATCTGTAGTGATTTCTGAAACTGCGGAAACGTATGACATGGCGGTCAAGTTGTCACCATCCACAACAGTTTCCAATTTGTCGAGTGGGGACAAGGTGTTATTGACTTTCGTCAACCAAGTGATTCAAAACTCCGACTTCAACAAGACGCTTGTCGTCATCGATGCCGGTCACGGTGGTAGAGATCCTGGAGCGGTCGGAAGTTTGATTAAAGAAAAGGTTCTGACACTCAGAGCTTCGTTGATGCTTCAGAAAGAACTTGAGAGACAAGGTTTCAAAGTGTACATGACACGTACCAAAGATGAGTATGTCAATCTTTATGATCGTGCAGCAATGGCAGAGGCTTTGAATGCGACAATATTTGTAAGTATTCACATCAATGCCCATACGGGTTCCGCCGCAAATGGAGTTGAAGTGCTCTATGGCAATCAGTCACTTTCCAGTGACAAAGGACTCGCGCAAAAGATACAAAATGAATTGATCAAACAGCTTGGTGCAACAAATAGAGGTATCGCGCACCGTCCTAATCTCGCGGTGCTCAGAGAAACTTCCATGCCTTCTGTACTCGCTGAACTCGGATTCCTCAGCAATCCAGCGGAACAAAGCAAACTGATGGATAACACATACCTCCAAAAGGCTGCAAATGCTATTGCAAAAGGCATTGTGGAGTTCTTGAAATAGAAAGGAGTTTTATGAGAATTGATAATAGAACCAATAATGAGCTCAGGCCTGTAAAGATTACAAGAAATTATCTTATGCACCCCGCGGGCTCTGTGTTGATCGAAATGGGCAACACAAAAGTCATATGTACGGCAACAGTCGAGGAAAAGATCCCCCACTTTTTAAAGGGGACCGGCTCCGGCTGGGTGACCGCGGAGTATGGCATGCTACCTGGATCGACTGGACAAAGGAAAACCAGGAATACAAAGGGCATTGACGGACGAAGTCAAGAGATTCAAAGGTTGATTGGAAGATCACTAAGGTCTATCATTGACCTTAAGGCGCTCGGTGAACGCACCATATGGATCGATTGCGATGTCATCCAGGCTGATGGCGGCACCAGAACAGCATCTATCACTGGTGCATTTGTTGCGCTTTCAGACGCTGTATTTAAAATCATGGAAAAAGGTCTCATTAAGACATCACCTATCATGACAAACGTGGCTGCGGTCAGCGTTGGTGTTGTGGACGGAGAAGTCATGCTTGACCTTTGTTATGAGGAAGATTCTGCCGCACATGTGGATATGAACCTCGTTATGACAGCAGAGGGTGAGTATATTGAACTGCAAGGTACAGGAGAAGAGCGACCGTTTGACAAGCAACAACTCCAAGCACTGTTGGAGTCTGGTGAAAGTGGGATTGAAACTTTGATCAAGGCACAAAATAAAGCGATGATGAGGTGATATAATGAGACAAAGAGTGGTACTTGCTTCTTCCAACAAACATAAGCTCAAGGAAATCAAAGCGATCCTGGACGATTTTGAATATGATCTGGTCGCGCTTGACGAAATAAATCTCGGTAATCTTGAAATTGAAGAGACCGGGACCACATTTGAGGAAAATGCCTATTTCAAAGCGAAGACAGTTGCGGACCTTACGGGCGAAATTACCCTTGCAGATGATTCAGGACTGGAAGTGGATGCGCTTGACGGCGCACCTGGCATCTATTCTGCGCGCTATGCCGGTGAACCTTCAAGTGATATCAAAAATAATAAAAGATTGATTGGTGCACTGGAGGGTATCCCTACTAGTGAGCGGACTGCAAGGTTCGTCTCAACGATCGTCATGCTGTTTCCGAACGGAGACAAACTGGAAGCAAAGGGAACACTTGAGGGCGTAATCGGTCACTCGCCCGCAGGCCATAACGGATTCGGGTATGATCCACTTTTCATAGTGTCTGAACTCAATCGTTGCCTTGCGGAACTTTCCACAGATGAGAAAAATGAAATCAGCCACCGTGCAAACGCACTGAAGCAATTAAAAAAGTTATTGAGGAATTATCATGAAAGTAGCAGTCATCAGTGACACACATGGACACACCGGTCGGATCATAGCCTATCTTGATCACGAAAAGGAAAATATTGATGAAATCTGGCATTTGGGCGATTATTACAACGATTTTTCCTTGTATTCAGGTATTCCCGTCATCGCTGTCAGAGGCAACGGGGATGTTGGCGTCAATGGCCCTGAGTCGCTCGTCATTGAACGCATGGGTCACAAGGTGTTCCTGACCCATGGACACAATTATCGAGTGAAGCAGTCGCTTATGCAGCTGTTTTACAAGGGTGTTGAAGAAAGATTTGACCTGATCTGCTTCGGACACACCCATAAACCCACCAATCTATATGAGGAAGGGGTACGGCTATTCAATCCGGGCAGTCCGACCCACCCCTATCCGTCATGCGCTCCAACCATTGGAATTATTGAATTTTCTGACAATGGGTTCTGCGCAAAACATATTCATTTGTAGAGAAAATATCTTAAAAAGGTGTTGACGGGTATAGGCGAATCATGTATAATAAAATTCGTCAGTAAACAACGGGGTGTAGCGCAGTTTGGTAGCGCATCTGGTTTGGGACCAGAGGGCCGCGGGTTCAAATCCTGCCACCCCGACCAATGTGCGTTCGTAGCTCAACTGGATAGAGCACCGCCCTTCTAAGGCGGGGGTTAGGGGTTCGAGTCCCTTCGGACGCACCATTAATTTGTTTATTTTCGAAAGTTGTGGCGACTGTCGTCAAGTGGTTAAGACAAAGGACTGTGACTCCTTCATGCGTGGGTTCAAATCCCATCAGTCGCCCCATTTTATTGGGGATTCGCCAAGCGGTAAGGCAACGGACTTTGACTCCGTCATTCACAGGTTCAAATCCTGTATCCCCAGCCATAGGATCCATTAGCTCAGTCGGTAGAGCACCTGACTTTTAATCAGGGTGTCCCGCGTTCGAGTCGCGGATGGATCACCATGATGAAAGTCACTCTTTGGAGTGACTTTTTTATTTAATATTGATACAGGCACCCGTAGCTCAATTGGATAGAGTAGCGGACTTCGAATCCGTTGGTTGTGAGTTCGAATCTCGTCGGGTGCACCATAGAAAAAGACTGAACTGTTATTGGCCACCGCCAAAAGGTTCAGTCTTTCTTCAGTTATTACATATAGTGAAAAGAGGAATTACCGTGATGGACTTTTTGAATCAAAAGCGCTCATATTTTATTCTGGTTGCAATAAGTTTAAAAATATTTCTATATTATAGTTTGATGGATGTCACTGGAAATCCTTTTGTATTGGTTGCGCTCAGCGTTGTGATCATAACTTGGGGGTACCGGGCTTTCAAAGGAAGTGTCCCCATTTTCTCTAGTGCTTATATTCTCGTTTCCGCCTTGATGTTTGTCGATGTCCTATATTTCAAATATTTCAACAGAAGTCTGAGTCTGCATATGTTGGGAGAGGCTCATCTTCTTGGCGATGTCAAAGATTCCATCATATTTCTGATTGGATGGAAAGAATTGTTATTGTTCGTGGATTTGGTGGTTGTCGTCCCTTTTTTGAACGCTGACAATGGTGGGAAGAAGCAGGTGGGTTTGCTTTCTGGAATAATGGTGGCATTCATCGTGGGCATGTTGATCGTCAACCCGGCGGGTAGTGATGCGGCCTCCAGCATCAATCATCAGGAGTTTTTCACTTATCATATCAAAGATATGGTTTCGGTGGTATTTGGAACAACTGAAGCATATACGGAACTCGAAATGGATTTTGAGCAGAAAATCAGCACGGAAGGTGAGCATTTTGGCATCGCAAGTGGCAGAAATCTGATTGTCATTCAGGTGGAATCGCTTCAAAGCATGGTGATCGGGAAGTCGTATGAGTCTCAGGAACTGACTCCCGTACTCAACGGTTTGATCGGAAATGACACTTTCTATTTTGATGCTTATTTCCAGCAACTGGGCAAAGGCAACACTTCAGATGCGGAATTTGTAAGCCACAACTCACTTCATGCACCACTTTTCACTCAGGTTTACAATGCCTATTCAGGCAATGAGTTCCACGGATTGCCGTGGCTTTTGAAAGATCAAGGTTATGAGACTTTGGTGCTCCATGGTTATAAAAAGGACTTTTGGAATCGCGAAATCGCTTATCCCGGTCAGGGCTTTGATACGTTTTATCATCAGGACCACTATCAGACTGAAAGACCCATAGGACTAGGCGTAAATGATGTGGAATTCTTCACACAGTCCATAGAGTACCTCAATAAGGCAAAGAGTCCTTTTTACAGTTTTCTCATCACACTGACCAACCACAATCCGTACGATATGCCAGAAGATCTGAAAGCGATCACACTCAAGAAATCTGATGAGGGCACATTATTCGGCAATTATCTGAACACTGTGAAATACTCTGATTTGGCAATAGGTGTGTTCATTGAAGAGTTGAAGCTAAACGGACTTTATGAGAATTCGGTCATAGTCATTTATGGAGATCATTTCGGACTCAATAGCAAAGATCAATCCATCCATAAAAATGTCTCAGATTTCCTGGGTTACCCTTACGATTATGATGAGATGCTCAGGATTCCACTGATCATCCATATGCCGGGTTCAGGGGTTGGTGGTACTGTGGAGACTGTCGGTGGTCAAATTGACTTCATGCCGACGATTCTGAACTTGATGGGCATCACAAATGAGAATCCATTTGTCATAGGTCGTGACCTTATGAGTTCAGATTCCGGGTTCGTCGCATCCCAGACTTATATGCTGAAAGGGTCTTTCATTCAAGATGAAATCGTATTCGAGATGTCAAGGGATGGCGTTTTTAAAAATAGCCGCGCATGGAACCGGTTCACCAGAGAATCTGTGGATATCGAGCTATGTCGTGAAGGTTATGAACAGGCTTTGAAAGAAATCAACAGCTCAATGGTGATTCTGGAGCAAAATCTGATTGCGGGGTTCATGGATAGGCAACTGGATATGACAAATTTGGAGTCGGATGCAAGTGAATGGTCCATTGAGGATATCGAATGGATGGATTCTCCTGATTCCAGTATTTTGGAGAGCTCATATGAAGAGGGTGTCAGAGGCTTTGGAATTGGAGTGCTCGGAGATGAAGTGGATTTTAATGAGATAACGGAATGGCTCCTAGGTCATGCGGATGCATTTGCTGCTGTCGACGTGGATTTTGATTTGCTCGCAACAGTGGATAACGGTTTGAAACGTCAAATTGTACCGATAATGACAAAAATGGAAGATTACATCAGACTGGAATATATGGGGTTCAGAAATATCATTTACTCTCCTGATCCAGAGTTGAACACAAGGGAAGAGATTGATGATTTTGTAAAGAACAATATGTTGTTGGGTGTCAGATGGTAAAAATCGAAAGCCAAGAGTGCGAGCACT
>JACUUV010000013.1 GCA_014859095.1 Clostridia bacterium | reverse complement strand
CGATTTGATCCACTCTGATATAGAAATATTCGAGCGTTGCCTCAATTCCGTGTTTCGTTATGCTGAAGAAACCGATTATAGCCTCATCATCAGTCATCACAAATGTTTCACTCTGTTTGAGGAACTCCTCATCGATGGCATATTTTTCTTTGAAGATGCTCATGAACTCTTCATCATAACCCCAATAAGCCTCAGATTCATAAGCTATTTTATTGAGCTGGTTCAGATCTTTTGAGTCAGCTTTTTTATAGTCCAACATAGTTTACCTCACTTTCGTGAATTCATATAATTAACTATACCTCCAAGAACGATCAAAATACCACCAAATAACGACAAGACATCAGGGAGTTCAAACCAGACCACCAAACCAATCACAAATGAAAAAATGATATCCGAATAGCTGTAGATGGAAAGCTCTGATGCAGGTGCATATTGATAAGCATTGGTCATGAAAAGCTGTGCTATCAGCGCTGAAACTCCAATCCCAATCAGAGACAAAAATCCTGGGATATCAGGCACTACAAAACCTTCGATTGCCATGAACGGCAAAAGGACAACACTCGAAAACAAGCAAAAATAGAATACGATCAAAATCGGAGGATCATATGCCGTCAATTTTCTAATCACAGTATATGCAGCCCCGGCAAACGCAGCAGATAGAAGTCCCAATACACCAGGTAACAGAGAATAATCAAGACTCGGCCTAACAACAAACAGCGCACCGACTATAGCAATAAACAAAGCGATTTTCTGTGGTCGGTTAACTTTTTCCTTTAAAAAAAATACCGCAAACACCATGACAAAAAATGGGGATAATTTGTTTAAAATAACTGCATTGGCAAGTGGTAATCTCTCAAGCGCGGCATAATAAAGTCCAACTCCGATCAGCCCGAAAAGTGATCTGAGAAACATCAAAGTCGGTTTTTGGGGTTTTAATTTGATCTTTTTTCTATAGACAGTAAACGAAACCGCAATAAGTCCTACCAAATTTCTAAAAAACATTTTCTCAGTAAGTGGTAATTCAGGCACACTTTTCACAAAAGCAGCCATAATTGAAAAAAACAACGCTGAGAGTAATATATATATTATGCCTTTTTTCTTCATTGATTTCCATCCTGTGAGTTTATTGTTTGCCTAAGCCATAGTTCCTTGTCCCTTATATCACTGTGTATGAATTCATAAGCCGATTCAATGGCCGCGATGACCACTTCAGCTTCAGGAGATGCATTACTGTTGAAAGACTTGTAATAAAGGTACATTTCAAGACCTCCAAATTCATTGGGCAGATAATACTTCAGATTCAGTCTTACCGCTCCCATACGCTCATAGAATGAAATTCTTCTCATCTGATTCTCATTTGCCTCCTCAGGAATCTCAACCTCAAGAAGCATTCCAATATAACTGTCATAGAAACTGCTCATCTTATCAAAGAATTTTGATCCATAGCCTTTTCCTTGAAACTCTGGATGAATGACTATGAAATCCAGCCACAGTATACTAAGTTTTCTGATAGTATATAAAAAAGCATATCCCACCTCAATTCCAGTTTCGCTAAACGCAATTAAAAGTTTGTAGTCTCCGGTCTCAAACAATCTGATAAAAACATCTAAGGCTTTGCGTTCACCTTTGGGAAATTCTTCTATGATACTGTCGTAGAACCTGATTACATCGGATAATCCACCTTCTATGATCGTGAGTTCTTCCATAATATGCATCTGTCATACCCCCTGTAAAATGATTTTATCAGAAAAAAGCAGGATTGACTATTGTCAATCCCGCTCGTGGTTAGGCGCCTAAATATGCTTTTTTAACATTTTCGTTTTCCAGCAGTTCTTTGCCTTTGCCCTCAAGGACTATCTTTCCAACTTCCATTACATAACCGTAGTCCGCTATTTCAAGTGCGACCTTGGCGTTTTGCTCAATCAACATGATTGTGACACCCAGTTTGTTGATTTTCTTGATGATTTCAAAAATATCCTTGACGATGAGAGGTGCAAGTCCAAGTGACGGTTCATCCATAAGAAGTACCTCAGGTTTACTCATAAGCGCTCTGCCAACGGCCAACATCTGTTGCTCTCCGCCGGACATGGTACCCGCTTTTTGCTTTTTCCTTTCAAGTAATCGAGGAAAAAGTTCGTAGACCCATTCCATATCTTTTTGCACTTCCTCAGAATATTTTCTGGCATACGATCCCAAAATAAGATTTTCCTCAACAGTGAGATTTGTGAACACTCTTCTACCTTCTGGAACCAAAACCAAGCCATTCTTTACAAGGTTCTGAGTTTTTTCAAATGTGATGTCCTTATCTTTATAAATTATGGTACCCGATTTAGGTCTTTCAAGTGTCATGATTGCACGTAGTGTTGTGCTTTTCCCAGCTCCATTCGCACCGATCAGGCTAATGATCTTTCCTTTTGGAACTTCCAGAGAAATACCTTTGATGGCGTGTATACCACCATAATATACATTTAAATCGTTAATTTTTATCATTCGTCCACCCCTAAATAAGCTTCGATGACTTTTGGGTTGTTCTGCACTTCAAAGGCACTGCCTTCAGCTATATTGACTCCATAATCAAGGACATATATTTTCTCACAGACTCCCATGATGACTTGCATGTGATGTTCAATCATCAGTATCGACACTTTGAATTTCTTGCGGATTTCTTTAACGAACTCCATTAGTTCAATGGACTCTTGAGGATTCATACCAGCTGCCGGTTCATCAAGCAATAGCAGTCTCGGTTCTGTTGCGAGCGCCCTTGCGATCTCCAGTTTTCTTTGCTTACCGTATGGCAGTGAACTCGCTTTATCATCTTTGTATTCCATCAAACCGACATCTTCCAGCAAGTCGAGTGACTTTTGAATAACAGCACTTTCCTTTTTAGTATAATCAGGCAATCTCATCACTGCTGAAAATATATTGGAATCCAATCTCAAATGATGGGCGATGATGACATTGTCCAGCACTGTCAAATCCTTGAACAATCTTATGTTTTGGAATGTACGTGCGATGCCTTTCTTTGTGATTAAATGTGGTTTAAGCTTCTTGATGGAATTTCCATCAAAAAATATATCGCCTTCGCTTGGAGTGTAAACACCTGTGATCATATTGAAAACAGTTGTTTTACCGGCACCATTCGGCCCAATCAAACCAACGATACTATCTTCTGCGATATCCAAGTTGAGCCCTGCAACAGCGGTAAGGCCACCAAATCTCATAGTGATATTTTCTGTCTTCAAAATACTCATGATTTGGCCCCTTTCTTGATTTTGTTTTTATAAAACTTACCCATGGAATCCAGTGTGATCTCATCCCGTCCCATAAGTCCGTTCTGATAAAACAACACCACCAACATGAGGAGAATCGAAAAAAGCACCATTCTCATACCTGGAACACTTTGAATCACCATAAAGCCAAGGTCAATAGTTCCGTCGAGGAAACGAAGGACTTCCATGGCTACTGTCACTACCACTGCAGAAATCACCGTACCGGTTATACTGCCGATACCACCTAAAACAACAATCAACAGAACATTGAAAGTCATCAGGAATCTGAACATCAGAGGATCAATTGTACCCATGAGGTGTGCAAGTAACGCACCACCGATTCCTGCAAAAAACGATCCAATGGTAAAAGCAAGCAATTTGTGCTTGAAAAGATCGATTCCCATGGATTCAGCAGCCACATCATCTTCTCTGATGGCCATAAAGGCTTTACCATAGCTGCTGCGTCTCAATGAAAACATGAATAATATGGTTAGGATCGCAATCCCCCAACTGTATGGTACATTCGTATATCGCGTCAACCCCTTGAGCCCGAGAGCACCATTGGTGAGTGACATCGTATTTGTGAAGATTACTCTGATGATTTCACTGAAGCCCAGTGTGGCAATAGCAAGATAATCGTCTCTGAGTCTAAGAATCGGAGCCGCTATCAAAGTTCCAAGAACCGCCGCAACAAGTCCACCGATCAGCATCGCTGGAAGAAATGGCATCTCAATATTAGCAAGCCATGGCACTATAGGCTTCACGAAAAAATTGGATTGTTTTTGTGCGACTGACATTGTAAGGAGCGCACTCGTATATGCACCTATTGCCATGAATCCGGCATGTCCCAGTGAAAATAGACCGGCAAATCCGTTGATCAGATTCAAACTTAATCCCAATACAACATAAATTCCAGCCAAATTCAATATTCTCAGTTGATAATTACCAAGTGTGGAATTCAGTATGGCGAGAACTAAAACTACAAGTACAATCAACCCTATTCTGATTATATTTTCTCTTTTCATCTCATCACACCTTCTCTGCCAAATTTTCGCCCAATAGCCCTGAAGGTTTTATGAGCAATATCACAATTAGTATGACAAATGCAAATGCATCCCTATAACCGGTCATTGAAGGTAAAAATGCAATCAGCATGATTTCAGACATACCAAGTAAAAATCCGCCGACAACCGCACCTTTTATGTTACCAATACCGCCGATTACAGCAGCGATAAATGCTTTTAGTCCAGGCATAAGTCCCATAAGCGGAATCAGGTTCGGATACTTGATGCCCCACATCATACCACCCAATGCCGCAAGAATCGATCCCATAAAAAAAGTGATGGAAATGATCGTATCCACATTGATTCCCATGAGTCTCGCCGCTTCATAGTCTCTTGAAACAGCACGCATCGCCATACCTGTTTTGGTTTTGTTGACAATATAAAGTAAAATTACAAGAGCCGCCATTGTTATTCCCGGGATGAAGAAATTCGCTACCGGAATCGAAATTGTGTTGACATAGACCACTTTATTGAAAAATTCAGGTATTGGAAATGCTTTTGGTCTACCACCAAAAATAACGATGGCTAAATTTTGAATCAAATAGGACGCACCAATGGCGGAAATCATGACTGAAATTTTGGGGGAGTTCCTGAGAGACCTATATGCGAGTCTTTCAACCAAGATCCCAAATGCGCCTGTCAAAAGTATGGCAACCACGAATGCCACCCACCACGGCATTAAAAACAATGTGACACTGTAGAAAATGATATAAGTTGAGATCATGAAAATATCACCATGAGCAAAGTTAATAAGTCTTAGAATACCATAAACCATGGTATAACCTATTGCAATCAAGGCATATAAACTGCCTAGCGCCAAACCATTGCTCAAGTGCTGCATAAAAGTATTAAGCGACATATGAGTCCTCCAAAATAATTAAAAAAGGTACAGACACTTCATCTGCACCTTTTTTTAATTCACTGAATATTACTGAGGTGAAATAGTTGTCAAATATGTGAACTCCCCATTTTTAACTGTTTTGATGACTGCGTTTTTAACCGCATCACCATTTTCGTCTAATGTTACCACACCTGCTGCGCCGTCAAATCCTGCTGTTGCAGCCAATGCTTCTTTGATTTTTCCCGGTTCTGCACTGCCAGCTCTTTCGATCGCATCCACAAGCAAGATATATGCGTCATATGCAAGAGCAGTAACTGAAGCGGGTTCCTTGTTGAATTTGGCTCTATATGCGTCCAGGAACACTGAAGATTCAGGTGTCAAAGGAACCTGTGAATCGAAGAAAGTCGAGAACACTGCGCCATCTACAGCTGAACCACCGATATCTATAAACTCAGGAGTTTCCCAAGTGTCCGCACCAAGAAACGGCGCCTTGATATCGAGTTCTTTTGCTTGCTTGATCAACATTGCAGATTCACTGTAGTTTCCAGGTGCAAAAATCGCATCCGGATTGAGTTGTTTGATATTTGTGAGTTGTGCTGTAAAATCCTGATCACCGGTGTTGTAATTGGCGACGTATAAAATTGAGCCTGGATCGCCAGTCAATCTAACAAATTCATCAGTAAAGAACTTAACAAGACCTACTGAGTAATCGTTTGAAATTTCTTGAACGATTGCCACTTTTGTAGCACCGAGTTCAGTAAACGCGTAGTTCGCCATTACGACACCTTGAAAAGAGTCGATGAATGTTACTCTGAAATAATAGTCGTTTCCAAGAGTAACAAGCGGGTTGGTACATGACGTTCCAACTGCCGGTATACCAGCTTCCATTACGATTGGGCCAGCAGCCATTGAGAATGAAGATCCCCATGAACCGATAATCGCGTTGACTTTGTCTTGATCTACAAGTTTTGTTGCAGCATTTGCGGCTTCCACCTTGTCAGATTTGTTGTCCACTATGACGAGTTCGATTTTCTTGCCAAGCACTTCAGGATAAAGCTCTTGGGCAAGTTCGATACCTTCGATTTCCATTGCTCCACCAGCTGCGTTAGCACCTGTCAATGGCTCAAAAACACCAAACTTTATCACGTCGCTGTCTGCAGTGCTCCCATTATCCGATGATTGACATGCAGTCAACGGAATTGATAAGACCATTACGAGAACTAAGAGTAGTGCAATCCTTTTCATAGAAATCCCCCTAAATAAAAATTGTTTTTTTGTTCACACTCATGTTAAACTTTATTAACATTACTCATTATAATACCACCATCGCGGTTAAAATCAATAGTATTGTTTTTTTTATACGTATAAATAAAACTGTTCGCGTGATTTCAATGCTTCAAAACTTAAAAAGAATAGACAAGTCTAATAAAAACTTGTCTATAAGTATACATAATCGAATACATATGAAATTCCAAAAGCAACTATGTTTTTTTGATGGCTATATTCAGTGCATTGAGATGCTCCAAAACAGGCTTTACATCACATTCACTTAGCCAAACCATTTCCTGTCGTCTGCTTTTCGCCTTTCTGAACACCAGATATGGACGGCCTTTTGCTCTGAGTACATCGAAGTACTCGATGGTACTGATTCTTGTATACCATGCCTTACCCAGTGAATCTTTTGTGATCAAGGTGTCTCCAAGCTGAATGATCGTCCAGATGATGCCCATCTCAACTGACATTATGAATATCAGAATTTTAATGAGTATGCTTTTCTCATAAAACATTCCCGAAACTAAAATTACAACAGGAACAAGAAGACCTAAAGCATAGAAGAGGTGCTTGTGTTTTTTTTCTTCTTTAATGCGGTATCGGATGTCCTCTTTCTTAAGGATTCTTCTTCTTGAATCGCTGAAGATCACCATTGAACATAGAAATACCATCAAACTATAACTATAGAAATTACTCGACATTATTAAGCCTCCATTTGATATTCAGATTTTAGCAATCCATAGACCACTCTATCTTTCCACTCTCCATCAACGGACTGATGGTTTCTCAATTCGCCTTCTTTACGAAGCCCTAATTTGATCATGATGCGCTCGGATGCCAGATTTTCTTTGACACACCCAGTCGTTATTTTCCATGCATCAAGTTCTTTGAAGGCATAATCAACACATGCTTTTGCAGCTTCGGTTGTCAATCCCTGCCCCCAGAATTCTCTTTTCGTAAAACAACCCAATTCAAGCAACGTTCCGGATGAATTCCCATCAAGTACTGTGAATCCGATTTCACCGACATATTTTGAAGTCTCTTTCTCAATGATCGCAAAAAAAATCTATGATAAATCTCATCTCAACCGGTCTGGATATGACATCAAACAAATCGCCCTGATCCTCTTCAATATGGTCTCTGATGAGTAGCCTCTCTGTTTCAAGTATGATCATTTCAAACACCTCATGCTATTATACCACGGATCCAAGGCAATAAAAAAGAGTTTGTCCCGTAATCCTATCGGGACAAACTCTTTGAACAGGAAATTACAATCAATCTCCGAAAACTTAATTATTTAACGATTGAAACACCACTGAAGTCAACAGTTCCAAGTACAGATCTGTCCCATCCAACGACAACGTCAGAAACCAACATGAAGTCAGAATAGTGATATATAGGAACGATTGGAAGTTCAGTCATCAAGATGTCTTGAGCTGCGTAAAGGGCATCAAAGTGCTCATCGCCTCTAGTTTGAGCTGAAAGTGACAATAATCTGTCATATTCTGCATTGCTGAATTTAGGATCGTTGTAAGCGTTGCCAGTTGTGAAGACACTTAAAAGACCACTTGGATCCATAAAGTCTGTCAACCAACCACCACGAGCAAGTTCGTAATCGCCAACTTTTCTAGTGTCTTGGAATACCGCCCACTCTTGGTTCTCAAGAGAAGCGTTAAGACCAAGATTTGTTTTCAACATTTCTTGAATGATTTCAGCAACCATTTGGTGTGCTTCTGAAGTATTGTACATGATTGTGAATGCTGGGAAACCGGCTCCGCCTGGGAATCCAGCTTCAGCCAAAAGTGCTTGAGCTTCAGCTATTTTGCTGCCATCTGTTGCAAGACCGTAAGTTCCTGCTGTTTCAAAGAAGTCATTTCCTTTGTCATCAAGTAATCCAGGTGGTACGAATCCAGCTGCTGGTACTTGACCTGCACCAAGTGTATCAGTGATCAATTCTCTATCGATTGCCATATTGATCGCTTTTCTGACGCGAACATCTGCCCAAAGGTCGAGGTTCAAGTTGAAGTTGTAGTAGTAAGTTCCGAGCAATGGGAATACATAGAACTCCGGATCTTCTGCGATCAATCTAGGTATTTCTGCAGTCGGCACCTGTGGTATAAATTGTAACTCACCGCTTTGGTAAGCTTGGTAAGCTGTAGATGCTTCGTCAATAAATACTGCATCAATTTTATCGAGCATTACATTTGCTGCATTCCAGTACTCTGGATTCTTTTCAAGTGTAAGACCTTGTCCGATTCTATAAGAAGTCAAGACAAATGGTCCATTTGATACTGCAAGAGCTGGATCTTTTGCCCATGCGCCATCAGCTTTTGCTTCTACAGCAGATTGCTTTACAGGCATGAAGTGATAGAAAGAAAGTAAGCTTAAGATGTAATCTGTTGGATTGTTGAGCTTGACTTCAAGTGTATAGTCGTCAAGAGCAGTGATACCAACATCATCAAGAGATCCTTCTCCAAAAGCCGCATCAGCAGCACCAACAACATTTGTATATTCCCAAATCCAAGAATACTCAGATGCTGCAGCTGGATCCATTCCACGTTTCCATGAGTAAACGAAATCATGAGCGGTAAGTGGAGATCCATCAGACCAATTTGACTCTCTCAAATGGAAAGTGACTGTCAAGCCGTCTTCGGACACATCCCAAGATTCTGCGATACCAGGATAAACGATACCACTTTTTTCTCTGGTTAATGATTCAAATGTCTGATTGATTACATCACCACCATCGCTTGCACCGTTAAGTGTAGGATCGATGGTTTTAGGGTCAGCACCAACGTTCCACAATAAAACTTGAGGAGTTGTTTCTGCTGGTTTGTCTGTTGGAGCCGGTGTGTCAGTGGGTTTTTCAGCAACTGGTGTGGTCGGTTCTGGTGCTTTTGAACCACACGCTGCCAATAGCGAAGTCATCATGACTAACACCAAAAGTAGCGATAAAAATCTTTTCATAGTATCCTCCTTCTTACATTAGGTTTATATTAATTACCGCCTTGGGCGGCAAATAATAACAATTAAATCTTACAAGCCGTTGATTTCTTCTACGATATGACAAGACGCAAAATGATTCGGCATGATTTCTCTTAGTTCCGGTGTCTCAACTTTGCATCTATCCACGCAATATCGGCAGCGTGTGCTGAATCGGCAACCCGGTTTCGGATTGATCGGACTTTTGACATCACCTTGTAAAATGATTCTGCCTTCTTTTTTAACACCGGGATCCGGTATAGGAATAGAAGACAACAATGCCTTTGTATAAGGATGTAGTGGTTTGTCATACAATTCCTCACTGGTGGCGACTTCCATCATGTGTCCCAAATACATAACTCCAATTCTGTCGGAAATGTGCTTGACCATGGAAAGGTCATGGGCTATAAACAAATAAGTCAGTCCCAAATCATTTTGGAGATCTTCAAGCATATTGACGACTTGAGCTTGAATGGAAACGTCCAGAGCTGAAATCGGCTCGTCACAAATGATCAGTTCAGGTTCGATGGCAAGAGCCCTGGCAATACCGATTCTCTGCCTTTGTCCGCCCGAGAATTCATGGGGGTATCTATTGGCATGTTCTTTCTTAAGACCGACTCTGGTCAGCAGACTATGAATTCGCTCCATACGCGCTGGCCCTTTATGATCAGTATGGATGTCCATTCCTTCACCGATGATTTCTGCAATGGTCATACGCGTGTTGAGTGATGCGTAAGGATCCTGAAAAATCATCTGAATTTTTTTTCTGTATTTCAGAAGTTCTTTGTTCGACAGTTTTGCTATATCGACTCCATCAAATATGATTTCGCCGTCTGTGGGCTCATAAAGCCTTACCACACAACGTCCGATAGTTGACTTTCCGCACCCTGATTCACCAACGAGGCCAAATGTTTCACCCTTATGAATAAAAAATGAGAGGTCATCCACTGCTTTGAGCAGATTTTTTTCTTTTTGAAACATTGGTGTTTTTACAGGAAAATACTTTTTTAAGTTCCTAACTTCCAATAAAGGTTTTTTTTCAGCCATCGATTTCACATCCTTTTTTATATCCTTCTACCATCGGTGCATCTTCGTGCAATAACCAACATGCAGAAGTATGCGTTTCATTGATCCGATATACAGGCGCCTTTTCCTGTTTGCAGATTGCCATAGCATTCGGGCATCTGGGTGAGAATGGACAACCTATAGGAGGATTCATCAAATCCGGTGGAGAACCAGGAATAGGAATCAATCTTCCCTTGGATTTCGAATGCATTTTGGGAATAGAATTCATCAATCCTTGTGTATAAGGATGCTGAGGACTATGGAAAATCTCATCGACAGAACCTTTTTCCATGATCATGCCGCCATACATGACGACCAGATTATGACAGGTTTCCGCTATGACACCAAGGTCATGGGTGATGATTATGATGGATGTTTCTATTTCTTTTGATAACTTTATTAGAATATCGAGGATTTGAGCTTGAATGGTAACGTCCAGTGCAGTTGTCGGTTCGTCGGCAATCAACAATTTAGGGTTGCAAGACAGTGCAGTGGCAATCATAGCCCTTTGTCTCATTCCGCCTGAGAATTCATGTGGATAAGATCTGATTCTGCTCTCCGGTTCAGGAATTCCTACCATATCGAGTTTTTCGATGGCTATTGCCCTAGCTTCACTTTTGCTGACCTTCTGGTGTCTCCTGATGACTTCAATCATTAGGTTTTCAATGGTAAAAACCGGATTGAGGGATGTCATGGGATCCTGGAAAATCATAGAGATTTCTTTGCCTCTGATATTGGCCATTACCGCATCCGGTTTATTGGAAATCACTTCGCCATCGAATATGATCTCACCACCAGTGATGCGACCTGGATGGTCTATGAGTCCCATAATGGATAGTGCGGTTACGCTCTTGCCACTACCGGATTCTCCCACAATACCTAATATATCACCTTTGTCCATTGAGAAGGAATTGCCTCTCACCGCTTTGACTTCACCCATATGAGTGAAAAATGAAGTGCTTAAATTTTTTACTTCAAGTATTTTTTTCATGATTCACCCCTATCCTTTTCTCAATCTTGGATCCAACGCATCTCTGAGTCCATCGCCTAAAAAGTTAAATGCAAGCATTGTGATTGCAATGGCGAGTGCAGGGAAAAACAATTGGTAAGGATATGTGATCAATCCCGATAACGCATTGTTTGCTAGTGTTCCCCAAGATGCTTGTGGTGCTGAAACGCCAAGTCCGATAAAACTCAAGAAGGCTTCAGTAAATACCGCTGTTGGAATCATCATGGTCATAGCGACGATAATAGGTCCAATTGCATTTGGTATCAGGTGTCTCAATATGATTTTGTGTTTCGGTACACCGATGACTCTTGCAGCAAGTACAAATTCCTGTTCCTTGAGAGAGAGCATCTGGCCGCGGACAAGTCTTGCCATACCGACCCAGAATACACTGCTCAGAGCGATGATAATATTGGTGAGACCATCTGATTTTCTGAACCAGACCATCAAAAGGATCACGTAAAGCATCAAAGGAATGGAGTTGATGATATCTACGATTCTCATCATGATATTGTCAACTCGGCCTCCTTCAAAGCCTGAAATACTGCCATAAATTACACCAATGAATAAATTGACCATTGTCGCTATGACGGCAATCAATAGTGAAATTCTGGCGCCGTACATAACTCTTGTCAAGATATCACGGCCCAAATCGTCTGTGCCAAATGGAAATGACATATTGAATTTCGAACCAGTCGTATATTTAAAAATCTCACCTTTATACTCAATTGTAAAATTGTAATCATAACCTTGTTTGTCTTTTAAGGTATTGTAGGAAAAATCCAAGATGACCACTTCTTCAGAATTGCCGGCATCCAACAAATAAGTATAAACCTTGTTGATGGCATCTCTATGATCAAGCTTCAATTTTCTATCCATCTTTCCGTTTTCAAGAACCAAAAACATATTGTAATCGTTCGAAAGATAAAGGTTTATACCCTCTTCAACCTCAAATACATCCAATCTCGGAGGAAGATTCTTAAAATCATTGCTTTGATCGGAGTAACTGTATGGTGTCAGATAAGGACCCACCGTACCAAATAAAACTATAAAAACTATAAGAACGATTCCGATCATTGCCAATTTATGCTTCTTAAGCCGTCTCCAAGCATCTTGCCAATAAGTCAGACTCGGTCTGGTGATTTCCTCATCTTCAATATTGCTTTCCAAAAATTCAAATCTATTGTCCTTCATTTTGCTATTTCTCCTTTCCAAGTCGTATTCTAGGATCGATGAAGCCATATGCGATATCTACAAACAATACCATGACGATATAGAATGCGGCATAGAAAACGGTCATGCCCATTATGGTTGTATAATCACGATTAGTAACACTTTCCACGTAATACCTTCCCATTCCAGGAACAGCAAAAATCTTTTCAACAACAAATGAACCCGTCAAGATGGCTGCTATCATCGGGCCTATATAAGTTACAACAGGAATCAATGCATTTTTCACGGCGTGCTTTCCGATTACGCTGAACTCCTTGAGGCCATTGGCTCTTGCTGTACGGATATAATCTTGTCTCAGCACTTCAAGCATACTCGAACGGGTCAAACGTGCCACGAATGACAACGAATAACCGGTCAACGCTATCACAGGTCCAATATAACCAAGTGGTGAAGTCAAGCCAAATGATGGAATCCATCCCAACTTTCCGGCAAAAAAGTATATGATCAATGTGGCGACAACAAAACTGGGCACTGTGACGCCGAGCGTCGCCATGAACATGACAAAATAGTCTATGGGTTTGTTCTGTTTCAGCGCCGAAATGATTCCGACGGGAATTCCAAGTATAATGATCAGTACACTCGCCATCAGACCTATTTTTGCGGAAGTCGGGAAACCGGCAACAAGCAGATCATTGACCGAGGTTCCTATTTTAGAATAAGAAGGACCCAAGTCAAATGTGACCAAGCCTTTCATATAATCAAAGTACTGAACATATAATGGCGCGTCCAAATTGTATTTTTCATTCAAAGATCTCAATATCTCTGCAGGTACTGGCCTTTCTCTAGTGAATGGCCCTCCAGGTATGGAGTGCATCATTGTAAAAGTCAATGTGGCAATGAGCAAAATGGTGACAATTGACGAGATAACCCTTTTCAAATAATATGATCCCACTGTGTTTCTCCTTTCGTACATCCCAAAATGTTTGATACCGTACTTATGTCATATCACTTATGTCTTGACCATATTCTTCCCCCTCATAATGCAACTCTCCCCCTTATAAGAAAGTCCATAATCGCCTTATTTGGTACCGATAATTTTTATGTCTTAACCGCTCCATATGTTACGCTTTCTTAATTATAGCACCGTTCATATTATTAATATATATTAATAATGCGGAATTTTCAAACTTTTCTGTACGCTGAAGGGGGTTTCAGAGGGTAAAAACCGTAAAAATAAATTTATATTGAGTTTTTGGAACGTTCACAAAATTCTAACAAAAATGAAACAAGCTGTCAGGATAGACGTAATCCTTCAATATTGCTATTCCATTCATTATTACATTTTTCTTTTTTCTTTGCTTTTTAACAGGATGTCATAATCATAGTCATCAGGATGGAGTTCATCAGCCCCGAGATATAGTGACAATCGCTTGTGTTTGATTTTGATTTATTTGATTTCTTCCCTGCATTTAAGTACAAGATAGCAATAGACACACAGTCTATTGCTATCGCAATTTTTCAATAAATTATAATCACGATCCGCGACATACGCAACCAGATTTTTTAAAACAGTCATTTGTGTGGTCATTGACCAGTCCAGCAGCTTGCATATAAGCATAAATGATGGTCGATCCGACAAAATTCATTCCACGCTTTTTCAAAGCTTTCGCGATTCTGTCGGATAACTCCGTCTTAGCAGGGACCTCTTTAATCGCTTGAAAATTATTTTGGACGGGCACATCATTCACAAAACTCCATATATAAGCATCAAATGTGCCGAACTCATGTTGGATTTTAAGAAACACATTTGCATTTTGAATTGCAGATTTTATTTTTAGTCTATTTCTGACAATCCCCTCATTGCTTAGTAGTTCCTGTACTTTGGACTCATCATAGACAGCAATCTTCTCCGGATCGAAGCCATCAAACGCCTTTCGATAATTCTCGCGTTTCTTCAGTATGGTCTCCCAAGACAGCCCCGCCTGAGCACCTTCGAGGATGATCATCTCAAAATGCTTACGATCGTCATGTACAGGTACTCCCCATTCTTCATCATGATAACGGACATATAACTCGTTTTGCAAATTTACCCATGCACATCTATCCATAGGACACACTCCTATAAACGTTTGAAAAATGAGGTTGTCATTTTCAGATATTCAGCCTCTTCCTCGTCAGGGTTGAACAAATATATACACAATATGGCTTGAGTGGTATTGCTATCCACAGCAGTTCTCACCGAATCGGCTGTCGAAGAACCAAAAGGACCGGAGTCATCCCTTAAGAGTGGCAAACCCTCCAAATTGAGCTCATAACCCGCCAGACATTGGTATGTTTCTCCAGACCGGCCGTAATCCATTACAATATTTCCTTTGATCTTATTGACATCATAAACACCAATGGGTGCCTTTAGTTCCACTGAAAGCCAATTGGCCAGATCAACAACATTATTGATATGTTCAATACCCTGTCCTTTGATCACTCGCCGGATCAATTTTTCACTTGAGAGTCTATATTTCGTTGGATCTTTACCTAGTTTCCTATAGGCTGTGCGTCCCCATTTTATATTGTCGATGGAAGCAATATGACCGACTTCAAATGCGGATTGAATGATGTCAAGCCTCGAATCCATTGCATAAGTCAAGGCTTCATTCAAAGCCTCGACTTTCACAACTGTTGAATAATCAACAATTTTGACATAAGGTAAATGTAAGAGCAAATCCTTTGAAACTGTTATTTTTTTCATTTGGGACTCCTGGTATTTTTTCTTATTATACCATTATTGAAAAAATATCATATCTTGAATTTCTTGATGATGTTCTGTAGATTTTGGGCAAGTTCCGCCAACCCTTCAGAAGCGCTTGCGATTTTAGTGAGGCTGTCAATTTCTAAAAGACCTTCATCCACCAGTTTGGATACCCTATCAGATGCCACATTCAAATGCTGCATCTCTTTCTGGTCATTGACCCTTTTTTCCTGAAAATTTGTATGGTCCCAACAAACCTTGTTTGAGTAATATGAACTTTCTGGCCTCTAACTTACTCAGCGTGATTATCTTTATCTCTCTCTGTATACAACTGAAAATTTCTATATTTATAATAAATCATTTTCGAAACAAAATGTACCCTTTTGTACAAGGGGTAACAAAAAAAATCCGAATGCTACGCCGCATCCGGATTTTGGTGTCACTATTCAAATTGACTGTTGTACAAATCCGCATAAAACCCTTCAAGTTTCAGCAGATCGAAGTGTGAACCCTGTTCAACTATATCTCCATGATTCATGACCAATATGAGATCCGCATCGCGGATCGTCGATAATCTGTGGGCTATGATGAAGCTGGTTCTGTTCTTCATCAGATTGAGCATGGCATTTTGAATCTGGACTTCTGTCCTTGTATCCACCGAGCTTGTCGCCTCGTCGAGAATCATGAGCACGGGATTGGACAAAATGGCTCTAGCTATGGTGATCAACTGTTTCTGACCTTGTGATACATTGGATGCATCCTCGTTCAACAACATATCGTAACCCCCTGGCAATGTGTGCACAAAACTGTCCACATGAGCTGCCTTTGCCGCTTCGATCACTTCATCATCGGTTGCGTCCAATCTGCCATAGCGGATATTCTCCCTTATGGAAGCATTATAGAGCCAAGTGTCCTGAAGGACCATCCCGAATTGATCTCTCAAATCCTTTCTGGTGAATTTCCTGATGTCATGTCCATCCAGTTTGATCTGACCTGAATCCACATCATAAAATCTCATCAGAAGTTTGACCATTGTCGTCTTTCCCGCACCAGTTGGCCCCACTATCGCAACACGTTGACCTTGTCTGATTTCAACCGAAAAATCATTGATGATGGTCTGATCCACTTTATAACCGAAGTGTACATTTTCAAACTGCACATGACCCTTCACATCGATATTTCTGACAGGATGATCGGTTTCAACAAACTCCTCTTCCTCATCCAAAAATTCAAATACGCGCTCTGCAGAAGCCACAGTCTGTTGCAACACATTTGAGATATTTGCCAGCTGAGCGATTGGTTGTGTAAAGTTTCTCACATACTGAATAAAAGCCTGAATATCTCCAACTTCGATGGCATTTTTTGCAGCAAGAGTTCCTCCTAGAACACAAACCGCCACATAACCTATATTTCCGACTATGGTCATGACTGGCATCATGAGTGAAGACAAAAACTGCGCCTTCCATGCGGTTGCATACAAATTGTCGTTGAATTCATCAAAGGTTTCAATACTCTTTGCTTCCGCATTGAAAGCTTTTACAATCACATGGCCACTAAAGATTTCCTCAATGTGGCCGTTCACATGTCCAAGTTGCTTTTGTTGTTCCTTGAAGTACTTTTGGGACTGTTTTACAATCATCATCACAAGCAACATCGAAACCGGTATGATCGTGAGCGCCACAAGGGTCATCAATCCACTGATGCTGATCATCATGACGAGTACACCGACGACAGTTGTGAATGAAGTGATGATTTGCGTCATGCTTTGGTTCAGAGTCTGACTGACCGTGTCCACATCATTGGTGATTCTTGAAAGCACCTCACCATGATTGGTATCATCAAAATACTTGAATGGCATTCTGTTCATCTTTTTCGAAATCTGTTTTCTCATATTATAACTGACTTGCATGGAAACACCTGACATGATATAGCCCTGAATATAAGAGAAGATTGAACTGAGTCCATATAGGACCACTAGTGTCAAAAGAATTCCTGAAATAAAAGAAAAATCAATCCCGATACTGGAGTTCACCAGCTTTCCCATAACGCCCTCAAATATTTTGGTGGTTGCCCTACCAAGGAGTTTAGGTCCGAATATTCCAAAAGTGGCACTTCCAATGGCAAAAAGAATTACTATACCGATCTTGAATTTGTAGTCACCGAGGTATGATACAAGCCGTTTCATGGAACCTTTGAAGTCTTTTGCTTTTGCGCCTCCCATCATCATCGATCCGGGGCCGCCCATGCCTTGGCGCTGAGGTCTGTTGTTTTTTTCACTCATGACAGTTCCTCCTCGCTGAGTTGTGACATCGCAATTTCTCTATACGTCGAGCAGGAATCCATAAGTTCAGAGTGTGTGCCGTGACCCACCATGAAGCCTTCGTCAAGGACGAGGATTTGATCTGCATTCTTTATTGTAGAGACCCTTTGTGCGACCAGCAATATCGTCGCTTCTTTCATTTTGGTTTTCATGGCTGACCTTAATGCGGAATCCGTCTTAAAATCAAGCGCTGAAAAACTGTCGTCGAAAATATAGATTTTGGGTTGTTTGACGAGTGCCCGTGCGATGGACAATCTTTGTTTCTGACCACCTGAAACGTTAGTGCCTCCCTGAGAAATCGGCGCCAACATGCCCTCATTTTTCTCTCGTATGATTTCGGTAGCTTGAGCGATATCAATCGCTTTTTCGATTACCAATTCATCCGCCTTTTGATTTCCGAATTTTAGATTGCTTTCTATTGTTCCACTGAAAAGGATTGCCTTTTGGGGCACATAACCTATAATTGATCTCAGATCGGATTGCTTCATTCGATGAATGGACACACCGTCAATCCATATGGTTCCATCTGTCGCATCGTAGAAACGAGGTATCAGATTGACTAAAGTGGATTTCCCGCATCCCGTTGAACCGATGATTGCCGTCGTCTTGCCAGGTTCTGCGACAAAACTGATATTTTTCAGCATGTTCTCCTCCGCACCGGGGTATTTGAATGAAACGTTATCAAATACCACTCGACCCTTTCCAGCGGGGTTGATTTCCTCAGGTTTCTCAGGATCATGAATCATGATCTCCATATCCAACACCTCAGAAATTCTTTGCGCTGAAACAGCTGCTCTTGGAATCATGATGAACATCATTGAAAGCATCAAGAATGCCATGATGATCTGGATCGCATATTGCATGAAAGCCATCATATCTCCAACTTGCATGGCGGAAGCCTCAATCTGCTTGGCACCGACCCAGACAATCAACAGCATGACACCATTCAAGATGATCATCATCACTGGAAACAGAAAAGCCATAATTCTATTGACGAACAAATTGGTTTTGGTCAAATTCTGATTGGCTTCGTCAAATCGTTGCTCTTCAAATTCTTGAGTATTGAATGCTCTAATGACCATCATTCCAGATAGGTTTTCCCTTATGACGCGATTCAATCCATCCACCATTTTTTGAATGGCCTTGAATTTTGGTAGTGCTATTGAGAATACGACAGCAATTACTCCAAGTAAAACAATTACCGCTAAAGCGATAATCCATGACATTGAGTTGCTTTTTTCAAGGGCTTTAAGGACACCGCCCACACCGATGATCGGTGCATAAAAGAGCATTCTGATCATCATGACCATCAGATTTTGAATTTGTGTGATATCATTTGTACTTCTCGTTATAAGTGATGCGGTAGTGAAATGATCCATTTCAAAATTCGAAAAACTTGCCACTTTTGTGAAGACCGCTTTTCTCAAATTTCTTCCCATTCCAGCGGCGACCCTGGCTGCGATGAATCCCACTGCTATGGATGCCACCGCACCCGCAAGTGCGATCAAAAGCATTATGCCACCTGTCGTCATGATATAATTCCTTTGTACTTTGACACTGTCCACACCAAGTTGTTCATTGTATGTTTTGACGATACCGAGTGCAACTTGTTTTTGTGTTTGCTCATTCATTTTTGTGAAGTCAATGGCAGCACTTTGCATTTTTGCGATCCCAAGCAGCATTTTTGTGGTGATGCTTTCTATGACTGGTTGATACCCCTCATCCAAAGGCTTGATTTTGTAAACCGACTGTTGATTGAGTTTAGTATACACGAGAGTTAATTCCTCATATAGAGCTTTGTCTCGGACAGGATCCAGTTGGTCATAAGCGTTCAGAACAGTGCTCCTCTCATCACGACTGAGCAGCATGGTCATCCTCTCCATATCCTCCGCTTTCACAACTTCCAGAGTCACTGTTTCATAACCGCCTTGTTGGATCCCGTTGTTGACAATACCAGACATATAATCGGGCAATGCGAGATCTGTCATAGCCTGGAAATATAAGAGTCCGATGGCAATAAAAACCAGTAATGTGAAGGGTTTTAAAAATCTGATCAATTTTGTCATGTTCTACTCCTTACTGAGCAATCTATCGAGTGCTTCTAGTCCATCAATGATTTTCTGGATTTCATCTTCAGAAGCGGATTCAATTTTTTTGTGCCAAATGGATTCAATTTCTTTGAACTTCCCGGCGGATTCTTTCCTGAAATCATCTGTCAAAGTTACCAGCACCACTCTTCCATCCTCAGTGGATTTCAATCTTCTCACAGCCTGAATTTTTTCCATTCGGTCTATTATTTCCGAGACCGTACTCACTGAAAGACCCATCTTATCTGCAAGTTCACTCATTCTTAAGGATTTATTCTTCACAAGCAATCCGATGACCATGCCTTGCGGTCCAGTCAATGTCAGGTCCTTCAATTGGTGTTGCATCATCTGATGTATGGATTCCTTTATGCTTTTAAGTTTTTTCATGACCTCATACGTCTTTTCCATATTTTCCATATTCAGTTTCCTCCAAATATACTTCGTGCCCGAAGTTTCGTGTACGAAGTATATTTTACTCCCGATTCAAGTGGCTGTAAAGTGAAATATCAAAAATTCACAAAATGTTCATCTCTTTTTTATTGTTAAATGGAAAGTTGTCATGCAAAGTGTTACAATGTTGTTAACATTTTCGAAAGTAGGCGATCAAATGACCGAATTGCTATGGGGACTCACCACCAAAGTATCACTTGTTTTCTTGGTGATCTATATTTTTTCAAGTACAAAAATGTTCAATAAAATCCTTCATAACCGTAAATTCACTTTGAGAGATCAGATCATCGTATCTATGGTCTTTGGTTTCATGGGCATTTTGGGAACCTACTCAGGTATTCCTTATATGGGTGCGATTGTCAACAATCGTGTGATTGGTGTGGTCATCGGTGGTCTGATTGGTGGTCCCGTGGTAGGGGTTCTAGCAGGATTGATTGCCGGTGGGCATAGAGTCTTAATCGACATTGGTGGTTTTACCGCATTGTCCTGTGGTATTTCCACAGCACTGGAAGGGCTGATTGCGGGGCTGTTGTCACAGTATTTTTTCAGAAGCAAAAACAAGGTCATGTTTGGATTCTTTGCTGGAATTCTGACTGAAACAGTGCAAATGATAGTCATCCTATTGGTGGCAAAACCATTTGTGGATGCTTTGATTCTCGTCAGAACGATTTCAATCCCCATGATTCTGACCAACTCTATTGGAATCGCACTCATGATTGTCATTTATCAGAACATGCTTAAAAATAGCGATATGCAAGGTGCGTTTCGATCCGAGCAAGCGCTCAGAATCGCTCGCGAAACCATGAAAGACCTTAGAAAAGGACTAACCGTCGAGGCAAGTCAAAATGTCGTCAAAATCATCCGCAATATCGCCAAAGTGGATGCAGTCGCCATAACGGATCGTGATAGGGTTCTCGCCTATGAAGGCCTGGAAACTCTAGGATTTAAAACAGGAGATCCCATTCATTCCAACATTACAAGGCAAGCCATGGAAAAACATATCGTAATATCCTCGCTGCTCAATATGGAAGTGAAATTCAAGAACAAGAAAAACCTCAGCGTGGTCATCGCCCCTTTGATAGTCAATGGGGATGCCATCGGATCCATAAAGCTCTATTCGCTTGGCAGATCAAAAATATCACTTGTAGACGAAGAGCTCGCGAGTGGTCTGGCCATGTTGTTTTCCACCCAGCTTGAACTCAGTCATTTGGATGAACAAAAGCATCTGCTCAACAAAGCTGAACTGTCCGTCTTGCAAGCAAAAATCAATCCCCATTTCCTATTCAACGCCCTTAACACCATACATGCGTTGATCAGAATCAAGCCTGATCAAGCTCGTGAATTGTTGGTCAAATTTTCCGATTACTTTAGAAACAACATCATACACAACGATTGCATCATCACACTCGAAAAGGAGCTCGACCAGGTCATGGCTTACCTTGAACTGGAAAAGGCACGCTTTGGCGATCGTCTTCAAATCGTTTTTGAAGTTCCTGACGAATTGGACATAGAAGTACCACCACTCATCATACAGCCATTGATTGAAAATGCCATAAAGCATGGCATTTTCAAGCATAAAAGCAGTGGGAAAGTCAAAATAAAAATCACTGCTTTTGAAGAACGCTATGAAGTTTCAATCGAAGACGATGGAATCGGTATCGATCCTGTTATTGTGGAAAGCATCTATAATATGGATGAGACCACCAATCACATTGGACTCCTTACGACACACAAGAGACTTCTTGCAACCTATAAGAACAATCAAGGACTTAACTTTGAGACAAAACCCGATATCGGAACTTTGGTTTCGTTTATCATTCCTAGAGGAGAAAATGCATGAATGTCGTAATTGTCGATGACGAATATCTGGCTATTGAAGAACTGGTCTTTCAGCTGTCACTATGTGATGATCTCCATATAAGCGACACCTTTATGGATTCAGAAAAAGCATATGATTATATCATCAGTCACGATATAGACATCGTATTTCTGGATATACAGATGCCAGGCACAAATGGGCTTAAGTTCGCGAAAAAAATCCTTTCAGAAAAGAAGATCCACGTCATTTTCGTAACCGCATATACCGAGTATGCCGTTTTTTCATACGAACTCAATGCTGTCGACTATTTGCTAAAACCCATCAACAATGCAAGACTGGTCAAAGCTCTCGAAAAAGTGAGGAACAGCAGCAACAGACAAAAACCACAACGCATCGTCAAAGACTTCCTTCTCATCTATGAAAAAGATGTATTGAAGCCAATAAGATACGATGACATAACCTATTGTCGAGCGGACGATAAGCATGTTGAGATCTTCACTAAAAATCAAAAGTTCCTCTATGAAAACACTATTGGAAAACTCGAGGAAATTCTTGAAAGTTCTCATTTTTTCAGATGCCATAGAAGTTTCATCATAAACCTGAAACAGATTGCCATGATTGAACCGGTAGAGAGATCCTATCTTGTAAAAATGGAAGGGTCAAATGAACTGATTCCAATTAGTCGCTCCAATATTCAAGCCTTCAAGAAAATCATGTCCATCTAAACTCATAACGTACACTTTACGCCCAATTTAGGACAACTCACCATCAAAAGTGAGATGTCTTTATTTTTTTTTTGTAAAATATCAATGTGGGGGTGTGTTATGTTAAAAGATCAATTGTTAAGAGGCTATAACAGGTACTATGACACGTTTGAGTCCTATGAGACATTGGGGCTTGATTTTGAATTCTATGCGAAGTATTACCAAAGGAATTCAAAATATATGGCGGTCAAAAAAATGGAGTACTACGCTTTTTCAAATTTTGAGGAAGTCTATTACAAGCATTACGAGAATTTTGACATGCGGGCTTTATCAGAAATCAATGCATTCATTAATCGTTATTTAGATCAATTTTCACCATCCGATGAGGATCATATGGAGACATTACTCACCGTTATTGCGAGTACGGGGAGTTCTGTTCCAAATGATGTGAAAAAAGCGGTGGAAAAATTGAATCCATCCAAAAGTATTTTTTGGGGACTTAAAGGATGGATCAAAGTTAAACTGATTCTGATTGATTCAAAAAACAACATCATCACAAACAGATTTGGTCAGAACGACCAGATGAAACTCGCAAAACTATTATCTTAGGGGGGTAAAAACATGAACGGATTAACACTTGTTATTGTATCGGTAGTTTTATTCTTGGTGGCTTATGCGACTTACGGCTCATGGCTGGCAAAGAAATTCGGTGTGGACCCGACCAGAAAGACACCGGCTCATACCATGAACGATGGCGTGGACTACGTTCCAGCTAAAGCACCTGTTCTTCTCGGCCATCACTTCTCATCCATTGCCGGTGCAGGACCAATCGTTGGACCGATTGGCGCAGCCATATTCGGATGGATCCCTGTCTTTTTATGGATTGTTATCGGTTCCATATTCTTCGGTGGTGTTCATGATATGGGTTCCATGTTCACTTCAGTCCGTCACAAAGGTCAATCCATCGGTGAAGTCATCGGCACCACCATGGGTAAAAGAGGCAAACAGCTCTTTTCAATATTCGCTTGGTTGACTCTGATTCTTGTCATCGCCGCATTTGCCAATATAGTAGCAAATACATTTGTTGCTGTACCTGAAGCGGCATCCAGTTCTTTGATGTTCATTGTTCTTGCAATAGTCTTCGGATATGGGGTCTACAGAAAAGGCGTTAGTTTGGGAATTGGAACTGTTATTGGTGTAGCTCTCCTTGTAGCAGCAATTTATCTTGGTACCATTTTCCCATTGGTTCTTTCCAAAAATGTTTGGATGGTCATATTGCTTGGATATATCTTTATAGCTTCCGTAACACCGGTTTGGATTTTATTGCAACCTAGAGATTATTTGAACTCATTCTTACTCTATGCCATGTTGGCAGGTGGTGTCTTAGGGATTGTAATCATGAGACCAACACTACAACTTTCAGGCGTTACAGCATTCAATGTAGGTGGTTCTTATCTTTTCCCTATGCTCTTTGTCACCGTTGCCTGCGGAGCGATTTCAGGATTCCACTCATTGGTTGGCTCAGGTACAACATCCAAGCAACTAGACAATGAAAAGGACATCAAAGTCATCGGTTACGGTTCCATGCTGATTGAAGGTGTACTCGCTACACTCGCCATCATTACAGCGGCTTTCGTCACAGGAGGCAAATTGACTGAACTCCTCGCCAACGGTGGACCAGTCAACGTATTCAGTGATGGTCTCGGTTCTTTCATGACAGGTTTTGGTGTACCATTCACAGTAGGCAAGAGTTTTACCGCACTTGCAATTTCAGCTTTTGCAATGACAACACTCGATACGGCAACACGACTTGCAAGATTTATTTTCCAAGAAATGTTTACAAGTGAAAAGCAAACCAAAGAAACCATTTTAACAAACAGATATGGTGCTACAGCTATAACAGTCATTCTTTCAGGTACTTTATCATTCTACGGTTGGGCTTCTGTTTGGCCATTATTCGGATCGGCTAATCAACTGCTTGCCGCTCTCGCACTTCTTGCACTTGCAGTATGGCTTAAAAAGCATAACAAAAGTTATGGATTTGTTGCTTTACCTATGATTTTCATGTTCTCAGTGACTCTTGTGGCACTCGTTATACTCATCACAAAAAGTTTCGGACAGCCAATACTCTTAATTTTTGCAATAGTCCTGTTCTTACTTGCTCTCGTTTTGATCAAGGAAGCGGCAAATGCACTTAAAACAGATACACTTCCAGAAGTCAAACCAGAACGATGAAATTTTTAGAGAATCTCATACTATTTTTTAAGGGCGCACTCAGCTTCAACAAGAAAGCGTATGAGTTAATCGAAAAGGATCTTAGACAGGAAGAGGACAATTTTCTTTTGGCCGCCAGAGCCGATCTGCTAGGGCTTAATTTTCCGACTATGTATTATATGTTAGAACTTTTACCTTACATGGCTGAAGAGGAAGAAAATTGGATCAAACGCATGGTCAAGAGAAAAAGCATCTGGGAAGAACGGTTCTCAGACCTCGACATGGATCCTTAAGGAGAATCTGATGCTAAAAGTAGAATTCTATGGAGGAAAAGGTGGGGTGGGTAAAACCACCCTTTCTACAGCAAGGGCGCACCATTATACCAAACTTGGTAAAAAGACTTTACTGGTTTCCACTGACCCGGCGCATTCAATATCAGATGTATTGGGGGTTCAGGTCGGATCTAAAATAAAAGGGATCACACCTTTGCTCGATGCGATTGAAATTGATCCTGAAGAGGAAGCCAATCAATACATTGATCAGATCAGAAAAGATTTGAATTCAATCCTTAGTCCTGTGGTACTTGAAGATGTCAACAAACAGCTTAGAGCTGCGAAGATCATGCCCGGCACACACGAGGCGAGCCTATTTGATAAAATTATCATTTTAATGGATACATATAAAGAAGTCTATGACGTGATGATTTTCGATACTGCTCCCACCGGTCACACTTTGAGGCTGTTGACATTGCCGGAACTATTGATTGAATGGTTTGAGGGGTTGATCAAAAAAAGGAAAAAAATAGTGAAACTCAAAGCAATGCTTGGATTAAAGGATGAAGATCCCATTCTGATACGGCTAAAAATTCGTCGCGATACTTTCTTAAAAGCCAAAGAAATGATTCGATCTGATAACACTTCCATCCATTTGGTGATGAATCCTGAAAAAATGCCACTTGAGGAAACGAAAAAAGCTATGAAATTCCTAAATGATGCCCATCAACCGGTTTCTGAGATCATCATCAACAAAATACTTCCAGCAAATATCGTGGATCCCTTTTTTAAAAATAAAATCATCAAGGAACAAGAAGTGATTTCTGAAGTCAAAACACTTTATAAGGATTTGAAGATCACGGAGATTTATATGTTGGATCAGGACATGGACTCAGATTCACTCTTCAGAATCATAGAACTATTATAAAAAGCCGCTCATATGAGCGGCTTTACATCGTACTGACTCTGGATTTGTAAAATGAGGATAAAATCTCCAACGCAAAGTAATTTTCCCATTCATCCACTGTGAGATTTATTTTTTTTGAACAAGTCACAATTCTAAAACCCTTACGTTCTGTGACGATGATCACCAGATTGAATCTTTTGCTCATACCGGAGTTTTCTTCTGTCATCACGTCACAGATTGCATCCCAACTGTATTTGATTCCATGAATCATCACAAATTGGTGCGTCAATATCAATACTCTGTTTTTTTTGATCAAAACCGTAAAGAGTCCCAAAACCATTGTGATGACAATGTAGAGCAATCTGGTTTCAAACCTTATGATCGCAAACATCGATACTGAAATCATCAGCAGTCCAAATACAATATGGATTCCGGACAGCGACATTGGATTTTCCAGTTTCATCAACAAATGATTTTCCCTATCTTTGATCAGACTAAGATGGTAGGTCAATTCACAAAAGAACACTTCCACCATCAATAAAAAAATCAAACCTATTGCAATGGTAATTGGATCACTTTCGATTGCTATGAAAACGATCGAAAGAATCAACATAGTCATGATTGCAAAAAAACGTTTACCTTTTCCCATATGCCCCACCTCTATTATAAAACGTTAAAGGGTGTTGATTTGTTACACTCTAACATATAAAATTCAAAATTCATACCCTTACGCAAAAGGGGTGAACTGAGATATATTGTTTTCGTACATCGATTGCAGCATCGCATTGTCATATAAGTTCTGATATAGTCCATCCGACAATTCAGGAAAAGAAGGATACTCTCATCCTACTCAAGTTTTCTTCGCACTTAATGCTTTTTGGATTCTTGTGTTCAATTTTTTGGCATCGAAAATGAATACATCAATCTGAAAGTGATCCTCACCCCCTTGTACGACTTCTCTGATCACTTTTCCGCCCAGTTTCCGGTATAGATTATTGGATGGGGCATGCCGATGACTGTAGACGATCATTTCTGTCTTGCCATGCGCTATGAACTCCTCTAAAAGTTTTTTCATCAAATGAAATGAGTAAGCCTTACCTCTGTAATCTTCATGTACAAAAAGATAATTCAACTCAAAGCCATGATCCGAATCCGATGATTCGGCATAACTTGCACCTGCGAATCCAGCAAATTCACCACTTTCAAAAACACCATAAATACTGCGTACATCATCGTTCTCTTCGGCAGATTGCTCCCATTCTATCAAAAAATCGAGTTCCTTATCCGCATCGAGTCTATTGGAGGCATACCCCGCGAGTTCCTCATCCCAGCATCTCACCCTGAGTTCGATTGCCTTGCCATACTCAGAATATGTGTCCAATTTTCTAATTATCATATGATTCCCTCGCTTTCAAATAGTATTTTCCATTCACTTCACGTCAAGCTTTGCACACAAATTGTGATGCATCCATTTCCTTTGTTTTTATGGCATCTTCAATTTGTAGTTCCGAACAAACAATCTTCATTGGTTGATCGTCTCCATATTATTTCTTTGCTACGTTAGCAGCCACTTGCATAGGATCCCATGGTCCTGAAAAAGGCGGTGAATAAACAAAATCGCTTAATGCAAGTTCTTCAAGCGTCATTGCTTTATCAATGACAATCGACAAAGCATCTATTCTATGTGCTACACCTTGCTTTCCCACCATTTGTGCGCCTAGTAACACATGAGTCTCTTTATCAAAAATATATTTGATATGGACTGGAGTGTTGTTCGGGTAATAACTTGCATGATCATATCCTTTGATGAAAGCCGTATCATAGTCGAACTCATGACTGATCGCCTGTTTTTCGTTGATTCCAACTTGACTAAGGGTCAGATCGAATATTTTCACAACGGATGCTCCAAGACCTCCTGGAAATGTTACTTTTTTGCCCGCTAAAATATCTCCGAGAATCCTTCCCTGTTTGTTTGCATAGGTTGCTAAAGGGATATGTGTGTTTTCATGGAGTATTCTATGATATAGTGTGGCACAGTCCCCTATTGCATAAATATCCTTTATACTGGATTCCAATCTTTCATTTACGATAATTGCACCATTACTAAGCATTTCTATTCCAGTGCCCTCTAAAAATGAAGTCGCAGGCCTCACACCAATCGCGACAACCACAAGATCAGCAGGGTACAATCCTTCAGTCGTCTTCACTCCTTGCACATTGTCTTGTTCGTCTATGATCAATTCTTCAACTTCATCATTCAGATGCAACTCTATGCCGTTTCTATGAAGTTCATCCAAAAGTATTGCCCGTATTTCACTGTCAAAAGTTTTCATGATGTTTTCCGAACGGTTGATTACAATCACATCTTTACCCAGATTGGAAAAAGCCTCCGCGAGTTCAAGTCCAATATATCCCCCACCGATTATTGCCACATTTCTGATTCTTTTGTCCATGGCAACTTTTTTGATTCGCTCCCCATCAGGAATATCTCTGAGTACAAAGACGTTTTTGATGCGTTTTTTCATGAAATCAGGTTGAACAGGGCTTGCTCCTGATGCAACCACCAGTTGATCATAGCTTTTCTCTAATTCAGTTCCACTTGTCAAATCCCTCACGACAATTGTTTTGGCAACTGGATTCACTCTTATTACCTGATTCATGATTTTGATATCGAATCTCTCGGTAATAAAGTCTTCTGGCCTCTTTATAATCAATTGATCGGAATCGGATATGACATCTCCTATATAATAAGGCAAACCACATGCTCCGTACGAAATTTCTTTTCCCATTTCATATACGGTGATCTCCACATCTTTGCTTTCCCTGTGAAGTTTTGCCGCACAGCTCATGCCGGCTGCCACACCACCGATTACAATTATGTTTTTCATTATTGGTTCCTCCTTTTTTTGTTACTATTATTATAACTGATTATCATAACAATATAGTGAATTTTCAAAAAACATTTTTCGTAATAGAAAAATAATATGGAACAAGCCACAATAAACTTATGAAGGCGTGTCTTATGAAAGTCAAAATGTTAATCAGAATGATTGTTATGAAGATAGGTTATAAATCGCAGTTTCATTGCAAAAAAAAAAGGCAATAATCTAATGACCTGCCTTATTGTTTGGTGCTTGAATTCACTAAAAAAGCCAAGGTAAGTAGTATGACATTGAACCATGATAGATACGTCATAAAACCCACCTTCTTTTATCTTCATTTCAACTTCAAATTTTGTGATAGTCATAACGGATCAAATCCAAAAATACAATTGGCTCTATAAAGTCGCGACACCCATAAGGGTCATGACGGATTTCGGTTGCGGAGATGTTGATGGTTTTACGGTCTATATCCACAATTCTGTTTTCCGCACTGAGTGCCTTGCTCATTCGCTCACCATAGGATTCGCTGGAATAAAAAGCAGCAATCTTGAACCCCTCAACCAATGATAGGATATAATTCTCATGTTTCTTTTGGATTACCTCAGTGTAGCCCACGTCGTTCGGTACTTCATTTGCTTCAATCACCCTAATACCCGGATAAAGCTTTCTGATCCATCCGGCTCTTACTTCCAGTGGGATCTTAGTCAATTTGGGAGCATCATAGACAATAACGATCAATTCGTCCATTTCCTCCAGTGCTTTTTCAATAATATGCTGATGTCCCTTGTGAAGGGGCGCGTATTTGCCTATAGTTAGTCCTGTCTTCATATTAAAACTCAATACTCTGATTGGTTGCATCTACAACAAACGACTTGAAATTGCCATTGAACCGGTCTATTACAAGGTCTTCAATCGACCTCATCGCATTATCAAAAGATGGATCGTCTCCGAATCCAACCAATTGAAATACTATATTGCTACTGTTCAGTGTCATTTTGCCCAGTTCACTTTGGCGCCACACCCATTTTCTGGTTTGTACGATATGGCCACTTGTGAAGACCAGTTCATTCTCGTCCACTGGTTCGTAATCTTCCGCACCAAATGGCAAAAATCGATCTTCTGAATGGCTGAAACGCACTTCCATGTCATGTGTGATATCGTCAAGATCATGTCCTCCAAGTGAGATGACCTGCTCAACCGATACAGCATTGCATAAATCCACAAGCGCATTGATTTTAGGTAAATTACCACCTTTCAATATTCGCTTGAACATGGCCTCGACCGAAACCAAATACTTGTTGGGATTGATTCCAGCCCTGGTCATGACCTCTCTATACAATGCGACATTTCGTACTTCTCTCAGTTGATCTGGTTGAATGGTGCTCCTCATTTGCTCTTCAGCCCTTCTCAATCTGGATTCGTCTTCATCGGTGGTCTCTGTGTTCGTAAGGTGTTTTCCAATGATAATGCCGAATTTGATATCCTCTTGAAGTTTGAACACTTTGGGATCTACAGTGTATCTCATGCTTTTCCTCCCCTTTTTTATGTCTTGGGATTTTCCTTGCGTTCAGCGCGTTTTTTCTTAACCATCTTCCCGCCTTTGCTTGCCGCAGTACCCACAATTTTGGCACCTCTGAAAAGTAATTTTTGAGCCAATCGTACTTTATAGGCCAAACTATAAGCTTCATGATAAGCGATTTTTTTGATCAGTTCCTGTTCCTTTGGATCTTTTTCTTTGAGTTCCTTATTCATATGTTTCCCTCCACTGCTCCAAAATAGATTCCAGCAGTGCTTCATCTTTTGCGAAGATTGCCCCAACCGTCATCAGCGATGACGCCTCCATTCCTTCTTCTGGCCATTCCAGCCCGATACCTAGCAGCTCACTGGCGATATCACCCACCATAAAACCAATGGATTCCAGTGAATATTTCATCCGATCTTCATATCTGCAACTTTTACCTTCGGTTCTGATACAATCCTCGCACAAATAACAATTGCCCGCAATGAGCACTTCGACTTCTTCTTTTTTGCTCAATGCGATCAGTTGATCGCCCAACTGCCTTCTGACTTTCTGAAAATACGAATTCATTGAATCGTTGAATTCAGAATATTCGTTTCTAACGATTTTTTCTCCCAAAAGCAATACATATGTATATGGATTAAGGAATGAGATCGCATCAAATTCATGTGGAGGACAAGACCACAACTTATTGTAATTGGGACATGATTTACAATAACCTTCAACTCTCTCCGGTTCATAAAAATTGAAAATAGCCGCCTTGGACACGATTTTGGTGTAGCGGGTCAAATTGAATTCCTGATGCATTTGGGCGCCTCCATTTCATAGTTATACTTAATTATACGCTTTTGAGACCCAAATTAAAAGAGGGCACCTAAGTGCCCTCTCCTGAACTTATTAAATTATGCGGCAATCTGGAACTCAATTGCACTGGTAGTTTCAGACACATCTTCAATTCTTCCATCTTCAATCGCTTTATTAAATCCAGCCTTATTCATGTAATCGATAAGGACTTCATCCATTGCACCGTACTCAGCTATAACTTTCTTTCCGATGAACATGGTGTAATCATCTCCGCCAGCGACGATGAAATCATTGGTAGCGAGTGAATAGGTCTTTGTGAGATCCACAAGAACACCTGCAACTTTAAGTTCAACCACTCTTTCTCCAGCTGGTTTTGTAGAGTCGAACTTAACTGTCATCCCTGCGATATGAGGGAATGCGCCTTTAGCTTCTGGATACATATCAATACCATTTTCCATAGCTGCGACCAGATCGGCACCAGTGACTTCAATGACTCTTACAGTATTTCCGTACGGCAGAACTGTCAGTACATCACCCTTGGTTACAGGACCTGCATCAATGGATGCACGGATTCCACCACCGTTGGTGAGAGCCACGTCAGCACCACTGATGTCGAGCAAAGCTTCTGTGAGCAAGTTACCAAGATTGGTTTCTCCTGCTCTAACAGATGCTTTTTCACCGTTGAGTACCACTGGTGATGTTGCTACGACTTCTTCGGTGATGATGTCGTTGGCAGCTTTTATTTCAGCTACGAGTGCGGTCATCGCAACATCGTCGACAAGCACTTCAGATTCTTTTTTAGTAAACAATGATGCGCCCATGGAAACGACTGAATCGCCTTTAAAGGCAAACTCAACGACTCCGATGTTTTTTGTTTTTTCTCCGGCTGCAACAATCAAAGTATTGCCAACCATGACGCCATTACTATAAGCTGAGTGTGAGTGACCGTCAATAAGAAGGTCAATGCCATCTACAGCTTCAACAAGACTTTTACTGGTGTATTCGCCTTCATCGCCCAGATGGACCAATCCGACAATCACATCCACGTTCATGGACTTGAGTTTAGCAACCATAGCTGCTCCGGTTTTGTAGATGTCTTCAAATGTCAACCCTACTGTGTTGTCAGGGTGAGATTTATAAGTTGTTTCTGGCGAGGCAAGACCGAATACTCCAACTTTCATTCCATCCACTTCGAAGATTTTATAATCGTCAACGAACAATGATCCATCTTCTTTTGTGACGTTGGCTGCAAGCATTGGGAAATCAAGCATACCAGCGAGTTTCAAGGTTTGATCCGAACCATAATCAAATTCATGGTTTCCAAGTGTCATGATGTCATAGCCAAGTGCATTGAGCACTCTTGTACCGACTTCACCTTTGGAAAGTGTGACTAGATTGTGACCTTGTAGCGCATCCCCTGCATCCATGATCAAAAGGTTGTCGCTCATGTCCTTCATCATTTTGTAATATGTGGCCATTTTAGGAGCCCCCATACCATCATAAGCGCCTTCGATGAAGAAGCCATGCATATCGTTCGTATGGAGGATTGTCAAAGGCTTGTAAGCTGGGAATAGGCCCTCTTTTATCAAATCATACACGTTTACTGCTTTGACATTTGGTGTTCTGCCATCAGCAGAAGTTGGAATTTCAATTTTTCCATCAATAATCATTTGATAGATTTCAGCTTTGAGTTCGTGATTCAGATCAGCGCCAACAATTTTCCAGTTGTTGTCAACTGAAGGGGTTGCAATTCCACCTTTTTCAGAAGCAAGATATGTTGCGATCAGCTCTCTGATTCTTCCTGCATCCTGGAATTCGATATAGGAATCATAGTAAACATCATCCGATGTGGCAAGACCAAGACTCATAAGTGTTCCGAATCTATAGTTGTTCACAGCGAGTTTGTAGGTTTGGGTGTCCACTATTGGTGCGCCGTTCAGAGTCAGATTTTTGATTCTGTTACCAGGTTTCTGTGAAATATCGATTTCATATTTGACACCTGAGAACATGTCATAATTGTATCCCCTGATATTTTCATTGAATGAGATGGTCACATCACCCGGTTTGTATGTGTTGTAATAACTTGCTGACCATTCCATGTACGCTTTAAGGTTCTTACCTGTGATGTTGAGTCCCATCAAAGTGTTTGTGTATTTGTAGATGTCTGCTGCATTTTTCTTTTTAAAGTCGCCTTCAACCAAATTCATATCGTTCTTAAATGCTGCTGCAGAACTGATTTGCGCCTCAGTATAGAACGCTTGGACTTCATTGATCAAGTCGATCAATGCTGAATCTTCAAGTTGGATTGTAGGCATGGTGGTCACTTTTGATTCACCTGTGATATAATCCACTCTTTCAACGAAATCAGCCGCCACTTTTCCTACGATTGTATTCGCATCTGCAATTGATTGCTCGTGTACAAAAGCGTACTTGTCTAAAATGGCTTGATCTTCATCAACTTTTGCAGTTTCAATGTTTTGGGTTGTAACAGAAACCACGTCATATCCAGTTGCGGATTTGACAACTTCAATTTCAGCTTTTGATACAGCCCAGCCGTATGCACCTGGTTCAATCAATTTTACGCCATTGATTTCATTTTCGTATTTTGAATGAGCATGTCCACCGAAGATGACATCAAACTGAGGAAACTTTTCGGCGACCAAATCAATACCGATAAAATCATGATCTGGTTCTGGTCCTAGGTGATATGCTCCAACGAGGACGTCATACTTGCCTTCGAGTTCAGCGACGACTTTTGCTGTTTCCTCTTCGACATCTGTAAACTTAAGACCTTCGAAATTTTTAGGTGAACTTGCTTCCCAAACTGGTATGTGAGGAGGGATCATTCCAACTACAGCGACTCTCACACCATCTATGATAAATATTTCATAACCCTTTACATATCTCTCCGCAGTACCCTCTTTGTAGATATTTGCTGCAAGTGCTACACCTTTAAAGGCGTCTATGTTCTTATCTACAAAAGATCTTTCAAAATTGAATTCATGATTTCCAATAGTCCAAGTATCATAACCGATATCGTTCATGGCTTGAATCATTGGATGCACCGGCAAATCATTGAAGAGATCCGCACTGTTGTCTTGTAAAGTGTCACCCATATCCATAAGCAACAAGTCCGGATTTAGTGCCCGTTCTTGTTTCACGATTGTTGAAACTTTTGCAAGACCCGCATCGACGTCCACTTCGTCCACTGCATACTCATAGGCATAAATTCTGCCGTGTAAGTCTGTTGTGCCGAGAATAGTGATCTTGTCAGTGGATTTTACAACGTCTCCATCTCCTGGAATTTCAATCTTATCGCCTATGTAAATCTTGTTCGGATCTGCGATATTGTTGAATTCCGCGAGTGTCATATAATCCGTGCCATAACTTTGTGCGATTCTCCAAAGAACATCACCCGCTTTGACAGTATAGGTCTCGGCGAATCCCCCCATGGTGAATGATGAGATGATCATCACTACGACTAGAAGTAAACTTAGTTTTCTCAAGTTCTTCATAACCTCTTTTCCTCCTTTTAACTTTTGCTTGGTTTTTGATATTCACACAATAACAGAATACCATTTGAATATCATGAAGAATATGTTAAAACTCTACATACTATTCAAAACATTCAGTTTATTTAAGCTGCGACGCTCATTCATTCTAATACCATTATAATTATGGATATAAACAAATAAAATAACTCATATCCAAATTAAAACCCGATGAACAAGTCTCATCGGGCAATTGTCAGATCTTTTCTATAATTTTTATAATATAGCTCAGTGTGTAAAAATCCCGGTCCAAATAAGCTTCAACTTTGCCGAGTGATTCCACCAGTCTTTCTTCTCCAAACTTTTCCATAAGAATCATTACGCTTACTGTATTCATAGTTTTGTCTTTTGTGTCCATTACCCTGGATTTTTTTACGAAATCATTTTGCATCAACTTTTCAATTGCTGCCCGAAGCGGTTCACCCATTTGAATTTCAGGCATTTCACTGAAAATCCTGATGCCCGGTTGATCCACATCCAAACATTTGATGTTACCCATCTGAGAACTTACAAAAAAAGAATTTTTGAATTGTGCATCCCTAAAATCAACGCCTTCAAGTTTAGCACCTTCAAAAACGGTGTTTTCAAAAATGGCATTCTTGAAACTGCTGTCTTTCAAGTTGGTCCCGGTGAATTCCGCACCTCTGAAAGTACAGCCATCAAATGTGCACGATTTGAGATGTGCCCCTCTTAGACAGACATAGTCGAAGTTTGAATTCGAGAAGTCGCTGTTGTAACTTTTGCTTTTTTGAAGATTTTGATACATGAAACTCTTATTCTTTTTATCCGCATTGTTGTAATTGAACATCAATTGCCCTCCATATAAATGCTCTATTATAACCTCATGAATTTCTTGATCAGAAACCTTGCCGGTTTGTAATAGAATCCTTCCATTTTGCTGGTCACATTCTTAAGCTCTGTCCTTATGGCAATTTTCTGTGGACAATGCACCTCACAAGCACCACACTGGGTACAAAGTGAGGCGTTGCTCGCTTCAGTTTTGAGACTGGTTTGCATGATATATTTTCCAATCGCCGAAAACTTGCCTTCTATCTCCCTGTCATTGTACGTTGAGAAACAAGTAGGTATGTCTACACCGAATGGACACGGCATGCAATAATTGCAACCGGTACAAGGGACTTTTATTTTCTCGTCCAAAATTCTCCTGACTTCATCAAACAATTTATAGTCACTTTCGATAAACGTGTTCGCTTCCGATAAACTGGCAACCTTAATATTTTCTTCCACCATTTCCTGTGAATTCATACCAGACAGCACAACCGTCACTTCCGGATGGTTCCATATCCATCTGAATGCCCATTCGGCAGGACTTCTCTTGACATAGGCATTGTCCCAAATCTTATACACTTCGTTTGGCAGATTGGTAACAAGTTTCCCCCCTCTGAGCGGTTCCATGACCATCACTGGCAAACCTTTGTCAGATGCATATTTAAGTCCATTCTTTCCAGCCTGATTGTTCTCATCGAGAAAGTTGTACTGAATCATGCAGAATTCCCATTCAAAGCAATCTACGAGTTTTATGAACTCATCTCTTCCACCATGATAGGAAAATCCAATATTTACGATTTCACCTTTTTGCTTTTTTTCCTCAATCCAAGTGATTATTCCAAGATCGACCAAACGACTCCAAATATTGATATCTGTGAGCATATGCATAAAATAATAATCGATTCGGTCCGTTTGAAGTCTTCTCAACTCCTCATAAAAAATCTTGTCCAAATCCTCATATTTCTTGATCATATAGGGAGGCAATTTTGTCGCGATTTTTACCTTGTCACGATAACCTTTTGCCAGAACCCTTCCTAAAATCACTTCGCTGTTCGGGTATGCGTATGCGGTATCAAAATAGTTGACACCATTTTCAATGGCATAAATGATTTGCTTTTCCACTTCATTTTCATCTTTGGAAAAACGCATGCAACCAAAACCTAAGATTGAAAGTTCATCGTTGTTTTTGTGGTTCGTTCTATACTGCATTTTGTCAGCCTCCAATGTGTACTCCGTATGGCGTCAAATGTTCCACAGCCATCGGGCGATCCAGATGATATCCCTGCGCGAACTGGCACCCCATCCTTGTCAATAAGCCGAGTTGTTCCTTACTTTCAACACCTTCAGCAATAGTTTGAACACCAAGTTTGTTTGAGAGATTTATGATTTCTTCTACAATGATTCTTTCTGAAGTATTATTAACGATTTGATCAATATATGATTTGTCGATTTTAAGGGTGTCAAACGGAATCTTACTCAAATAATTAAGAGAAGAATACTGAGTCCCAAAATCATCCAGCGAGATTTTGATGCCTAAATTTTTCAAAGAATTGATGATTGAAAGTGTATTCTTGAAGTTGTCGATCAATGAGTATTCCGTCAGCTCGATTTCAATGCGTCCAGGGTTGATTCCAGTCTCTACAAGAAGCGTATTGATATACTCCACAATTGTATTGGATGATAGTGATTTAGATGACAAATTGATGGCTACGATATGCTCCGTTTGCATCATATGGCTTTTGATATATTCGAAACTACGGTTGACCACCCATCGGTCTATGGCTGAAATTTGACCCGTTTGTTCTGCGATTGCAATAAGTTCACCTGTAGTCATATTAAAGAGTTCCGTATCAAATCTAAGCAACACCTCAAATCCTATCACACCTAGATTATCCAGTTGATAAATCGGCTGAAAGTGCAAGCGAAACAATGATTCTTCAATAGCCTTTTGAATTCTATTTTCCACTTGCGTGATTTGTTCCACTTCACTTCGAAACTCTTTTCTATAATACACATAATTGTCCTTGCCATTCCTTTTGGCTTTATGAAGCGCCATATCCGCATTCATAAGAAGTTCACCGAGACTCACACCATCTTTTGGGTACTCTGTGATGCCAACACTGATGGATGGATAATAATCCATATGGTCAAGATGCCACTTTTGACCTGTCAAAGACATCAACTCTGACATTCTATATTTTATATCCTCATTATTGACCTGATTGCCAATCATAAGAAACTCATCCCCACACCATCTATACATATCCATATCTGAGAATTCATCTGAAACTTTATGGGCGAACGCTTTAAGGAAGGTGTCACCAAGTTCATGTCCATATATATCGTTCAAATTTTTGAAATTGTCAAAATCCAAATAATAAAGTACGAAGTCTTTTTGGTTTTCAATCCTATTTTCTACTTCCTGTTCAAACATCACTCGATTGCCAAGTCCCGTCAACCTGTCTTTATAGGCGAGTTCAATGATTTTTGCCTCCTTGGTTTTTTCTTCAGTGATATCGACACCGAAAGATACGACCATTGGAACGCCTGTATTGGGGTCTTGAATTCTTTTTTTGTTCCAAAGCATGCAAAATCTCTTGCCGTCTTTTGCAATCATATGATTCTCATATCTTTCCAGTTTGTTGTCGAGTTCTAATTTCCTAAGCACTTCATTACTCGTGTGACCTTCTTTTTCCTCAAGTAAAAGTTCATCCCATTTCAGGCCGACCGCTTCGCGACTCTCAAACTTGAATAATTCAGTAAACCGATTGTTGGTCTCAATAAGTTCTCCGTTCAAATTCCAAATCATGACCACGGTGCTGGTCGTGTTGAATATTTCATCCTTGTACCGTTTTTGGTCTTCCAAATGATTCATCGTTTCGTTCAATTTGATGATCTTTTCATTCAATTCATCATCTTTTGCTATAAGTTCTTCCGAGAAGCTTACCAATTCCTCGTTTTTTTCGTAAAGCGCCTTTGTAAGGTTAAAAATTTCACTGTACCCGAACTTCACTAGAAAATAGAGCAACAAGGATGTTGAAAAAACATAAAACCAACCCTTTATGGTTTGAAGACCGAGGACCAATTCGGGCTTTTTGAAAATATATAAAAGCAGCATGTCTGAAAAAAGAATCCAAAGACATCCTACGATGCCATAAATCAGAACAATTCGCCACGGATTATTCTTGATTGGTGTTTCCTTAAATTGATAATTCGTCAATAACGTCCTTAAATTATGGTCATCTCTCAATTTACAGCACCTCTACAATCATTTCTTTTCCTTTGGACCGCTCCAGTTTGGTGATTGCTTTGAAATATTCGATATAGAGCCTGTTCTCATCTGACAGCCGCTTGATGCGGTCCGGAGTTGTTTTTAGTCTCATGATTTTGAAATCGAATATGTTTTTCAAATGAAAGAGCAGACTTTTATATTCAAATTGTCTTTTAATGAACTCTTGTATATCTTTCTCATGTTGACAATGTAGGTAAACCAAAAACCTGTTCGGACTGTATCTGCAGAATTGTCCGGACTCACCGAGTAAATTTTCCACCTGTTCCTTGTAATTGTTGATGATTTCATCCTTCCAGATGTAACCGAATCGATGATCGATCCTAAGTTCTTCTTTGATGGACATCATTATCATATATACCCCCGTATCATCATCACACTCCTCCGCAAGGCTTTTAATGACATTTTCGTGGAAAAAATCTTTCGAGGCAAATTCATTTTGACCAATCCTCATAGGTGCGAACGTCATTTCCAGCCACTTGGTGGCTCGAGTGTTTCGAATATTGAAAGACCATTTTTATGAATATATTGTTGGGGCATCAGTTGTAATAGATGTACTCCTCAGGAATACATATTTTGACTGTTTTCTTGTTTTCAATTTGCAGGGCGTCCTCAGCCAGCACATCCATCTGAATGTGATAGTCATCGATGCTGTCCGGTTCTCCAGAAAATTTCAAGTAAAGGGTGTGGTAGTTGGGATTGATGACCAAATCCACAAGGGTGCATTCAAATACATTTTCCGATGGACATTTGTGATGCAGTTTGATGTGGTACGCATGTATACCAACGAAACCTTCAGTGGCAATCACATCATCATTGTATTGAAGCATGATGCCCCACTTTGGCACCATGAGCAAATTTGGACCCACCAGTTTTGCTTGAGAGAGATTCTTCATACCTATGATTCGGGCGGTCTGCATGTTGCTGGGTTTGAGAAAGATTTCTTCCTTGAGGCCACTTGAGATCATCTTTCCTTTGTCTAGCACCACCACGTGGCCACACAGCTGAAAGGCTTCTTCCATGTTATGGGTCACATAAACCACATGCCCCGAGTAAACGGAAAGCGCATTTTTCATATCTTTGATGAGTTGTGATTTGAGATGGATGTCTAGAGCGGAAAACGGTTCGTCCAAAAGGAGCACCTTAGGTTCCATGGCAAGAGCTCGTGCAAGTGCCACTCTTTGTTGTTGTCCACCGGAAAGCTTGGAAGGTTTGTGGTCTTTTAGTGCTTCGAGATGAAAATCGCGAATCAGCCGATCCACTTTATCCATGCTCTCTTTTGATTTTTTGGAATCAAGGGAAAATGCGATGTTTTCCGCTACAGTCATATGAGGGAATAGAGCATATTGCTGAAAAACCACTCCCGCCTTTCTTTTTCTTGATGGCAAAGAAATTCCGGCGTTTGAATCAAAATATACTATGTCGTCCACGACAATTTTGCCGCTCTCGGGTTCGAAGAGTCCGGCGATTGTCTTTAGGAGCATGCTTTTCCCGGCACCTGACGCGCCAAGCAATCCGACGATTTTCTCATGACTGGAAAAATGGACATCGAGTTCAAATGTTTCCAGTTTCTTTTTGACAATCACAGTTATGGACATACTTCTCACCTCTTTGTCACTTGACGGTTTTATTTTGATACCTGTTGATGAACATCATGGAAACAAGTGAAATGGCAAATACAATGATTACCCAAACGGCTGCACGTTTATAATCGCCACCCTGTGTGGCAAAATAAATGGCGATGGGAATAGTCTCTGTTTTACCAGGAATGCTTCCAGCAACCATCAGGGTTGCGCCAAACTCACCAAGCGCCCTTGAAAAAGCGAGCGCAGTGGCAGCAGCGATTCCTGGCCATGCAAGCGGTACGACAATCCTCAAAAAAACCTCTTTTTCAGTTGATCCGAGGGTTCTTGCTGCATGGATCAAATCCATATTGATCTGATCAAATGCGCCTCTGCTCGTTCTGTACATCAGCGGGAACGAGACTACAACTGAAGCTAAAACAGCCGCAAACCATGTGAATACGATTTTTATATCCCATATTCCAAGCAATTTGCCAATCGGTCCATTCACTCCTATGATCCAGAGCAGAATGAATCCCACCAATGTCGGAGGCAATACCATGGGCAAGGTCATCAGACCATCAATCAACGCCGCACCTTTGCCCCGATAGTTTGTCATGAACCACGCGGACAAAACGCCTAATGTGAAGGTGATGATTGTGGAAACCAGCGCGACTTTTAGTGAAATCCATAATGGTGATAAATCCATTGACATCATTCCTCTCGCTTCGATTTGCTAAACCCATAGTTTTCAAACACATCAGAATCCATCATGTAATCCAGGAATGCTTTGGCTTCATCTGGATGTCTTGACGATTTGACAATTGCGGCCGGATAAGATATTTCATTATGGTCCCCCGCTACAGAGGTCACTGTGACTTTCACTTTTGAAGATGCCAAAGCATCAGTAGCATAGACGATTCCAGCATCAGCATTGCCCGTCTCGACCCATGAAAGCACTTCTTTTACATCCTTTCCATAAACGAGCTGCTTGGTGATCGTATCCATAACACCTAATGTATCAAGCCATTCCATGGCATATTTCCCCGCAGGAACACTTGAGGGTTCACCAACTACAATTTTGGCAGACTCATCATTAAACAATGACATGAAGTTTGTCTCGTCATAGTTGGAAGTATCCGGTACTATAAAGACCATTCGATTGCTCAAAAATGGTGAGATCGTATCAGTAATAATTAAGCCCTTTTCATCAAGGCCGTTCATCCAGCTATCTGCTGCTGAAAAAAACAGATCCACATCGGCACCTTGTTCAATTTGCATGGCGAGTGTTCCAGAACCTGCCATGTTCAGTACAATTTTAACATTCTGATTTTCCAGTTCATATTCTCTGGCAATTTCTGTGAGGGCATCTTTTAAACTTGCTGCCGCAGACACTGTTATTTCTATCTTGTTGTTTTCGTTATTAGCCTCGCACCCCATCATCAGGATGGCAATTATAAGGATCAAAATTATTTTTTTCATTTCACTCCCGGTTCCAAAATGGTAAAAGTGATTTCTTCACAGTTGATTTCAGCCATGGCACCATATGGCAAAATGAAAATCGGTGAGGTATGGCCAAAATTTAAGTTGTAGAGAATTGGTAGATCAGGTCTTCCCGCCTCAAAACCTATGATATTTTTATACACATCTTTGTATTCTTCATAATTTGCCTCGTCCTGTGGTTTTCCTATGACAATCCCGGCAATTTTATCTATGATTCCAATTGCGACAAACGAACGCAGCATCTGAGTAACGAGATAAGGTGTGGGTTTTTCTTCACTGGTCTCGAGGAAGAGAATTGCATCTTTGAAATGATCTAGCTCTGGCCAAATTGCCGTTCCCCTTGCAGCGTCAAGCACTTCAATGCAACCTCCGATTAGTTTTCCTCTCACAGTACCATGACCTTGAATGGTTTCATTTCCATGTGTTTCATGTTTCATGGCCCTTCGTATGGTCTGATTTTCGACACTCTCCCACTCCATACGTTCCGAGGTCCAGTTTGGACTGGATTCCACTAAACCTATCGGCTCGGTCTCAAACAGAGTTTTAATGACAGCATCCACTGTGTATTCATGCATTTCCACATTTTCTGCGAACTCCATAAGGATACATGGTCCATAATAGCTCATGAGCCCCGCTTTATGACACATCAGATGGTTGATTGTGGTGTCAGAATATCCCATGAAAATTTTCGGATTGTTTTTAATGACATCGAAATCGATGTAGGGCAACATCCTTATGGCATCTTCACCGCCGATATTGGATATGATGGCTTTTATATTCGGATCCCTGAATGCGGCCATAAAATCCTCAGCCCGTTTTTCGGGATGTTCATACGTGAATTTGGTACCCTTAAGAGTATGGGGCATTTCCACGACATTCAGCCCGAACACTTCCTCAAGACGTGCTTTTCCTATTTTGTATCTATGAATTAAGGTTTCATCACCAGCGCCGCCCCAAGAGAGGCTGACTGTTGCGATGGTATCTCCAGGTTTGAGTTTATTGGGTTTGGTCATGATTTGTTTCTCCATTCAATATAGTTGAGTTGATCAAATGCTTTCGTAGGCATCAATACCCAGTTTGATCATTTTTTTGTATAGCGCCGTCCTATGGATTCCAAGCAAGATTGCAGCATCGGTTCTACTGCCGCGACATTTTTGTAAAGCTTCCAATATCAATTTTTTCTCGACGGTTTCCAGCATTGTTTTCAAGTCGCCGACGAGCGGTTCGTTCATCCTGCCCAGATCATATGAGAGAATTTCAGGTGGCTTCAGATGACCGATATCATCCGGCAAATCCGATACGACGATATTTCTGCCATGTGCAATGCTGACCGCGCTTTCGATCACATTTCTGAGTTCACGCACATTACCGGGCCAATAATAAGCTTCAAGACAATGCCTCGCTTCCCTGGAAAACCCGGTTGGACAATTGGGATGGTCCACTGAAAATTTTTCTAAAAAATGCTGCATGAGCAGTCCGATATCCTTTTTGCGTTCCACCAGAAGTGGCAGATCCAGATTGACTACATTCAGCCTATAATAAAGATCGCTTCTGAATTTCCCTGTCTTCACAAGATCCTGAAGATTCTCATTACTCGCTGAAATAAATCTCACATCCAATTTGATGCTTTGGTTGCCACCGACTCTTTCGAGTTCGCGTTCCTCTACAACCCTCAAAAGTTTCACCTGCATTTCAAGTGGCATGGAGCTCAGTTCGTCGAGGAAGATTGTCCCCCCGTTTGCCAGTTCGAATTTTCCAATTTTGCCATGAGTGGCCGCTCCTGTGAACGCTCCTGGTTCGTATCCGAAGAGCTCCGATTCAAACAATTCTCTGGGAATACTAGCACAGTTGATTCTTATGAATGGACCATATCTTCTATAGCTTGCTTCATGAATGGCATGGGCGAAATATTCCTTTCCCGTGCCGCTTGCCCCCTCGATATAGACACTGGAATTCGTCTCGGATGCTTTCCTCGCGGTATCAATAAGCATAATCATCTGAGGATCACCGGTCAGTATCTGTTCAAACGAGTACTTGGCCAGATTCAGACGCCTCAGTTCCTGTTTATACTTCTTGACATGCTCTTTCATCTGATCCAGATGCTCCGCCAAGTGTTTGACCTCGGCGACATCTTTGAAGAGAATGGTGCCTACTGCACCCACAACCACGCCACCTCTAATGATGGGAATTCTGGAGGTGACAACATTATGTCCCTTGATTTTCTGGACATCTCCGATTTCGGGCACACCGGTTTCGAGGACGATATGAAGGCGTGTATTTTCAATAACTTCCGTCACATGTTTCCCGATGACATCCTCTTCTTTGACATTCATGAACTTTTCATATTTGAATTTTATGATTTTCCCTGCCTTGTCTATGATAATCAGTCCCTCATAGGCTTTTTCGATGAATTCATCGATGATCTCCATTTCCCATTTGAGTTGATCGTATGACTTTTCCAAAACGCACTCCTCATGACACTTTAATACTATCAATATACCATATTTTACGTCATTCAAAAAATAAAAAGCATGAAGTCCATGGATTCCAAATGAATCGTGAACTTCACGCCTTGCTTGATTGTGGGCTAAATCATCGGTTTAAGTGCACCAGATATAATCAGTTTTGCGTCCGTCACTTCCTGAATCTGATCCACTGTGTATTCCGGATTGTATTCAGTCAAGAGTAAACCTTCAGGAGTCACTTCCATAACGCCCATTTCGGTGATGATCTTGCTGACCTTTTTAGCACCTGTAAGTGGCAAGTTGCATCTTTTTAAGATTTTGATCTCACCCTTCGCTGTATGTGTCATCGCAACAATTACTTTTTTGGCTCCTCCGACGAGGTCCATGGCTCCGCCCATACCAGGGACGAGTTTGCCGGGAATCATCCAGTTTGCCAAATTGCCTTCTTCATCGACTTGTAACGCGCCAAGAACGGTCGCATCCAAATGTCCGCCTCTGATGATTGCAAACGACATGGCGCTGTCAAAGAATGATGCGCCAGGTATTACCGTGACTGGTATGCCACCTGCGTTGACCAGTTCCATGTCAATATTGTCCTCAGATGGAGCAGGACCCATACCTGTGAATCCGTTCTCGGAATGAAGTATGATTTCAATGCCTTCCGGAATATAGTTTGGCACCAACGTTGGAAGACCAATCCCAAGGTTGACCACGTCACCGTCACTAAATTCTTTCGCAACGCGTCTTGCAATGATTTCTTTTACATCCATGATGAGCCTCCTATGCCTTTACTACGTATTTGATGAACAGACCCGGTGTGATGACCATGTGTGGATCAATTGCACCAGTTTTGACTATTTCCTGCGCTTCAACGATTACAGTTTCAGCTGCCATTGCCATGAGTGGATTGAAATTTCTTGTAGCTTCGTTGTAGTACACATTGCCTTTTTCATCCACTTTTGATCCATAAATCAGTGCCACGTCAGCTCTAAGCGCTTTCTCAAGCAAATAAGTCTTGCCGTCGATAATCAAGTGATCTTTGCCTTCAGCTACGGGTGTGCCTACACCAATCGGTGTCAAAACACCACCTAAACCAGCTCCGCCTGCTCTTACCTGTTCCGCGAGCGTACCCTGTGGAACGAGCTCAACATCAAGTTTGCCTTCATTCATCAATCGGCCGGTTTCCTTGTTGGTCCCGATGTGTGATACGACAACTCTTTTAGCCTGACCGCTCACGATAAGTTTACCAATCCCTCTATCCACGAAACTTGTGTCGTTTGCGATGATAGTAAGGTCTTTCACGCCGCTTTCAATCAGCGCATCAACAATTTTATGCGGAGTGCCACATGCCAAAAATCCACCGATCATTATGGTCATACCGTCTTTGATGTGAGACACGGCCTCTTCCATCGTAATGATTTTCTTCATAAGTTCGTTACCTCCTATAGCGTTGCTTTATATAGAGCAATAAGTGTGCCAAAATGAAAAAGTGCGCCCTGAATTGATTGAGCGCACTGGAAATGCTTGTTTTCATAAATCGGATCATGGAATTATATGTTGACATAGGTCAAAATTCAACAAGGGATGTAGCCATTTGGATACACTTTGTTACACTTGAAGATGCTTCTATCGATTTTGTATCCATTAGGATACATTTCCGTTGTACAAATTGTACAAAATTTGTACAACATTGTCTCTAATTGTCTTTTTTCCACTCCGTACCCTGAGGTGTATCTATGATTGTGATGCCTTTCGCTTTTAGCTCATCTCTAATAAGATCCGCTTTGGCCCAATCTTTTGATTTTTTCGCCTCTGATCGTTGGACCAGCTGAGATTCAATCCATGCGGTCTCATCTGAATCCACTTCAGTGTTTGATTCCACTTTTTCCAGCAATCCAAGTGACAATACGAAGTCCATCTCATTGATGAGATAAGCTTTTTCAGCGTCAGTTATGGATGCTTTAAGCACATCATATAATACGGTAATTGCATTGGCAGTGTTCAGATCATCGGCCAGATATGCTTTGTACTTGTTGAGCAGCTGCTCTGCATTTGTTGAAAGCACTGTACCTTCTGACAGATCATCTGCAAGTGCGCCAGTACGTTTCTTTAGTTTTTGAAATGCAGACTGTGCCATTTCAAGATTGTCAAAACTGAATGCCAATTGTTTGCGGTAATGCGAACCTAGCACATAGTAACGGTAACTGAGTGGATCGAATCCCTTCTTTTCTAACAAAGATACGGTCAGGAATTCACCTGATGATTTGCTCATCTTTCCACTGTTGTCTATGAGGAACTCGGCATGCCACCAGTATTTGGTCCATTGCTTGCCTGTGTAACTCTCTGTTTGGGCAATCTCATTGGTATGGTGCACTGGAATATGGTCCACACCACCACAGTGGATGTCCATTTGCTCGCCAAGGTTTGTGAGTGAAATGACCGAGCATTCAATATGCCACCCCGGATAGCCCACACCCCATGGTGAATCCCATTTCATGGCTTGATTGTCAAATTTCGATTTCGTGAACCAAAGGACAAAATCTTGTGGGTTTCTCTTGTGAAGATCTTCCTCCACGTCATCTCTATGGGCAATTCGAAGTGTATCCAAATCGAGCTTTGAGAGTTTGGTGTAATCGTCAAATTTTGAGATATCAAAATAGACATTGCCGTTTTCAAAATAAGTGTAGCCCTTCTCTTCAAGACTTTTTATGAAACTGATGTATTCATCGATATAATCCGTCGCTTTCGCAACAACTTCCGGACGGTTGATCTTCAGTTTTTTACAATCTTCGAAGAATGCCTGGGTATAAAATTCAGCCACTTGCCATACGGTTTTATTTTCTCTTTGGGCGCCTTTGAGCATTTTGTCTTCGCCATCATCCGCGTCGGATTCCAAATGGCCGACATCGGTGATGTTCATGACGCGCTTGACATCATACCCCAAATATCTGAGCGATTTTTCAAGAACATCCTCATGGATGTAGGTTCTCAAGTTACCGATATGCGCATAATTATAAACAGTCGGGCCACAAGTGTACATGGACACTTTTCCTGGTTCAAACGGTTCAAATGGCTCAATACTTCTGCTCATGGAATTGTAAAGTTTCATAATTACCTCCCTGGTGAGTATGATAAAAAGACCCCGCCTTTTTGACAAAGGCGAGGATCATCGCGGTTCCACTTTGTAGATTACTCAAAAATCGATAACGGGATCAGCCGTCGCCTCCTACTTTATTTCGGGACGCACTCACGAGGGCATTCACTCCAACTGTCACAGGTTTTTTCACCGGGCAAACCCTCTCTTGGGTGACACTTCAAAGCTACTGGTCTCGATCACGGATTTTTCTTTTCAACATACATAATTAATAGCACAAAATCAGCTCTTCTGTCAAGTTTTTTGAGTGCCTTAAAGGCTTGAAAAAACATCCGGACGAACCGGATGTTTCTCAAATCATACTTTTAAGTTTTAAGACATCGTAGATCAGTATTTTTTTCATGCCGATTAAGCGAATCAAGCCCATTTCTTGAAAAAGCTGTAGTTTTCTGGACATGGTCTCCCTGGCGATACCGGCATAACTGCCCATTTCCTCTCTATTGATACTGAGTGTAAGCAATATTCCATCTTCTGACTGAGTGCCGAAATTTTCACAAAGGTCCACGAGCAGTCCGATCACTTTGGCGTCGGGATTGCTGCTGGAAAGGCGTTCTACAAGACTCTCGGCTTTTATGATTCTCTCGTAAGCCTTTTCAAATATCTTGAGTGTGATGCTCGGGTTCGATAGCACAATCTCATCGAACGAGGATTTCTCAAGCATACTCACCGTTGTATTTTCAAGCGCCACAGCATTGAAATCGAACTCATCTTCCTTGAGCAGGTTGAAAGCGCCTATGAAGTCACCTTCAGACAGTATATAAAGAATTTGCTCTTTGCCTTCAATGGTATTTTTAAAGATTTTTATTTTCCCGGAGCACACAATATAAAGCTTGTCGGCTTTGTCCCCTCGATTGAAAACAATTTCGCCTTTTTTATAAGTTTCAGAGGAAACGCCAATTGAAACTTTTTCAATTTCTTCATTTGTGAGATTGGAAAGCAGCGGTATGTTGTTGATACACATCAGTTTTCCACAGTTTATGCAATTTTCACGAGTACATTTTCTTGCGCTGATAAAATCACCTTTTCCGTTATACCGCCTTCAAATGCTCTGATTCCATGATCTTCATCGTTTCCAGACGAGCATTGATATAAGCTTCATACACCTGTGCTTTGACCGGATCCATCGCTGGGACCATTTCGAATTTATACGGTATATTCAATTGAGAATATTTTTCAGTTCCAGCTTTATGATACGGTAATATTTCGATTTTATCAACCTTTTTTTGAATGGAGGCTATCATTTCCAAGATGCGGTCCATCATTTCATAATTGTCAGTTTGATCCGGAACCATGACGTGTCTGATGGTGACTCTGCCCTTAAATCCCTTCAGAACTTCAATGAAATGTTTAATGCCATCCATATTTCTTCCGGTGAGTTGGAAGTGCTCATCATCATCGACCTGTTTGATGTCGAGCAAGATGTGATCCGTGTATTTGAGTACTGAGTCGTAATGACGTACCACTCCATATCCCGAGGTATCCAGACAAGTGGAAATGCCATTTTCTTTCAGTGTTTTGAATGCTTCTGCAACAAATTCCCCCTGCATCAGCGCTTCTCCACCTGAAAAAGTGACTCCGCCACCTGAGGCATCGTAGTATTCCCGGTACCTTTTGGCTGTATTCAGGACTTCATCCACGGTTATACTATTTCCACCCATGAAATGTTGAGAATCCGGATTATGGCAATAGCTACATTTCAGCGGACATCCCTGCAGGAAGAACACGGTTCTGATTCCAGGACCATCCACCAGTCCCATGGTTTCCACTGAATGAAGATTTGCACTTTTCATTGTCTTACACCCTTTCGTGGAAAGTCCTTTTGATGACTTCCTCTTTTTGCTCTCTCGTCAATCGATTGAAGTGCACTGCATATCCCGAAACCCTGATGGTCAGAGTAGGATACTTTGAAGGATTCGCGATAGCATCCATCAACAGTTCTCTGGACAATACATTGACATTGAGATGGAATGCCTTTTTAGCAAAGTAACCGTCAAGTATGCCTGCCAAATTGTTTCTTCGGTCCGATTCCACTCTTCCAAGTGCTGCCGGAACAATCGAGAAAGTATTTGAGATACCATCCTGACAAACCCCTTCAAACGGCAATTTTGATACCGAGTTGAGCGATGCAAGCGCACCCTTGGTGTCGCGTCCATGCATAGGATTCGCTCCAGGTGCAAATGGTTCGCCTTTACCACGCCCGTCTGGGGTAGCTCCCGTTTTTTTACCGTAGACCACATTGGAAGTGATGGTCAATACGGATAATGTGTGCTCAGCATTTCTATAGGTCTGGTGCTTCTTAAGCTCTTTCGAAAAATACTCAAGTACTTCAACTGCCAGCTGATCGGCTCTGTCATCATCATTTCCGAACATCGGAAACTCACCATCGATTTTAAAATCCACTGCAATGCCTTGTTCATTTCTAACAGGAGTGACCTTCGCGTATTTGATGGCGCTGAGCGAATCTGCGATGATTGAAAGTCCTGCCACGCCAAACGCCATATACCTGTGGACAGATGAGTCGTGAAGTGCCATTTGTCCACTTTCATAGGCATATTTATCGTGCATACAGTGGATTGTGTTCATCGTATTCACGTAAATCCCTGCCAGTTTGTCCATGACAGCCTTGAATCGGTCCATAACCTCATCATAGATGAGTGGTCCATCCGACTTCAGTGGTTCAATGCCGCTGACCACTTCTATCACACTTCCGTCCTTAGAGAACTTGAACTCATCTTTACCTTCGTTGACGCTGTATAGAAGTGCTTTCGCCAGATTTGTCCTCGCTCCGAAAAATTGCATATCCTTCCCGATTTTCATCGGTGAAACACAGCAGGCAATACCGTAATCGTCCCCATAAATCGGACGCATCAGATCATCATTCTCATATTGGATCGCACCTGTTTCTATGGACATTTTTGCACAATAGCGCTTGAAATTGTCAGGAAGGTCTTTCGACCAAAGCACAGTCATGTTCGGTTCTGGTGCAGGAGTAAGGTTGGTCAAAGTATTCAAAAATCTATACGCGGTTTTGGTGACCAGTGGTCTCCCATCTACTCCCATTCCGCCTATGGACTCGGTCACCCAAGTGGGATCTCCTGCGAAAAGCGTGTTGTAATCGGGGGTTCTGAGATGTCTTACCATTCTGAGTTTGATCACCAGCTGGTCGATCAACTCCTGTGCACTTTCTTCTGTCAAAATTCCCTTTTCAATATCGCGTTCAATGAAAACATCAAGAAATGCTGTGTTTCTTCCAAGTGACATCGCAGCACCGTTGTTTTCTTTGATTGCCGCCAAATATCCGAAGTAAAAGTGCTGTACCGCTTCATTGGCATTTTGTGCCGGCTTTGATATGTCATATTCATATGCTTTTGCCATGATTTCCATCGCTTTTAGTGCTTCAATCTGCATGGAAAGTTCTTCTCTTGATTTGATCATGTCTTCAATCGCCGGTGCATTTGAAAGTTCGTTGAAATCTCTAAGTTTTTCTGAAATCAATCGCTCGGTACCGTAGAGAGCGATTCTTCTGTAATCACCTATAATCCTACCCCTACCGTAGGCATCTGGAAGTCCTGTGAGAAGACCTACACTTCTTACAAGCTTCATTTCGTCAGTATAAGCACCGAAAACGCCATCGTTATGCGTTCTACGGAATTCTTGGAACCTATCTGACATCTCATCGCTCATCGTGTAATCGTAAGCCTTAAGTGAAGATTCAAGCATTCTGAAACCACCATAAGGGTTCATGATTCTCTTAAGCGGCGCATCCGTTTGAAACCCGACCACGACTTCATTTGCCCTATCGATGTATCCCGCTTCAAAATTGGCGATGCCAGAAAAAACAGTTGTCTCAATATCAACGATTCCTTTTTCGATTTCCTCTTCGATCAAGGCTTCGGCTTTGTCCCAGATGACTTTTGTCTTTTCTGTTTTTCCACAAAGGAATGAATCATCTCCTGTGTAAGGCTTATAATTTTTCTGTATGAAGTCCCTTACATCAATTTTGTCCTTTATCATTTCAATTTCCTCCATTTTGGGGTTTTTTCTCTCTTTTGACCTCAGTATATTGCATTTGGGGATAAATTTCTGTGACTGGGCGCACAGAAAAGCGATAATTTGCAAATGTGACGAAGAGTTAATAGTGTGCGCTGTTAAGGCGCGCACGGTGGTTTTGCACCCACATGGGTGCAGTGGTTTTGCGTTCAAGCGAACGCAGTGGTTTTGTGCTCTTCGAGCACAGTAGTTGGGAAAGTCAAATAAAAATTGACCAGTCATGAATGACTGGCCAGTTAAGTGTGTATGTTTTGAACTTATTCTCTTCCTAACCACTGTACTCGAAGAGTGCAATACTGCTGCGCCTGCAAAGGCGCAAAACCACTGTGCCCGAATGGGCACAAAACCACCGCGCGCGATAAAAAGAGCGCGCTACTAAATCGGCAAAGTCGATAGCCAGCCTGACACATCATCCAGCATCGCTTGATGCGCCTCATCCACATTAGCTTTTTTCAGTGCGCCCACAAGCGCTTCCTTCTCAAGTTTGACACCATTGAACACACCATCGATGCTTTCGACAAGATCGGTGGACATGGCATCGGAAAAAATGCCGCTTTCCTCAATAATTGCCCCTTTGAGTTTGAAACTGATCACCAGTTCGCCCCAAGTGAACTTCTCTTCAAAAGTCACATCAAAAGAAGGGGTCTTTCCAAATCTCCAGTCCCATGAAGCATAATGATGATAACGCTCTTTAGCATTTTCAGATGCAGTTTCCTCTGAAATATGCGTCACGGAATCAGCAATGCCATAAATTTCCTCAAATGCCTCTATAACAGAATCCATTGTGCTTTGGATCGTCATGTCCGGATTGAGTTCTTTAAGATTGATGACCCTGGATTTTACAGATTCAACGCCTTTTGCGCTCAGTTTTTTCATGGAAACATTGAGATATTTTCCAAGACTACTCATGTCAACATCCACTAAAATCGTTCCATGGTGATAGTAGTTTTCCTTGCCATAATAAAAAGCATTTCCAGAAAATTTCCTGCCCTCCGCCAAGATGTCGTTCCTACCTGAAAATTCAGCATCGATGCCAAGTTTTTTGACACCTTCGACTATCACTTTAAGCTGTTTGTGCAAATCTTCGTTTTTCCTGTTCATGACAAAAGTGAAATTAAGATTGCCGAGATCATGATAGACGGCACCACCTCCGGATAGGCGTCTGGCCACTTTTCCCATATCCTTCTCGAGATCTGACACAAGAATCTCACGCCATGGATTTTGATGTTTACCTATTACAACAGTATGTTGGTTTTGCCATAAATAAAGATACACCTCATCTTTTGCGACTTCACCTACCAATTGCTCCTCATAAGCTAGATTGAACCACGGATTGGTCGATTTTGAAATAAAAATTTTCGTTTTGATGGACATTCATGCCTCCTGTTTTATATTTCAACGGTCGATGTAAACGGCCTCTCTGCCATCATCTTGTTGATAGATCATTTCTGCTACATCCTTTGGAGATTTGAATCTGTTCACATCGGACACATGATTGGAATGTCCCCAAAATGGTGTGTTCATCCCACCCAAATATACGGCGGTCACTGTGATCAAATCATTTTCGAGTTCCTTTTGAAGGCTTTCTGTAAAGCCTCTTATGGCATATTTGCTGGCGACATAAACAGATTCGTTGGCTTTGCCTCTAAGTCCCGCCGTGGAAATGATATTGATGATCTTGCCTTTGTTGTTGTGTTTAAAATAAGGCAATATCGCACGTGTCACGTAAATCGTACCTTTGACGTTTGTATCGATCATGCTGCTGATATCGCTGTTTCGCATACTTTCCAGCGTCCCGAAATAACCGATTCCCACATTGTTGATGAGCATGTCGATATCGGAATAATTCCATGTCAACAGTCCAATGACAGATTCAACCTCAAGCGCATCACTGACGTCGCATTCGATGCATTCGGCTTCTCCACCGGACTCAAGGATCTCATTTGCAATCTCGTCAAGTTTTGCGAGTGTTCTTCCAACCAATAAAATCGAATACCCGTGTTTGCTGTATTTTTTTGCCAGTTCGGCACCCAGTCCGGATCCGGCACCCGTAATAATGATTTTCCCCATGTTGTCCTCCTAACATACAGTCAGACTTTTTTCTTTGCACCTAGATATATTATACCACAAGTTAGACTTTCCAATCATTACAAAGAAATTTTCAAAAAACAGTTGACAACTATTACAGTTTTCCCGTATAATCTTTTTCATACCCGCGGTATAAAAATTTCATATCAATATCTCATATCCAGAGAGGTGGAGGGACCGGCCCGATGAAACCCAGCAACCAGATCACGCAAGTGATTATGGTGCTAATTCCGACAGTAAAACTGGAAGATGTGAGAGGAAGCTTGTCTTATAGTCTCCTTTTGCGTCTTGCAAAGGAGACTTTTTTATTTGGAAAGGACAGCCATGATTGAAATTCAGAACTTAAGTAAAATCTATGAAAAAGTGCACCAAAAAGTGGTTGCCATCGAACACATCGATTTGAAGGTCGAACGCGGTGATATCTATGGCATCGTAGGCCTAAGTGGTGCTGGTAAATCATCACTTGTCAGATGCATCAACAGAATTGAAGATCCGACTACCGGTACCGTAACAGTAGATGGTGTTGATTTGACCAGTCTTAGTGGTAGAGCCTTACGCACCGAGCGTCAAAAAATCGGAATGATCTTTCAAAATTTCAACTTGCTCAGCAGCAAGACAGTTTTTGAAAACATCGCATTCCCATTGAGGCTCAAAGGCCTCGACAAGGAGCAAATTCAAAAACGCGTTTTGGATTTGCTCGAAAAAGTGGAACTCACCGAAAAAGCCGACGTCTATCCAGTCAATCTAAGTGGTGGACAAAAACAACGTGTAGGCATTGCAAGGGCCCTTGCCAATGAACCGAGCGTACTTTTATGTGATGAGTCCACCTCAGCGCTTGACCCTAAAACGACCAAACAAATTCTGGGTCTACTCAAGCGGATCAACAAAGAATTTGGAGTCACACTCGTAGTGATCACTCACGAAATGGATGTCATTAAAGCCATTTGCAATAAAGTCGCAATTCTTGAAAGCGGAAGAATTATCGCCAAAGGGGATACGATTGATGTATTTACTAGAAAGACCAGTGAAGCCACCAAACATTTTATCGGGGAATCCGTTTCCTCTGGTTCAAACCATAGAGGCAATAATCGTTTACAACTGACGTTCAAAGGAGCATCTGCCAAGCAGCCTATTTTATCCGGATTGATCAGAAATCTTGCAGTGGATATCAACATCCTGTCAGGATCAATAGAAACCATTCAAGATTATCCCCTTGGCAAACTCATAGTTGAACTGCCTGGTGATTCCAGAATTTTGAAAGAAGCACTCGCTTACTTGTCTGACAAAGGTGTTGATGCGGAGGTGCTATCATGATGGAAATGCTCACAAAAGCAACACTTGAAACACTCTATATGGTTATAGTATCCGCCATTTTTACAGTGGGAATAGGATTACCGCTTGGAATCATTCTCGTAGTGACAAGTGAAAATCATATCGCCACTAACAAATGGATCTCTGGAGTTCTATCCTATGTTGTGAATATGACTCGCTCTTTACCCTTCATCATTTTGATGATTTTCATAATCCCCATTACCCGGTGGCTTATTGGTACTTCCATCGGCACAGAAGCTGCAATTGTTCCCCTTGTCTTCGCTGCTATCCCCTTTTTCGCCCGTGTCGTCGAAAGCGCACTCCATGAAGTTGACGACGGGGTCATAGAAGCCGCGATTGCAATGGGGGCAACCCCTCTTCAGATCATCATTCGCGTCATGATTCCTGAAGCATTGCCTTCACTGATTCTTGGCGTTACCATAACGATCATCAATCTGCTCGGCTACTCTGCCATGGCAGGTGCCATTGGCGGCGGAGGTATCGGTGATCTCGCCATAAGATATGGCTACCACCGATTCAGAACAGACGTGATGCTTATGACCATACTCTTATTGGTCATACTTGTACAAAGTATTCAATCTTCAGGCAATCTTATTGCCCAAAAAATCATAAAAAACAGGAGGAAATAACAATGATCATAAAAATCTTCAAGACAATAATCACAATAAGCTTGGTGGCTTTACTACTATTCGGATGCGGCGCGAAAGAAACCGATCAGAAAACACTCAAAGTCGGAGCGACACCGGTTCCACATTCAGAACTGTTGAATCTGATCAAACCAGAACTTGAAAAACAAGGTATCACACTTGAGATTGTTGAATTCACTGATTACGTCACACCAAACCTCGCTCTTGACGACGGTGAAATAGACGCCAACTTTTTTCAGCACGTCCCTTACATGGAGTCATTCTCAGAAGAACACGGACTTGATCTTGTGAGTGCAGGTACTATTCATGTGGAGCCTCTAGGACTCTATTCCAAAGTATTCAGTAGCACTTCCGACATTCCAAGTGGTGCTGTAATCGCCATCCCGAACGATCCTACAAACGAAGGACGAGCGCTCCTATTACTGGAAGCAAACGGACTCATCAAGCTTAGTTCCGATGCCGGTCTTGAAGCGACTGAAGCTGATATAGTTGAAAACCCACTTGGACTTGTATTCAAGCCAATTGATGCGGCTCAGCTCCCAAGAACACTTGACGATGTCGAAGGCGCGGTCATCAACACCAATTATGCGCTTGAAGCGGCCCTTAATCCAGCTGAGGATGCTGTAGTGATCGAGGGCAGCGAGTCCCCCTATGCCAATATAGTCACTGTCAAATCAGATCGACTCGAAGACGAAACCATTAAAGCGCTTGTTAAGGCTCTCCAATCCGAAACTGTTAAGGCCTATATTCTTGAGCAATATGAAGGATCGGTGGTTCCTGCATTTTAAGCAAAAAAGAGAGGGTTGGCAAATTCGCCAACTCTCAATCTACATTATAATGAAGAAAACCGTTTTCCAAACGCTATACATTCATCAATTCCTTCAGAATTGGGAGTCTCATTTCATACAATCCGAATAGCGCAATGTTTTTATCGCCGAGTTTGCTTTCAACTGATGATATCCATTCTCAATTAACTTTTCAAACTTTTTTTAACCTCCCTATGCTATAATTATTAAGAGGTGCCGTGTAATATGAGACTGAAACTTACAAACGATTGGCAAGATGTTATCGGGCAGGAACTTGAAAAGCCCTATTTTAAAGAACTGGAAGACTATATAGCTTATGAATACATGCATCAGACCATTTATCCAGAACAACAGGATATTATGAACGCGCTGAAGTTCACACCCTATGAGAAAGTCAAAGTGGTCATTTTAGGACAGGATCCCTATCACGGTCCTGGGCAAGCTCATGGACTTTCTTTCAGTGTAAAACCCGGGGTGAAAATACCACCTTCGTTAAGAAACATCTATAAGGAACTCAATTCAGATTTTGGAGCACCGATACCAAGTCATGGCTATTTGAAGCATTGGGCAGATCAAGGAGTACTTCTCCTTAATACCGTATTGACCGTCAGAGCGGGTCTGGCTCATTCCCACACAAAAAAAGGGTGGGAAAAATTCACGGACGCCATCATTAAAAAGGTCTGTGAAAAACCCACACCAGTGGTATTTATATTATGGGGAAATCCTGCACAAGAAAAAGCAAAGTTAATCACTAATCCAATACATCTTATCGTGACGAGCGTACATCCAAGTCCACTATCGGTCATGAGAGGGTTTTACGGAAGTAAACCTTTCACCAGAACAAACGAGTTTCTTGTTTCAAAAGGACAGTCACCAATTGATTGGACAATAGAAAATCTATAATTCAATCCAGGTCTATGGTCAATCGGTCACCAAGATGCACTTTGAGGTCACTTAGGACTTCAGAGGACAAATCCTTTGAATCTATACGACCAAAGAGGAAATGAGACTGCAACTGAATGTCAAAATCCAGTGATTTGATCCCGCTGATCATAATGCGTTTAACCTCTTCATAAGGATAGGATTCTTCGCCGAGCTTGATCATCGCATCATCAATGACCATGTTGATGCGTTCGGTTCTAAAGAATCCTCTTTTGATTTCAATTGGCAAATAACGTTCCATCGTGGTCACCTCCGTTTCTTTCATATTATAATATGCCCATTATTTTTTGTAAGCAACTCCATTTTAACTTTTGTCATTGACAAGTGAAAATATATTATACTTTATTTGTAAAAATCGGGAGATAATGACTATGTTTCAAAACAAATTAAGCCTTTTGATGAATTTTTTCGAAATCAGCAACAGCAAACTGTCAAAAGCTATTTCTGTCGATCCTTCCTTGATCAGCAGATGGCGTACTGGTGACCGCGCTCCTTCGAAAGCCAGCAACCATTTCCATGCACTCGGATGTTATTTTGAATCACTTGCCAGAACTGAACGCAGCAAAATAAAATTATTGGACATCATGCACCTCAGTGCAGACGAAAAAAAATACACAGA
>JACUUV010000012.1 GCA_014859095.1 Clostridia bacterium | reverse complement strand
GCACTCCGTGAGGAGTGCTTTTTGTTGCCGAAATAGGTACCGATTGGGGACAGGCACCAATTGGTACATAAAGATTAAGATCGAGGTCAAGAGCGAAAATTCCCTCAATAACATCTCGAGATGTCAACTGAGAGGCTAGTATAGTTTCGCTTCAGTAACATCTCGAAATATCAGCTTAGACGCTAATAAGTTTCCTTCGGAAACTTAACTACGCGATTTTTTGTTTCACAAAAAATTACGTAACCTATGTAACGGAATTAAGCTGAAAAGCATGTTAGAATGAATTCATAGTAAATCACTTGGATATCAATTAGGAGGAATTATAATGAAAATTACAAAAGATATGACCATAGGAAATGTAGTAAGAAAGTACCCGGAATCAGTAGATGTATTGTTCGTATTCGGTATGGGTTGTGTGGGTTGTCCATCGGCACAGGCTGAGACTCTTGAAGAAGCTTGTATGGTACACGGACTTAAACTTGACGATCTTATGACAGCACTTAACGAAAAAGTACAATAGGAGGCACCAATGAGCGCATTTTTAGGACCTATTCACCACTGGCTTTACAATAAAGTACTTTGGCACGAGGCGTTACTTGAAGATATTTATGAAATAATTCGTACAGAAGGACATGATCCTGATGTGATCAGACATTACACTGAATCACTTTATGGTATGCCTGAGACTAGTCCGCTTGAGACGGTTATTGACGGAGGCAACATCCACGGCTGGTTGCAGACAAAAATTCACAGCCTTGAACACAGAATGGCATATGCCATAACAAAAGGAATTGAAAAAGGGTATTTGAATATAGATGCGCTTAAAGCGCTGTACAGAGAAAATGGCGGAAAAGCAAAAGCGGCGCTCGGTACGACGTTTGAAACGCCGGACCAGGCATTCAAGGCTATTTACGACTTTATGCTTGAAGGCATGCCTTGCGATCGAGTGAATCAACCGATTTCAAACGATGAAGATGGATTCGTATGGCAGAAGAGACTTTGCATCCACACGGATTTCTGGGAAGCAGTGGAAGGCGACATCAATGTCTTCAATACACTCAGATTGGAATGGATCGACGCTTTTGTTAGTGACGCATTCAATTTTGACATAATGAGTGATTCACAGTATAAGCTTTCAAGGAGGTCTGCATGAACGGTATAGAATTGATGGTAGATGAGCACAAAGCAATCAAGAGAATGCTTGCAGTTGTTCGCAGTGCCTGCTTCGGTGTCATGCAAGGTCAGGAAATCAATTATGAAGATTTTGCGACAATGATCGATTTTGTCAGAGGCTATGCTGATGCGCATCATCATGGAAAAGAAGAGCAACTATTATTCAACAGAATGGTTGAAGAACTCGGACCGGCAGCACAAAAACTTGTTACTCACGGAATGCTTGTTGAACATGACCTCGGTCGTCTGCATATGGCGGAACTCGAAAAGGCACTTGTTGCTGTTAAAGAAGGCAATGAAGAAGCAAAACTCGATGTCATCGCCAACGCCATTTCCTACACCCATCTTTTGTCTCGTCACATCGACAAGGAAGACGGCGTGGTTTATCCGTTTGCTGAGCGTTCATTCACACCAGAAGTATTGGTTGCAATCAACAAAGATTGTGAAACCTTCGAAAAAGAACAGACAGCCAATGGCGTACAAGCGAAATATATTGAGAATCTTGTGATATTGGAGTCGAAGTATATGTAGGTGGTGTGCTATCGCACTCCACGGTGGTTTTGCGCTCTAATGAGCGCAGTGGTTTTGCACTCTGCGAGTGCAGTGGTTTTGCACTCTGGCGAGTGCAGTAGGTAGGAAGAGATAAAGTTCAAAAGATAAAATCAAGGTCAAGGGTTAAAATGCTCTTGACCTTTTTGCTTTTACCAACCACTTGGCGGAAGCCAAAAACCACTTTGGCGTTAGCCAACAACATGTTAAAATAATAGTAAATGCTACTGGAGGGACCGTGGAACTCAAAAAGATTGTCTCGAACGTACAAATGATCTGTGAAGCGATAGCGAGCGTGGTGAACATTGACGTGACGATAGTGGATCGGGATCTCATAAGGATTGGTGGTACGGGGCGATACAAGGATTCGCTCGGGAGTGTGGTGAGCAGGAAATCCGCATTCAGTTATGCGCTTTCGGAAGGGCTTGGATTTGTTATAGAGAATCCTGGTATGCATCAGGCATGCCTTGAATGTGATTGCAAAGACAAATGCAACGAGCACGCGGAAATGTGCTGTCCGATACTCTCAGACGGAGAAGTGGTCGGGGTTATCGGATTGATTGCCTTCAAGCCTTCGCAGCGAAAGTCTTTAATCGAGAATCAAGAGAATCTCATGGCTTTTCTCGGTAGGATGGCGGATCTCATTGCGTCGAAACTCAAAGAGCAAGAGCGCATTGACGCCACTGAAATGCTCGCAAAAGAACTGGAAGTCGTCATTGATAGCATGGACACCGGTTTTCTTGCTGTGGACACGACTGGACAGACTGTGAGACTCAACAGAAAAGCGAAAACGATGCTTGGGAATGTCGAAGTAAAGACTATCCAAGATGTATTCATGAAACAGGAAGCTGAACGAATATTGCGCGCAAGGGAAAACATAAAAAACCATTTTTTCAAGTTCCCTAGTGGTCAGACCGGGGTGTATGATAGCGCACTCATAAAAATCGGAAATCAGATCAAGGGACATGTCATCACCATCAAACCACTCGAGGAAATCATCAATACGCTCAATGACGTCACACTAGATGTGGTGACCACTGAGTTTTCGGATATCATTGGTCATTCTCAAGCCATAAGGCAGGTGAAGACCGCCGCTCAGAAGGTCGCAAGATCAAAGTCTACAGTACTTATACTCGGTGAGAGCGGTACAGGTAAGGAACTCTTTGCCCGGGCGGTTCATAATGCCAGTAAGCGCAGTGAAGCACCATTTATTGCACTGAATTGTGCCGCTATTCCTGATTCGCTTCTTGAAAGTGAATTGTTCGGATATGAGGAGGGTGCTTTCACAGGTGCCAAGCGTGGTGGGAAACCAGGTAAGTTTCAACTGGCGAATCGTGGAACATTATTCCTGGATGAGATAGGCGATATGCCCCTTCACTTACAGACAAAGCTACTTCGCGTCATTCAAGAGAGCAAAGTGGAACCAATCGGGGGAAGTCATTCGATTGACATCGATGTCCGGATTATCGCTGCAACCCATCAGGATTTGGAAGAAAAAGTGCTTGAGGGTTCGTTCAGGCAAGACCTTTACTATAGGCTCAATGTCATTCCGATTATAGTGCCACCGTTAAGACACAGAATGGAAGATCTAAAGGAGCTTATAGATAGCATCCTAAACAAATGCAATGGGAAACTGGAGAAGAAAGTCGGATCCATTGACAAGGATTGCTACAATTGGATGATGCAATACGATTGGCCTGGAAACATCAGAGAACTTGAAAATGCGCTTGAATACGCCGTCAACATGTGCGAAGGCGACATTATTGAAACCCATCATCTACCCAGAAAATTGACACAACAAAGGGAAATTTCCATGAGTCAAGAAGTAGCTGCCGATATGCCGATCAAAACACTCGAAACCATTGAACGTGAGATGATTCAAAGTGCTCTGCACCATTATGGAGACGACAGATCCGCCGTGGAAAAGGCATCAAAAGCACTTGGAATCAGCAGAGCGACACTATATAGAAAAATCAAACTCTATAATCTGGATTAAAAAAGGAGGCGTATCACTAAGATACCGCCTCCTTGATTTTTAGTTAGTGTACGAGTTCATGATTTTGATGATGACCTGATCGACATTCATAAGTGCTTCATTGGAGAGGATGCCTAGATTTTTAATGGTCTCGTCCGCTCCTCTTCCCACTATGCCACTTCCGGGAATCACGATGACGTCATTTACTGCAAGGATTGCGGACTGGACAGCGGCTGAAGCCGAAGTGGCGAGTTTGAGTGAACAGCCTTCTTTGGCACCGTCGCACACCATACCGGCGGTGTTGGCGATCATATTTTGAATGACGCCTTCAATTTGGGAGCTGCTCGCTCCCATAAGCCATGCGATTCCAACTGATGCACCGGTTCCTGCGGCAACACCACAACCGCAAATGGCTGAGAGTCTACCGATGGCATTTTTGATGGTCCCATTGATCAAGTGGCTCATAGCGGCGGCTTTTGCCAGTTTTTCATCAGAGATGTTATTCTTTTCAGCATAAGCCACTATTGGAAGGAGTGCTGTGAGTCCGTTGTTTCCGCTACCGTTGCTGCTCATGACCGGGAGAGAGACGCCTGACATTCTCGCATCTGAGGCTGCAGCGGTCATCGCCATGGCGCGGTTCATGAGATCTTTGCCAAGGAGGCCTTTGTCTGCTTGCTCATTCAAAGTATATCCCACACCCATACCGCATTTGTTCATCAAACCGTAATTGGCGATATGTTGATTCATCTCAAGTCCGTCCAGTAAAAAAACAAGTGGGTCATGTGGCATCTTTTCGACTGTCTCGATTAATTTCATTATCGGTTCGGAATAAAGTGGATTCTCTTTTGGAGTGGAGACTTTTTCAATTGTCTGCTCGAATACAACACCATGTTGATCTTCCATCAGTATGAACTGGTCATGTCTATCTTTTATGATTGCTCTTGAGAATCCGTCTTTTGTAGTGATCTTCGCATGAATGAAGATCTTATCTGAAGTGTCTTCCATTTTTAGAATAATTTTATTGCTTTCAATCAAAATCTTGGCACGCTCCAGTTCTTTCTCGTGAACACTTTCAAATACCTCGAGTCCATCACGGCTATAACATGCGCAGTAACCGAGTGCAATGGCCATGATGAGTCCAACTTCTTTGGTACCGGGGATACCGACAGAGAGCCCGTTCTTAAAAATATTTGGACTGACTGAAACTTCTATGGTTTCAACCTCGTCCAATGCATTTGTGGAAAGCCCTGAGAGCTCCCTGGCTTTGCTGACGGCAAGTGCCACTGCCACCGGTTCTGTGCAGCCCATCGCAGGAATGACTTCCGCACGAAGGGTATCGATAATGGATTGTTCTATTGACATGTTAAACCTCCCGAATTTGCTCTTATCGTTTATAATTGCAAAGACCATGCCAAGGGAGAAAGGACTATAAATAGGTTATGTCTGCCCGAATCCTATCTCATTATGAGAAAATAGAAGTGTTTTGTGTCTCAAAAAGAGAATATTCTCATATTGAGACTTGAAACGCAAAAAAAAGACGCATACGCGCCAAAGGTGTTGGTAATCCATTTATGGCGGGATGGCTTACCGAGGAATTTAAAGGGATATTTCTGCCATACCCCCTACCGCGGGGGTATGATTTATTGTAACATGGCTTGTTTCAAATTGCAACTACCTATGATAAAATAGTATTACGGAAATTGAGGAGGTTGAGATGGAGAGAAAAGAAGTTTCTTTGGTATTTTCAAATGGATTTAATGGAGAGCTTATAGCTCCGAATGGAACCTGTAGGATTGGAGCGGAGAAAGATACGCTCGCACCTTATGATATGCTCTTTGGAGCACTTGCATCATGTCTGTATTCAACTTTTTTGGATGTAGCCGAGAAAAAGCGGATCAATTATGATCGCGTGGAAATGGTGGTCACTGGAGAAAAGAGAGATGAGATTCCTGCAACACTGAAATGGGTCAAGGTGAAAGCAGTGGTTTTTAATGCAGAGAAAGAACTTGGATTAGAACAGTCTTTTAAACTTGCTACGGAATATTGCTCAATCTATGAGACGATTTCCAAGGTGGCTGAAATGTCTTATGAGATTCACTTTGAATATGAGAAATGATTAGAGGCTTATATGTCATTCAATATCAATCCAAACAAAACAATTAGAACAAGCTTTGAGGGACCAAGTTCCAATTATCAGACGACCCAAAACAGGTTCAATCAGATATTGGAGGAAAAACTTGGTGTATCGAAAACCGGTAAAATGAGTTCGGCGCAGCCTGCACAAATTTTGAGTGGCGATCTAAGGACTCCAAGCGGTGCCACAGCTGGTGATATCGATCTCAAACTTAAAGGCACTGCAATGGAAGGTCTTGGCAGAGCCTTTGTCGAGGCTGAGAAGAAGTACGGTGTCAATGCATTATTTTTGACCAGTCTTGCAATCCATGAGTCTGCATACGGCACCAGCAAAATCGCAAAAGACAAGAACAACCTGTTCGGTTTTGCCGCTTATGACGGATCACCGTATTCAAGTGCGAGGACATTTGCGACGAGAGAACAAGGTATTGACCATGTCGCATCGTATCTTTCCGAGAACTATCTCACTGAAGGCGGTAAATATTATGGAGGTGCTACAGTGGAAGGGGTCGGGAAACGCTATGCGACAGATTCGAACTGGGCGAATGCGATCAGACAGATTATGGACAAACTAATGCAAAAATAGGAGGGTCACTTTGTCAAAAGTATACTTTAAACGAGTTGAGGATAAGGATTATAAAAAACTAAGCGATGCGGCCAAAGAGCTTTTTGAAATCCTCGTAAAAGAGGATGGTCACGAGTTTTCAAAAGTGGTACCCATCAAAGTGCATTTCGGTGAAAAGGGTAATGACACTTATGTGCCTTCCGATTGCTATTTAGGGGTCATTGACTCTCTAAAATCAAGAGGTGTGGATTCCGCATACATTGAGACCAACGTCCTTTATAGAGGTGCAAGAACTACTGCTGAGAGCCACAAGGCCATTGCAAAAGATCATGGATTCACTCAGCTTCCTGTAATCATAGCCGATGGCGAATACGGCGACAGTTACACGGAAGTAGAAATCAATAAAACATATTTCAAATCGTGTAAAATTGGAAAAGCGTTTGATGATTATGATCAGTTTGTGGTCATGAGCCATTTCAAGGGACATGGTTCGGCTGGTTTCGGTGGAGCGCTCAAACAGCTTGCCATGGGATTCGGATCCAGAGGAGGCAAGTTGGCTCAACATTCAGGCATCAGCCCTGTGGTGAATCCAAAAAAATGTATCACATGCGGACTTTGTGTGGACAAATGTGATGTGGATGCCATAACAATGGATGATGTAGCTTTCATACACTCTGACAAATGTGTCGGTTGTGCGGGCTGTATCGCTGTTTGTCCAGTCGGCGCCATCACCAATGACTGGAGTGAGAACGATTTCAAAGAAAAAATCGCCGAATACGCCTATGCGGCTCAACTTGGAAAAAACAATATCTATGTCACTTATCTCATCAATGTGACCAAAGAATGTGATTGCAATGGACAACACATGGATCTCATCGCAAATGACATAGGCGTCTATGTTTCAAAAGATCCGGTGGCGATTGACACAGCATGTCTAGATATGCTCCAAAATGAGCATGGTGAGAAACTCTTCGAAGATGGACGTGAGTCTATTGTTCATGCCCTCAAAATAGGATTCGGTTCGAATCAATATGAATTGGTGGAAATCTAATGAAAATCACAGTCATCACAGTCGGAAAAATCAAAGAAAAGCATTTTACTGCTGCGATTGATGAATATGCCAAGCGGCTCACAAAATACTGCAATATGATGATGATCGAGGTGCCAGATGAAAAGGCACCCGAAAATCTGAGCGACAGGGAAATGGTTCAAGTGAAAGATAAAGAGGGTGAACGGATCCTTTCCAAGATCAAGGACACCCAATATGTCATCACGCTTGAAATCAAAGGCAAACAAGCCACTTCTGAGGAATTTTCAGAACAACTCTCTCTGCTTGGCCTCAGTGGTCAATCGGATATAGTTTTCATCATCGGAGGGAGCCTAGGGTTGTCGGACCAAGTCATCAAGCGGTCCAACCATGCCTTGTCCTTCTCAAAGATGACTTTTCCCCATCAACTCATGAAAGTCGTTTTACTGGAACAGATCTATCGTGCGTTTAGGATTCAGAAAAATGAACCGTATCACAAATAATCTAAACAAAACTACGTATCAGAGAACAGATACGTAGTTTTTAATTGCATATTAAAATTGTTTATGATATTCTATCGGTAGAATAAAAATCTACCGAAAGAGAGGTGATCATTATATGTATGTTATTGGTGAAGATAAGTTTACAGAGTACAAGCGTGAATATACAAAGACATTTCTAAAGACTGTAAGTGCTTATGCCAATTTCCACAACGGTGTTATTATTTTTGGTTTGGATGATCAACACGGAGTCATTGGTATAGGGGATACTGACAACTTGAGGCTAGCTATAGAACACGGAATCAATGATTCAATTGAACCGACACCATATTATGAGATTGAAATAGAGACTATAGATTCCAAAGAGATATTGGTTCTATCTGTGTTTAAGGGAGAACATACACCATATTATTGTAACGGAAAAGCTTATAATAGATTTGATACTTCGACTGTCCAGGTGGATAGAAATACTTTGTCTGAACTTATTTTGAGTGGTAGAAATATCTGCTTTGATGAGCAAGAGAGTGATATAGATGATCTGTCGTTCAATTTTTTATTGTCTAGATTGAACAAGGCTATAGGAGTTAAAAATATTTCTGAGGATTTGTTAAGAACTTTGTTGTTAAAAAAAATGAATAAGTATACGAATGCAGCAATTCTGTTCTCAGACTTTAATCCAATGAAATCTGCAATTGTTCATTTGATAGCGTATGAAGATGATTCTGTCGGTAGAATTGTTGATAGGGATATACTAGAAGACATTTCAATTATCGAACAGTACGAGCGATGTATTCAATTTTATAGGAAACACCTAAATATCGGTGAGATTATTGAAGGACCTTATAGAGAAACGGTCGAAGAAATTCCAATGGTTGCATTTAGAGAAGCTATAACAAATGCATTGGCTCATAGAGATTATTCACGAGATGTAGCGATAAGGGTTGAGATTTTCAGTAATCGAATTGAAATCGTTTCTCCCGGCTCCCTACCGGTAGGATTGTCGGTAGATGAATTTGAAAATGGGAGCATTTCACTGATTAGGAACCGTGTAATAGCTGATTTATTTAGAAGATTAAATCTCATTGAGAAGTTTGGTACTGGTATAAGGCGAATTAAAGAGTATTATAAGGATTATCAAATTAAGCCGGTTTTTTGTGTTAAAGAGAATAGTATTACTGTTATTCTTCCAAAATTCAAAGCGTTGGAAATGAATCGTGTGAAGGAAAGCAAGCAAGAACTTCCAACTGATGAGAGAGAAAAAAAGATATATGAAATGTTGATGGAAAATAATACACTTACAAGAATTGAAATTGAAAAAGCACTGAATCTGGGAAGGTCACAGACAGGAGATATTTTAAAAGCAATGAAAGAAAAGAATTATATTGTCAAACTTGGCAATGGAAGAACTACCAAATACAGTATTAATTCGAAGAAATACGTTCGGTAGAATATAAAACTACCGGAAGGAGGTGTTATGAATACTTATATTGCATTACTCAGAGGAATAAATGTAGGCGGTAACACCAGTTTTCCAATGGCAGACCTTCGGGCGCTCTGCAATGAAATAGGACTAGAAGATGTTCGAAAAAAGTAATCCGTTCCCAGATGGAATACCATCACAAGTCGGAGTCATGTTTTTCGTGGATCCACTCCCAGAAGATTTTTTAGAGGGGGTTAATCTCACAGGTCCTGAAGAAGTTGTATTAAGAGAGCGGGAAATCTTTATCCATTATCCAAACGGTATGGGACGTTCAAAACTGAAAATACCACTTTCACATAAAGGTACGGTTCGCAACATCAGTACAGTGAACAAACTACTTGCGTTGACGATCAGTTGATTTGAAGTAAATGAAACTGCTTAATGGAAGCAGATAGAGATAAAATGCATATGGTATAAACCCCACACTGCTTACATTCATTGTGGTGGTGGGTACAAAAGCAGCGAGATTCCAAGGAATAAGTGCTGAAAGAACTATTCCCGTATTTTCAAGGTCTAGGGCAAGCTTATATTGATCAAGACCTTTTTCCTTATAGGGTTTTGACATGAGTTGGTTGGTCAAAACGACTGAGATGGTCTGACTACAACCAAATGCTGCAGTAAGAATACTCATACCTGTCGTATAGGAAAAAAGTTCACTTCGTGTTCGCGCTTTGATAAGAAGATCTTCCACGGTTTTAAGCATGCCTGTGCCTTCAAAGATCCCCGCCAAGGCGCAAGATATTAAAATCACGACTGAAGGTTTCTACATGGATAGGATGCCTCCACCTTGAATGATACTGTAGAGTGGATTTTCAGGTTCCATGCGAAATCCCAGGAACAAATACCTGGTGATCTCAGAAAGGCTGTAATGTTGAACAGTAAAACTGATGATGGCAGCTGAGAGGATGCTAAGGAGCATGGATAGTTTAACATTGACTTTCAATATTGAGAAAACAATGATGATCATCGATGGTATAAGTACTATCAAGTTTGTGTTGAAAAATTCCAATATATCACTATCGATACTACTGCCAACAAAGCTTAAAGGTTGGCTGATGGAAATCAGTGCGTATAGAATAAATGATAATGCAAAGGGTAAAATAGATGATTTTAACATATTTCGAATATTGGTATAAAGGTTGGTTCCAGTTATATTGGCCACCAAATGGGCACTAGATGACATTGGGGAACAACGATCTCCAAAATAGGCACCTGCGATGATCGCGCCTGCTGCAATGTTCGTATTGACATTACCTCCTTTTGCCAGTACAATCAAAGCCAGTCCGACAGTACCTGCGGTCCCTAGGGATGTACCGAGGAGCAAGGATACAGCTGCACTGATCAGGAACGCATATAGAATGAAAAGTTTGGGATTCATGAACTGGATGCCATAATAAACAATTCCAGGAACAGTCCCGGCCGCCATCCAAGTTGCTGTGAGAGCGCCTATCAATACTAGAATCTTGAGGACAACAAAAGCTTTCTTTCCACCAATATATGACATGATCGAGATTTCTTTTATTGAAAAGCCTCTTCGCCATGAAATATATGTAAAAATGAATAATCCTATCAACAACGGGAAACCTAAAAAAATACCTGTAAATATTGAAATTATCAAGATGAAAAACGTAATCGCCATGCCAATCATTATATCCATATAAAATGCTCCCTAGATGACAAAAATATTTGTTAATTGCCATGGTATTATGATAATATAAATTCAGACATCGGACAAACAAATTGTTTATGAAAGGATTGACCAAAGAATGAATATTCTAAAGGATGCAATAGTCTCGAACTCAGAAATGATCAAAAATTACAAAACCAGCAGGGAAAAAGCCGAAAATTTTGGCAAGATATTCATTTTCAAAAACAATCAGCCTGATGCTGTGTTGCTTTCAATCCATGAATATGAGAAGATTTCAAAAATGATTGAGTATCTAGATGGTTTAGATGATAAGGATCTTAAAAATATTATTGAATCCATTAGGGAGAGTAATGATTAGAAGAATGGTACATACCAACACCTACATAGAGGCGCTGGAACCTGTTCAGGTATAATTTGGACGGTTTCCAGCTTTTTTATTGTAATCAAGCTAAGTTAATCAGTAAATTCAGTTTAAAATTTATTTCTTTTTGATAATAAGCATCAATAGATATCAGTAAATATCAATAAAAAGTATTTATAATCCACACAAAAGTATGATATAATACAAAAGTTACTGTTTAGGAGAAGAGAGGGATAAAATGAAACCAAACAACTACAACGATGAGATCATGACGCTGACTGAGGTAGCGGAATATTTAAAGATCAGTGAAGTCACTACATATAAAATGATGCAAAGCGGTAAAATCCCAGGTTTCAAGATCGGCAGAAGCTGGCGGATCAAAAGGGAAGATCTGGAACATCATATTGATTCTTTAAAGGAAAGGAAATAAAGGATGCCTATTACCAAACACAAGGATTATGAAAAAGAGGCCAAAAGACTGGAAGACACCAAAGAATATTTGGAAAATGTCATATATACATTGATGGAAAGCAGAGAAAAATTTAAGGAAGAAATAAAAGATGCCTATATTCATCTGGATTTTCTCGACAGCAGTTTGAGCTATTCGAGTATCATGATGAACAGCAAGTTACTCGATAATCTTGAGAAGAATTTCGATTTGCTCATGCGTTCCAGAAAAAAACCGTATTTTTCGAGAATTGATATCAAGCATCCGGAAAAGAAACATGTCGAGCAACTTTATATCGGTAAAGTATCGCTATTTGATTCCGAGATGGAAACACCGCTCGTAGTGGATTGGCGTGCACCGATTGCAAGCGTCTATTACGATGGTAGATTGGGTGAAACGACTTATGTGGCAGATGGGGTTGAACAAACCATTGATCTGATTATGAAGCGACAGTATATTATTGAAGATGGGCAACTCGACAACTTTATGGATGTGGATATTTCAGCAACAGACACCTTTCTTCAGGCATCGCTTGACGCTCATGCGGGAGAGAAGCTGAAAGACATCGTCTCCACCATTCAAGCGGAGCAAAATGCGATTATACGGGCGGACATCAACAAACCACTTATTGTCCAAGGGGTTGCGGGTAGTGGAAAGACCACAATAGCCCTTCATAGAATCGCATATTTGATCTATACATTCTCTGAAACATTCTTGCCACAAAACTTCATGATCATTGCTCCAAACAGCTTGTTTCTCGATTATATTTCGCAAGTACTTCCAGAACTTGGGGCGGACAAGGTGAAGCAGACGACATATGTCGACTTCATGCTGAAACTGATCGGCAAAAAAATGAAACTGGAGAACAGCAACCATAAGTTGTTGACGCTAATCCTCACACATGGGGACTCAAGAGAAAAAACTCTTCTTGAGCAAGCGGCAAAATTCAAGAATTCAATGAATATGAAAGACATTATACAGAACTATGTGGATGATCTCCTTGTCAATCTTTTACCTGAAGATGATTTTTCGCTCAATGAGAAAGTGCTTATCACAAATGACAATATCAAAAAGATGGTTTATGATGAACTTTCGTTTCTTCCCATTTTCAGAAGAGTAGAAAAGCTGAAGATTTATCTCAATAAAACAGTCAGAAGTGAAGCAAAGAAAGTGCTTTCAAAGTTATCCGACCAATTTGATAAAAAGATCGAAGACGTCATGAGCAGAGAATCCGATCCAGAAACAAGGCGAACACGAATCGTAGAAATGATGGCTGAAAAAGAAGAGACTTTGAATCGAATAGAAAAAGAGGCTAAGAATGTGACCAACCGTTTTATCAATAAAATCAAACGTAAGGATCTCATTACTTACTATGAAGATTTGATTTGTGATTCAAATCTGCTTCGAAAATACTGTGTTGCACCTGCTGACGGGTTGGTCCTTGATTATGTCGCTAAAGCTTCCAAAGAGATATTCCAAAAAAAGCACATTGAAATAGAAGACCTCGCAGCCATGGTCTATTTGCAAAAATTTTTGTTTGGTATCGACGATGGCCTTGACATCAAATACGTTGTCATAGATGAAGCGCAGGATTTCAGTGATTTTCAATTTTTTGTGCTTCGCGATATCTTGAAAACGGATAGATTCACCATACTTGGTGATTTATCACAAGGGATACATGGTTACCGTTCCATAAACAGTTGGGACTATATAAAGCACAAGATATTTACAGAAGAGGCGAGCTATTTGACGCTAGAGCAAAGTTACAGAACAACAGTAGAAATTATGAACTTCGCCAATGAAATATTAAGTCAGTCCGCTCGAGAAGATATCATATTCGCTAGACCGGTGGTCAGACATGGGGCACTTCCAAACGTTGTGAAATGCAACAAAAAGAATGAAGTTATAGATGCTGTAGAAAACCAGATTAGGCAATACAAGGAAAATGGCTTTACGACCATAGCGGTTATCAGTAAAACGGAGCATGAAGCACAAATCATGCAAAAAAAGTTGTTCAGGTCCGGAGAGTTTTCAGTGACACTTATGGATGAAAAAGTGACCCATTATAATAATGATATTGTGGTGATCCCATCTCATTTAGCAAAAGGACTGGAGTTCGATGCAGTAATAGTGTTCACGATAGATGAGGAGTATGGTTTAGATGAACTGGATATCAAGCTTTTATATGTGGCAATGACCAGACCCCTTCACAGACTCTCAGTAATCCACAGGATTGGCACAATGCCGATCATTGAGAATTTAAAGGAGAATATCGAAAATGTCATGTAAAATCTGTGGCAATGAGACAAGAAAAATGGAAGTGACAAAAGATTGCATCATTTATCATTATTGCGATCAATGTGAATTCATTTCGAAGGATTCGAACTATTATGTCACAGAAGAACAGGAACTTTTAATATACAATCGTCACAACAACTCGATTCATGACGAGACCTATGTCGCCTACTTCAGGAACTTCATTAATAAGACAATCTTAAAATATAAGTCTGAAGGAACAAAAGGGCTGGATTTCGGAAGCGGACCTGAGCCGGTTCTATCGGAATTGCTCAAGAGGGATTATGGCTATGAAATGGATATCTATGATAAGTTTTATGCGCCTGAAAAGACATTTGAGGGCAATTGCTATGATTTGGTGACCTCTACGGAAGTCATTGAACACCTTGATGATCCCATTGAGTACTTCAGATTGTTCGTTAGGTTGCTGGAAAAGGATGGCATTTTGGCTGTCATGACCCAGTTCCATCCGAAAGATGATGTCAAATTTGCAGGATGGCATTATAGGAGGGATCCAAGCCATATCTCCTTCTATACACCTGAAACGATAAGATGGATTGCAGATTTGGTTGGACTTGAAGTGGTGTTCATAGATCGGCATAAAAACATTACACTTAAACACAAAAAAACGGAAGAAGGAAAAATGAAGCTTATAGAAAGTTATACACATAAGGATGTTGCAGACCAAAAGTTGACCAATATCCATAAGAGAACCACAGCAAGGGGCATCATCTTGAATGGTGATGAGATTTTGATGATCTACACCAAGAGATACAACGATTACAGTTTTCCAGGTGGTGGGGTGGATCCGGAAGAAGCAATTGAAGAGGGGCTTTTGAGGGAACTCTCGGAAGAGACAGGAGCGCAGAATGTTAGAATTATCGGTGCTTTTGGGAGGGTGGAAGAACTCAGACCAATCCATTTTCCTGAATATGACGCTATGTATCAGATTTCTTACTTCTACACTTGCTCAGCAGACCAGAAACTCGGCAAGGCCAATCCGGAAGCCTATGAACTGCAAAACGGTTCAGAACCGGTTTGGGTGAAACTTGTGGATGCAATTGAGCACAATAAAAAAGTCATTGAGCAAAATGATGAGAGCATCGGATTATCCATACAAAGGGAAACTATAGTGCTGGAGAGAATTCTTGAAAACATGAAAAATGTGAGTGCATGAAAAAAGACTGTAATCCTTATGGATTGCAGTCTTTTCTTAATCAAACCTAAAATTCATATCTTCCGACGATCTTGTAGCCTTCGGGAATTTCATAGTCAGGCGCAAAATCCGATAAACTCCAGCTGCCTTTGATTCCTATATCGTGAAGTCCCACTTCAAAGTAGAACATCGCGATGCCGGCGTCAATGCATTGGACAATTTTCGCAATCAAATCCGTTTCTTCGATAATCAGATCGATCTGATTATTTTTGATCATAAACAGCCAAGGTTGCCTGTTGCCATAAGATGGGGCAAGTCTCATATAGAAAAGTGCCTCATGAATCCCCATTCTCTCAAGTTCCTCAATTTCTGGAGTGTTGCCCCATTCGTTGAGATAGACCAGTTCTGTGATGGGTTTGCGGTAGCTTGCGGGACCTTTTTGATTGTATGGTTCGATGTTTGGATAGCCTAAATCAGTCAATGAAGATAAACTGCCACTTCCGGTGGTAGCATAGATGCTAGACATTTGCCTCTCTTTTTTTGCATAACCTATGGCAATCAGAGCGGCGACTTCCTTTGGACTCTCGATGTTCAAAATGGATTTCACTTCATCGCTGTTGATGACTTCGAGCCAACAAGTACCAATGTCTTCTTTCAGTGCATTGAGAATGATCCATTCGCCCACGTAACCGACGAGCTTGCAACAGACGCTTTCTTTATCACAAAGAACTGCGTAATAATGAGGGGCTTCAATCATCATTCCAAAATAGCCTGCAACGCCTTCGAGTAGAGGCGCCATTTCATAACCATCCTCGACAAAATGAAATTCCATGCTGGAAGTATGTGCGATTGATGGTTTTTCAATTAACAAATGATCCAAATATTGCCGATCTGCTTCGGACAATTTTTTATGTTTGTATTCCCTAACTGAATGTCGTTTTTCTGCGAGTTTAAGTGATTTCATATTGGCACCTCCGGGTAGAGTTATTGAGTTATTTAATAATTACCCGGTTTGTGAATTAATAAGCAACGATATCCTTATTTTATTGACGCTTTCATCAAATCAATCTGATGATGAATATCGGACATTTTGGCTCTAGATAGACTGTACGGTCTATAACTTATATAGGCAAATGCAAAACTCACTATGCTTCCAAGGGAGAGTAGCAGAGCAAGTCCGATTGCTGTAAATTCACTTTGTACAGGAAGATCGGGATTGAATCTCAAGTAGTCCAGTGCGATGCCAAGCAGGAAAATGGCGATGGACTGTGACAGTTTGTAGCATAGTGTCAATGTGCCATAAAAAACACCTTCCTGACGTTTTCCTGTGACAATTGCATTGGAATCCACAGTATCTGCTACCATTGCCTGTGGCATTGTGAACAGTCCACCTGTACCGAAACCGGCCAGTGCGCCAAAGGGGATCAGCAACAATACATTGGTATGGACATAAGATTTGAAATAGACACAAGCCACGAAATAAAGACTGCCGACAATGGCGATGAGAATCCCGGTGTGAACCGCTTTCTTTTTCTCATATTTGTCGGAGTATCGAATCCAAAAGGGTTGGCTGAGAATGCTGGCCATAAGCTGTATACCTACTATCAGCGCAATCCCGTTGTTGTTCATGTGAAAAGTGAATGTATACACATGAAGTGCAAGCGTGCTGATGAGAGCGCTTGCGATATTGGCAAACAGATATCCAATAACCACGGATCTGAAGTCGAGGTTGGAGAACGCCATAGCCATTTCTTTAAAAAATGCGGTAAAAGACAGTGATTGGTTTGATAGCAACCTGGCGTTGAGTTCAGGAACAAGATGTTTTGTCGACCTGTATGCGAAAGACATGGAAAGCAGCATCAGGGCTGAACCGAATATTGACATGTTTTTATAGCCTGCAGGATTGAGTTGTCCAATCGGATAGAGGAGAGTGCCCCTGAAAAAAATGGCCATACCGAATGCCGTGGCCAAAAAGAGACCGATCAGGAAGAAAATCGTCTTCACCGCCTGAATTCTGGTCCGATCTGTATAGTCATCACTGATCTCAGCCGCCAGTGCTGTGTATGGCGTGATGTAAATTGTCATGAAAGTCTTGATGGACATCACATAGAATACCATAAGGAACCATTTGACGTTCCCTTCCATTTCGCGTGAGAGGTTCCAAAGAAAAACATGGAGAACAGTGACTCCGATTCCTCCAATCAAGAGATAAAGGTGTCTTCTTCCGAAGCGGTCGGATCTGGTGTGATCTGACAGATAGCCCATGATAGGATCTGAAAAAGCATCCCAAATGATGCCGATGCTGATGAGCAGACCGACGGAAGCACCGGACATGCCCAATATAGCCGTGGCATAAAAGACCAGATAAGCGGCCATGATTTGTGAAATGAGGCCGAAACCTAGATTGCCGGCACCAAAGCCCCAAAGGGTCCTATAGGTTAATGGTTTCATGTGAGCTCCTTAAAATGTGTCCATATACCATCATTTTAGCATAAAAAAGCCAATTCGGATGCAACTGATTCAAGTATGCAAAAATGTGGTAATATATGAATATAAGCAGATACTTTACTGGAAGTGGAATATATGATGACTAGGAAAGAACTTATGGACCTGGACAGGCAATATGACCACGATACTTCTTTAGGACGTCTCGAGGCATGGGTCTCGTATTTTGTGGAAAATCGTCCTGGATATCGGGAATTGAATTTCCCGGAAAGGAGGTTATCATGAAAAAAGTGAGTTTGGCCATTGTGGGAGCTACCGGAATGGTTGGCAGAACCTTACTCAAGGTACTGGAGGAAAGATATTTCCCGGTTGAGGACATTCGTTTTTTTGCGTCTGAAGAGGATTTGGAACTGAAAGTCTTTTTTTTGGGAAAAACTTATGGCGTGGAGATGTTGACTGAAGAATCATTTGACCGTAAAATTGATATAGCGCTCTTTTCAGCAAGTGAAGAGGTCAGTGAAAAGTACGCACCGATAGCACGTGGAAAAGGTGTGGTTGTGATTGACAATTCCAACGCGTGGCGAATGGATGATTCTGTGCCTCTGATAGTGCCGGAAGTCAATCCTGATTGGATTGAAAGACACATAGGAATCATCTCAAATCCGAATTGCAGCACCATACAGGTAGTCGTGCCACTGAAGGCACTGCATGACGCCTATGGATTGAAACGGGTTGTTTTCACAACATTTCAAGCTGTTTCTGGATCAGGTGTGAATGGACTAAAGGAACTTGAGAACACACAAAACGGTGAAATGCACCACTTGTACCCTCATCCGATTGCAGACAATTGTATTCCTCATGTGGGTGATTTTCTTGAAAATGGTTATACCAAAGAAGAAGTGAGCATGATAGAAGAAACACGAAAAATTTTGAATCTGCCTGAACTTAAGATCACGGCCACTTGCGTACGTGTTCCGATCAAACATGGCCATAGCATATCGGTCAATGTGGAACTTGAACGGGATTTCACTGTGGAGGGTGTCAAACGGCTCATGTATGAATATCCGGGAATCATACTCGTGGATGACCCTGAAATTGACGCGTACCCTACAGTTTTGAAGGCAAATGGGATGGATGGCATCTGTGTCGGCCGTATCAGGCGTGATCCGAGTCTCACAAATGGATTGAATTTATGGATTGTAGCGGATAATGTGCGTAAAGGCGCAGCTACCAATGCCATTCAAATTGCAGAACTATTGATTAAGAAGGATGTACTTTGATGAAACGCCTATCACAATATCTCATTTTTGTCGGCAGTCAACTTAAGCGCTCGGTTGAGCGCTTTCCTGAAACACTAACAGTGACTTTCTTGTTGGTCATCATGATGATTGTCAGAATTCACATGGATTATGACGATCCAAATGGCATATACATTGAAAAAATTATGATGGCGCTGGCCATTTTGATGCCGATCACTGCAGGCATGAAACTCGCCGTGGAAAGATGGAGCCTTGATGTTTTGAGGCGAACCGCACTGAGTGTGATCGCAGTAGTGCTGGCGGTAATGTACTATATGATCATTCCAGACCGGTTGAATGAATACTTCATGATGCGATTTATTGCTCTTTTTGCAATGCTTTTCATCGGGTTTTTGGTTGTGCCCTATTTTTATAATCGAAAAGGATTGGCCCAGTACATTCTTTACTTATATGGAAGATTCTTTTTGACCGCACTTTACGCAGGTGTGTTGTTCGGTGGCATCTCAATGATGATTTTCACTGTTGAGTCCTTATTCAATTTGAATTTCAATGAGAACATATATTTTGACTTGTTCATCATTTTGGCAGGGGTTTTCGGTGTGACGTTCTTTTTGGGAAGCTTTCCTGAAATCGATGAGGACGTTGAACTGTCCAGTTACTCGAAAATATTCAAGACGCTTTTCTTATACATTGTGCTACCAATAGTCAGTGTTTATACCGTGATTTTGTACGCTTACTTTGTGAAAATTCTCATTGAATTCGAATTGCCTCAAGGCTTGATCGGGAATTTGGTGCTTTGGTATGCCATAGTTAGTGTACTGACGCTTTTTTTTATCAGAGATCTCAAAGAGGAAGTGCCTTGGCTGGAAAGATTCATGAACATCTATATTCCACTGATGATAGTGCCTCTGTTGATGCTCTACATTGCCATTGGAATCAGAATCGACGGATTTGGGATTACGATGCCGAGATATTTTGTGGTGTCGCTTGCTCTTTTCGCGACTTTCTCACTGGCGATTATGCGCATTAAAAAAACAGACACATCCGTTCCTGTGACTTTGATGCTCATCGCTTTTGTAGGAGTATCATTCTTTGGGGTGTTTTCAGGTTACTCTGTGACCCTCACAGATCAAAATGCGAGACTGGAGACTATGTTCACTCAGTATGGACTTAAAGATACAAACGGCAATTTCGTTTCCAAACCGGAACTTGATGAGTCGAAGAAGAATGAAGTGTCTGACCAGATAAAATTTTTGACACGAAACTATGATATCGAGGAAATCAAAGCTTTGCCTGAGGATTTTGATCAGGACAAGGCAGTTTCTTTGCTTGGGTTCGAACTATACGGATACTGGCGAGGCAACAATAATTTGACGTATTTCAATTATTATAATAAAGACGAATCTGCATTGATAGATGTCTCGGATGCCGACTATATGATTCTGAACAGCAGCTATAACGCAATCGATGATGTCGATCTCGATGAAGGCATTAAATTATCAAAAGAGCGAGATCAACCTGTGTTGAGGTTCGTTTCAGCTGGCAGTGTGATTGCTGAAGTCAATCTTATGGAAAGCGCGAAAAACTTTTATCTGAATCAAAGCGAAATGCCATTATATGAGTTTGATTTGCCTGACGCAGGTGGAAAACTCGTGGTCAGCCTGAATTTCAAATCGATCAACGGTCATCGGGGTCAGGGTTCGAATGAAAATTCTGATGAATTGACAATCGATATGTACGAAGTATGGATTATGATGGGGATTAAATGATTAAGATTAAATGATGAAGATTAAATGATGAAGATTACACAAAAAAATTTACACATATTTCATTTTCACCTGATATGTAAAAAGGTATAATGTTTAGAGGAACGAAATAAAAAAGATAGAGGAAATTATGATGAGTGAGGGATTGATTTATACAAAGGAGCAATACGTCGAAAAAAATATAGCATATTTTAGAGAACAGTCAAAAGCGCGCGCCTATCTTCTAGGTGTTGAGATGGAACATTTTTTGATCAATCGCGATACACTCAGAAGTTATAGGTATGATGAACCAGGTGGACAAAAAGAAATCATGGAAAGTCTTCGTGACTCCGGTTGGAATATAATCGTTATTGAGGATGGCAATATTTTAGGACTTGAAAAAGAGGGGTCGACCGTGACCCTTGAACCAGGTGGTCAGATTGAATTCAGTCTTAAGCCACTTAAGACCGTTGGCGAGATCGATGAGGCATACAGGACTATAGCCAGTGAAATCAAAGCAATCCTAAGACCGGAACAGGCACTTGTGTCGCTTGGATATCACCCCAGAACGAAGATCTCGGAATTGTCATTGTTACCGAAGAAAAGATACGCCATGATGTTCGATTATTTTAGGGAGCACGGCCGATTTTGCCATAATATGATGAAAGGTACCGCATCCACTCAGGTCTCCATAGATTATTTGAATGAAGAGGATTTCATAAAGAAATTCAGGGTTGCCAATTTCATCTCGCCAGTCATGGCCAATCTGTTCGATTCCACGCCGATTTTCGAAGGTGAAAAATACTCAGGAAGAAACTGTAGGACTGCAATTTGGGAAGAGACGGACATCAAACGATCGAAACTTATACCGGGCAGTTTGGACTCCCGATTCGACTTTGAGGCCTATGCACGATTTTTGCTCAAAATACCACCGATTCTCCTGCTTTCAAACGGTGTGGTCCATTATACGAAAAATCAGCCACTGGAAGAACTTCTCGGGGCTTATCCGCTTACTGTATCCGATCTTGAACATATTCAGACGATGGTGTTCCCGGATGTGAGACTGAAAAAGTATCTTGAGATCCGCATGGCGGATGCTTTGCCATATCCATATAATTTAAGCGTGGTGGCGCTCATTAAGGCTTTGTTTTATGATACCGGGAATTTGGATGAACTCTATGAACTTTCTCTGAACTATGATGATGCATGGGTGAGAAGACAAAACATCCAGTTGACCAAACGGGTTGAAGCGCTGGATCCTGATTTTATCAAAATAACGGACAGAATCATGGAGATGGCACTTGAAAGTCTCGATTCAAATGAGCGGTGGCCGCTTGAGATGCTCAAAACATTGAGGGAAAAGGAAAATTCCATGTCGTTCTATTTGAGTCGACTATATGATCAAGATCAAGCTGAATTTGTAAAGAATATAGAGGTTTTGGAGGATAATCATGAAAATTGAGACTAAGATGGTGGAAACCGTTCTGGACAATCAAGCGTTATATATAGAGGACTTTCTAAGAGTGAGGGATGCGGTCTCAAATTCAAAAGCCATATATAAAGGTCAGCCTGTTCCTTATCTGTATATACCGAAGATTTATGATGAAACGGATGTGAAGACATTCAAAGCCGCTTTATCCGGTATGATGGATGTCGTGGAAAGAACTATCGAGCTGTATATGTCTGACGAATCGGTCAGAAAGTTGTTCGGATTCGATCAGCGTCTTGAGGAATTGATTCTTTTGCCACACGATTACGAAGTAACTGTGCCAATGGGGCGATTTGACATATTCTATTATGGACCGGGTGATTACAAATTCTGTGAACTCAACGCAGACGGCGCTTCTGCCATGAACGAGGAGAAGGAGTTGTCTGCGATCATGCGTGAAAATGCGATTGTTGGCGCGTTTGGATCCAAGTACGATTTCCAGGTGTTTGAACTGTTCCACACCTGGGTCAAAGCGCTTGGGGACATTTATTCGAGTTACTCCAAAAACCGCGGCATCGAGCTGAAACCAAAAGAGAATACGGTTGTCGCAATTGTCGATTTCATAGACAAATCCAGTTCTATCGAGTTTGAAGTCTTCAAAGAGGCATTCGTCCTGCAAGGGTATCAGTGCATCATAGTCGATCCTAGAAATATTGAGACGGTGGACGGCAAAATGATTGCTCAGGGGCACGTCATCGATGTGATCTACAGAAGACTGGTCACAAAAGACCTCATGGATCGTTTTGACGAGATTCCGGGTTTCATCCAGGGTCTCAAAGCTGGTGAGACTTGTGTTGTCGGATCGGTGAAGACTCAGATCATCCATACGAAAAGGTTCTTTGAAGTGCTCCATACACCTGAATTCAGAACCTATCTGAATCCTGCGCAACTCGAGTTCATCGATCATCACGTTCCATTCACAAGACCACTTGACGGCAGCTCGGATTTAAAGGAATATGTGAGACAAAAGGACGAACTGATCATCAAACCGGTGGATTATTACGCCTCAAAAGGGGTGTGTGCCGGAAGGGATTACAGTGAATCGGATTGGGAGGCGCTCATTGAGGAAAAGTCAAAGGAAGACTTTATTATACAGTCTTATTGTCCCCTTTCACTTGTGGACAATGTGATCTATAATAAGGAGGGCAAGCTTGAGTTTTGCACTCTAAGAACCATTACAGGTCTTTTTGTCTATAATGGTGAGTTTGCGGGAACTTACGTCAGAGCGGGAATGAACGCCATTATTTCCGGGCTTCATGAGGGATACACCATGTCATCGATGGTGGTGACGGAAAAATAAACATTGGATTATGGAGGCAAACATGATTTACGGGATACTTCGATATCCACATCCGAACAGCCGATATTATGAGTCCACGAGGACGCTTTTATCAAATGAGTTTCAAATATTGATGAACGCTGCAGGCGAAAAATACGAAATGATCGGTTACAAAACGATTGGCGGGGTGGAGCTCTTTTGTTTCTCACTTGAGGTTCCGCTTAAGGAGCGGACGCTCAAAATACTGCACCGAATATCATCACTGCACATTTTGTTTGAAATCAGGGACGAATCAAGCTTGGTACCTTTGAATGACGGCAGGTCCAGTTATTTCAAGGACGATATGGCCAGCATCCTCAAGTACAGCGGAAAGACAAATGAGGAATTCACTGCCATGATGATCAATATTGGGGTGTTCAGCAGTGACTTCGCGGAAAAATATGATACGCCACTGACCGTGTTCGATCCGATGTGCGGGCGAGGAACGACGCTGTTCAAATCCCTGATCATGGGATACAACGCCTCCGGAATCGATATCGACAAGAACGACGTGAGCGAGATCAACCAATATATGAAACGCTATCTGAAATACCATATGTATAAGCATGAGGCAGAACACCAGACCATCAATATGTTCGGTGAACACAAAGGTACAAAATATACTATCATAACAGCGGACACGAAGGAAAACTATAAGGCCAAAGACGTCCGTGTGATCCAATTCGCTCAGGGCGATACGCGTGAATCCAATTGCTTTTTCAGAAAAGAACAATTTCACATTTTTGTAACAGATTTGCCTTATGGCGTTCAGCATTCGTCGACATCAGCGACAAAATTCGTCGATATTTTGGCACTTCTGAAATCATCCGCCAAAGAATGGCATCTGCTTTTGAAAAAAGGTGGCGCGGGCGTGATTGCTTACAACACGCATCATATCGGGCGTACGGAAATCTCGGAAGTCTTTAGGAAAGCGGGATTTGAAGTTCTTGAACACTCACCTTATGATGGATTTGAACACTGGGTGGAACAGGCGGTCAATAGAGATTTGTTGATTGTTAGGAAATAAAGGGAATTTTAAGAAAAGGTGATTGGATGTATGATATACGCGATGTCCTTAAAAAGGGTGTTGAGATAACCAACAAAAGAAAACAGATTTTTGAAAAGGCGAGGGATGATCAAGGCGATGTTAGAATTCGGATGGTCATGAACGTCCTGATCAAATCCACGGAAAATGATATAGCCCATTATGAGCATTTGATTGAGGGCATCAACGATGAGATGGCTGAAGACTTGGACTTTGCATTTTATGACAAGATTTCATCACTCATCAATCAGTTCTCAAGAACCATTGTCGGACCGAATACCAGCGATCGTAAGGAGCTCATCAAGTTTGCCATCGAACAGGAGAATTCCGTGTATGCCTTGATTCTCGATATTCAGGGCAGATTGGTCATGGACAATGAATCCTATGACAACCAGCCATATAATATACTGAGTGAAGTGATCGAGGAAAAGAGAAAGTTGATTTCCCAACTGGAGAATATGGTTAAGGCAGGGTTGAGTGACAGGTGATGCTGTTACGCCCTGTTTTTTTCATGCAAATGAATCATTTGTGTTATAATATCATTAGTGATTGAACACCATATTACGGGTATAAACAACAATACTATATTTACGGAGGGTTTACATGAGCGAAACTAAACAACCTATACCACGAAAGAGAGCACATTTGCGATATGCACTCAGCATACACATGAAATATGGAGAAGTGCTCCATGTGGAAGATCTTAATAAAGATGAGAAAGACCAGTATTTTGAACTGGCTAGACACGATGACCGATCACTTATAGTGGAAGACACTACAAGTGTTAGACATATTTTAGGCAAAGATATCGCAAAGATTTCCGTAAAAGCCTACGATGATCAGTATGAAAAGTTAATTCACCCGTTTGAAAAGATGATGTTTTCTGAATCCACTTTGGGGAGGAAACTGTTTTCCACAATCATCAAAGCTTTTGTTGGGGTTTCTTTCCTGGGAATGATTGGGGTTTTCGGACTTGCGATGATTGAAGGCAACGTACTCGATGTGTTTTTCGATCCGAAATTGTTTGGAGCGACCATCGTCAAGGGATTTGATTTTATTAAGACACTGTTCAATTATACAGTGATCTTATTGATTCTGCTTAATTTGGTGGATTTGGTGCTCGGACTCAGAGCGGATTATTACATCAATCAGGATGGTGAACAACCCGCAGAAACTTCAAGGCTGAGCAACACATTCGTCACTGCAGCCTTTATCGTTATTTTTATCGTTATTCAGGTAGTGTTGAACGGCATTGTGAAAATGCTTTAGAATAGTAAGTATGATTGGGGACAGGTCAAAAGTGGTACCTAGCAAGTTTCCGAAGGCTAGTATAGTTTCGCTTCGCGAGAACCATACCTACGCCCAATGTTTCGTTTCACAAAACATTACCAATCAATTTGCAAACTTGAGGCTTTTGAGGGACCCCATATGGAAACGTGATCACCACGACCCATATCCACTCGGAAGCCTGCGTTTTTTATACGGCCTTCGATGCACTGGCGACAATGTGCCGCTTCATCTCCCGTACAAATCTTGTCTTTGTAAAGCTCGTATTTTTCACGAACATCAGTTGGTGAGAGATTGGGCATGACGACGTTTGCTCCTGCCTTCAGAGCTTTTTCCCTGCCTTTTGGATCGAGCGTGCCCATTGCGGTTGTGGATGGCAACAGTGCCTTTGGAAGCATGAGTCTGGTCAGAGCGACCATTACAAGTGTCTGTTCCACAGTACCTCCTGTAGAGCCTTTAAGTGGTGTCTCCTCATGAGGAATATAAGGTCCTATACCGATCATTTCTGGCTCAAGAGTTTTTAAGAATCTGAGGTCTTCAGCGAGATCAGCAGAAGTTTGTCCTGGAAGCCCGACCATGAAACCTGCACCTACCTGATAACCCAGCTTCTTGAGATCACTGAGGCATCTGCGTCTGTTTTCGAATGACATGTTGGGATGAAGCGATTCATAAAGCGATTTGGATGCGGTTTCGTGTCTGAGCAGGTATCTGTCCACACCAGCTTTTTTTAGTTTTTCATAACTTTCATAGGAGCGTTCACCAATAGATAGAGTTATCGCTGAGTCAGGATAGCTTTTTTTGATGGATTCAATGAGGTCGACCAATACTTCATCAGTATAAAATGGATCCTCCCCACCTTGCAGTACAAAGGTTCTATAACCAAGAGCATGCCCCTCCTCACAACAATGGAGTATGGCTTCCTTGCTGAGACGGTAACGGTCGACTTTGTCATTTTTGCCACGAATGCCGCAGTAGTCACAATTCTGTTTGCAGTAATTTGTAAATTCGATGAGGCCTCGCATGTAGACCGTATCCTGATAAAATTGGTTCTTTTTGTCCAGAGCTTTCGCATAGAGGTGGGTCCGGTCTTCCTCTGAAATGTTCTCGATGATGTGAACGAGCGATTCGTCCACCAGATCACCCTCTTTATATAGCCTGTCGATCAGTTCCTTTATTGATGTCATAATGTCCTCCAAAAAATAATAATAACCCCTTAGGGCAGAGTGCTCAAAGGGGTTCACATTCGTATAAGAAATAAACGATAGAATGTTTTCCTTTGAGATTAGAATGCTCTTTTCCCTTAGGTATAATTTGCTATCATAAGCTTGTTAATAATTTATCAAATATTGGATTCGTTGTCAATATAAATTTACTTAACATTTAAAATGCGTTATAATGTGTTCAATTGATGGAAACGATACCAAAAAAGAGGTGATAAAATGAAAAAAACAACTGAATATATAATGAATCATGAATATCTGATGACCAATGGACTTGGTGGCTACAGTTTTGGAACACTGGATGGTGCCAATTGCAGAAAATATCACTCACTTTATACAGTGAGCATGAACCCGCCAATCGAGAGGGTCCACTTGATCTCAAAAATGGTTGAAACCTTTGATTTTGGCGACGGTTCATTTGATATGACTTATGAAAATAAGGAATCCACAAGTGAAACAGACAGCAACTTGGTGAATTATGTGCACAAAGGGAGCGTTCAGCTGACTTATGCACAGGGTGCTGTCAAGGTGACAAAGACGATTGCCATGAGCCATGGTGGAAACGATTTGGCGCTCGTTTATGAAATCGATGTGGAGCGTGCCGGAAAGGTGATCTTGACGCCTTATTACAATTTCAGAAATCATCACGACACAGAAACTCCAAAACTCGAAAATTACAGTGCTGAGCTCTATGCTGAGAGCGGAGTGCTACACATAACGGACCGAAAGTATAATGTTTATATGAAAGCCTTTGGTGAATACGTACCATGTCGCGAATACAGTGGCCAGAGCTATTACCCGATTGAAACTGGAAGAGGTTATCCGGATGTTGAAAAGCATGTCATTTTAGGCGGGTTTTCATACGACCTCCTTCCGGGAAAAAACAGCATTGAAATTTCTTTAAGCATAAAGCCGGAATTCAAACCAGCTCAGGATGTCATTCAGAGCCGAGTGGAGAGATATGATGAACTGATTCAAAAGGCGGGATTTCATGATCCTCAGATCAATAGACTCGTACAAGCCGCGGATGATTTCGTGGTCTACAGACAAAATACTGGCAAAAAGACAATCATCGCAGGTTATCCATGGTTCACGGATTGGGGAAGAGACACCATGATTGCACTGCCTGGTCTGACCCTTGTAACGGGTCGTTATGAGGAGGCACTTGAGATGATCGACGGATTCATTTCGAAGGCTTATCGTGGTATTATTCCGAACAATTTTCCGGATGAAGGCGAAGCGCCGATGTACAACACATCCGACGGTACGCTTTGGCTTTTCAACGCGATTTATCTGTATTACAAACATACGGGAGACAAAAAAGCGATTCAACGTTTGCTCCCAGAATTGACAAGTATTCTAAAACATCATATCAGCGGAACAATCAATGACATCTTTATGGATACGGACGGTCTGCTCAGCACGGGAAATGAAGATACACAGTTGACCTGGATGGATGTCAAGGTGAACGGTTGGGTTGTCACTCCAAGACATGGCAAGGCAGTGGAAATCAATGCGCTGTGGTACAATGCGCTTCGTGTGACGGTGGCGCTCGCCTCGGAAATCGGTGCGGATGCTGTGGTCGATCGAATGGGACTGAGTGATATTGCCGACAAAACCCAAAAAAGTTTCAATCAATTATTTTGGAATGAAGCTTACGGCAATTTATTTGACCTGATCATCGAGGGAAAGCCAATCGACATTCCCAGACCCAACATGATTTTTGCCGTAAGTTTGCCCTTTCCAGTGCTGGAGAAAGAAAGGTGGATCCCCGTTGTGGATTATGTGACCGAACACTTCAAGACACCTTACGGCTTGCTCACACTGAGACGGGATGATCCTGATTTTCATCCGCGTTATGAAGGGGACTTGCTTTCGAGAGATGGCGCTTACCACAGAGGCACCGCTTGGGGATGGCTTCTTGGGCCATATTTTGAGGCACATCTGAAGACCTATCATGACAAAGCATTTATCGAGGACGCTCTGCAGGCCTTTTATCAGCATCTCGATGAAGGGATTCACGGGAGTGCTTCGGAAATATTCGAGGGCGAAGCCCCTCATGCACAACGGGGATGCTCCGCCCAAGCTTGGTCAGTGGCTGAAATTTTAAGGATTTGGTACTTACTCGACCACGAAAAATAGGATCTCAAATGGTGAGGCGCTTTTACTGAAATGATTTGCGCTGAAATCTTGTGAGATTTCACCGGTCAAGTGATTGATCAAAGCTTTTGCTTCGTAGTCAAATGCGATATCCTTTTCTTTGGAGCTCGCATTGATGAGGATCAAAAGCTTTTTGTCATTCTTGGAAATTTCGTAGACGATATATTCCTTTTCGTATTGAATGAGGTTGAAAGCATCAAGGAACTCCGCTCTAAGCTCAGACAGGGTCCTCACATAGTCCAGTGTGGAGTGACTTTCGGCCCGCTCCCAATCCATGAACTGCCTATTTTCAGGATCGCCACCGCCGGTCATCGAAATTTCTGTACCATAGTAGAGCACTGGTATGCCGGGATAGGTATAGAGGAACGTCAAAGCCTGCAACATGTATTCTTCCCCATACTTGGGGTTCAGGCTGATGTATCTGGGATTGTCATGGTTGTCGATGAAAAGGGCATTGAGATCGGGACTTGAAAAAGCCTCTTCTTTGGAAAACGCATTGACCAGCGAAAACATGTTGGGCATAGGATTAAAGGCGTTTTTTATCCCTGCGTATAGCGAATAGTTCGTGATGCTGTCGATACCTGTTTGATGGTAACTTTCCAGTTTCTTGGTATTCTCATCCCATACTTCACCGAGGAAAAAGAAATGGGGGTGCTTTTCTTTGATGGTCTGTGTGAATTTTTCCCAAAAGGCTTCCGGGACGTGTCTCACAGTGTCCAGCCTGAAACCGTCAATGCCTGTCTCATCAATCCACCAGAGGGCGTTTTCAATGAAATAGCTTTCAACTTCAGGATTCGTCTGATCGAGATCGGGCAGTCCGGCAAGCCAACCGAGCTCCACTTCCTCAGGATCTTTCCAGTTCCTTATGCTTCTATCGGGATTGAACCAATCCACCTTCTGCGGATCGTCAAGCCAAGGGGAGTCGTAGCCGGTATGATTGACGATGTAGTCTAGAATCACCTTAATATCCCTGGAATGGGCTTCCTCGACCAATCTCTTGAATGTCTCCATATCTCCAAAATGGGGGTCGACACTATAAAAATCATAGATCCAGTAGCCGTGATAACCATTTGGACCGTTTGTCATGATCGGTGTCAGCCAAATGGACGTTGCACCTGTGGACTTTATATAATCCAGTTTATCTATGATGCCTTCAAGATCTCCTCCCTGGAAGGCGCGCAAATCTGATTTGTCCACATCGGCGGGATTGTCAATAGGATCACTATCCGCGAAACGGTCCACCATGATGAAATAGATGATGTCATCTTTTGTAAATCCCTGGACATCGGTGTCCGGAGCAGATTCCGAACTGCAACCTGAAAGGGCGAGTGACAGCATCAGAATGATCAACAACGGTTTGAATTTTTTTGACATAGGGTCCTCCTCATTTGATGCAACCGATTGCATATGTTGCATGTTTATTGTATTAAAAACAGGGACCAATGGCAACTGTGAATTTAAATAAGATGTAATAATCGCCTTTTGTTGACAAGTGAGTAAAAAGTCAATATAATTATACTGTGCAAACGGTTGCAAAATTGAAATTTGAACTGTTACATATAAAAAAAACTAAGCGTCTCAGTCATGAGTTGTAAATAGGTTGATTTGAAGAAAAGAGGTTCAATATGAATAAGAGAAGCAGTGGAGTGTTGTTGCATATTTCATCTTTACCTGGTGAATACGGTATTGGAGATCTTGGAAAGGGTGCATATGCATTTTTGGATTTTTTGGAATCCGCCGGACAGAAAAACTGGCAGATCCTGCCCATCGGGATAACAGGTTATGGGGATTCGCCTTACCAGTCATTTTCAGCATTTGCGGGCAATCCGTATTTTATTGACCTGGATGAGCTGATCATTCGAGGTTTTTTGGACTCGAAAATGGTGAAAAAAGCGAATCTTGGAAAGAGCAAACACAAAGTGGATTACGAGAAGCTTTATTACAACAAGATGCCTTTGCTCAGGGAAGCGTACAAAAATGCCAAAGTCAGATTGTCACATGAGCTTGAATTGTTTTATGAGAGTGAGAAGGCTTGGATTGAGGATTTCGCTCTTTATATGGCGATCAAAGCTGAGAATGGCAACAAGTCTTGGCTAGAATGGGAAAAAGGATTCGAAAACAGAAAAACACCTGCGGTGGAAAAATTCAGAAAGACACACAAGGATGAGCTATTCTTTTGGGTGTTCACGCAGTATTTCTTTTATAAGCAATGGCATGAACTGAAGGCAGTGGCAAATGACAAGGAAATCCAAATCATTGGAGACATTCCGATTTATGTTGCAGAGGACAGCTGTGACGTTTGGGCGAATCCTGAGCTTTTCAAACTCGGCAGAAATTTGCATCCGACTTGTGTGGCGGGATGCCCTCCAGATGCGTTTTCAGCTACTGGTCAGCTTTGGGGAAATCCGATTTATGACTGGGACAACATGAAAAAACAAGGCTATTCGTGGTGGATCAAAAGAATCGCACACAGTCTGGAACAGTTCGACGTGGTCAGAATCGATCATTTTAGAGGCTTTGAGGCATACTGGGAAATTCCTTATGGTGATTTGACAGCGGAGGGTGGCGTATGGACAAAAGGACCGGGCAAGGAATTATTCAAGTTCATCAAGGAGGCTCTTGGCGATGTGAACATTATTGCTGAAGATCTCGGATATTTGACCCAGGAAGTCATAGACCTCAGGGTATACACCGGTTTTCCGGGTATGAAGATCCTGCAGTTCGCGTTTGATGCGAGAGAAGAAAGTGACTATCTGCCTCATAATTATAATGAGAATTTTGTCGCTTACACAGGCACACACGACAATGAGACCATATCGGGTTGGATGGATAATGTCGCAAAAGAGGACCGCGAATTTGCGATTGACTACCTCAAACTCGATCGAGGAGAGGGCTACCATTGGGGCTTCATCAGAGGCGTCTGGAGTTCAACAGCATATATGGCGATTGCCCAAATGCAGGACTTTCTAGGTCTTGACAACAAAGCCCGCATGAATTTTCCTTCAACACTGGGTGGCAACTGGATCTGGAGAATCACATCCCATGACCTTTCAGCAACACTTGCGAGAAAGATGTACCATATGACAAAACTGTACGGACGAATCTGATGAACCTGTTGAAATAGTGGTGTCAGAATGCATGCGCGGCGTGCAAGCAGAGCTTTATGGTCCATCGAATATCCATCTTGAATCAACCATGATGATTGAGCCATGGGGGTTTGCAATCTTAAAGTAAATGGATTGCCCCCTGTGGCTTTTCTATGTTAGAATGAACTGAATGAATTCAGTTTGAAAGGGGATTGCAATGGATAATGTACTGAAAGGTTTGAAACCGGAAGCTGTTTTTGAATATTTTGAGGCGCTGACCCGTATACCTAGGGAATCGGGCAATGAAGAGACTGTAGCTGTGTATTTGGAGAACTTTGGAAAGTCACTCGGTTTCGATGTGATTCGCGATGCCGTCAACAACGTGATCATCACAAAACCGGCGAGTGCGGGTTATGAGAACGCTCCGGTGGTCATTTTACAAGGTCATACCGATATGGTATGCGTGAAAAATGATGATTTGGTGTTTGATTTTGAAAAAGAACCGATCCCGATTGTTGTCGATGGAGATTTTATAAAGACCAAAGGCACTACACTTGGCGCAGACAACGGAATTGCGGTCGCAATGGCTATGGCAATTCTTTCTTCAACTGAATTGAAACACCCAAGACTGACAGCGCTATTCACCACATCGGAAGAAACTGGTATGTATGGTGTCATGGGTCTTGATCCAAAGGATATCAAGGGCGATGTACTGATCAATCTGGATTCTGAAGAAGAAGGCGTCCTGCTCGCTTCATGCGCAGGTGGTGTCAACAATATCACTGAAATAGAAACCACACTTGTAAAAAATGAATATGACGCTGCATTCAGACTGGTCATCCAAGGCCTCAGCGGCGGACATTCCGGTATAGAAATCGGTAAGAATCGTGCCAATGCGATCAAACTTTTAGGACGCACGATTTCCATCATGAAAGGTCACTTTGACTTCACACTCTTTGAGGTGGGTGGTGGTGAGAAGATGAACGCTATCGCCAAACGTGCTGAAATGAAATTCGTACTCAGAAATAGGGATGTGATGCTGATGGAAGATTTGATCCCATCGATCGAGAGCACTTTCAAAGCGGAATTTGAAATTTCGGATCCGGGAATCTCGCTTGTTCTTGAAGAAATCGATGACCCAAAGGAAGTGTTCTCAGCAAAGGACACTAAAGCAATTGAAATGTTGCTCAGATTGACACCGTTTGGTGTTCAGACCATGAGTGCCGGAATCCCGGGACTGGTTGAAAGCTCAAACAATATTGGCGTGCTCGATGAAAAGGACGGCAAAATCAAACTGACCAATGCCATCAGAAGTTCAGTGAGATCACTTAAAGAGGCAATGAATGAACAAATGGCTCTGATCTGTGAAGCTGTGGGCGGACAGAACACACTCACGTCGGATTACCCTGAATGGTCCTTCAAAGTGGATTCCCCTGTGAGAGAACTCATGAAAACAGTCTATATGGATATGTATCAGAAGGAGCTTAAGGTCGATGCCATTCATGCTGGCTTGGAGTGTGGTTTCCTTAAGGAAAAAGTCGGTGACATCGACATGGTATCACTTGGACCGAATATGTATGATGTACACACACCACATGAACACATCAGCATTTCATCCACTGAACGCGTGTACACCTTCCTTTGTGAGGTCCTTTCTCGTATGAAATAAATGGTGAAACGATTGGGGACAGGTCCAAATTGGTTTTTTTTTGCGGAGCAAAAAGACGCTAATAAGTTTCCGCAGGAAACTTATTAGCGTCTTTTTATATCTGTACTTCTCAGTAGCTAGGTACCAATTTGGACCTGTCCCCTTTTGATTCATATTGTTACTCTCGTTCCTTTCCGATAAATGCGACTGCGAGCATGTTGGGACCGACGTGAGATGCGATGGTCATCGACAGTTCGGAGACCATTATATCGATGTTGCCGAATTTCTCACGGATCATCAGTCTCAGTGTTTCCGCATCATCCATGCAATTTCCATGACCGAGGATCACTGTGGTGGTTGTTTCGGGATGATAATGCTCCTCAAGTTTTGAGACGAGGAAACTCATGGATTTTTTTCTGCCTCTGACATTGCCGTAAGGTTTGAGTTTGCCAAATTTATCGACAATCAAAGTGGGTTTGACGTTGAGTACGGTACCGACCATGGCGGATGCCGCATTGATCCGTCCGCCATTTTTGAGGTAGTGGAGGTCATCTACTCCGAACCAGTGGTGAGCGTTCATATGGTTGGCTTCTACCCAACTATGGATTTGCAGGCCATTCATTCCGGAAGTCGCCATCTTGACGGCCTCGACGACAAGCGCTCCGAGTCCCACAGAAGCCGAAAGGGTATCTACGACATAAATGGGTGCTTCAGGGGTGTCTTCGAGGATTATGTTTCGTGCGATCATCGCTGAGTTAAGTGTGCCACTGAGCCCGGAGGAAAATCCGACATAAACGACTTCTTTTCCTTCATCCAAATGTTCGCGAAATGTCTCTTCAAATCTATAGGCATTGATTTGGGAAGTTGTTGGCATGATTCCATTTCTGAGTTTCGCATAAAAATCATCGTGTTTAAGTGTGACGCCGAGGTCGTCGATATATTCCTTACCCTCGATTTGAACCGGCATCCCAAGTACTTCGAGTCGGTCGGAATGAGCCTTCACATAATGGAGAGGCAAATCGCAACATGAGTCTGTTATTATCTTAACTTTCATTGTTATCCTCCTGAATGCTTGTTGGATCGTTTGTGTGATTTTGTGTAGCGGATATGGCTGACGACATAAGATGAGAATGCCAGCAATTTCAATGAAACTGCAAGGAAAATCAAATACTGGAACAAATTGGTTTGTGGTGAGATTAAAATCAATACCACGGCCAGACTGAACATCATAGTCGCCAATTTTCCGAATACATTCGCTGGCATCACTTCTTTTTCCTTTTTGAAAAATAAGATGAGCCCTGCTGTGATCATGAAAAGTTCCTTGATGTACATGACAATCAACACCCAAAGCGGAATAAAGGCGTCGATGTAAAGACAGGTCAGTGCCGTTAGGAGCATCAACTTGTCCGCAAGCGGGTCAAAAACAATACCGATTTGTGTGACGAAATCAAACTTTCTTGCGATGTATCCATCCAACACGTCTGTAATCCCAGCGATAATAAAAATAATAAGTGCATAAATAAGTGCGTTTGGATCGGAAGAAAAATAAAGGATTGGGAATACAGGAACAAGCAGCAGACGAACAAGCGTCAGTATGTTTGGTATGTTTTTCATGGCTCTGTCACCTCCAATCGTCATTTCTTACTATTATAACCGATTCCTTCAAAGGTTTCCATGGCATTATAAGAGCTTCTTACCAGTGGCGATGATGCGACCGCACTTATTCCTATGGATTTTGCATATTCACCATAGATTTTGAATTGGTCGGGATGAATATATTCTATAAGTGGCGCGTGAAGATCTGAAGGTGGCAGATATTGTCCTATGGTCAATATGTCCACATTGGATGCTTTGAGATCCTTGATGAGATCATAGACACCTTCTTCAGATTCTCCAAGTCCAAGCATTAAACCTGATTTTGAGAAAATCGAAGAGTCATATTCCTTGACACGTTCCAACAGTTCAAGACTCTGCAAGTAATTTGCCTCAGGTCTGACGGCTTCGTAGAGTGCGCTGACTGTTTCAATGTTGTGGTTGATGATGTGAGGTTTTGCGTTCATCACCACTTTCAAGGCTTCAAAATCTCCTTTGAAATCGGGAATCAACACTTCGATTACCGTGTCCGGTGCCTCCAATTTGATGGCTTCAATTGTCATCGCAAAGATACTTGCGCCACCGTCGGACAAGTCGTCACGGGTCACTGAAGTGATGACTGCATGCTTGAGCCCCAAAGATTTCACAGCCTGTGCCACACGATAAGGCTCACCTGAGTCAGGAGGAAGCAATTTTCCGCTTTCAATGTTGCAAAATCGACAATGCCTGGAGCAGACGCTGCCAAGGATCATGAATGTCGCAGTCTTCTTGCTGAAACACTCCATTCTATTTGGACAGTTGGCCCCTTCACATACTGTGTTGAGATTGAGGGATCGAATCAAGGTGTTCACATGGGTCAGATTTTTAGGATTTTCAATTCTTACTTTTAACCATTCGGGTTTGCGTTTGGGTTTCTGGTCAGTCTGATTCACTTTTAGCCTCCAAAAAAATATTATTCTCTTTGATAGTACCAACAATGTCTAAAAGATGCAATCTGTTTAAAAGTGGTTTTTTGGTGGTATATATAAGCAATCAAACAGATATGGAGGCTTATATGAAAAAAATAATAGTTATAATGATACTGTGTGTGCTTGTTCTAACCATGGTGGGATGTCAAAACGACAGTTCGGAGGATATTCTCAAAGTGGGAATGGAACTCAAATATCCTCCTTTTGAAACAAAAGACGAAAGTGGTGAACCTACCGGAGTTTCTGTAAGACTTGCCGAAAAATTGGGAGAATATTTAGGAATGGAAGTGGAAATAGTGGATACGGCTTATTCAAGTCTCATCCCTGCGCTTGAGCAAGGCAACATCGACATCATCATATCATCCATGACCATAACACCGATACGTGAGGAAGTTGTGGACTTCTCAATACCTTATACAAACAGTCAGTTGATGATGCTTGTCCATAAAGATTCAAAAGTGGAATCACCTGCGGATTTAAATGATCCGGACGTGATCATCGCATCCAAGACGGGAACCATCGGTGCACTTTGGGCAGCGGAAAATGCGCCTCTCGCTCAAATCAGCAATATCGAAGAAGAGGCGAGCGCGGTTCTGGAAGTGGCTCAAGGGAAGGCGGACGTCTTTATCTACGACCCACTTTCCATCATCCGTCATAATGAGAACTATCCCGATACGACACGTGCGGTGCTCGAGCCATTACCTAATACAAAAGGTTGGGGAATCGCTATGCGCAAAGGTGAAACTGAATTGAAAGAGAAAATTGATGCTTTTATAGAAAAGGCCAAAATGGACGGCACATATGAAAGCATAAGAGAAGAATTCTTACTGGATAAGATCAAAGAGTTTGAAGGCTATGGACTGGAATTTTTCTTCTAGACAAACTAAAGTAAAAAGGGGCGTGCGCCTGACCAGTGTACGTCCTTAAAAATGCATAGGTAAACAAGGAGACACTATGAAGAAAAAACTCAGCTTTGCCACGGCGATTCTGATCTATATCATGTTCTACATATTCATTGCTATGAGCGCACTGGAAAAGAACATCGACTTTTCCGCTTATCAGCGTTATTACAAAGTAATCTTGAACGGTTGGTTCACCACGATTGCCATAAGTTTGGTCGCACTTGTGATGGCTATTTTTGTAGGATTGATTCTTTATCTGATGAGAGAATCGAGGTTCGCTGTTCTCTATTATTTTTCGGAAATCCACAAGACAATCATATTTGGAACACCACTGGTGGTAATTGCAATTATCGCTTATTACTATATTGGAAATGCATTCAATGTGAATTCGAAATTTTGGGTCGGAGCCATTACTTTGGCGCTCTACATCGGAGCTTACATTGCGGATATTTATAAAGGGGCTGTAGAGGCTATTCATGTCAATCAGTGGCAAACTGCAAAAATGTTCGGTTTCACACGGTATCAAACCTACAGATATGTCGTGTTTCCCCAAGTGATCACTGGTATTCTTCCACCACTTGCCGGCCAATTCACCATGACAATCAAGAGCAGTGCCTTGCTCGCCTACATGGCCACTGATGAATTCCTCAACACCATCAAGACAGTGCAGTCCATTAGTTACAGATACCCTGAGGGGTTCATCATCGTCACGACAGGTTATCTCATTCTCACCGTACCACTCATAATGTTGGTAAGGATGCTCGAAAAAAAATTAAACTATAAGGTGTGAATATGAGATTAAAAATTAGAAATCTGAAGAAATGTTACGATCAGAAAGGCATCATAGAGAATTTATCCCTTGAAGTGGATGACATTCAAGTACTGTCACTGATCGGTGCCTCAGGGAGTGGCAAATCCACACTGCTAAGACTTATAGCGGGACTCGAGGCTTTTGAGGCGGGCTCTATAGAAGTTAACGGACACAATGTGATCGAGTCTGAAGCAGTGGAGTACCGGAAAAAAGTCGGCTTCGTTTTTCAGGACCACAACTTGTTTTCACATCTTTCCATATTTGAAAACATCATGTTGGTGCTTGAAAAAGTCCACCATCGCAAACGATCCGAAGTAGAACCAGAGGTGAAGAAACTTCTGGAGCAATTCGGACTTATGGAACATGCTGGAAAACTGCCTCATCAGATCAGTGGCGGTCAGTCCCAACGGGCTTCAATTGTAAGAGCGCTGTCAATAAGACCTGAATTGATTTTGCTTGATGAGCCAACCTCTTCTCTTGACCCTATTCTCACCTATGAAGTGTTGAGTGCGGTCAAGCTGTTGGCTGAAGACCGTATAGATTTTATTATCGTTACACATGAAATTGGATTTGCTAAAAGTGTAGCGGACTATATTGTGTTCATGGAAGATGGGAAAATCATTGAACAAGGAGATCGAGGCATACTTGAAGCGCCACAATCACCCGAACTAAAACGGTTTTTAGGCAAGGTGCTCACCTTCGATGGCGGTTCAAATGTGAATAGTTTGTAAATTGAAGGGGACGGTACTTGAATTTAATATTTTTGTCTGATATACTCATTTTGAAAGCAAGGTGATTATATGGCGAGAAAAGCTAGGGACGTTGAAGTTTACGGGATATATCATATCATGCAAACCAGCTCGGATGTGCGCCCGCTCTTTGAGAACAATCAGGATCGATCTAAGTTCTTGGGTATTCTGAACAATGCCAAAAATAGATTTGGATTCAAATTGTTTGCTTATTGTCTGAGGAATCCCCAAAAATATCACTTGATCATTCATGCAAACGGAAGTGATCTTTCGAAAATCATGAAATCCATCAATATCGCTTATGCGATGTATGTGAAGAGTGAGGGCAAACTTTATAAAGATCGCTATAAAAGCAATTTGATCAAGACCGCCAAAGAATATGAAACCATCAAATCCGAAATTGAAGGCGATTGGGAGGAAGACAACTGTTTCAATAGCGATCCTGCCTATTGTGACACCAGCAGCCCATTTGAAGAGACCTGTGATAATTGCATAAGAACAATTGAAGAAGGCTATGTTCATCTTGACTCCATAGCTAGAAAAGAAAATCTGACAGTCGATTTATTGCTCAAATGCAAAGAAAAGAGGAATGCGTTAATTGTGGATTACAGAAAGACATCATTGCTTTCTCTGAAAGAAATTGGTGAATTGTTCGGGGGATTGTCTGAATCCACTGTATGTAAAATTCTAAAAAAGGAGTTATGAATATGGATTTTAATCTCGATATGAATTTGAACGATCAGTACGGTAAAAACAAAAAAGCGACATTCGACAAAGAGACGCTTTATGATATGTTGATCATCGGTTCGGGACCTGCGGGTCTCAGTGCCGCACTTTATGCCAAAAGAAAAGGCCTTAAAGTGGGTGTTTTATCCAATAAGGTAGGCGGCCAGGTTGTTGACACCACTTCTGTGGAAAACTATTTGGGGTTCGACTTTGTGACTGGTGAGGGTTTGGTCGAGAAATTTATGCATCATGTTCAAACACTCGATGTACCAATGCTCAAAGATGCTGATGTCAAAAGTTTTGAAAAGACTGAAAGTGGATTTGAAGTGGCACTGAGTCGTGGAGAAATCATCAAATCGAAAACATTGATCCTGGCGACTGGAAGCAAGCCGAGAAGACTTGGAGTCAAAGGCGAGGATGCATTCATAGGAAGAGGCGTTGCTTATTGTGCGATTTGTGACGGACCACTTTTCGAAGGTAGGGATGTTGTTGTGGCAGGTGGTGGCAACTCAGCTGTTGAAGCCGCAATCGATCTTTCAAAAATCGCAAATTCCGTGACTTTAGTGCACAGAAGCGAGTTCAGGGCTGATCAGATCATCATAGATCAACTGAAAAGACTGTCAAACGTGACCATCCATCTTCAAACTGAAATTCAAGAAGTCTTCGGAGATGGACTTGTATCGGGAGTCAAAGTTCTCGACAAGGCAACAGGTGAAACCAGAGAACTTAAAATTGAAGGCTTATTCGTGGAAATCGGATATTTGCCGAACAATCAGCTGGTCATCGATCAACTGGACCTCAACAACAGAGGAGAAATCATCGTGAATGCACTCAATGAGACATCTATGAAAGGTGTTTTTGCGGCAGGCGATGTTACTGACACACCATACAAGCAGATCATAGTGGCTGCGAGCGAAGGCGCCAAAGCTGCATTAACTGCCAACGATTATATTAATCGCGGCTAATAAAATAAATGGAGGTATAAACATGGCTTTATTAAATGAACAATTACAAGGACAATTGAAAGAAGTATTCAGTAGTATGAAAAATGAGATCACATTGGCTGTTTTCACTAAAGAAGGCGATTGCTACTCTTGTGAGGAGACCATTGCATTTATGAAGGAAATTGAAACATTGAGTGACAAAATCAGTCTCGAGACATACGATCTTGAAAAAGATTCAGAGCGTGCAAGTGAATACAATGTGGTGATGGCACCAAGCATCGTACTTCTTGACTCGGACAAAAAATACAGAGGGGTCAAATTCAACGGTATTCCAGCTGGACACGAAATCAACTCATTTATCCCTGGTATTTTGGAAGTTTCAGGCGCTGGAGAAGCTTTACCTGAGGACTTGTTGATGCAGGTCAATGCACTCAGCAAACCAGTCAATATCAAAGTGTTTGTGACACTAAGCTGTCCACACTGTGCGGGAGCGGTTCAAAAAGCTCACAAACTCGCTTTTGAAAGTGCTTTAATCGATGCCGAAATGGTTGAAGCTCAGACATTTGATGAGTTATCAAACAAATTCAATGTCTCTTCGGTGCCCAAAATCGTCATCAATGATCAATACGAGTTCGTAGGCAACCAGCCACTTGAAATATTCCTTGAAGAAATTGCTAAAACTCAATAATTTGCACAATTTGTGTCAAATAAGGACGGGTCCGACCGGTGTGTGAAAAGCATCGGTTGGAACCCGTCTCTTATGTTATAATGAAATAAAAAACGGGAGTGGCTATGAGTTGATCATAATTGCATGTTTTGTAGGTATGGGTGTAGGAATCAATTCACTTACGAGCAGGAAGCTTGGGGAAAAAGATTATGCAAGTGTACGTGCAACGGCGGAACATGTGTATTTCATCGCATCTTTGCTCTATGTGACAATAGCGATGCTCGGACTGTTAACCTCGAGAATGTTCTTTGAGTGGTTTACTGACGATCCAAGCATCATTGAATATGGTTCCGGTTATCTCCAAATCATCAATGTCATATTGCTTCCTTTTGCGTATTTGCTCAGTAAACTGGGTAACATAGATGTGATCTGGTATGCTTTTATAGCAGCGGAATTGATTGGTGTCATAGCGGTATTGATCTTTTTCAGACAAATTTATAAGAGACGGATCGAATCGCTTTAAAGCTTTGTTGAAAATAAAAAAGCACCAAATACCATTTGAGGTAAAAGGTGCAAAACTTATAGTTTCAGTCTGGATCAAAGTATTTCCGGATAAAGGGTTTTCGGTGAATAGGGTAGATCTGTAATGAAACCTTCGAATATGATAGATTTGTTTTCAACATCATACAAATCAATGATGGTCACGAGTTCAGGGTGCTTATCCAATTTAACCAAATTGTGCTTCTTCAATAGGATGTAAACGAACTGGGAACAAAAATAGTGGTTCTTTCTGATGATTGGTCTATTGAAAAGGATTCCAAAAAGTCCAATAAAATTATAGTGGTATCGTTCACGGTGCTTATAAAAAAACTCGACATCCGTCTTGAGCCCTTCGAATTGTTCCTCAGTGACGCTGATCTTAAAAATCATACATTCAGACTTTTTAAAACGTTTGAAGACCCCTTCATAAAGATTTTCCTTAACGAATCCGCCTGAAAATGGATTGTTGGGCGTCTTACGTCCAAAAGAATACATCTCACCGAAGGACTCATCGAAACTGATTGAGGAATGCACATATTTTATTGGTGAGAAAAGATTGAGGGTTCTCGATAACCATGTTCCTGTTTTACTGAATACCAAATAAATGTTTTTGTTTTTGATTTTGTTATTGTTTTTCATGTCGTTCTCCATAGGTTGTTGTAATGTCAGCTTAACTTATTATAAACTAAATTGGTTGGAATAGGGTAAAAATTTTTACTATATTGTTAAAATATAATAAACGGGGAAGTGAGGTGTTTCAAATGGTCGATTATGAACTGTTAAACCAACTTTATGAAGGGGTCTACATACTGGACAATAGTGGAAGGATTTTGTTCTGGAACAATGGAGCGGAAAGAATTACAGGATTCACATCCGCCGAAGTGGTCGATAAATTCAGTCACGACAATGTTCTCAATGCAATCGATGACAAGGGTAGGCAACTGTATCTGTCGCATGAGGAAGGTGACGCCGAACACGTTTATGTTCAGCACAAGTCAGGATATAGAATTCCTGTCAAATTCAAATCTCTTCCTTTGACCTTTGATGACCAATCCATAGGCGCTTTGGAGATTTTTACCGAAACACATTGTCTATGTGGAAATCAGATCGGCAAGGGTGCAATGGATAAAATCACAGGTTTGGCCAGTAAAGCCTATGTAGAGCACACAATCATCAATAAGCTGAATATCTATAGGAATTTCGGTGTAGAGTTTGGAATTATGATTGTCGATGTGGATAATTTCGAGGCTCACAATCAAACTTATGGCCGTTTAGCGTGTGATTACGTGTTGAAAATTCTCGCTTCGAGTTTTCGCAATGTGTTCACGGGAGCTGATCTTATCGGTCGTTGGAGAGGAGATGAGTTTGTTTTCCTGTTTTCAAACGGATCCAGCAAACACATGAAGGCAATCAGTGAGAAGATTCGAATCATCGCAGAAAACAGTGCCCTTAGGGGAGAGTTGTTTAGAGACATCGACGTGACAGTGTCTGTCGGAGGCACCAAAGTAAATCATGAAGACAATTTGGAGTCCATCATATATCGTGTTCTCGAACAGCTCAAAACCGCAAAATCAAAAGATGGCAATCATACATTTGTAAAATAAAACCCCGTATGGAGACCCTATGACAAAATACAATTTGATCGCCACGGAATTACTCGCGTGGTACGACGTCAATAAAAGAGAATTGCCATGGAGAAGAGACTTCAAACCATATGAAGTTTGGCTTTCTGAAATAATGCTGCAGCAGACCCAGGTCGTGACAGTAATTGGATACTTCAACAGATTTCTAACAGCCTATCCGACAGTAGCGGATCTGGCAAACGCTGATGAGGAAGATGTATTTAAACTTTGGGAAGGTCTCGGGTATTATTCAAGAGCCAAAAATCTTTTAAGATGTGCAAGAATCATAAAAGACAAATACGATGGAGAATTTCCTGAGGATTATAGAGCATTGCTTGAGCTGCCAGGAATCGGACCGTACACGGCTGGCGCGATATTGAGTATCGCATTTCAGAAAAAAATTCCTGCAGTGGATGGCAATGTGATGCGTGTCATTTCAAGAATATATGCTTCGGACATGGATGTTTCAGACTCAAAGAACCGAATTTTCTTTGTGGACAGAGTCATGGAATTAATGCCGGATCGTCCACGCGATTTCAACCAGGCAATGATGGAACTGGGAGCAAGGGTCTGTACACCCAAAGCTCCAGCCTGCGATGTATGCCCTATATCAAACCACTGTAAAGCTTATGGTCTGGGCATTCCACTTTCATTCCCGGTCAAATCAAAAAAAATGGTCAAAAGACAAGAGGAAGTGGCGGTTGTAATTATCACGGACAATCAAAGAATCATGGCCGTTAAAAGACCGGTAGAGGGTCTTTTATCAAATTTATGGGGATTTCCAACCGTTCATTTTGATAGGGGATCACACATTGAGAATCGAGAAGATTCTATTTTAGAGGCAATAGATTCTTATATAAAGGAAACCTTCGATTTAAGTGCTGATCTTATATCAGTCGTTGAAGGGGCGAAGCACGTTTTCACTCATAGAATATGGGATATGTGGATTTACAGTTATGGAGTGGATAAGGAACAAATTTCTAAATTCAGGGTCGAAGATCCTGAAGTCAAATGGGTGGATGTGGATGAAATGGCTCATTTGGCATTTCCCACTGCCTTCAAGAAAATTTTCGGTAAAATCATTTTGAGGACAATGGCAATGAGAGATTGCACCCAGAATTATTTTGTGTGTTACACTCTTGAAAAATCACCTTCTGCATATAAATCAGTGAAAATAATACAAGAGAACAAAGCTGCTGTTTGTATTCGGAAGTCGGGAAATGTACAAGTGATACTGGATGATAATAAAGTTGAAACAAGGGTATATAATGATATAGTCGATTATTTGGATACCCAGGAGTGGAATTCAGTCATTACGACTGGGGCAATCAAAGAAAAATTGATTCAAAGTGGCATCCAAGTAAATGTAAGAGAAGGGTCTTATCTTTCAAAATGCGACTCTGGATCCTGGATTACATTGACTTCCGCACTAGTAGTCGAACCTCTTGACATCCAGGATTTGGATGAGGTGGTGGAGCTTTATAAGTGCGTTTTCGATGGTTTTGCTCCTCTTGAGTATATGAAGAGTAAACTAGAGGTCGCTAGGGGAAGAGGTTATGTCTGCAGATCAGGCGGGAAAATAGTCAGTGTGGCACAATCCGATTTTGAAAAAGAGGATTACGCATTGATCGTTGGAGTGGCCACACATCCGGACCATCGGGGTAAAGGCTATGGAAAGGCTTGTTTCAAACGATTGGGAGAAGATTTGATTGGGGAAGGGAAATCTCTTTATCTAATCTATGAAAACGATATTGCTGGACGAATGTATCACAATTTTGGGTTTTCCGATTATGATCGGAATTACCATTTGGAAAGGATAGAATCATGAAAGAAATTATTGTTTTTACATCATCAACATGCCCGCATTGTGTTTCAGCCAAGCAGTTTCTGAACGAGCGCGGGTTTAAATATGTTGAGAAAAACGTGGAGACAGATTCAGTGGCAGCGAGTGAGATGCGAGCAAGAAAGTTGATGGGCGTCCCCTCATTCATCATTGGAAACGACACCATTGTAGGACTCGACAAACATAAAATCGAGAAACTTCTAGATTACACAGTTGAAGTCTGCCCTTCATGTGCACAACGCTCAAGGGTGCCAAAAGGCAAAGGAAAAATCAAAGTGACATGTAAAAAATGCAATGAAGCATTCATCATAATGACAAAAAACATGTAGATGTAAGGGAGCAAATCTATGAACGTACTATTATTTTACAATCCTAAGGCTGGCACAAGAGCATTTCAGGATGATTTGGACCTGATTATCGAAGCTTTTCAGAACAAAGGGGATCAAATCATACCACACCGATTAAAAAACAATGAAATGCTCGAGGATTTTTTCAAAAATACAGATATGGAAACAGTTTCAAAAGTTCTTGTTGCAGGGGGTGATGGTACCATCCATCAAGTCGTGAATATGATGATGAAATTGGGAATTGACAAACCTATCGGACTTTTTCCATCGGGTACGGCCAATGATTTTGCACAATTTTTTGAAATGCCAAGGGATATTGAAGGGATGATCAAAGTCGCACTCAGGGACACGACAGTCAAATGTGATATCGGCAGGGCGAATGATCGTTATTTCATCAATGTCGCCAGTTTTGGAAATTTGGTGGACATCAGTCAAAGAGTCAACGAACAGGCCAAAAACGTTTTGGGCGTCTTGGCGTATTATATTAAAGGCATTGAAGAATTCCCTAGACTCAAATCGGTTCAGGCGCGATTTGAAATGGACCACGAAACCGTTGACGAGGAGATATTTTTTGCCCTCGTGATGAATGGAAAATCAGCTGGAGGATTTAGAAAATTATCACCGTATTCAGAAATCAACGACGGCATGCTGGATGTCTTAATTTTCAAGAAATGTCCAATGTATGAGATCGTGCCCCTTTTGATGCAGGTATGGAATGGGGAACACCCTAAAAGTAACGCTATATATTACTCAAAGACTCAAAAGGTTCACATAGAATGTGCAAACCCTTTGATCTCAGATCTCGATGGAGAAACCGGTCCAGAATTGCCACTGGATATCGAAGTGATCAAAGGACGACTTGAAATCATAATATAATAAGAAAAGGAGAGATTCACACATGGATATCGGATTAGTAGGACTCGGAAAAATGGGTTATATGCTTGCACTCAATATGAGAGATCAAGGTATTTCAGTGATCGCCACAAATCGCTCGCCTGAAAAAGTCGATGAGATAGAAAAAGAGGGTGTCGCAGGCGCGAAAACACTTGAAGCGCTCGTGTCGGCATTTGGAGAAAAAAGAAAAGTGATCTGGTTGATGGTGCCGGCGGGAGATGCTGTGGACCAAAACATCGAGATGTTGATTCCACTACTTAAACCGTCTGATATAATCATCGATGGAGGAAACTCCAATTTCAACGAAACCATCAGAAGGTATGAATATCTCAAAGGAAAAGGGATTGATTTTATTGATGTAGGAACCAGTGGTGGGATCAGTGGTGCACGTAATGGCGCTTGCCTTATGGTAGGTGGTGAGCGTGAACCTGCCGCTTATATCGAACCTATGTTGAGAAAGATTTCCGTTGAAAACGGTTATGGCTACTTTGGAGCACCGGGAAGTGGACATTATGTCAAAATGATTCACAATGGCATCGAGTATGGTATGATGCAGGCTATCGGAGAAGGCTTTGACATACTCAAGGCATCAGAATTTGATTTGGATTTCGGACTCGTATCCAAAGTATGGAGCAACGGATCAATCATTGAGGGTCTATTGATGAGATTGATGCATGAAGCTTTTAAAGAAAATCCAAATTTGGAAGGCATAGCGGGAAAAGTGGACGCATCAGGAGAAGCGGATTGGACCCTTCAGGAAGCCATCAGGCTTAAAGTCTCTGCACCGGTCATCACACAATCGCTTTTTGCCAGATACAAGTCCAAAGATGAAATCCTTTTCAGTGAAAAGTCGGTTGCAGCACTTAGAAATCAGTTTGGTGGGCATAAAATCTATAAAGCATAAGGAGTGGATAAAATGCTGTTTACAATATTTGGAGCTACTGGGGACTTGACAACAAAGAAATTGATTCCAGCACTCTACAACTTATATTTTGAAGAGCAGATGCCAAGAAACTTCATGGTCATTTGTATCGGCAGAAGATCATATCCCCAAGATACCTTTGTAGAGGAAGTGTTTTCCAAACTTGATGGACACTTTGAGAACTGGGATATGTTCAAAACCCATCTCCATTATTTTGAGATGGATTTTTCAAATCCGTTGGAATATGGTGATTTCAACACATATATTAAAGCTTTGCCGATTCGGAATTATGGAGAAAAGATATTTTATTTGGCCACTGCTCCGAGATTCTTCCCGATCATCGCAAAGGCTTTGATTGACAATCAGTTGATTGAAAGGGATGACCTGAGAGAGAAGATTGTTTTTGAAAAACCTTTCGGTGAGGACCTCGCAAGCGCGAAAGCTTACAATAGGCTGTTGCTGGAAGCCATCGATGAGTCACAGGTGTATAGGATCGATCATTACCTCGGTAAGGAAATGCTGCAAAACATACTCATGGTAAGGTTTGCCAATAAGATATTCGAGAACATATGGAACGCTGAAAATATTGAAAGTGTAAAGATCTATGCACTTGAAACTGAAACGGTTAAACAACGTGGAGGTTATTATGATTCGTCGGGTGCCCTAAAAGACATGGTACAAAACCATCTCTTCCAGACACTTGCTCTGGTGGCGATGGAGCCACCACATGGACTCAATGACCGACTTGTAAAAGACGAAAAGGTTAGGGCGCTGGACCGGATCAAAGTCTGTGATGAAATAGTGTATGGTCAGTATGCCGGGTATCTTGATGAAAAAGATATTCCGCAGGATTCCAGAACCGAGACTTTTGTCGGACTAAAGGTTTTCGTGGACAGTCCGAGGTGGAAAGAAACCCCTTTTTATCTGGTCACGGGTAAGAAAATGGGCCATAAGAAAGCAGGAATTGTAATCACTTTCAAGAATTCGAGCTGCTTTTTTGAAAAAGGGCAACCGCAGAAGAATAAGCTCACTATAGAAATTTTTCCTAGAGAGGGCATTGTCCTTCAATTTAACGGAAAAGCTCCAGGACTTCAGGCGTATACGATGCCTATGAAGATGGACTATTGCCACATGTGCAATGTAGTGGGAAATTCACCAGAAGCTTATGAAAAACTCATCTCAGATGTCATCCATGATGACGCATCCTTATTCACCAGATGGGATGAGATCGAAAGTTCTTGGCGTACGGTGGATCAGTTGGTTCAGGATAAGAAAAATGAGCCTTTGACTATATATGAGAATGAAGATGAAATTTTGGAGGTCCTTTTCTCCAAATGGAAGGAGCGTTTGTTTGATTAGGGAATGGAAAGATGTGACCATGACCATTTCAGAAAATATGATGGTCTATAAGAACAAAGAAGAGAAGAAGACGAAAATCATCACAAGAGCGGATCACATCAACAATGGTCACCATGAAAGCAGTATTTTCATGGATCTTCATGCAGGAACACACATTGATATGCCACTTCATATGATCGATTGTGGTGAGGATTCCACTAATTTTGATATCTCAGCTGTCAACGGCCCCTGTATCGTGGTGGATTTCAGTGGAGAGGACCGTGCTGAAGTAGATGAACATTTCTTGAGTCAATTTGAGATTAAAAAAGGTGATATAGTCATTATCAAAACCAAGAATTCTTATGCTGAAGCTTTTGATCTCAATTATGATTATTTGGATACATCGGGTGCGATGTATCTGAAGAATTTGGGTGTGAAAGCTGTGGGAATAGATGCACTTGGCATAGAAAGAAGTGCTCCGGGTCATCCGACACACAAGACTCTTTTGGGAAATGGCATTTACATCATAGAAGGTCTTGAACTCTCAAAAATTGAGGGTGGCCGTTATGAGTTTATTTGTATACCTATGAAAATCATCGGTGTCGAAGGCTTACCGGCCAGAGCATTTCTGAAATAGGTGAAAAACTTGGGATTCCAAAAATGACACTTGCATGCCCGTTCAACTTGTTGTACGCTTATGTAAAGTCAGAATGAAGAGGTTGCTATGAAAAAAATAGTTTTAGCAGGTGGATGCTTCTGGGGCATGGAAGCATATTTTTCCAGAATGGAAGGTGTCGTAAAGACCGAAGTCGGATATGCCAACGGGGAAACTCTTGAACCGACCTATGAACAAGTTTGTACGAATACTACCGGTCACACGGAAGTGCTTTATATGGAATACGATGAAGAGTTGATAACACTTGAGACCATCCTCGAGCACTTTTGGAAGGTCATTGATCCGACCAGTCTCAACAGGCAAGGTGGGGACATTGGTTCGCAGTATCGCACAGGCATCTATTATCTCGATGTTTCAGATGTGAGTGTCATCCAGCAATCACTGGACGAGGAACGGAAAAAATATGCGAAGCCGATCGTGACCGAAGTGGTAAATCTCGATTATTATCATCCCGCAGAAGAATACCATCAGAAGTATCTCAAGAAGAATCCAGGTGGTTATTGCCATATTAAGCTGGATTGATAAAAAAGGAGCTTGCAGAAAACTATGAATAGTTTTCTGCAAGCTCCTTTTTTACTTAAACAACTCAGTGTTAATCTGAATTCCTGTTTTCGTCGTTGCAAGGCCGCCCATAGAGGTTTCTCTTAATGAAGGCGGCATAGTTTTTCCAATCCTATACATAGCTTCTACGACTTCATCGAATGGAATGATGCTCGCTATCCCAGATAGTGCCATCTCGGCACACATGAGTGCGTTGGCAGCACCCATGCCATTGCGTTTGGCGCAGGGGCTTTCCACGAGTCCTGCTATTGGATCACAAACTAAACCGAGCAGATTTTTGAAACACATCGCAGCTGCATTGAATGCTTGCTCCGGAGTACCACCCATCATATGGACAACCGCTGCGGAAGCCATGGCCGATGCCGTACCCACTTCAGCCTGACAGCCACCCTCTGCACCAGATATGGTGGCATTTCGTGCGACGACACTGCCGACCATGTTCGCGGCCAAAAGCCCCTCAATCAGTTGATCCTCATTCAGATCGAACCTTTCTTTCATTGTGATCAGAACAGCCGGAAGCACACCGCACGAACCGGCTGTGGGAGATGCGACGACTTTTCCCATAGAAGCGTTGACTTCCATGGTGCTGAGCGCATAGCTCACTGCTATGGCAATGGTTTTGCCACATACGGTTTTTTTATTCTCATATCTTTTTTTCAGAAGGACGCTGTCATTGCCTATGATTTTACCCTTGATATGGTTGTCAACGTCCGTAATGCCCAGATGAACAGCATTGGACATGACTCCAAGCACACTGCGGAGGTAGTCTCTGATGTAGCCGTAACTGCGACCGGTTTTTTGGATCTCATAATCCATGGAAGCCGTGTGCAAAGGTACTTCGTGTTCATTGCAGTAGGCAATGACGTCTAAACTGTTGGAAAATTTCATGTTTCACCCCATTATTCGTAGATTTTTCCGATGACGTTGACATAGAGCATGCCATTAAGTCTGAGGAGCTCGTCGATGACCTGTTGTTCTATGTCCTCATCTGTCTCTATGATACCTATGGCCTTGAGTCCTTTTTCTTCACGATATAGTTTCATGAAAGCGATATTGATCCGACTTTCCGATAGGATAGTGGCGATGCGTGCCAACATACCTGAACTGTCCCTGTGATGTGTCACCAAAGTATTGTAATCCCCTGTGTACTGGACTTCAATGCCGTTGATGGACCTGATGATCATTTTGCCTCCACCGATGGAAACGCCGATGATCTCCCATTTTTCGAGTCTGTTGGTGTGGGCGATGATCTTGACTGTGTTGGGATGATCTATGTCGTCCTCGGAAGTGACGAAACTATACTTAAGTCCTCTATTTTCAGCTATTTTAAAGGCATCCACCAAGCGTTCGTCATCTGGTTTGAGCCCTAGAAAACCACCGAGCAATGCGATGTCCGTACCGTGGCCTTTATATGTTTTTGCGAATGAGCCGTAGAGCACAAACTCTACTTCCGTGATGGGAAGCTTGATGATGTTTTGTGCCGTATATCCGATTCTACACGCACCAGCCGTATGTGAACTGGACGGTCCGATCATGATTGGTCCGATAATATCAAAAATACTGTAATCGTTCAATTCATGCACCTCCTCTTTTATAAGTTCTATCATAGCAAAACTTCAGATAAAATAAAATCAAAATCAATTGGGAATAATAAGTTGATATTGACTATTATTAGGGTATATCTAAACTGTATTCATTACATTTTATCTATAAGGAGCCAAAATATGAAGAAATCAACAATCAATGGAAAAGACTTCTACGATTATATTAAATCGGGTGCCAATGAGGTATATGGCATGAAGGATGATCTGAATCGCATCAATGTTTTCCCTGTCAAGGATGGGGACACTGGAACCAATCTTGTCATGACAATGAATTCCATTGTGGACGAGACGGAGGTTTCCGATGATTTCGATGTGATGATCCGCTCCATGTCAAATGTCGCATTTGAAAGTGCGAGAGGTAATTCCGGCATTATTTTTGCGAGTTTTATCAACGGTTTTTCAAACGCATGCGGTCAACTCAAGACACTCACCATGGAAGAATTCAGCAATGGAGCGACGGTTGCCGTCGAGGAAGCCTACTCGGCGGTTTCCACACCAGTTGAGGGCACGATGCTCACCGTCATCAAGGAGTGGGCTGAATACATTGCGGAAAATTACAAAAAGCACCATTATTTCAGTGATTTGCTTGAAGCGGCATATTCCAGAGCCAAAATCGCCTTGGATGAGACGCCTGAAAAACTGGAGATTCTCAGGAAAAATAAAGTGGTGGATTCGGGCGCAAAAGGTTTTGTGCTTTTTCTTGAAGGTATCAACAACCTTGTTTCAGAATTGAAGCACACTGTACATGAACAACCGAAAATATTCATAAATGAATTCATTTTTGATAATTCGATTGAGGACTCAAATCATAATCAATTGACGACATTCCGATATTGCACCGAAATAGTACTTAGAAATGATATTGCCGAAAAGTCCAAGATTGAATCACTCTTAAATGATTTTGGAGATTCGATGATCGTAACAGGCAATGGAAGGCTGATCAAACTTCATATTCACACGGATTCACCTGATCAAGTCACAAAAAAACTTATTGAAAACAATTATGTGATCTCAAAATCCAAAGTGGATGATATGAAAATCCAAAATGACGTCGAGTTGAACAGATTGTCTGAAATTGCCATATTGACGGATTCCATAGCGGATATCAGCAAGGAACTTATTGAAAAGGAACAAATTCATGTCGTCTCAGCCAGTTTGATCGCCGATGAAAGCGTTTATTTGGACAAGATGACAGTGACTCAAGACAACATCAAGGCAATACTGGACAACAGTAAAAAGTATCCAAGCAGCACACAACCTGATGTCAAGCAAATACGGGCAAAAGTGGAATGGCTTCTCGGACACTATAAATCCGTAGTAGTGATCAGCGTGTCAAAAGCACTGAGCGGAACCTATGGAAACTTTGAGAAAATAGTAGATGAATACGCCTTGAACGGATATGATATCAAACTCTTGGATTCCAAACTCAACACTTCCGGTCAAGGCATGGTTGTGCTCAAAGCAGCTGAAATGGCCAATAAGGGTCATTCCGTTGAAGAAATCGTAAGTATGGTGGAGGATGAGATTCCAAGGACCGACATATATGTCAGTCTCGATACTTTCAAATATGCAGTCAAAAGCGGACGTGTTCCGAACAAAATCGGCAGGGTGTTGATGTTCTTAGGCGCAAAGCCTGTCATGACCTTAAAAAGATCAGGTGAGGGCACGGCTTTCGGATTGGCTTTTTCCAGAAAAAGCATAGACAAAAAAATAATGAGGCATGTTGCTAAAATAAATTCTGAATTTGGCATTGACCGATATACCATTGTCCATTCAGCCAACCCGGAATTGGCTGCGCAATATGCCAACATGTGTGAAGAAATCATTGGGAAAAAACCGCTTTATACGACACCGATATCGGCAGTGACCACAATTCATTCCGGTATAGGATCTGTTGCAATCTCACTGGTTAGGAGGCGATGATATGTTGGTGGAAACCGCTTTGGTTGTATTGGTCTATTTCTTTATATTTTTCATTGTGGGTACTTTGATCAAAAACAATAGTATCGTAGACATGGGCTGGGGAATTGGGTTTGTCCTTGTGGCCATCTATAGTATGGTGCGCACGGGCAATTATTCTGTGGTGTCACTCCTCACGACATTGATGGTGACTTTATGGGGAGGAAGACTTTTCTATCACATCTTCATAAGAAATGTCGGTAAACCGGAAGATTTCAGGTATGCGAATTGGAGAAAAGAATGGGGCAAATGGGTGATCCCAAGAAGTCTTTTTCAAGTTTATTTGCTTCAAGGTCTAATGATGATGATTATTGGATTCCCCATAGTTCTGATTCATGAAAAAAGCGGTTCTGAATTTGGTGCTCTGACCGCAATCGGGATTGCTGTATGGCTTATAGGATACTATTTTGAAGTGGTTGGAGACGCCGAACTCAAAAGATTCAAGGCCAATCCAGATAATAAAGGCAAGCTCATCACATCAGGACTTTGGGCACTCACTAGGCATCCGAACTATTTTGGGGAAGCGGTCATGTGGTGGGGAATATTCATTGTTGCGATATCGGCAGAGGCATCATTTTTCTCAATCATCAGTCCTATTGCAATCACATATCTATTGATGTTCGTTTCAGGAGTGCCTTTGCTCGAGAAGAGTATGGAAAAAAGACCCGGATTTGAAGCCTATGCCAAAAGAACCAATAAATTTTTCCCCTGGTTTCCAAAGAAAGGGTTATAGTATGAAGCGTATTTCCTTTGATATGGCAGAAATCATAGGTAGATTGAAAGTTTGAATAAAACACCCTAGGATTGCCTGGCGAGAAGTCTGCCGAATCCTAGGGTTTGTGTTTGAAGTTATACGATTTTAGTGGTCCATTTCTCGAGATTCCAAACATCTGTGACGATGTCCTGATAAAATTCAGGTTCGTGGCTTATGAGTAAAATGGTCCCTTTATAGGCCTTTAGAGCACGTTTCAGTTCTTCTTTGGCGTCTATGTCCAAATGATTGGTCGGTTCGTCGAGCACGAGAAAATTGGTTTCCTTATTTAAAAGTTTACACAATCTGACTTTAGCTTGTTCGCCCCCGCTTAGGACTACCACTTTGCTTTCGATGTGCTGATGTGTGAGTCCACATTTGGCAAGAAGTGATCTGACCTCACCCTGGTTGAGGGAGGGGAAGGATTCCCAGACTTCTTCTATACAGGTTTTGTAACTGGCGTCTTTGATTTCCTGCTCGAAGTATCCGATGTAGAGGAACTCGCCAAGATCGACGGTGCCGGTGATGCTTGGAATTTCACCAAGAATGCTTCTAAGCAGTGTTGTCTTGCCGAGACCGTTCGCTCCTGTGATTGCCACCTTTTGGTTGCGGTCCAATCTCAAGTTGAGCGGTCTGCATAGTGCCTCATCGTAACCGATAATCAAATCCTTGACTTCAAAGACCAACTTTCCGGATGATCTGGAAGTTTTGAAGTTGAACTCAGGTTTAGGTTTTTCGCGGGTGAGTTCAATGCGATCGATTTTCTCGAGTTTCTTTTGTCGGGACATGGCCATGTTTCTCGTTGCGACACGCGCCTTGTTCCTTTGGACAAAATCCTCAAGGTCTGCTATTTCTTGCTGTTGTTGCTTGTACGCCGATTCCACCTGCTTCTTTTTCGCTTCATAGACGCGCACGTAATTTTCATAGTCGCCAACGTAACGATTGAGTTCGCGATTATGCATGTGGTAAATCAAGTTGACAACGCTGTTGAGGAATGGAATATCGTGTGAGATGAGGATGAATGCGTTTTCATATTCTTGAAGGTACTTGCGTAACCAATTGATGTGGTCTTCATCCAGATAGTTGGTAGGTTCGTCCAACAGTAGAATGTCCGGCTTTTCCAGCAAAAGTTTTGCCAGAAGCACTTTGGTTCTTTGTCCACCACTCAGGTTTTCAACGGTTTTTTCCAGACCGACTTCCATTAAGCCCAGGCCTTTTGCTATATCGTTAACCTTGGAATCGATGATGTAAAAGTCGTTGTGGTCAAGGATATCCTGGATTGTGCCGACGTCATCCATGAGTACATCCAGCTCTTCTGGAGTGACATCACCCATTCTGAGATACATGTCATTCATTTCGGATTCCAAATCAAAAAGATACTTGAATGCGCCTTCCAGAACACTTTTGATGGTGCTACCCTTTTCAAGTGAGGTATGTTGGTCAAGATATCCTGATCTGACGCGTTTCGACCATTCAATCTGACCTTCGTCGGGTTCCAATTTATGTGTGATGATGTTCATGAACGTCGACTTGCCTTCGCCATTTGCACCAATAAGGCCAATGTGTTCACCTTTTAGAAGTCTGAATGAAACATCACTGAAAATAGCGCGGTCACCGAAGCCATGACTCAAATTTTTAACGGTTAAGATACTCATATGTTTTCCTTTCTACTAGAAAATGTCCATGCTATTATATAATAAAAATAATACAAAAAGCAATAATAAGGAGGAGACTGTGTCCCATAATGCAGATAATAAATTGAAAATCATATCGGTCAAGCACACTGAGCGACTGAAGTACCTTCATCCATTTGAAATTGAGTACAGGACGAAAACTGGCCGAGCAGCCAAATGGGAACTTGTATCGAGAAGTGGACTCAAGAGACTCGAAGAGGAAATCTTTGAACACAAACGCTTTACCGATGGGGCCATGATTTTCGCTACGAATCGTGACAAAACTCAAATGGTGCTTTTGAAAGAATTCAGGGTCACAGCCGGGAGATATGTCTATACCATACCGGCAGGATTGATTGATTCCGATGAGACGATAGAAATGGCAGCTATAAGAGAATTCAAGGAAGAGACGGGGATGGATTTCATTCCGGAATACGTCGATAGATCCAGATATGTTTCCGTAGGCATCATTAATGAATGCATCAATATCGTCTATGGCTATTTCAGTGGTGAGCCTTCAAGTGCATTTTTGACGGATGAGGAAGATGCGGAAGCGATAATCGTGAATGCTCAGATGGCGGAAGTTTTGCTTAAAGAAGAGGAAGTCACAGCGAGAACAGCATATTTGATGCAACATTTTTTTAATCTTAATCCATTTTTCAAAAGATAAATTTGGAGGTGCGTTTTGTGAAAAGAACTTGTGACGGGATTTGACCGAGGTTACGAAAATATAATAGGTGATTCTCTTTAAGTGTGGTATAATAAAGTGTTTGAAAGATGAACGCGTTATTCAACTGCTTCACATCAATATGGAAGCACTTGTTTAGATAAGATTAGAAAGGAACTATTTTAAATGGAAAAAATTCAATTCAGTGCATTAAATTGCTCAAAAGAAATTTTGAGAGCTATTGAAGATATGGGCTTTGAGGAAACAACGCCTATACAAGCAATGGCAATCCCCGTGGCTTTAGAGGGGAAGGACCTTGTAGGACAGGCGCAAACAGGTACAGGAAAAACTGCAGCATTTGGTATCCCGATGCTGGAAAACATCGATCTCAGCAACAGAAGTGTTCAGGCTTTGGTACTTTGCCCGACACGTGAGCTCGCTGTTCAAATCGCAGAGGAAATCAATCGAATCGGTAAATATATAAAAGGACTTCATATTTTACCAATATTCGGTGGGCAGGACATTGAAAGACAAATCAGAGGACTTAAAAGTGGGGTACATATCGTCATTGGTACACCAGGAAGAGTACTTGACCACTTGAGACGCAAGACGCTCAAGATGGACAGCCTCAAAATGTTGATCCTCGACGAGGCAGATGAGATGCTTAACATGGGTTTCAGAGAAGATATCGAACTTGTTATCCAGCAAGTTGGACATGACATCCAGACCATGTTGTTCTCAGCGACTATGCCTAAAGAAATCATGAATATCATCAACAAGTATCAGAGAGATCCACAAATCCTCAAGGTCACTCATAAAGAACTATCAGCACCTAACATCAAGCAGGTTTATCTTGAGATGAAAGATCGTGATAAAGTTGAAATTTTGTCAAGATTGATTGACGTCTACAATTATAAGATCTCAATCGTTTTCTGTAATACCAAGAAACGTGTGGATGAAATCACTGACATGCTTCAAGCAAGAGGCTATTTATGTGATAAGATTCATGGAGATATGAAGCAGACACTCAGAATGAACGTCATCAACAAGTTCAAAAGAGGTGATATTGAAATTCTTATAGCGACCGATGTTGCTGCAAGAGGACTTGATATCGATAATGTCGAGGCAGTTTTCAACTACGATATGCCAAGTCACGAAGAATACTATGTCCATAGGATCGGTAGAACAGGTCGTGCTGGCAAAGACGGTATTTCTTTTACTTTCATCACATCAAGAGACTACCATTTGCTACGAAACATCACAAGATATACCAAAGCTGAAATCAAACCACATCCGATTCCAAAAATCAGTGATATTGAAGCTATGAAGCAAAACCTGTTCCTCGAAAAAATCAAAGAGCGCATCGAAGCTGGTCTGGATAGGAAGTTCCTTCAGATCATCGAAGATTTCTCTGATGATTATTCACCGCTTGAAATTGCTGCGGCGTTGTTCCAAATGGAACTTGAGATAGAAAAGAAAAGTGAGATCGATAGCGTTGACAACAACAGAAAGTACATTGTAAACGCTGACAAGTCAAGAGACAGATCGGACAGATCCTCTGACAGCAGAGGAAAATCTCCTCGTGCACGTGCAGCAGGTCCTATGGTGAGGTTGCACATCAACGCAGGTAACAATCAAGACGTCAAGCCAAGAGATATCGTCGGCGCTATTGCCAATGAAGCGAATATTGATGGCAAATTGATCGGTAGCGTAGATATTTATGACACATTCACTTTTGTCGAGATTCCAGAAGCTCAAGTGAGCCGCGTGCTTGAAAGAATGGACCAGCGTCTGATCAAAGGCAAGGCGATTTCAATTGAAGTCGCAAAAGAAGGCGATAAGAGCAAAGGCAAAGTCAGAGTCAAAAGTGGTGAGTACGCCAAGCGTAAAACACAAGATGGCTTTAGAGATAGGAATAGAAGATCTAAATAATTAAAAGAAGGGGACCACAGCTTCGCTGTGGTCCCCTTCTTTTAATTATTCGCGTAGGTA
>JACUUV010000119.1 GCA_014859095.1 Clostridia bacterium | reverse complement strand
CATTTAAGAGTTCTTTTCCTTGTAGTTCCTGTTTCTTTTTCATCAAAATATTCAATGATTATTTCACTGTTAAAGCATCACCGATTCGCGGTTGAGTATCACCGTTTCGCATGAAAGCATCATCTGTTTTCTCAGATACATTTTGCGCTTGGGCAAAATCAATACGCGCGAAAGCATCATTTCCTATAGAATCAAAGTTGAGAGGAACTCTCACGAATCTATAGGAAGGAGGCCAAAATTATGGCCAAAAAGATCAAAGTGAAGCTTATACTTGAGCTTCAAGCAACCCAAATGTCACAAAGGGAAATCTCTCGAACACGAAAAATGTCTCAACATTCAGTCAGTGACGTGTTCAAAATCGCCAAAGAACTTGGAATCACCTATTATGATGTTCAAGAAAAAACAGATGAAGAAGTATACCAAATGTTTTATCCCGACAAGTATTCAACTGAAAACATCTACATGCCACCTGATTACACTTTCATTCACACTGAGTTGAAGCGTACTGGTGTAACACTCAAACTGCTTTGGGAAGAATACAAAGACTCTTGCAAAACGTCAGGCAATCTATCTATGGGATACACAAAATTCTGTGAAGGATATTCTGACCATGTAACAAAAAACAGTCTCGCCAATCACTTGGTTCACAAACCCGGCATGGTTTGTGAAGTAGACTGGAGTGGATCCACGATGTCAATCATCGACATCGAAACAGGAGAAATCATCAAAGTTTACTTGTTTGTGGCCACATTACCTTATAGTCAGTACTCTTACATTGAACCTTGTCTGGATATGAAACAGAATACATGGCTCAAATGTCACGTGAACATGTTTGAGTTTTTTGGAGGCTCAACAGTCAGGATCACTTGCGATAATTTAAAAACTGGTATTATCAGTCATCCTCGCGATGGTGATATTATTCTGAATGAAAGTTATGAAGATCTTGGGAATCATTATTTGTCTGCGATAATGCCTACAGGTGTCAGAAAGCCAAAACACAAGCCCTCTGTAGAAGGAACTGTAGGAAAAATTGCAACAGCGATAATCGCAAAACTAAGAGATCGTTCCTTTCAATCACTTCAAGAACTTAAGATCGAAGTTGACCAAAGGTTGAAAGACTTCAATGCAGCTCCTTTTCAAAAGCGTGAAGGAAGTCGTGTGAAAATATTCAACTCTGTAGAAAAAGAACATCTCAGACCGCTTCCAGTTGTACCGTTTGAAGTATCTGAATGGGTTCATGGTCACACTGTTGCTTTAGACTGTCATGTTGCATATATGACCAATCGGTATTCCGTACCGTTCAAATATGTTGGTAAGAAAGTCGATCTAAAAGTTACAGACTCATTGGTTGAAATATATTTGGGGAGTGAAAGAATTTATACTCACTTGAAATTCCCCAAATACTCTAAATACAAATGGTGTACGGTAAGAGAACACATGCCGGATCAATTCAATCAAACTCTATGGGATGATGAACGAATAAGAAAGTGGGCATCTTCCATTGGTCCTTGTACTAGTGAGGTTATAGAACGCATTTTTTCAAGTGTAAGCATAAAAGAGCAAGGCTACAACTCAGCGTTATCAGTGCTTAGAATAAGTAAGAAATATCCTTCTGAGCGTCTTGAGGTAGCGTGTGAAATTGCTCTTGAACGAATACGTGCTCCAAGATACAGAAACATAATGTCTATTCTTTCTTCAAATCAGGATCAAATAGTCCTTGAGAAAAGAGTAAAGTCACAACTTAAAGATTCTAATAACAATGACCAAGGCTATGTCCGTGGGTCTAAGTTTTACGGCGGAGGTGATTGCTAATGCCTCTGTTAAGTGAAGAAACCAAAAGAAAACTACGTGAATTGAATCTGAGCGAAATGATTGAAGCAATCGACCAACAGTCTCAAGATATAGGTTACTCAACTCTATCATTTGAAGACCGAATGAAGCTTGCCATAGACTTTGTTTATCAGAAAAAGTATAACAGCAAAGTTCAAAGACTAATAAAAATAGCCAAGCTCAGAATACCGAGTGCATCCTTTAATGATATCTATTATACTCAGCGAAATCTGGATAAGGAAAAACTTCTTGTCCTTTCAACAGGTCAATTTTTAGAGACTAACTCCAGTGTCATTTTTCAAGGCTTCTCAGGATCAGGGAAAAGTTATCTTGCTTGTGCCTTAGGAAAACAAGTGTGTTTACAAGGCATAAGAACACGGTACATAAGAATCCCAGACTTGTTGATGCTTCGAGATGAAGCAACACTTAAACCGCAAGGAATCTCGAAGTTGCTTAAGAAATTTACAAATTACAACGTATTAATCCTTGATGAGTGGCTTTTTGACGTTCTGTCCGAAGAAGAACAGCATTTCATTTTTGAACTTATTGAACGTAGACATGATAACAGTTCAACCATCTTTTGCACTCAGTTCAAGAAACCCGATTGGCACCAACGACTTGGCGGTGGTGTTCATGCAGATGCCATTATGGACAGAATTGTTCACAACGCTGCGTGGATCTATTCGGGAGATATAAATATGCGACAATTATTTGCTGAAAATGCTGAAAAACAAAACCAATTCTAAACACTATGCGGGCTGCATAGCAGCTCGCTATTTCTTGAAAAGTGATGCTCTAACTCAATATAAGTGATGCTGTAACAGCGTATTGATGATGCTCAAATTATGAAACAGGTGATGCTTTCAGTGCGAAATATTCAAT
>JACUUV010000011.1 GCA_014859095.1 Clostridia bacterium | reverse complement strand
TCGCATCACTACCACCTGTAGAGGTGGTGGACTTCTTGCTGAATTCTGTTAAAATCCCACATATATGTCCTTAAACTCATTCGATTTTCAAAATTATACCATTTAAAATATCCATGTAGAATATAGCCTAATCGATATGATATACTTATTTAATAAGATTGTAATCAAATTATTGAGGTGCATAATGCTATACATTGATCATTTTAAATTTCCAGATTCAGATCAAGAATTCAATTTTTTCATGTCTATCAAAAGAAAGTGCTATGACAATTTTTACCCTTTCCAGGTACTATCAAAAAAAGGTTTTGAAAGAATGGATTTTGAACCTATAACGATTCTTTATGGTGGCAATGGTTCAGGAAAAACATCCGTATTAAATATCATTGCTGAAAAATTAAAGCTGGAGCGCGACTCCATGTACAATCGCTCCAGCTTTTTTGAAACTTACGTGGATCTGTGCGACGCAACTCTTATAGAAGACATCCCATCAAACAGCAAAATCATTACAAGTGATGACGTTTTCAACTATATGCTGGATATGAGAGCACTCAATGAAGGCATCGACTCAAAAAGAGAAGATCTTTTTGATGAGTATTTGGATGCCAAATACAGCAAATTCAAGTTCAATTCTCTAGATGATTATCATGAACTTAAGAAAGTAAATCAAGCAAGAAGCAAAACTCAATCCAAATTTGTACGGGCAAATTTGATGGGCAATATCAAAGGCAACTCCAATGGCGAAAGTGCTTTCAAGTACTTCACTGAAAGCATTCAAGAACCTGCGCTTTATCTTTTGGATGAGCCGGAAAACAGCCTTTCTGCGTCAAGACAAGTTGAACTGGCTGAGTACTTACAGGCTTTTGCGAGATACGAGAACTGTCAGTTCGTCATATCCACGCACTCCCCTTTTTTTCTATCGATGAAGAACACCAAAATCTACGATATGGATGAAAATCCGGTTACCATCAAAAAATGGACCGAACTCAAAAGTATGCAGGTCTACCACTCGTTCTTTGAAAAACATCGTACGGATTTTTAACCGAATAAGTAGCCTGTCATGGACATGGAGCCCATAAGACATTTCTCAATAAAAGCTCCTTTATACTGTAAGTCGTTTTACAATGTTTTCAATGACAACATTCGCTTCATCATATGGCACCTGACAGGTTCCAACCATCTTGTGTCCACCACCACCGTGCTCAAGCATGAGTTTTCCAATATCTACAGAGCAGGAACGGTTCAAAATACTATATCCCACTGCAATACTGACGTTTTGCTTTTGCTTGCCATCGACGAGCCAAACTGAGACGTTTTGTTCCGGATACAGGCTATAAATCATAAACCTGTTGCCGGTGTAAATGGTGGAGACACCTCTGAGGTCAGTTACTATGACATTTTTATGAACCATAGTATGGGCTTCGACCATTTCCTTAAACTTTTCAGATTGTTCATAATATAGCTCAACTCTCTCTTTCACATCTGGATGTTCCAAAATCTCACTGATATCCATATTTCTAAAGTGATTGATCAGTTCTTCCATCAATTGATAATTGCTGATTCTAAACTCTCTAAATCGCCCTAGTCCTGTTCTTGGATCGGAAATAAAACCAAGTAAAATCCAACCTGTTGGATTCATAATTTCATCCCTTGAAAGTTGACCTGAATCCACCTTATCTACCGCTTCGATCATGTCTTTGTAAAGTGGAAACCTTTCCGCACCACCATAATATTCATAAATTATTCTTGCGGCAGAAGGAGCCAATCGACTTTCGCCTTTTACATCCTGATTCCATCCTAATCTATCATTCTCAGAAGTATGATGGTCAAACCACATGCCACAGCCAGGAACAAATGGCACATTGGCTAGAACATCATCTTTTGTAGGTGTAAATAGGCCATCTTGCAAATCTTTTGGGTGGACAAACACCCATTGATCTATTATATCCGCTTCTCTAAGAATCATTCCACAAATTAATCCATCAAAGTCTGAACGCGTAACAAGTCTCATATATAATCCTCCTTGGTTTTCTTATAGTTTCTATATATATGATACCATTTATTAGACAAGTATCACACAAATTTGATCCGCATCAAGAGTTAGATGACAACCTTATCCAGTGACAACAAAAAATTAGAGTTGTTCAAATAACTCGGCAAATTCACTTGCCCTTCTATAAAAGGCACACGGCACCCCCAAAGGCGATTCGACCGTATGTGTTCCACTCGAATATACTTTTTTTGTGAAGAGATGAATCCACTCATCTTCTGGGAGAGTGACTTCTACACTAGCTTGATTTTGTCTTAAAACTGGAGCAACCAAAACATCTCTACCATATAGAAAACTGGTAGGCGTCTCAAATTGATCTTTATTTTCATAATGATAAAAAACCGGTCGATTCACAGGAATCCCAAACTTTTCATATTGCTTTTTATTGTATTCGAGATAAGGTGATAGTTGATGAAAATATTGCGACATTTTTGAAAAATGCATGATTGATTTCTCAGAATGATCAAACTGAGCATTGGAGTTAGGACGATTTCCTTCATGATAACGAAATAAAGGCGTAAAAATATTGATTTCTCCCCATCTCATCAACAACTCTTCACTTCTCTTCATATGAAAAATAGTCGTATAACCCCCTACATCACTATGGTTGATGCCAATTCCACTCATTGCAAGACTAAGTGTTGAACAAATAACTGATGGCATACCATATTCATCACTAAAATCAACATGTTGATCTCCTGACCACATCGAATTACTGTATTTTATTGTTTCAGTGTATCCAGCCCTTGTGAAGAAAAACACTTCATTTTGAACCCCACACTCATCAATGATTTCTCGATTGAGTTTTGACCACAACTCCGGCCAAGCATTATGCAGTTTTTCAGGAGCTTCAGAAGAGTACACCACTGCATCTGTAGGTAAATATTCACCAAAATCTGCCATCCATCCCGAAAAGCCCAAATCAATCATATTTTCTTTAATCTTATTTTTATACCACTTAAAAGCTTCTGGATTGGTCAAATCTACTATACCGGCCTTAAAAGTTGTCGCTGAAATATGATAAGGTGAACCTTTAAAATTTTTAACTAGATAGCCCCTAGATTCAGCTTCTTGATACATAGGTACATCTTGTTTAAGAAAAGTATTGATATAACCTAAAAATTTGATTCCTTCTGATTTCCATGATTCTATTTGATCTTTAAGTCCTTCATATAAAGTTTCATCAAGGCTCCAGTTCCAATATACTTGTGTTCCAAAGCCGGTGACGATTTGGCCGGACCAATCCTGACACCAGATGCCAACTACTTTTGCACCAGAATTTTGCGCTTTTTTTACTGTGTTGACTGCAGTCTCAAGACCTCCTTGCGATGCAATAATCGCGCCTTTTCCTGTCCATTCTGGAAGCGTAGGTTGTTTCCCGACACAACTTGAAAGCAGCTCTGATAATTCTGAGTAAGAATTGGCATAGCCAACATAAAATGATTTCGGAATTTCTCTAAAATAAAGAACTGTCGTTTCTGGTCTTCTAAAATCGAATTCCGAATAAGCGTGGGTATCGCAGTGAAGAAAGTACAGATCACTTGATACAAATGTGGGCTGTGCATAGTAAGTCTGATGATTTTTATAATCAGTTCGATGTGAGGGATTGACGCCAAAAACATTCTCTCTAATCGCTTTTCTAATTAATTTATTCAGGGAATGATGCTCTGAGACCCAATTCTTCACACATTTCCCTTTGAGATTGAAATGAGTGAACTGTTCACCACATCCAAAAAATGCTTCATCCTCCTTAGATGGTAAGTAAATCCACATCCGGTTGTACGGAAGATCACAGACAATTTTAAATTCACTGATAGCATGGTGTCTGTGTTCAATATAAAAGAAGTCACTGCCATCAGTAAACTTGTACTTGTTGGACACCACCCCCTCAAATAAAAATTGTCTAACGTTCTTGATCTGATCTTTGGTCTTAAAAGTGCCTCGTTTCATAGTGTATTTAGCATCACCATACCCCAATTCGATTTTAAGGCCTTTAACCAGTTCTTCATATGCTTTCATTCTCGAGCCTCCATAAGTGTTCATATGAGTATCCAGTAATCTGCTCACATATCAGTCGATCTGAGTCAGTAGGCTGGGTAAACTCCTTTTGGAAATTTGTAGTTGATTTCAAATCTTGATCAAAGGCTTGCCTTCTTCGAACTTCCCTTTGAATAACTTCAAAACGGCCTTTGTCTATCGGAAATTTAATTGTGAAATATAAAGTTCCAATCATCATTACAATAGGTATAGCGATAAACATTATTTTTACACCAATAACTGTTATACTCTTTTGTACCAAGGCTTCAGAATTATATTGAAACAAACTCAGAATCGCACCCGTGAACCAGATAGCAATGCCATTTGCGATTTTTCTTGAAAACGTCGCCATCCCAGAATAGATGCCTACTCTTTTTTCTGTCGTAATAAGTTGATCTACATCACTCAGATCCGCTAATATGGCATATGAGGTTACACTGGAAGCGGCTGTTCCGATTCCCGCAATAAATGACAACACCACTATTGGTAGGAGTGGTGCATTTTCATGTGCGAAAAATAAAAGTCCGATGGTAGCGAGAATCCTAAGTGGAAAGCCTAATAAAATTGGAGTCTTTTTTGACCAATTGCGTATAACCTGTTGATATAAAAACATCGCAAGGAGCTGTGACAATAAAACAGATGCCATCACAGCCATAAAATAATCCGATCTGCGGATCACAACAGCCAGAAAATAAATGACCCCACCAGTCACAAAATCCGCACTGCCTTGACCAAACAGAAAAATACCAAGGTATAATCGAAACGATCTGTTTTTAAAGACACTAAAAGAATGTGAAAATGCATCATAAAAGGATTTTTTTACCACTGGTTTACTCATCTCCCATGAACCAAAAAAAGTCACCATTATAGATAGAAAAAAAACAATCCCAAAAAGTGCACCCATTGCCAAGTAGCCTTGCTTGACATGATTGCCAAAACTGTTGATGATGAGACTGGGAATCAATCCTGCGATGATAGCTGATATAGCACTGAATATCATTCGATACATGGTATAACTGCCCCTTAATGAATAATCATCTATCATATCGGGGAGCAACGCATTATAAGGAACCATCACTATGGTAAACGCTGTGGAAAAGAGGATATACATCAAAAGATAATAAGCATATTGAAGCATTATTCCCCCCTCGAGAGTAGACCATAGCATAGCAAAAGATAAACCCGAAAGCACACTGCCAATCAGAAGATAAAACCGCTTCGCTCCAAATTTGGATTGAGTACGATCTGCTATATTTCCCATGATTGGATCAGTTATGGCATCCCATATTTTACCAATTAATGGGATCGTTCCCGCAAGAACTGGTGTCATCTTGACAACATCTGTTAAAAAGACCATGTATAAAATGCTGATAATTAAAAATGATCCTCCACCGTATATATCAGCAAATCCGTATGACAATTTTGATTGTATTGTTCTTTCCTTCTGATTCATTGAGGCTCCTCCTTTTTTACTTCTCAAGCTAGAATTCATCCATCAAACGTATATGGGTTAAATTATGTAAATACTGAAAAAAGGAAAAACTATTATTCAACAGCTTTTCCAAATTTCAATAGGACTATGATCCATTTTCCTCCTATCATGCTTCAACGGTTGCTTCAGCTAAAGTTTGACGTGTGTCAATCCAATATAAGATCGCACCAAGTCCTGACCAAATACAAAGGGCTATGATTGAAGGTGTCGATAAGAATCCTGGCGAACTTGGAATAACAAGTAGTAGTAAGAAAACAACGCTAAAAATCGTCGCAACCAATCCTACTGTTTTCTCTATCCCTTCACTGATTCTATATGCAGTAAACGATGTATAAAAGAAAACTAATGCTCCTCCAAGTGCTGACATGTCCACTATCCACTTGATAACTTGTTTGCCGAAAAATGGGGCTGAAATGATTATGACCAAAATAAACAAAATCGCATGGTGGGGGGTTCCATACTTTGGATGCTTTCTTGAAAATTTCTTCGACAACAACCCATCTTCACTCATTGTGCTCATAACACGTACAGCACCAATATAGAAGCTGTTGACACCTGAAAATATTGCAAACGCCAGTCCCGAAGTGATGAAAAACAGACCTGTATTGCCATACAACTTTCTAATGGCATCTCCTGTTGCCCATCCATTGTATCCCACAAGATCACTTTGTGAGAACATCGATGCGGTTAATACAAGAAGCATTTGATAGATAATAAACCCACAGATCAAAGAAACTATCGTTATGATGATAACCTGTTTGTAGGGCAACTTCGCATCGCTTGCGACTTTTGGTATATTGGATACACCATAGTAAGCCCAAGGGGTGATGACGAGAATTGCAATAATGCCACTTAGACTGATTGTGCTGGTCATAGAATAATCCATTAGCGGCGAATTGGCAAAGTCAATCTTGCCAAGCGATAAGAAAAAGATGGAAAATACAATGATGATCAGTGCGACAGTAACAATATTTTGAACCTTCACAACTGATTCCACACCTCTGATCATCAACAAGCTAAAAACAACAATCACCAAGATACTGATAACGATTTCACCAAGTGTCACTGATGAGCCCGCGATGACATACAAAGTGATAAAGTCGGCAGTTGGAAATACAACATTTTTAAAGATTAGTGCAAAAGATGTGGCATTAAGTGCTGCAATACCAATAAAAACAATCATTAGAAACCAGCCTACCACGAAACTATGCATTTTATTAAATGCCAGTTTACTATACGAATACTCTCCACCTTTTGAGTCAGGTGATTTGTTGAGTATGATTCCATAACACGAAGCTATAGTAGATACCATAATGAGACCTAAGAACATACCAATCATAGTATTCAATACACCAGCTTGCGGTAAAAATTTAATCCCCGGTTGCATAAATGCGCCCCAGCCGATCATACCACCTATAGACATCGTGAGTAGTCCTAATTTAGATACTTTTCTTTTGTTTTCCATAATAGATCCTGTCTAAAGAATTGAAGTGAGTTCATCGGCATTTTGCTCAATCGCTTTCACTTCTTCTCTTGCTTTAATTAGGAAAGCCTGACGCCATTCTTCAAGTCCTTGGGTAAACTCTGTTTCTAAAAATTTATTCGCAATTTCAGCTCCTAAAGTTTCAGCTACTATCCAACCACCCATAGTCAATATATTAGCATCGTTGATCGCTCGACACTTTTCTGCAGCGTAAGTACTTTCAACTACCGCGGCATACACACCGTTAAATTTATTGGCTATTATAGCCATGCCCATCCCTGTTCCACAAAATAATATGGCCCGATCAAATTCTTTGTTTTGTATTTTCTTTGCTGCAATTGGTGCAACATTATAAAATGGCATTGGAGCATCAAAATCAAGCGTGCCGCAATCTTCAATTTCATAACCTTTTTCGATGAGGTCCCTTTTTACAAACTCCTTAAGTTGAAATCCTGATTTATCAGATCCCAATAAAATTTTCAGCATTGTTTTTCCCCCTTTAATCCCACAACTTGTTTGCAGGCATTTACAATGTCTTTAGCTGTCAGTCCAAATTTTTCGGCTAAGAAATCCTGCATTCCTACTTCACCAAAATGATCTTTTACCCCTACACGTCTCATAGGCAAAGGAAGATTTTCACTTAAGCACTCAGCTACCGCACTCCCTAGGCCATTGATAATGGAATGATTTTCCGCAGTAACAACAGCTCCCGATATTGAAGCCTCTTTGATTAGTGTTTCATTATCAAAAGGTTTTATGGTGTGACAATCAATAATGCCTGCATCAATGCCTTCTTGCATCAATAGTTCCCTGGCTTGTATCGCTTCTGACACCATTATTCCACTGGCTATAATTGTGACATCTTTTCCTGAATGAATTACACTAGATTTACCCAGTGTGAAAGATTCTCCTTCACTATAAACCGATTTGGCTTCTCTCCTTAGCAGACGTATATAAACCGGTCCATCATGGTTGAGAATTTGCGGAAACAAACTGACGAGTTGCACCCCATCAATCGGTTCAACAATACACATTCCAGGTATATTTCTCATTATTGCTACATCTTCCATACTCATATGAGTTCCGCCATTAAGCATTGCTGTAATCCCTGGATCACTTCCAATCATCTTGACGTTATTTTTGGCGTAACTGACTGAAAGTGTTATTTGGTCACAGCATCTTCTTGTAGCAAAAGGTGTAAATGAATGTGTAAAAGGAATCATTCCAAGTGTAGAAACACCTGCCGCCACACTTATCATGTTGGCCTCAGCAACTCCTACATTGATTGTTCTATCAGGAAATTGCTCCTTAAATCCTCCTGTACCACTTGCCAACATCAGATCAGCCTCGATATAACAAATTCGATCATCAGATTTGGCATGTTCAATTAAAAGTTCAGAAAATATTTCTCTCAGCCATCTTCCAGTTAATTGCATAATCTCACCTTCAATTCTTCAATCTCTTTTACAGCTTCTTTCCACATCTCCTCTGTGACAGGCATATTATGGGAAGAAATTTTATTTTCTGCAAATCTTGCGCCTTTTCCCTTGATCGTATCCATGATGATCATGGATGGACGACCAGAAATGTTTTGTGCAAGTGTAATGGCATACTTTAACGCTTTAATGTTATGACCATCGACGACTTGAACATGCCATCCAAAAGACTCCCACTTTTCGTCGAGTGGATAAAGACCATTGATTTGTTCAATATTTCCATCAATTTGAAGTTTATTGTAATCAGTAAACGCAATCAGTTTGTCCAGTTTCTGAGATCCTGCCAGCATCGCTGCTTCCCAGATTTGTCCCTCTTGTGATTCACCGTCACCTATGCAGACATAAGTCCAAAAATCTTTTTTCATCATACGTGCTCCTATCGCAACTCCCACCGCACATGAAAATCCTTGTCCAAGAGAGCCAGTGGTCATGTCAATGCCGATGGTAAGATTCCTATCGCAGTGACTTGGCAATTTCGTATTTGGACGATTGAGTGTGTCCAGTAGAGATTTATCAAAATACCCTTTGAGGGCTAAAGCTGAATAAACAGCTGGACCTCCATGTCCTTTTGATAAAATGAAACGATCTCTATCTTCATTGTTTGGAAGGAGTGGATCGATCTTCATCACATCAAAATAGAGCAAAGCAAGTAAATCACAGATGGATAAACTCCCCCCAACATGACCTATACCTAATTTTCCAATACTTTCAATGGTCAGTTGCCTGATTTCCATCGCTTTTTCTTCTAAAAATTTCAAATTATTCATAGCATCACCTTATTAAAGAATCGATTTTAAAAGTTTGTGAAGCACTTCTTGGTTCATTGTTCCAGGTGTGAAGTGTATTAGTGGCGCTTTCATAGAGACCTCTACGATATGTTCTAAATCTGACTCTTTCACATTAATTGCGCTGAGTCTTGTTGGCAGATCAATTCTTGTCATGATGTCTTCGACTCTTCCTGCAAAATCTTCTATTGAGCTAAAACCAAGGACAGTGAAGAGGTAATCCATCTTTGATTTCCTTCCGGCATATGCAAATCGAATAAAAGCTGGTAGTGTAATGCTGCATGCAATGCCGTGACTAGCTCCGAAATCAACAGTTAGTGGAAAACTTACAGCATGAATTCCGGTTGTCTTTGTTTGACTGAATGATATTCCAGCTGTTACACTGGCAAATGACATATTATTTCTAGCTTCAACATTGCCAGGCTCGTTTACTGCCATCTCAATATTATCTAGAATTTTTTTAATTACAGATATTGATAGCGCATCTGAAATCGGATTGGAATTAACACTCCAATAGGCTTCAATCGCATGGCAGAAAGCATCCATTCCAGTTGATGCAGTAATGTGCGGGGGCAAAGTATAAGTCAATTTCGGATCGATAAGCGCAATATCAGGCCAAAAATATTCTGATGCAAATGGCATTTTTGTATGGGTTTCCTTGTTGGTATAGACTCCAATATTTGTTACTTCACTTCCAGTTCCTGCAGTGGTCGGGATACAAATCAGTTGTGCTTTTCTTGGTAGAAGCGTTTTGTTTCCAGTGCTGTAGTAATCAAAGATGCTTCCTTCATTGTCTATAAGACAGGACACCATTTTTGAAGCGTCCATAGTACTGCCCCCACCAAGTCCAATTACTACATCCACCTTGTTCTCTCTAGCCAGTGCTACCGCTTTATCAACTGTTTGACACGAAGGATTTGGTTCTATCTCATGAAAGAAAACCACAGAATCAATTTTGGTCGCTTCCGCCACTTCTTGAGCTGTTCCATTATTATATAAAAACGGATCACTCATAATCAGCAAACTTTTCCCTTTGATCAATCCATCAAGACCAAGAGTTGCATCATCACCAAACACTAATTGTGTTGGCATAAAATAGTTAAAACTTGTGTTTCCCATACCCGCTCTCCTCTCTAATTGCCTTCAATAACAAAAACCGTTGGCACGTTAATATTCTTCCCCATTATTGTGCAGTTTTCGTAAGAATAATTTCCCGTATACGTTAATATTTCAAGTCCGTTATTTGTTACAAGAACTGTATCTTCAACTTTTGCACTTTTGAGAGTTGGGTTGAATGCATATGCTTCTCCACTACGAATCACATGTTTGCTCTCAAATGATGCTCTTAGTTCTCGAGGGATAAACCCGGTCAGACCTCCCTGATGATGCTCCTTGTACTCTAGTGGATAACCTTCGATTCCATATTGTGCCACACCTGCAGCGAAAACCTCTGAAACAGAAGTTCCTGGCTTTAGTTTATTCCAAAACGATGCGTTGACACGTATACATTTTGAGTGATGGTCCATAATTTCAGCATCGTGTTTCAAAAGAACATCTCTTGTCAGAGACACAATCAAGCCATTACGTCTGCCGCATATTCCTACGAGAGCATAATTTTCCAGACGGTTTTCTACCATTACTGGATGACGATACTTCTGTCCCCTTCCATCAAAAGCAACGAGAAGAGTTATCGGTTCAATATTTTTTTCCCATAATTGCTTAGAGATTTCTCCAGCCAGTTCATACTCGCGGATTCCTTTTTTCAATTGTTTACAGATATTTTCAATTATGGTCGCAGCTTCTTTGCCCAACTCACGAAAAGCATCCATGTCGTATTCAGATAGCCGTGTTCTGATCTCATATAATTCATGCTCCAAATCGACCTCTGTAGCAATTTTTAGGTTTTTAGCGAAACTCTCTACTATCACATTTCGATGATCGGGTTCATCCCAAGGAAAAATCATTAAATCAATATCCGGGTTTGACAACAATTGTTCATCAAAAATTCTTTGAGCATCGATGTTTTCTCCAACAAGTACAACTCGATTATTTGTGATAAATAGGCTTGCACAAGCCATAACTGAGGCGAGACCAATAAAGCCTCTTCCTCTAGTCACATAGCTGAAATTGGTTTGTGATTTTATTTCAATCCCATCAAATCCTTTGGTTTTTAAGATGGATCGGATTGCATCAATTTTTATCCTGAAGTCTGATAGTCTATCCATATGACTTATCTCAAAATATACTTTCTCATAATTATAACAAGTTCATCATAACCTTGATAAAACTGAGTTAAAGTATCGATGACTGCACCGTAATGATCAAATTCCTCTACCTTCATGCCATCTGGCTCATAAGCTTTTACGAACTCAGGTAAAGTTTTCAATTGATTTAGCCACGATTCATTTACAGGTTCATCAATTCGACTGTCTATCGTAATATTGCTGGCATCAATTCTCTTTTGAAATGGGGTAGGAATTGTGGCTAAGAGGTCTCCACCAACCAAAGCAGTCCAGTGGTGTAGATTTCTGAAAGCCGCAGTGAGTAGTTTTGTTTTATAGTTGCGTTCTTTAAACAGTCTATAATAGTTTTTTGCACATGCAATTCCAGCCCAGTCCATAGCTTCAGGATCAATTAATGCCATTTGTGAATTCACGACTTTTTTGATATAGTCATCAGTCCGTCCAATCATAATGGTACAAACCGGATTGATTTCAGAATTGTCTTTTCCTTCTGATTCACGTTTTGCCAAAGCTCTTTCCACAGCTTCTGCAACCGCTACAGCTTGTGGAACCGTGAAGCATACCGTTGCATTTATCGAGACACCTTGGTAAGTGACTTCTTCAATTGCTTTTACTCCAGCAGCTGTCACAGGTATTTTGACTTGAATATTTGGAGCAAGAGTAGAAAAATATAAAGCTTGTTCAATCAATAAGTCAGGACTTTTACAATACTTGGTGTTGGTTTGGATCGATATTCTGCCCTCACCTGTTTTAGAATTGAAAATCGGTTCAAGTTTTTTTGCACCATCCTTTGCAAGTTTCTCTATCATATACCAAGTAAGTTCATCCTCAGTCATCGTTGGATTTTTCTTTAGAATTTCGATTATTGTCTCTTCATAAATTGCGAGATTATTTTCAATGACACTTTTAACGATGATAGGGTTAGTAGTCGCACCGACGCAGTTGTTTCCCAATGCGTAGTCGAGTCCCTTCAATTCGCAGGAATCATTCCAGTACTTAGTTGGGGTAGTTTGGCTAGTCATTTTCAAGAGGCTCATTTTTATCTCCTTTTATTGTTGATCTACATACAAAAAATTAGTTTAATAATGGCAAATTTCTGCGTTCAAATATTTTCCAAGTGTCATCAATTCGTCTTTGATGTCTTTATAAGCTACAATGAAATGTGGCTCCCAACCATCGCTAACACTTTTGCTCACCAAATCAATAGAAGACGTCTGGCTTTCAAACACAAGTGATGTTCCTAAGAATTGTTGCTCCTTATCAAGAATTTTTCCAGTTGCAATGAAAAATCTTATAGAGCCGTCAGGCTTTCTACCTACTCTAAATACAGTCGCTTCTTCTGAGGGTTTGCATCCGTATTCCATGGTTGGTCCTATTTTTCGATTTGGATGCACTCCTATTTGTGTCCCTTGATTTGGATGTGCCAAACTGCACGCAGCCGTTCCACAATGCCAATAAGTGACTGTGTTCTCTTCTTTGTCAAGTGAGACTGGATCTCCAAAGAAGACACTCTCATGTGACAATTTCATACCGATCAGCATCGATAGAGCACCATAAGCATCTGCTTCACAAGATGCTGCTATTTGGTTGTCATTTAGCATTCCTAAGACCGCACAAACGGGCGTCCCGAAATCCACAAAAAAATCAGGCCAACATCTAGAAGAAATTGCAGCAATATTGTTCTCCTTGATAAAGTCAAAATATGCTTTATAAAGACGAATAAAGTCATTTCTATTGTTTTCCGAGACTTGGGAAAGTCCCAAAAGTTTTTGCTCTACTTCTTTGATTTCATTTGAACATGATTCCAAATCCAGTTTTTTTGCACGGTCCATAAGTTCTCTGACTTCCACCGCAATGTGCTTCATTCCAAAATACTTTCCGATTTCCGCATCGATGCCTCTTCCAAATCCAAACCCTTGGGGTGTATGACCTATTGAAGCAAGCGTCAGTGATTGCAGCTCTTTCTTTAAAGCTGCAGCAGCGACTACAGCTTTGATTTTTTTTATGACACTTTCGTCCATGGGAGATCCCCAAATATATTCAAAATTAACTTTTCCAAAATGATGCATCAAATTTGCGGCTGAATATGCTCCTGTCAATGAATTCAGTCTAAGTCTGCCTCCATCAATTACGGGTTCTTGTAAGGTCCAAAGAAGAATATCAGCATTTAAGTGTCTTAAAATTTCTGAAGTGTATTCTGAATTTGCGAATGCGTTGTTTTGTAGAATAATGAGATCACAGTCTTTACCTTGAATAAAACTTAAAAGATCTGGAACAGTGAGCAGTGGCTCTTCAGGAATTTCGATTGTATCAGAGATGCTGGCCAATAATTTTTTTGATAAATGAAATTGTTGATCAATGCTCTCCTTATGAAAGGTTGGAACACCGATTGGCAAGTATAAAGCATTGAACTTTCTCATTTTTTACTCCTTTGCAGTATCATCCCAAGCGTCTCTGAACACACCTAGACCATGGGTAGTAAATGGATGTTCAAGTGCTTCTTTATAGACTTGTAATCCACAAGTGACTATATCGGCTCCAGCAATGGCAGCATCCTTTATTTGTTTACCATTTCTAAGTGCCGCGACTATGATTTCAGTCTTAAAGTCATAATTCGCATAAATGTCTACTATATCTTGAATATATTGTGTGCAGTCTTCTCCACTGCTTTCTTTCCAACCTACAAATGGGGACACGAACATACAGTTTGCTTTACCAGGCATAATTGCTTGTGAAGGTGAAAAAACTAGTGTCACATTCGTTCTGATCCCTTCCATTTCAAGTTTTCTAGCAGCGATAATCCCTTGTTCCGTACAAGGTATTTTGATTACGAAATTTTTGCAGATTTCCGAGTAGATCTTACCTTCTGAGACCATGTCTTCCCAACGGTCTAAATGTGGATTGATCTCAATCGAAATCGGGAATTTATCAGCACCTTCTATGCCCTTTGACTTAACCCACTGTGCCATCTCAGTAATCACTGTTTTAAATGGTTTGCCACTAAGCTTTATATGCTTTGGGTTTGTAGTAACACCATCTATTCCGAAAAACTCATATGCGTACTCAATTTCATCCAATTTTGCACTATCCAAAAAATACTTCATTTTTTTTTCTCCTTTTCAATCCAAACAATTTGTTTGGTTACTTTAATAATCTAAATGGATTCAAATAAATCAATAAACGCCGATTCAACTCGACAAAACACAGGGATATTTCCAAGTTCAGCCGACACTTTACAAACGCCACCGCTGAACTTCTTTTTTGTAAAAAGATGCATCCATTGATCTTCAGGCAAGAAGACATCCCATTCCGAAATACCGGCCTCATAAACAGGCGCTACAAGCAAATCTCTTCCAAAGAGATACTCATAAGCAATATCCAGACACGCTTCATCTTCGTAATGCATAAACAAGGGGCGCATAGCGCCGATTCCAGTCGTAACATTTTCATTGATCACATGTTTGATATATGGTAGTAGTTTGCTTCGTAAATTTGAAAAATGAGCAAATTGTTTTAGGCAATTGTCACTTTGATCATACTGGAAATTCTCATCAGGACGGTTTCCTTCATGCGTCCGCATATAAGGTGTGAAAACTGAATATTCCAAATATCGGAGCATTAACTCTTCTGATCTGACATTACCAAAAAGTGAGGTATAACCCCCAATATCAAAATGAGTCAACCCATTTCCCATAAGACCTAGAGATAATGCCGCTGGTATGGTTGAAGCAAGTCCATCATGGAGAGTAAAGTCAACACTCTGATCACCAGCCCACATCAATGTGCAATACTTGGCATTTCCTACTCCACCCGCTCGCATAAAGTAGACTACTTCACCAAGTTTATTGCGTTCAGAAACAGCATCGTAGTTACACTTTGCCCAGAGTGCAGGATATTCATTGTGCATCTCCGCGCCCGTTTTTCCATTAAAGAATACCGCATCCACGGGAATATACTCTCCGAAGTCTGCCATCCATCCACTGATTCCAATGTCAATCATATTTTTTTGAATTATTTGCTTATACCATTGCATAGCCTCTGGGTTTGTGAAATCCATCGTCCCACAGTAAAATTCACCAAAATCCGCGATATAAGCACTTCCATCCGTTTTTTTCACAAAATATTTGTGTTCCATTGCATGATTGAACAAGTCCGTCCCCTCTAGCAGATAAGGATTGATATAAGCCATGAATCTTATGCCGTCATTTTGAAGGTCTTCAATCATTTTTTCAAACAATGGATACTGTTCATCACTTTTCTCCCACTTCCAAAAGAGACGTTTTCCAAAAGAAGTGACTTTTTTCCCAACCCAATCTTGGCACCAAACAGCATTGACATGAATACCATACTCTTTTGCAGTTTTCACTTTATCATAAACGACATTTGTACCACCTTGCATTCCAAGTGTGATGCCATTCAATAGCCAATCAGGTAACATCGGCTGTGTACCGAATGTCTCGGTAACCAAATTCATAATATCAAGATAACTGTTCCTTGCTTCGATGATAATACGATTCGGATTACCCCACGCACAAACTTGAGTCAATTGATCTTCAGAAAAGTCAAAATCACAGTAAAAAGAAGTCTCCATGTGAAAAAGATATTTTCTATCAGAAATAAAAGTGGGTTGTGGATAGTTGGTCGTATAATAGTCGCCACCACCTACCCCCATTTGATCAGCCTTAAAACTGATCAAGCTATTACGGTCCCTTCCGACGCCAGGTTCTGATGTCCATATAGGAAAATTTCTGTCTTTAAGATTCAAATAACTAAACTGCTCACCGCACCCAAAAAAACGTTCTTTTTTTTCAGATGTAAAATTGAAGTAAACCCTATTGATGCTCTTCTCATCATATTTTATGTCACTTATTTCAAGACACTTATCTTCAATCTTTAAGATCAATGCAAGTTCATAACCACAATTGCTGAACTTAAGTTGATCATCTTGAAATGTCACTGAACTCAAAGGTATTTTTTTAATGATTTTATCCTTAATTTTAAAATCTCCATAATGTTGACTTATTGATTCTTTTCCTACACCTATATAAACAAATGGTTCTTTTTCCGAGTGCTCAATCAAAGCCGTGCCATTTAGTAAAACCTTAAAAGCATTCTCACTCTTGATCAATTGCATATTACACCTCACAAAATTTGATTGATCTGGTCTTTTTACACTTCTGGTATTTCTATTAATTTTTCTATTCCGTCATCTGAAGGGTCTGAATGATCTTCGTGTTCCTTGTTCAGTGCATCTACTCTTTTATTGACTTTTGTGAAAGAGTAAACCAAAACAGCTGTAAGAATCAATATCACCAAGCTGATAGGTCTCTTGAAGAATATAAGCAAATCACCATCGTAAATGAGCATACTATTTACAAAATTCTGCTCTAAGATTGGTGCCAATATCATACCTAGCATGACTGGAATTACCGAAATATCAAGAATCATTAGAATATAACTGATTGCCAAGATACCCATCATCAAAATCACTTCATAATATGATCCGTTTGCGGCAAATGCTCCGGCAAAACAGAATGTTATAATGAGTGGTCCAAGGTAGCTGTATCTTACTTGAACAATTTTTGCAATTTGTCTCGTAAATATCTTTCCTATGAAATAAAGCAAGAAATTTGCAATCAAAACACCAAATATGATGGCATAAGCAGTGACTCCCTGTTTAGTAAACATAGTAGGACCTGGAATTATTCCATGTAATATAAATGCACCCAATAAGATTGCCGTAACACCGTCTCCAGGAATACCAAGTGTCAGCAGTGGAATCATTGCCGTACCAACAATGGCATTGTTACTGGATTCTGCTGCTGCAACGCCTTCCAAACTGCCTTTACCAAACATTTCGGGATGCTTTGAGGCGCGTTTTGCTTCGTTGTAACATAAAAACTGAGCAACTCCGCCTCCAACTCCTGGCATCGTTCCAATCACTGAAGCGATGGCTGTAGATCTTAAAATCGCGGGCATTATGGATTTTCTTTCTTTTTTTGTCATGCCTTCCTTATCAATTTTTGAAATGTCACCCAATTGACCTTTAGAATTGATGAAATCCCTGGATTTGATCATGACTTGAGTGAGAGCGATAAAAGCGATCATTGCAGGCATTATTGAAAGTCCTCCATAAAACAACATGGTATTGAAAGAAAACCTTGAAACACCTGTTACATAGTCAAGTCCAATCACGGATATAAACAGCCCCATAAGTCCACCAAGGATTCCCTTGAATAAGTTTTCACCACTTACTCCAGCAATAAGTGACAGTCCAAGTACCGCGAGACAAAAATATTCAGTTGATGTAAAGCTTGAAACCATTTTAGAAATCAGTCCGGATGTGAACAACAATATTACCGATGCGATGATTCCTCCGACTACCGAAGCAAAGAGGGAAACATCAAGAGCTTTTTTTACTTTGCCTTGTTTTGACAAAGGATAGCCGTCAAAAGTTGTTGCAATAGCCGCGTTAGTTCCAGGAGTGTTAAGCAATATCGCACTTATGGACCCCCCATACATGCCACCGACGTAGACACTAAGAAGAGCAATAATCGCTGTCGATGGTGATGAAAAAGAATATGTCAACGGTAGGAGTAGAATAATTCCAAGAGTTACCGTCAGTCCAGGAATACAACCAACAATCATACCCAGAATAATTGATAGTACAATGACTACAAGATTATACAGTGTTAATACTTCCAATAATCCACCAAAAAGAATCATCAATCCAATCATGATCAAAGATGCTTTTTCAATTTTAAGATCAAACAGCACAACTTTATCTTTTTTCAAAACCATACTTTGGAAAATAAGGCCAATGGAACATATCAAAATGCCTGATAACACTAAATATGGAATGATTCTTGGACTAGGTCCTCCATTATCATATGCCGGCACAGCGATTTGTGATGACACCAAAGCGATAAATTGGTAGAAGTCGGTTCTGAAGCCGCTGGTTCTGAAGCTGCTGGTTTTGTAGCTGGAGTTTCAGCCTGCGACTGACATCCTGTCGTCATGAGAACCATTGCGGCTATCATAAGGCACATTAAAAAAACTCTAAATACTCTTTTCATCTTGATATCCCCTTATATATTTTATTTTTATGGCAAATAAGCCATTCACCATCCATCTAGATTGGAGCACTATTCAAATTTTCATCGATAGTTTCTTTGAAAGCTCCATTGTTGTAAAATGTGTACCTTAATGCAAGAGCAACGGACCCCAGTGCGCTATTATTGAGATCCAAATTTGATAGTATGACTTTGACATTTGTGTTCGTTCCCAAATAATCATCAACACTGTCGGAAATCATACTGAAAATTTTTGATTGATTAAATATGGATCCATAAACACATACGTACTCCGGATTGAAAAGAATAATACTGTTTGCCAATGATTTTGAAAAATGCTCGTATCTCGGTTGAAAAATCGATAGAGTAATTGGATCCTCCTTTTCAAGTAAACTATTGACTTGTTGATAATCAATTATTGAACGACTTTTATCAAGTATGAGAGATAAATACGAGTCCCCTTGCTCTTCAAGGTCTTTTATAATACCTTTCTCTGAGATCAGAGATTCCAAACACCCTTTTCTTCCACACCGGCATGACGTTTCCAGATGTGGCGCAATTATAGTATGCCCGATTTCTCCAGCTCTCTTATCAAAACCATTTATGATTGATCCATTTTGAACAATTGCCATGCCTAGACCCGGCCCATATTTGACGAACAGAAAATTATCGCTTTTATCTTGTGGTGTAAAATCCATTTGTGACATGGCCAATGCTTTGACGTTGTTATCGGAAAACACTTCAATATTCAGTCGTTTTTTAATTTCAATTTCAATTTTCTTCACATCAATATTTTTAAGTCCACCTATATATCCAATTCCAAATCCTAATACACTACTTTTGTCTATGTTATTATTCCAAAGAAGATAGAGACTCTTATCAATTACAAGTGTTAGCAAACTCTCCGTTTCAACAGTCTCTAATTGTGAATAGTCTTGTGTATATAAGTCGATGGTCTGTCCCAAAACATTTGAAATCAGTAAAGTCAAATGCGTTTCTGTAAATGAGAGGCCAAGAACATACCCGAAATTCTTATTGATTTCAAGTGTGACCCGGTTTCTTCCAAGCCCTCCATTCTCCTGGCTACCAGTTTCTATAATGACGCCTTCTTCAATCATTTCAGAAACAATGGTTGAAATTCCCGCTTTCGTCAACCCCATTTGATCTGACAAATCCTTTCTCGAAATTTCAATGCCATTCCGTAATATTCTAAGGATTTTACTTCTGTTTCTCTTTTTTACTTCATTTGAATTCAATCCTTTTTTTGACATATGACAGGCTCCTTAATTTCAAGCGAATATTCTTGTATACAACATACTAAATTCAGTATTTTTGCATTAGTCAATCGGCTTTACTATATTAATTTTTGTTTATAAGTTGGAATCACGTGTTTGTAATAACAATGTAAAGACTTTGAATCTTTTAATTAAGTCATTTAACTAATTATTTACATTTTCATTATAAAGTCTTGACAATAACGTGTCAATATCAATTTTCAGACAATTCAAACAACTTAAATTGAATAATGATCAGCAAATGACACTGATTATTTGATTTTTTTTCTTTTGCATAATGCTGAAATGATTGGAATTATTGGGATAATGTAAAGCCCACTTCACATTTTTATAATCAGTTATAAAAATTTACGATAAAACCATTTTGTTCTGATGCAAATATTTTGTCTTAAGTCGGTTGTATTTTTCTATCAAATTGTTTTATCATTGTCCATCTGAGTCTAATGTACTGTTTTTAAAACTTACATATACTTATTTATAAGAAATTAAAAGGAGGAATCATTTATGAGAAAAGCTTTTATATCACCATCTAAGTATGTTCAGGGCGAAGACGAATTGTTGAACTTAGGGTATTTTGTTAAAACTTTTGGTCAATCAGCTTTATTGATCGCTCATCCGGAGGACGTGCAACGCGTTAAAGTCAAGTTGGATGAAACTGAAAGAAAGTATGGCATCAAATTTGTAGAAAGCAATTTTGGCGGTGAATGTTCCAGACAAGAAATTGAAAGATTGACAGAAGTTGCAAAAACCAACAATTGTGATTGCACAATAGGTTTAGGTGGTGGTAAAGCAATTGATACTGCAAAATGCGTTGCAAAAGGCAAATCTTTGATCATATGCCCCACTATTGCCGCTACAGATGCTCCAACCAGTCATTCAGCAGTGCTTTATACACCAGACGGCGCTTTTGAAGACTACGCATATTTTAATCAAAATCCGAGTGTGGTGCTGGTTGACACTACTGTGATAGCAAATGCGCCAACCCGATTTCTAGTTTCTGGTATGGGTGATGCCTTATCGACATATTTTGAAGCAAGAGCGACAAGAAATTCTTTTTCTAATGTGAACGCTGGTCTACCCTGTGGGTACAGAGAAGGCTATTGTGGGGAATCTAAGGGTACAAACACTGCTTTCGCACTGGCAAAATTATGTTACGAGACACTTCTCGCAGATGGTCTTAAAGCAAAACACTCATGTGATGCAAATCAAGTGACTCCCGCACTGGAAAATATTATCGAAGCAAATTCATTACTTTCCGGATTGGGGTTTGAAAGTGGAGGACTTGCAGCGGCGCACGCTGTTCATGACGGTTTAACAATCCTAGAAGGTACTCATAAATACTTCCATGGTGAAAAAGTCGCTTTCGGTACATTGGTTCAGTTGGTCCTAGAAAACTCTTCAAAAGAAGAAATCAATGAAGTTTTGGAATTTTGTCATACTGTCGGATTGCCTGTTTGCCTTTCAGATATTGGTGTTGAATCCATTTCGGAAGAAGAACTATATGAAGTAGCAAAAAAAGCGAGTATTCCTGAGGAGTCCATACATTCCATGCCATTCCCTATCACAGTCAATTCAGTTGCCGCAGCAATCAAAACCGCCGATCTCATCGGTAATGCGTTCAAGGCATCAAAAATTATAAATAACTGAAAGAGGTCTTTGATGAAAAAAATACTGAACCGTCCAGAAAACCTAGTTTATGAGATGTGTAAAGGCATTGAACTTGCTCATCCAGAACTGCAATTCATTGAAAAGTTCAAAATTATAAAAAAACGTGCAATCAACGACCAAAAAGTCACACTTATCAGTGGTGGCGGAAGTGGTCACGAGCCAGCTCATGCCGGTTATGTTGGAAGAGGCATGCTGGATGCCGCTGTATGTGGAGATGTTTTCGCTTCGCCATCACAAATTCAGGTTTATCAGTCAATTCTTGAAACTACCAGTGAAAAAGGGACCTTATTGATCATCAAGAATTATAGCGGTGACATAATGAATTTCAGAAATGCTATTCATCTGGCAAATGAAGATGGTTTAAAAGTCGATTATATCAAGGTAGATGATGACATCGCCGTTCAGGACTCGCTTTACACAGTTGGACACCGTGGTGTTGCCGGCACTGTAATGGTTCATAAAATTACTGGAGCACTCGCGGAAATGGGTAAAGAGCTCCATGAAGTCAAAGCTATAGCTGAAAAAGCTGCCAATAACGTAAAAAGCATTGGCTTTGCCTTTAGTTCTTGCACTGTACCCGCAAAAGGCGCTCCAACTTTTGAAATATCAGATGATGAAATGGAATATGGCGTAGGCATTCATGGTGAACCAGGAATCAAGAGAGAAAAGATAATATCAGCTGATGAATTATCAGAAAGAATGGTCACTGCTTTACTGACAGCACTTGAAATGGAAAAAGGAGAAATCGCATTGATGATCAACGGTTTTGGTAGCACACCGCTACAAGAACTGTATCTATTGAACCACTCTGTGTATAAAAAACTACATGAAAAAGGGATACAAGTCCATCGAATTTTTGTTGGAAATTTCATGACAAGTATTGATATGCTAGGTGCATCTGTTTCTATCATGAAGCTGGACGAGGAACTAAAATCGCTTCTGAATTCCCCATGTGAGACACCGGGATTGACGGTAAGAGGACCTCAGGAAACAACCTCTTATCAGCCACTTTCATTTATGTATCAGGATGGTTCATCGACTAATGTATCCTTTGAAATTGAAACCGACATTTCAAATGCACTCATTAAAGATAACCAACTGACACTTGGCAATCTCGAGTACATGATTGATGCCATGAGTGCATGTATCATAAAAAATGAGGTTCCATTTTGCGAGCTGGACTCACATGCCGGAGATGGTGACTTTGGAATGAGTGTAGCAAAAGGATTCAAGCAACTTAAAAGAGAATGGAATGATTTGATCAAAGAATCCAAATCAATTGGTGATTTTCTTGAGGCTTGTTCTTTGATTATTATGGAACATTGTGGTGGTGCCTCAGGACCAATTTGGGGCTCTGCGTTTAGAGGAGCTGGTAAGCAGGCAGGTGCTGCTACTGAAATTGATTTGAATCAATTTGTTGAGATAATGCAGGCATCTGCAAAGGCCATTCAAAAAACTGGTGAAAGATCTTTTGGCCGTGGAGCTGTGGTTGGTGACAAGACTTTAATTGATGCACTTGTTCCAGCCATCACTTCATTGAAACAAAGCGCAAAAGACGGAATCTCAATAAAATCAGCACTTGAACTGAGTGCAAAAGCGGCAGTTCAGGGTGCTGATGCCACTAAAGGTATTGTGGCAAGAATGGGAAGAGCCGGTACCGTTGGTGATCGAAGTATCGGACATCCTGATGCTGGTGCACACGCTCTAGGTGTAATCTTCACAGAAATATCCAATAAAATGTACTGATTTAAATTTTCATAGCATAAAAAAACAGATGGATTTCTCAAAGAGATCCATCTGTTTTTGTTTTAAGACTTATCATCATTCCCTATCTGTGAATCTCATTGCCACCTAGCACTTTTCTAAATTCTTGAGGAGTTACTCCAGTGAATTTTTTAAAACGTTTAATAAAGTAACTACTATCCTCAAAACCACAAAATCTTGAAATATAGTTAACGGTCATGTCCGGATTTGACAATAAAACCTTGGCTTTTTCAATTCTGATGTCATTGATGTAATCCGTGACGTTTTTCCCGAAGCACTTCGCAAACAATCGGCTAAAATAACTTTCAGATATATTACATGCATGAGCCAACTGTTTTAAAGTGATTTTCCTACTGAAGTTTTTATCAATATAAAGTATGGCGGGCTTTAATAGAATTTCGTTTGTGGAACTTGTCCATTCTTGATTTTGATGTATCACTTCCACTGAGTTCACAATTTCATCCAATAATTTTTCGCTAGGATTTTGTACCATATATTTACATATCGTTTCAAGTATTTTCGCTGTTGCTTCAATTTTATTTAATGAGATGGTAGGCAAATCGTAGTAATCTTTTTTCAAATCAGGATCTAAATCAAATAATATTTCAAGATTGCTTTCTCGATAAATCTGTTCGATTTTGGATTTGGATTCATTTGGAGCAAGTCGTATTTGACCAGCCATGATTCCCCCCAGATACATGTCGTTCACTATGATAGGTACCGCTACATCAATTATGTTCGCATGGCACAGATATATAAACGGTTCTTTGGTCTTGGCGGCTTCAAGTCCTCCATATGCATCACACTTTTCACATAAAATCGCATATTCAGGCAACTTTCTTATTTGTCTGCAAAACTTGCTGCATTCACTGTGAGCTGTCAAAGGACTGCCCTTGTAGTCCACAGTAATAATCGCCAAATCAGTCGATTTGGCTAAATTATCTTGAATCGTCTGAAATTCGTTTGTTTTTACTGTAGCATACAACTTACACCATGTGTCATTCAATTAACAGTCCTCCTCACCACTTGAATATATAATTTTAAAGTAATGATGATTTTCTTTTATATCATGAAATAACCGACACCAATATTATACATTATTTTGCCTACATTGCACTATATTCATTATAATTAAATACTTATCGAATAAAAATGTTATAATGAAACTATTCAAATTATGTAAACCAGAGAGGTGTATATGAAAATAATAAAATTGCTGAGTGTTTTCACTTTGATTACGACACTCACAATGACACAAACACTGACTTTTGCGGAGTCTTCCTATGAATCTTCAGTAGAAGGTTATCAGAATGTTGCTCCATGGTACACAGAGGGAATTGAAGAAGCGATAAAATGGCAAATCATGCCAAGCAGATTTAAAGATGTTTCAATGGACGCACCAATTACAAGAGGTGAATTCGCAGAAGCTATCGTACTTGCTTATGTAAGGTTAACAGGTTCTCTGCCTGAAACATGGAATTCCACCCGTTTCAGTGATCAACCCAATGTTTATGCACAAATCGCGAGTGAACTTGAGTTTGTCTCGGGTTATACCGATGGAACTTATCGATCAATCAGTAACATCAAACGTCAAGAGATGTTTGTTATGATCAATAATCTGATTATCCATTTTGATTCTAGCACAGAGACTGCTCTAAGTGAAGAGCAGAAAAACTTGATAATCAATGAATCCCTTCTGAGGTTCACAGATGGTCAAGAAGTGAGTGACTGGGCTAAACAGGCTTCATCCGTACTCATCAATCTCGGCATACTTGCTGGTACAGATCAAGGAAAAATTGAACCTAAACTGCCAATTACACGTGCACAGGCAATGGTGATTTTGACAAGAACACTTAAGGCTACCGACAGTCAACCCGTATCACTTAGTAAATCCAACGATGCACTTAAGCAACTGGTCACGAACTATCCTGTTAACAATGAGTACTCCGTCAGCAGAGGTAGCAGAAGAGGCCTTCCACTCGAAGCTCTTTATTCATATGAAGAACTCATGGTCATGCAAGGCAATAACACAACAAAATATACCGCCGTTTTTGGTTCTCCAGATGCTGGAAGATATGCAACATCAGAAGAAGCTCTCAGTCATATGGTGAATATTACTGTTGATGTATGGACACTGAAATCTGACGGAACAAAAACACCCGGATTACGAACCATAAGAGTTAATTCTGCAATTGCTGATATCTTTACAAAGGTGTTTAAAGAAATATACGAAGGTCCTGAACAGTTTCCAATCAAAGATATCTATGGTTATTCATGGAGATCCAGTTCAACTTCGGAACACAACTTAGGTCTTGCAGTCGATATCAACGCCAATGAAAATTATATGATCCGGAAAGATGGCTCAATTGTTGCAGGTTCATTCTGGCTTCCTGGAGAAAATCCATACTCCATCAAACCCGACGGCGATGTTGTCCGTGCCTTTAAGAAATATGGTTTCACTTGGGGCGGCGATGCGTGGCCTACAAGCAACGATTATATGCACTTCTCCTTCCTTGGATGGTAATCAATCAAAAAGGCTAGCTGATTTTTATCAGTTAGCCTTTTATATTTATAATAACAATCATGGATTTGTCCGAATCACAAATGCAAACGCAAAATCGGATTTGTTGATTTTAGTTCGATCTGAACTGAACGATGAAGATGCCAAGTTTTGCAAAAACTGTGGCGAAAAAGTGTAAAATAAAAAAATCTGTAATTACAGGAGTCCAATAACTGTTGCCATAAATATCTGTGATTTTGTAGCTCATTAAAAAATCAAGGTTTGATATCGACAAGTTCTCAATATACCACTCACCAGTTGCGATATAAGTCTCTCCCAAGTAATAGGAATCGTCAAAATCACCTTCATAGCTGTAGTAATCACACAAATAGTCGATTTGATCACCTGTATTGATTTCTAGAAGCCCCTTTGGTAAATTTGGGGTTTCTTTTTCATTGTCATATATGATTCTCGCGCCTAATACTTCACCATATGGATTATCTTGGTCGAATGATAAGATGATATCCACAAGTTCTCCATTTAACAGCGCAGGCACTCTACCCAAAATTTTGTAATTGTCTCCGTTGGTGTCATAGCTGGTCATAAAGTAGCTGACAATCTGATCATTGATTGCTATCCAAGTGCCGTCATACTCAAGAATCAAGTCCCCGTCATCATTGTACTCTACAACATTATCTCTGCCTAAATCAATGAATCCTTCCCCATCATCAATAAACACATCCAGCTCCAAGTTGTGGACCAGATCCCATTCCTTTTCAGTGAGTTCGAGGACACGCTTTCCGTCTTTAGTTGTGATGACGATAGAGGCCGGATCAATCATGTTTTCACTATAATAATCCGCAGAATCAGTGACCTGCTGTGTATCAAGCCAATCAGGCTTTTGAGTATCTCCACCCGTTATGGATGAAAAATTGCCCCCAGATAAAAACGAGTTCAGAAGGGTCGAAATCACATTTGAGGCGATTCCCTGTGAGGCCCCTGATTGCCCACCTCCGAGCAACATAACCGTCTAATGCTGCCGCAAACGCCAATGCTTCAGGCGTTCCCAATCTATTCGCAAAATCGACGAGATCGATTTGATTGATTCTTGATGAAGCAGCAAATTCTTTGGTACCAGCCCTTGAGTCCGATACCTTCTTAAAATTGTCCGATTCAATCAGCTCGCCTGTAGACTCAGCAAATTTGCTGAATGGTTCAGGTACAGTACTGCTGAGTTCCGCAAGATCCACCAAGGATAAAGTCGCCTGTGATTGAGGGACATTTCTCTTAACCTCTTGAATATAATCATCAATCAATCTCTTACTGAGATCAATCGTTTCAATGGAGGAATTCTTGGAAATTTCATTCAACCACCCTGTGTAATACCAACCAATCCCAGGTTCAAGTTCCTCAGAAGCAATGAGATAATCAGCGTAAGGTTCCACTACGAATGCCGTTTCCAGTGTAGCCATCAAACATGCATCAAATCCGATTAGATCAAATACCACACCTGAATTAAAAAGAGCACGCTCAATCTCATCCAGTGTCATGGTATCCCCTTTGAAATGTTCATCATAGCCATAACCTGCGACAGAGCCGCCACCGTGGTCCCACATGACGAGAAAATACCTGTCTGCAGGATAATTACTTTCCGACAGGAGGTGACCCTTGATTGTTTGTTCCAAGGCTTGATCCTAAATCCACAAGTGGCGAATCGGATCCCAATCCACCAATCCCCCCTACAGGTCCAGAAGATTGTCTCCCTAAGCCACTTCCCCTTTTCTCAACTTTAACACTTCCTGAACCGACGCGCTTTTCTCTACCTTTTGGTCTATTCTTTCGATCCATGTTTTCATCTCCTATACATTTACTGCCTATTCTGATATATACCCTTTTGAAAACTGGTGACTCGACGGACATTTCGCATCAAAAAAGCCGGTGGTTACCGGCTTTAGTATCTATATTTCTTTTTTGTAATAAGGTTCATTCTGACCTGTTTGCTCACACCACTTCTCTCCTACACTATAAAAACCGAGTTTGCTCAATACGTTCTCAGAAGATGTGTTTTCAGGGTCGATTGAAGCTCCTAAAACATTGATGCTTTCGAGTTGTGTTGCATAATTCACACAGGCTCCGGCAGCCTCAGTGGCGTATCCATTTCCCCAGTGTGCTCTCTTGAAATGATACATCAACTCGGCATCGCATCCATGATCTGGTGGATTGAACCCACAAACCCCCACCACTTCTCCGATTTCTTTGAGCACCACCACATAGGGAGAGAAGCCTTCGGTCTTTTGCATGTTTATGTAGTATTGAAGCGATTTCATTTGCTTTTAAGCGTCACAACTACTATTTCAGGTCTATTGAAAATTCGAACAGGTATAATACTATTTCCGAGACCTCTGCTGACTACCATTGTCGACTGGTCTTCCTTATAGGAACCACTGGTATACTTTGGCATGAATCCTTGGTCCGGTGCAATCACCCCTCCGATTCGAGGGAGTCTGAACTGGCCGCCATGTGCGTGACCTGAGAAAATCAAATCAATGTTATGGTCGACATAAAGGTCAAAAAGTTCCGGTCTATGCGAGAGTAAGATTTGGAATACGGATTCATCTGACATATCTATGAGACTTTTTTCTAAATTGGAATATTTTGTGCCTTCCAGGTATGAGGAAGTGAAAAAGTCGGGATCGGATAATCCTAAGAGTTCAACAACTTCCCCACTTCTATCCAGTTTGATTTTCTCGTCATCAAGAATTATCACACCGGCATCTGTGAGCCGTTTTGAAATTTCAACATACTCACCAGACCACGCTTCATGATTACCAGATACAAAGTACACAGGTGCAATCCTAACGGCTCCATCGATAAATAACATCGCATCATCAAGATCGTACTTCCTTCTGTCCACAAGGTCACCGGTAATCACAATAATGTCTGGAGAAGCTTCTATGACACTCTTTAAAAGTGAACTCTGATTGGTTCGAAATACCTTGTTGTGAAGATCTGAGATTTGAACAATAGTGAACTCATCAAACGCATCCGGAATTTTACTATTTGATCTTTCAATTTGTGTTGTTATGATGCTATTGTTTTGCCATACAGAAAATACAATTATAATAACCAAAACCAATATGATCTTTATTTTCAAATCACACCTCCACTATTAATTCATTATATCACGTTATAGAGTCAACTCTCATATTTGCGTCACTACATAATTATGTTAAAATAAGATGTAACATAAAAAGACACTAATCATCTAAATGATATGAATGAGAGGTATTTATGATCAATACTAGCAAAATCAATTTCATTGTATATGTAGAGGACCAAAACAAGTCAAAGGATTTATATACCGCACTCTTTGATAGAGCTCCCGCACTTGACGTGGACGGGATGACCGAAATCCAGCTCAACGATACCACATACATCGGTCTACTCCCTGGAAATGGTATAGTGGAGATATTGGAAGGCAACATTGACAACCCTAATCAGAACACGGCTTATCCCAGATGTGAGATTTACCTTTATGTGGATTCACCAGAGGCATATTACGAGAGAGCACTAAATCTCGGTGCAAGGGGAATCAGCGAGGCAAAGCAAAGAAATTGGGGTGATTACACTTCTTATGTTTCAGATTTTGATGGCAACATCATTGCATTTGCAAAAGCACAACCTTAAAAATAGGTTGTGTTTTTTGATCACTCAAATTTTTCACTCCTTCTTTTGTAATATCATATATGCTTCTCTTACAGTTTTTACCCTATCAAAGTAAAAAAACCACGACAGTCAAAACATCGTGGTTTTTTCTAGAATTTAACTATGCAAAATATGGTTCCAAGTATTGATACAAACTATTATACTTTTTATGCTTCTCGAGATAAATGGCTACGTTTGCAGATTCGGGCTTAGTTGAATCAACGGTTTGAATCATCACTTTTGTGGCTTCTTCAACCGTTTCATAGATGCCCTCACCTACAGCCGCTAGAATAGCAGCTCCAAGTGCACCACCTTGATTGGTATTGATGCCTACAATTTCATGTCCGAAAACATCCGCAATGATTTGACGCCACTTTTGGCTTCTTGCACCACCACCAATAACCCTTATTTCATTCACGGGAACGCCCATATCTTTTAGAATGTCCAGTGAATCTTTAAGACCAAAAGCTACTCCTTCGAGTACTGCTTTTGTCATTTCTGCTCGGCCGCTGTTCATGTCCATTCCGATAAAAGTGCCTCTGGCATTTGGATTGGCATAAGGCGTTCTTTCGCCCATCAAATATGGAAGGAAAATCACATCCGATATTTTTTTATCCACCTCATCAAGCAGATGATCAATGGAATCCTTAGCGACTTCATCAGACCACCATTTAAGACTACTTGCAGCAGATAGCATGACTCCCATAGAATGATACTTACCACTAGCATGACAAAATGCATGAAGTCTGTTCTCTGAATCCATCTTATAATCATCATGAGCCGCAAAGACCACTCCAGATGTACCTAAAGTCACTGAAACTACGCCTTCACCGACTGTCCCTGTACCTATGGCACCAGCAGCCTGATCACCAGCACCCGCGACTATGATAACGTCTTGTGAAAGTCCAAGTATTGATTTGATTTCATCTGAAAGGTTTCCAGTTACCGCAAAGGATTCATGAAGTTCAGGCAATTGTTTTTCAGTGATTCCAATGAATTCAAGCATAGGTTTTGAGTAACATTTATTCTGCACATCCAGTAGCAACATGCCTGAAGCATCAGAGTAATCAGTTGCATAAACACCTGACAACATATAGTTGATATAATCTTTAGGTAAAAGATACATGTCCACCTTTTGAAAGATCTCAGGATGGTGCTTTTTAAGCCAGAGTATTTTTGGTGCGGTGAATCCGGTGAGGGCTTTGTTCCCTACCAGTTCACCAAGTTTCTTCATCCCAAAATGCTTTGTGATATCAAAGCATTCATCCGACGTTCTTTGATCACACCATAAAATGGCTGGAGTCAGAACTTCGCCCATCTCGTCAAGTGCGACCATACCATGCATCTGTCCACTGAATCCTATGCCTCTGATATCATCTTTGACATTTTGATTCGCATCAATCAGTTTCTTTAGTGCAGTAAGTGTCCCCTGCCACCAATCTTCTGGATTTTGCTCAGCCCAATTGGTATGGGGATAATACACAGGGTATTCTTCTGTAGCTTCATCGATTATTTTACCAGTTCCTGTGATGAGCAGGACTTTAACTGAAGAAGTACCTAAATCTATTCCAATATACATAGTCAACTCCTTAGACAGAATGTGGATTGAACTTATTTGTAAATATACTGATTCAAGATATTTTCAAGAAGTTCCTGACGACCCGATGTGTTTTTGATTTCGCCAAGCTCTTGCGCATATTCTGCCAGTTCCTCAAAGCCAACTTCACCACTCACAATTTTAGCGCCGATACCACTCTCATAGCTTGAATATCTTTCTTTCATCAACTTGTCAAATTTACCATCTGAAACGATTTGATCTGCGATAAGAAGTCCTTTGGCAAAAGTGTCCATTCCAGCGATATAAGCGTAGAACAGGTCATCCATCTCAAAAGAGCCTCTTCTTACTTTTGAGTCGAAGTTGAGTCCTCCTGGAGCGATTCCGCCATTTCTGAGGACCTCGATCATAGCCAGTACTGCATCATAAATGTTTGTCGGGAACTGATCTGTATCCCATCCGAGAAGCAAATCGCCTTGATTGGCATCGATTGAGCCCAGCATGCCGTTGATTCTTGCCATGTTGAGTTCATGTTCAAAAGTATGCATAGCCAGTGTCGCGTGATTGGCTTCGATATTCAATTTGTAATGGTCCTGAAGATTGTACTTTCTTAAGAATCCGATGACGGTTGATGTATCGAAGTCATACTGGTGTTTGGTTGGTTCTTTCGGTTTTGGTTCGATGAGCAGTTGTCCAGTAAAGCCGATTTTCTCTTTGTAATCCACAGCCATTTGCAGGAACCGTCCGAGATTGTCGAGTTCAAGTTCTGTGTTGGTGTTGAGCAGTGTCTCGTAGCCTTCACGACCACCCCAGAACACATAGTTTTCTCCCCCTAATTTTTGGGTGACCTCCATGGCTTTTTTAACTTGTGCGGCTGCATATGCGAATACATCTGCATTTGGAGAAGTGGAAGCGCCGTGTACAAATCTTTTGTGAGTGAATGCATTTGTTGTTCCCCAGAGGCATTTGATCCCTGTCTTCTCCATCAATCCTTCAATATAAGCAACCATCTCATCGAGATTCTTATTTTTTTCTTTAAGACTATCGCCTTCTGGAGCAATGTCCAGATCATGGAAACAGAAGTATTCAACACCTAGTTTTTCCATAAGTTCAAAACCGATGTCAGCACGCAGTTTTGACTTTTCCAGTCCAGATAGTTCATTCCATGGTCTTTCCATGGTGCCTGTCCCAAATGGATCTGATCCTTCTCCAGTAAGCGTGTGCCAGTAACTCATGGCAAATCGAAGATGTTCTTTCATAGGTTTCCCAGATACAATTTTCTCTGGATCATAGTATTTAAAGGCCAAAGGGTTATTAGAAGATTCCCCTTCAAATTTGATTTTTCCAATATTTTTGAAATATTCCATAAAATCCTCCTCAATAATTAAGTTCTATCCTTTGACACCACCAAGCGCCACACCCTCTATAATGTACTTTGAGAGTAGGAAGTAGGCAACGAAAAGCGGTAGAACTGTCAGGGCAAGCCCTAAATATACCGCACCATATTCAGTTTTATAAATGTCTCCACGAAGCAAACTCACCATGATCGGCATGGTATACTTGTCACTGTCGGTGAGGAGTACAAGTGGCAGAAACAGACTGTTCCAGCTTGAAACAAATGTGAAAATCGCCTGAGTCGCCATTGCTGGCTTCATAATCGGCAAAACGATTTTATTGAATGTGTAAAATTCACTGGCACCATCGATTCGAGACGCCTCTACAAGTTCGAGCGGTAAAGAGACTATCATGAACTGTCTCATGAAAAATACCGCCGCAGGTACTGCCATTGCAGGTAAAATCAGCGCCATGAAGTTGTTGGTCATACCTATTTTATACATGAATTGATAAAATCCAATGACCGATACCTGTGCTGGAATCATCATAACTGCAAGAATAAATGTGAAAAACGGCTTTCTCAATTTCCAATTGTACGCTACCAAAGCGTAAGCTGTGAGTGCTGAAAAATAAATGGTCAATATTGTGGATGCCGTCGATACGATCATTGAGTTTTTAAGTCCCTTTATAGGATCGAATGTTTTTCCAAGCAAAATTTTTATATTGCTCATCAAATGTGAGGATGGGATCAGTGATATTGCATCTTGTTGAATCTGAAAAGTGTCACGAGTCGCGTTCACAAACATAATCCAAAATGGTAAAACACTCAAGATTGCCAGTAAAAGACATACTGTATAGGCAACGACTCTAAAAAGTATTCCTCGTTTTTTTCTTGTCTTTGACATACTACATGGCCTCCTGACTTTTTGCTAGTCTAGCGCGTTCTTTCTTAAGCAGTTTCGCTTCCTTTTGAATCTGAATCTCACCCTTATCTCTCATCAGGAAGAATAAGATTGCTGAAAATATGGCGATGATTAAAAACATGATCATACTGGCCGCTGCTGCCCTATTATATAAATAGCTACCACTGAATGCCTGATTGTAGATAAACACGCTGGTTGTAAGTGTTGAATTGTCAGGTCCACCTTGCATGAAAAGCTTTGGTATATCAAACATATTCAAACCACCGATCATACTAGTGATCAAGACATAAAGCAAAATTGTTTTCAAATTCGGAAGTGTTATATAGAAAAATGCCTGAATGCCTGTCGCCCCGTCAATTTCACCGGCTTCGTATATTTCAGGATTAATTCCCAGAACCCCGGATGTGAGAATAATCATGGTGTAGCCATACCACATCCAAAATTGTATAAAGGAGACAATGCCTCTGGCGTAAGCTTTGTTGACCAAAAAGAACACCGGACCATCCACTATTCCAAGTTTCATGAGCAGACTATTGACAGGACTTACTGGATATCCAAACAATGAATAAAATAAAATTGCGATACTTGCAGCTGTTATGATATTTGGCAAGTAAAAGAGTACTTTGAACAATCCTTTACCCCTGAGTTTGTTACGTCTGGATGTGAACCAGGCTGTAAGCACCAAGGCCAAAAGAATTTGAGGTGTAAAGTTTACAATCCAAATAATAAAAGTGTTGACCAAAGATTGCCTGAACGAACCATTATTGAATACAGATATAAAATTGTCAAATGGATTATCCAGAAAGCTCCACGATGTTGCTGCTAACCCCTTATAGTCTGTAAATCCAAGAACTGCTGTATATATCGTTGGATACAGCGAAAAAATCAAAAATGCAAGGATAAAAGGTAAGCTAAAAATGTATCCGTATTTTGCATAACTCACGTTTTTTCGACGTTTCAACTTTCACTCACCTCCATAAAGATAATTGGGATAGGAAAGAGAATTGTAATCTATCCTATCCCAATTCACATGTTTTTTTTATTCTACAATTAAATCCAAGTTGTCGGCAACCATTTGTTTGAAATCTTTGAGTGCTGCCTCGCGGCTTTTTGCACCTGATGTGTAGGCTCTTACTTGATCACGCCAGTACATGTTGATTGTCTCATCATATTGTGTCAAGTTCTTGCCATTTGCGAATTGATTGGCTGGTATAAATACATCAAACATATCTTGTCCACCAAGGAATTCAAGTTCCCCATTGGAGATGCTCATAACTTTACCTGAAGCAACTGTATCCTTTGTACCGCCTTCTCCGTTAAGGGTTCCATTTGCCCACATATACTGGAGGCCTTGCTCAGATGTATCCAGTGTGATCCATTCGATAATTTCGCCAACTGCTTCTTTTTTCTCAGATGAAGCAGATCCGAATACCCAAGTGCCGCCCCAGAAGAAACCAACTGGTGGCTCAGTCACTGCCCAGTCTCCTGCGGTATCACCACTATTTCCAGCCATAACGTAATTGATTAACCATGCTGGGCCAAAATAACCAAGTGTTTTCTTTGCTCCCGCATCTTTCATGTCGGCAAACCATGCATCTTGCCAGTCTTGCGTGTCATTGTGATAATTATTGTCTTTAAGTTGTTTTGATAAATCAAGGAACGCTTCTCTCTCAGGGTCAATAACAAGTTTGCCATCAACAACCCAAGGGAGTTTCGAGCTGTTTTCTACTGGATGCCAAAGGTCTCCGTCACCAGAGATAATTCCATATCCTTTAGCTTTCAAATCAGCAGCTGCTTTAAAGAATTTATCCCAGCCTGGTCCGACAATCTTGCCAACTTCTGCTGGATCTTCTGTTCCCCAAACGTCATTGGCAATCGATCTACGGTAGATAAATGCACCACCAGTTGCCTGATAACCAAGAGCAACTACATCGCCATTGCCGTTTGTACCAATATCTACAGTGTATTGCGCGATATCCGCATCTTTGATTTTGTTGCTTACATCGATGCCCAAATCATTGTAAGAAGCTGCAAATTGAGAACCGTCGCCTTGTGAATACTTGAGTACGAAAGCGGCCTCAGCTGTGAAGATATCCGGTCCATCTTTGCCACCACCAGAAAGTGCCTGGTCAAGAGCTGGTTGATAAGCACCATCAGTTGTTGCGATAATTGTTGTTTTGATCTCATACTTTTCAGCAAAATCAGGATGCATTTCCAAATACTTTTCGATCATCTTTGGAACTTCATCAGTGAATGACCATACATTGAGGACCGTTTTTGCTGTTGAGCCAGAAGGTGCAGGAGCAGGCGTCTCACTTCCCGCGATAGGTTCAACTGGTGCTGGGGTCGTGCTGTCAGACGCACATGCGGCCAATCCAAATATCATCAACACAACCAATAGTAAACTCAAAATTCTTCTCATTGTCTTCCCCCTAATCTTTTAATCATGGTTTATGTAAACTTATGATATCACAAGTTTGCATACTACAAAACAATTGATAAAGCTACACTTTCGTTTCCTGTTAATTTGAAACTTATGGCATCTGGTTGACTGATGCCGGCATACAAAGTAAATTCATTGCTATCCACAAATCTGCTGCCGGAATCATCCACAACAGTAAATGCCTCTTCTGAGAGTAACACGGAGACTTCCAATTTTTCTTCTTTTTTTACATGAACCCTTTGAAATCCACATAATTTGTGATTTCTGACAGCCCATTTTGACTTTTCGTCACGGATATAGAACTGGATGACTTCATCCGTGTCATACGCTCCGATATTTTCTACTGTGACAGTAGCCATTTTAAATTTGGAATCATATCTTAGCGCATCACATATGACTTTTGAATATGAAAGTCCATATCCGAAAGGATAAAGCACATTGTTTTCAAGGTACCTATAGGTTCTATTCACCATAGTGTATGTCGTGAAATCCGGTAAAAGATCTGCATTTTCGTAAAAAGTCACTGGCAATTTTCCAGAAGGTGAAACTTTTCCAAAGAGAATATCTGCAAGTGCTGTTCCCCCCATTTGTCCTGGATACCATGCTTGTATGACTGCTTTGGCAGATTCACCCAGGGTATTGATTGAACTGCCAGATGCGACTACTATAATTGTTGGTTTGCCCAGATTCAATATTTTCTCGACGAGCACACGTTGACTTTCAGGTAGCATCAAATCGTTTTTATCACCGGCCGCAAAGGCATTCCCCGTGTCTCCTTCTTCTCCTTCGATGGTCGCATCAAGTCCTACACAAAGGATCACTACATCGGAATTGTTTGCCACTGTAATCGCTTCAGCATGTCCATCTCCTGGTTTCCCCAATGGTTGTAAGGACGGTTTGAACAAATGTGCACCCTCGGCATATAGAGTTTTTCCTTTAAAAGCTTTTTTGATTCCGCTGAGAAATGTAGTGTATTCATCGGCAGTCCCATAGTAATTGCCTCTGAGTGCGTCTAAACTGTCAGCGTTGGGACCAATCACACCAATAGTATTGATTTGACTGATATCCAATGGAAGAATTCCTTCGTTTTTCAGAAGTACCATTGACTTTTGGGCACATTCAAGGGCAAATTGTTTGTGAAAAGTGCTGCTGACAGCTTCAAAACCAAGTTCATCAAACGGAGTGGATTCATCAAACATACCAAGTTTGATTCTGGTTTTCATCAATCGTACTGCAGAATCTGTAATCTCTTTTTCTGTGATCAAACCTTCTTGAAGTGCAGTCAGCAAATGTTGGTAAGTGTCTCCGCAATTCAAATCACATCTGTGCTTGAGTGCCAGTGCTGCCGATTCGGCAGGAGAGTTGGTGATTTTATGTTTTGTGTGAAAATCTCGAATCGCCCAGCAATCCGAGACAAAATGTCCTTCAAAGTTCCACTCTTCGAGTTTCCCTGTCAAATAATCACTTGCGCATGCAGGCTCTCCATTGAGTCTATTGTAAGCACCCATCACACTCTCAACATTGGCTTTCTTGACCAACGCCTCAAAAGCAGGTAAATAGGTTTCATTCAAGTCCTTATTGTTCACCTCTGCATTGAACTCATGCCTGATTCCTTCAGGACCACTGTGACAGGCAAAATGCTTGGCACATGCTGAGGTTTTCATGATTTTGTCATCGCCTTGAAGTCCTTTTACAAAGGCCACTCCAAGTCTTGAAGTCAAATATGGACATTCACCATAAGTTTCTTGTCCTCTTCCCCAACGCGGATCTCTAAATATATTGATATTTGGAGACCACATGGTCAAACCTTTATAAATACCAAAATCTGCGTTCTTCTTATTATGATTATATTTGGCTCTGGCTTCTGTTGAACAAACATCAGCTACTCTCTCAAGAAGTCCATCATCAAATGTGGCTGCAAGAGCAATGGCTTGGGGAAACATTGTCGCTGTTCCAGCTCTTGCTACTCCGTGCAATGCTTCGTTCCACCAATTGTAAGCTGGAATCCCGAGTCGCTCCACACCGTATGCATCGTATCTCAATTGATTGATCTTTTCTTCAACAGTCATCTTGGAGACTAGATCTTTTGCTCTTTCTTCCACGCTCAAACTCTCTTCTCTATATTTTTCCATTCTATCAATCTAGTCTCCTATCTAATTTATATTTTGTTTCGAAACCGTTTTCGTAAATTCGTAAAAAAAAGAGTTATTTCTGTTGCACAGCACTTCATAATAAACAAATGTCAGTTTCGAAATCGCTTTCGTTATTTTTATTATAGTGACTTCCTATGCTCAGGTCAATATTTTTTTGTGATTTGTTCATACTTTTTTCACACCAATACAACTAAGACCTCCAACACATGACTTGTCATACACTTCAAAGTATGATGACATTAATGAAAATCAAGTAAATATAATATATCAAAGGGGGCAATATGAGAGCAATAGAGCTAATAACGCTCACTATCGAAACCGGTTTCAAAGTTCAAATTCTAACTTGCGGAAGAATCATCCATAAAAAGCGCTCTTGATGATTCAAGTGACTACACCACAATGGCAGAATTGATGGATCCGGAATCGGGAATAATCATGAAAGTCCAGACCACTCAACCTTATGTAGTCGTTTTTTTAGGTAATTTTCTAGAAACGACCGCATAGTAGCGCCTCTTCATTCACCTTCTCCACATTGGGATAAATGCACGAAAAACAGAGCCAGCTTAAAATAGATTAAGCCAGCTCTGTTTTTTTATGAGAATACGCCTCTTTTTATCAATTCGAAAATTCTACTTTACGCTAGTAAGTTTTCCTGCGGAAAACTTACCTACGCGGACTTTTACTTTGGAAAAGTCTAGGTGCCATACAAGTCCCACCAGGAATCAGTTCAACTCCAACAGTAATTTTGGTGTTGTCTTTGGATTTGGATTCCAGCATCTGGATACATTTCAGTGAAGCTTCCTTCCCAAGTCTAGAGGTGTTTTGTCTGATGGTCGTCAATCTAGGGAAAATCATCTCTCCGATTTCCACCCCATCAAAACCTCCAACCGAAATCTCCTCTGGTACTTTGATTCCATTGTTTCTGAGTGCATTGATGCCCCATATTGCAGAATAATCATCCGGGAACAGCATTGCTGTAGGAAGCTTATCTCTTTTAAGCAATTCGGTTACAGCATCGATATTCGCTTGTTTCTCACTGTATCTAGACTTGATCAGCATATCTTCAGTAAAAGGAATCTTTGCCTCATCAAGTGCCTTTTTGAAGCCTCGGATTCTCTCTTCAGTTACAAAAACCTCATGACCGTATGCGTAAACAATATCTCTGTGTCCAAGAGAAATCATATAATGCGTCAACTCATATACGCCTCTTACATTATCCGACATGATGGCACTGACATGTTCCGAGTCATAGTCGATCACAACAACCGGGATGTTGCTCTCCATCAATTGTTGAACTTGTTGGTCTTCAAAATCTATACAAGCAATGACCACTCCATCGATATTTCGTCTATTGCAATGCTCTAGATATGACATTTCAACGCCACCAAGGTTTTTTGAGATAAAAGTGATATCGTACCCTTTTTCCTCAGCCTGCTCTTTAACTGCCTGCAGAACCTGAGAGAAATAGTAATGCGTCAGTCCGCTGTTGCTTTTATCTTCAAACAATACGCCTATATTCCATGTTCTTTTTGTGCTCAGCGCTCTCGCTTGAAGATTGGGGACGAATCCCATCTCTTTTGCTTTTTTGAGGATTCTCTCTTTTGTATTTATGTTTACATCCGAATAATTGTTCAGCGCTTTTGAAACCGTTGCACTGGAACAACCACACGCATTTGCAACATCATAGATTGTTACCATGATGACCTGCCTTCCCGCACTCTTGCAATATTGATTAAGAGTCGAAACCGTTTTCGACTTCACAATTATAACACTTATTTATAAATTTAGTCAATATTGGCCGTGCTCAGAAGATGATACACTGCGCCGATCATATTGGCATCGGACCCACAAGCACAAACTGAAAGAGATGGACGTGACATCAATCTTTTCAGATGAGTATACAGAACGTCAAGTGCATCGTCTATTTGAGCAACGAAATCTGGTCTTGCACTGATTGCCCCTCCCACCAATATCCGATCCGGATCAAAAGAGTGCTGAATGTTGTGGACACCATAGGCAAATATTTTGAAAAAATCAGCCACACAGGACTTCGCAACAGGATCTCCACCGTCAGAGAGATTAAAAACCATTTTTCCATCCAAAGCCTTCGGGTCGATTCCAGATCTCTTTGCATAATCATCCACCAATGCCTTAGTAGATCCATTGGCACTCCAAATGATCGGATTTTGTTCCTCATCAAAACCGGTGACAAACATTCCAAACTCTCCTGCAAAATTACTCTTTCCGCTTACGATTTTTTGATCGATCAAAACGGAACCACCTATTCCAGTGCCACATACTACGAGTGCCACATTCCCCACATCTTTGGCATTGCCTATCCATACTTCCGCTAAAGCTGCGCAATTTCCATCATTTGCCGCCGAATATGGAAGCCCATACTTTTCACCCAAAATTTTAGACGGGTTGGTATCTTTGATATAAATCAAAGAGCCCTCACTAAGAGCCTGACCCGTTGCCGCATCTGTGGCACAAGGCTGACTAAGTGCAATGCCGTGTATCTTCGTCTCCTTCATGGCCCATTCTATAATTCCAGATAGGACACGGATCAAATCTTCCAAACATCCCATAGGTGTGGGTATACTGGTTTTTTTGAGTACATGGCCATTTGAACTTATTATGCCGGCTTTTATTGCCGATCCACCAATATCCATCGCAACATAATTCATATTTCCACCTAGAGTGTTTTGCCATTTGAGGCAATTAGATTTTTATACCATTCGTATGATTTTTTTCGAGTTCGAGGCAATTCTTCAGATTCAAAATCAATATGAATAAATCCATATCGCTTTTTATAGCCATTGAGCCAGCTCAACAAATCAGTAAAAGACCAGGTGCAATACGCCATCAAATCAACACCGTTTTCAATGGCACGGTCGCATGCCATGACGTGTTTCTTAAGATAATCAATTCGATAATCATCTTCAATTTCTCCAGTTTCAGTTAACGAATCATAAGCTCCAAGTCCATTTTCACTGATAATGATTGGCAAATCGTAGCGTTCTTTTAGCAGTTCAAGTCCATATCTAAGTCCATCCGGGTCAATAGCCCAATCCCAATCGGTATACTCTAGCTTCTCATTTCGCACATGCTTATAAAGACCTGGTACACCGTTATCGGATTGTGTTCCTTTTTTTCCCGTTGTATTCATGCCTGAGAATCCTACTCCATCGACTGGATTATGAGCAACCGTTGATGTTTGATAATAATTGATGCCTATGAAATCACACTTCAATGCCGCACGTTTCATTTCATCATAATCTGATTCTGTCACAACTGGCATCACTTGTTTCTCTATATAGTAGTCAACTGCCTCATCAGGATAATCTCCCTTGAAATAACTGTCCAAATACCATAAAGGTCCAGTGGCATCAAACATTGCTTTCGCTTCCAAATCTTCTTTTTTGTCTGTAGCTGCGTAGGATGGTGAATATGCAATGCTGGATCCTATTAACCCATCTTGTCCCATTTCCTTATAAGTCAAAACCGTCCTCGCATGCGCGAGCACTGTATGATGAAATGTCTTTAAAAATAGTTTTTCATCTTGAACACCCGGTGGGTGCAATTTGAGCATATATCCTAGAGAAGTAAATATATTGGGTTCGTTCATTACGATCCAGTGCTTCACTCGATCTCCAAAATATTCAAAGCATATCCTTGCGTAATTCACGAAATCATCAATTATGGTTCGAGATTCCCATCCTCCATATTGTTCTTGAAGTGACTGAGGCAAATCCCAGTGATAAAGTGTAACCATAGGAACAATGCCATTTGCTAAGAGTTCATCAATAAGATTGTTGTAAAATTGAATTCCCTTTGCATTCACTTCACCTGTACCAGTTGGCAAGATCCTCGTCCAAGCTATGGAAAATCGATAAGTCTGAAGCCCCATCTCTTTCATTAAAGCAACATCTTCTTTATATCTGTTGTAATGATCACAGGCAATATCCCCATTTGTCCCCTCAAAAGTTTTACCGGGTAGATGTGCCCATATGTCCCATATGGACTGCCCTTTTCCATCTGTATTATGAGCGCCTTCAATTTGATATGCCGCAGAAGCGGATCCCCAAAGAAAATCATTTTTAAATGCCATGTTTGTCCCCCTAATAAAATAAAAAGTCCCTGAGGAACTTTTGAATATGGACTGTCACTTGATCTGATCTGCTAGATAGCTCAAATAATAGTTGATGGCATCATTGAATTTTCGGATGTCATAACCGGTGATGTTCTCGAGTTTATTGAGCCTGTAAATCAGAGTGTTTCTATGAATAAACAGTTTGTTCGCCGTCTCAGTTATGTTCAAGTTGTTTTCAAGAAAAACCATTGCAGTTAGTTCAAGCTCGGAATCACCCACAGCAACACTATTGAGATTAAGCCCTTCCGCTCTTCTCAATTGACTTACAAACATGGGAAACAACATTTCCTCATATTTAATGATTTGAGCCTTCTCTTTAATGTGTTTCCCAAGCTCAGATAGTTCAATGGTGTCAATGTAGCCCTTATGCAAATCGCATGGATGTGCTATCGAACTGCTTATGATTATTTTGACACTGGTCAATGCTTCAGATTCAAGAACACCTAATAGTTCATAGGGTGTAATCTCATCAGTTGTCACAATAACCACACTTTCATTGTTATTCATATGAATGATGTCATCTTTTCGGAATGAGGATTTCAATATTTCGGCAACTTCCTCTTTGCTGTCTCTATAAAGTATGCGCCACAATCTCAGTGGATATTTAAACGATCTATCGTTGCTTTTATAACCGTTTGGATCACTGAGAATGTTGAGTTTGCCAAGTGGATTCAAATTTGATGAGCTCTCCACCAACCTTTGAATCAGACCTGTTTCCACCGGATTGAGCGTGCGATGAACCAGCAAATTCATATGATTCGATCCATTGATTATTGTCTGATTTTTGTTGGGTTTCAGCTGATTGGATCCGACCAATTCAACCTTGCACTCTAAAATTAACTGCAGTTCCTGAAGCAAAGCATTCATACATCCACCTCTCCTAAATATTTCCCTTTTAAGGTATATTACAATTCTAGCACAATTTTTAAAAAAGGGATATGGGACAGAAGTGGAGGCTCTGTCCCAATGTAGGATGTAAGAATCAACGGAGGATTGATTGCTCAGTTTCTTTATCGAATAAATGAATTCTTTCGTTATCAAATGCAATATGGATTTCTTGACCAAATTTCAAATCGATTGAACCATCTTCTTTAGCGATATATTGTTTGTCTCTGAAAGTGAAATATATATTGGAATCACTGCCTAAAAGTTCTGTGACTTCGACTTTGACTTTAAGACCGGTATCCCCATCCACAATTTTAATGTTTTCAGGTCTGACACCGACGATTACATCTTTGCCTACATAATTTCCAGCTTTGACTTTTGATGCACTTTCCGTACTGAGTAAGATTTCACTTCCATCAATACCGGCAACAATCTTGCCATCCTTTTCAATGAGTTTGGCCGGGATGAAATTCATCTGCGGCGCACCTATGAAACCTGCTACGAACAAATTTGCAGGCTTGTTGTAAATAGTTTTAGGTTCCGCGACCTGTTGAATGATGCCATCATTCATTACGCAAATTCTTGTTCCCATAGTCATTGCTTCAGTCTGATCATGCGTTACGTATACAAATGTCGTTTGCAGCTCATTGTGAAGTCTGATGAGTTCAGCACGCATCTGGATTCTGAGTTTCGCATCAAGATTTGATAAAGGCTCATCCATCAAAAACACTTCAGGTTTTCTGACGATTGCTCGCCCAAGTGCAACCCTTTGTCTTTGTCCACCTGAAAGTTGTTTTGGCTTTCTAGTCAATAGTTGCTCGATATCCAATATCTTTGCTGCTTTATCGATGCGTTCTTTAATTTCGCCCTTAGGTGTCTTTTTGAGTTTGAGTCCAAATGCCATATTGTCATATACCGACATATGGGGATAAAGTGCGTAATTTTGAAATACCATTGCTATATTTCGATCCTTCGGCGCGATATCGTTGACCAATTCGTCACCAATTCTGAGATCACCATCCGTGATTTCCTCAAGACCAGCAATCATTCGAAGTGTCGTAGTCTTTCCACAGCCGGACGGTCCTACAAGAATCATAAATTCTTTGTCTGCGATTTCAAGATCAACGCCTTTTACAGCTTGAAATCCATTGTCGTAGATCTTATTGATATTATTGAGTGTTAACTTAGCCATATGCCCTCCAAGATTTTTTACTTGGTTTAATTATAACCAACGTTTATTAATAATGATATTGGAGGGCTATACAAAATTTGTTGGAGGATATGACATTAATACTAGCAACTAATTTCAAATCATACTTACTGGAACAAAGTTATTGTTACGATCAATTGGTATAATATTACTACATAAGCAAATGACCGCTCCCAAATCTATCTGCCTTCCAGTTTTTTCAAGCACTTTTAAATGTCTGATTGAGTTTGGTTTAGACTGTGCACTTTTTTTGATTTCTATTGGATATAGAGTTTGATTTTGCTCAATAATCACATAGGTTTCAAAAAAATACATATTCGGAGATTTAACGATTCTTTTAAGCACGCCGCTATAGTACATTTCACACCTCCTGCAATCAGCATAACCCACTCTCGCAAAAATTTCTTAACACTTTGCGCTTTGTTGTTTATATTTCAATTTCCTTTTGGTCCCTGTCAAGTACTGAAATTTTGTAAGTTCCGCCTAAGTTTTGATTGACTAAATCAGCAAGTTCATTAATTGCTGACTCGAATATCTCAACCCTATCAACGTCAACGAGTTCAATACATAGAAATGCATTCTTAGTGTTTTCTGTTAGCATAGTTCTGACAGATTCTCTCCAGTTCCAACATCTGCAAATTGCACCTTGCTCATCTTTATAAACTATTTCACCTTCATAAGGCGATGCATTTTCATCAGTTCCTAATGTGATAAAAGGCTCGTCACCAACAGCTTTTGTCAGTTTGATATCACCAACGAATGTATCGATGTCCTCTCCACCACAAGGTAAGGCATATTTAAGTGAGATAGAATTGTATATGTCCACCAGTGGATTGATTGTACCAATGTGATCTCCTTTGTTGACACGCTTAAGCAGTGCCTCAATTGAGGACCTTGCCCCCTTCTTAGTCTTGAACTTTTGAAAAGCCTCTCTCCATACCTTTATGACTTCGTTGCTGCTGAATTCATCCTTTTTGAAATGGGACAAAGCCAATTCCTCTGAAGATTGAAGCAGATTTTTATATTGTTCCGGGTCTTTTACAACATTGTCGATTCCACGACAAACTATTACACCTATCTTTGCCTCCGGAAACACTTCCCAAAATTGTTCTTCAATGATAAATTTTTTCATAATTTCTCTCCATAATTCGTCAAATCCAGAGCCAGCTCATAATATTGATTATTATTGAACTCAAAATCCTGTATGACATCTAGTCCAAGTTTCCTCACATGTGCATTGTAGGATCTTGGGTTGATATGATTGATGAAAGTAACAAGTACCTTGAAACGTTCTTTCATCTGTAAAGCGGAATATTTGAACACGTTTGGAAGTACTTCTGTGCTACGGTAAGCCGTGTCTATACAAATCGGACCATACTGATATGAATTTTCAGTAGATAATGGGATGCCTTTATATTCCAGATTGGGCAAGTCTTTGATCATATGTTGAAACAGTGGCCATTTGGACCAGAAAGTCCAAGATACTTTTTTTGTAGTGCAAGTATTGCTGGAATGTCCTCCACTATAGCATTTCTGTAAATCATATGGCCTCCTTTTTTCTAAAACTCTCCTGTCACAACTTCCGCCAAATTTGTAGAATGATCTCCAACTCTTTCAAGATTACTGATCACATCTAAAAACAGTATCCCGGAATGGGGCAAACAAATCCCCTGTTTGAGCCTCTCTATATGACTTTTCCTCAAGTTTCTTTCTTCAGCATCGACCTCATCATCTTTAAGAATCACCTGACTTGCAAGTTTAACGTCGTCTTTGATGAATGCCTCAATCGCGCTTTCAAGCATTTGATCCACCATACTATGGAAGTGAACCAGTTCCTCGATGGCCACTTCAGAAAACTTAAGTTGCTCTTCCATTTTGATTTCAGCCATTTTTATGATGTTGATCCCATGGTCACCGATGCGCTCCACGTCACTGCTGATATGCATCAGTGCATAGATTGCTTCTGTCTGATTTTTACTTAGAGAGCTTTGCGCCAATTTATTCAAAAAAATCACAATTTCTTTTTCAAGACTGTCAATCAGTTCTTCTTTCTTTATACATCCTTCAATTAAATGCTTTTCTTCGTATAAAAAAATACGAATGGATTGAGCCACAAGTTCTCTGGATATATTGGACATGTGTAGGACCTCTTGTCTTGCCGCTTCAAGAGCCGCGACAGGCGAACTGAGAAGACGGTCATTAAGATGCCTTGGACCAGTTTCCAGAACAATGTCCTCACCAGGTATAGCTTTAACTACAAAACTCAGCACCGGTTTCATAAACGGTATGAAAAGGAGCACATTTGCAACATTGAAAATTGTATGCGCATTGGCCACAACACGTGTAATGGAATTTGATGTCAATGAAACCAAATCCAAGAATGGACGGAATAAGATCAGCACAACAACAGTTCCAAGTATTTTCACGAGGAAAATGGCGAGAACGGACCGCCTCGCTGTGATATTGGTTCCAATACTTGCGAGAGCAGCGGTTATAGTCGTTCCAATATTGGCTCCGAGCATCAAGGCAATCGCTGCAGGTGCATTGATTGTACCTTGGAGCGTCATTGCAATCACAACACCAGAGGTGGCACTACTGCTTTGAATTAGGGCTGTAAAGATAGCACCGATCAACACACCTAAAATAGGTGCGCTGCCCACAGATACCATAAGATTATGGAAAAATGCAAAATCTCTTAATGGATACATAGCTTCCGACATAATTTCAAGACCAATAAACAATATCGTAAAACCGAGTATACTTTGCCCTATAGACTTATATAGGCGTTTCTTGCCAAACATATGAAGTCCGACACCCACTCCAATAAGTGGATACACAATCAATGAAAAATCAAAGGAAATCAACTGGGCGGTAATTGTGGTTCCAATGCTCGCACCAAGCATGGTACCAAGAGCTTGAGAAAGTCCCATGAGCCCTGAGTTTGTAAAACCCACAACCATTACAGAAGTGGTGCTGCTGCTTTGTACAACAATTGTTACTAGAATACCTGTAAGAGTAGCCATGTAAGGATTGGATGTCAACAGTTCCAATATGCGTCTTAATTTATTACCTGCAGCTTTCTGCATCCCCGAGGCCATCATATTCATACCAAACAAGAACAGCCCTAAGCCACCAATCAGACCAAATAAAATTGATATAAACACTTATTAAAGTCCCCCAATTTGTGACATGCTATTTTTTCTTCAGTATAACATATTTGTTTGTCTGAAATTTCTGCAAGTTGCAAAATTATTAACAAAAAATATTTGTCCGACAATTATCTTTCACAAGTAATTACAAAAGAAAAATACAACCATTCCAAATATTTAGATCAAATTATTAGATCTGAAATATTAGTGGTTGCATTAATTTTCGTGATTTAAATTTATTTTTTTTCGGATTCATCCATTTTGTCATTGATCTTGTTAAGGACATCATCCTTGAAATTTTCAAACTTCTTCTTAAATATCCGACATTCAAAACACCTCTATTGGTGTATGAGCAAATCTGCATACTACAGCGCTCAAGTGATTATACATCTGTATGATTTTTTAGTCAAACTCGCTTCATCATAACATTAGATGTGCTCCGCCGCGCCCGCTCTTCTTAACTTCATACATCGCTGCATCTGCTTCGATCAACAACCCGCTTGCTGATTTGACATTGGCATTGACTTCAGCAACACCTATGCTGAAGGAAGGTTTCCAGAAAGGTATTTGAATTTGAGATTCCTCAGAATGTAGCAACTCACAAAGCTTTTGGGCTAATGAAAGTGCACCTTCTCCATTTGAATGTGGACTCACAACTACAAATTCGTCCCCGCCGAGTCTACATGCGATATCCGTTTTTCTAACATTTTTCTTTAAGAACCCCGATATCCATTTTAGCACCTCATCTCCCTTTTCATGTCCATAAGTGTCATTGACCGCCTTGAACTTGTCCAGATCGATAAAAAGCACAGAAAAAACAACTTGATACCTCTCATAATGATCGATTAAACGATCAATTTCACCCATTATATATCGACGGTTCGGCAGTCCTGTAAGTGCATCATTCATAGATAGTTCTTGCAGTTTTCGGTTTGCATCTTCAAGTGCTATAGTCCGCTCTTTGACCCTGATCTCAAGTTCCTGATTTTGATTTTCAAGTTCCTTGTTTTTTTGAGATACTAAATAAAACAAACCTTTAAGCGCTTTCAAAAGTGGTTCCGTCGTCGCATCCACATAGCCTTGATCTTTTTCATATGCCTCTACTCCTGTCAATCCATCATTTTTGATATATTCCATTTGACGGACCATACTCTTGTCTGTATTCAAAATATGATATGCAAGCCATCGAACTAAAAATTCTGATACCTCATTCAATTTTTCTGGATCTCTCAATTCATTTTTATTGGAAAAATACCGATTCACATTTCTCACAAAATCACTATGGAGTCTCTTATGCAACTCAATATGACGTGTATCAATTCCATATGCAAACATCAGCTCATCTTCGGTCTGAAAATGATCCACCACATAGTTTGTTAATCTATCAAGTATTTCATCAATTTCGTCAACTCCAATCAATTCGGTTTTTAAACTGAATTTCAGAAGATCATTAATGATTTCAACCAATCCACGATGTTGTTCATCTACTTTATTGAGTCCTGTCAAAAAATCTTTATCCCATTGAAAATAAATCCCTTCCATACTTAGCCCCCCGTTTTTTTGTATTCACTGCATCTATATATAATCTTTATCACATCAGTAACTTGGCTATGTTTATCTTCTTCCTTATATTATAATATAAATACAAAGAAATGGTACTTTTTTTCAGAGGGGGAAAAACATGATTCAAATAAAACTTGAAGCAGGAAAATTGCTCGATAAGAAGGGCCGCTTAACTCAATCCGGTTATGCAACAGAACCTGTCAAAACCTATGATCGTCGTGATATCAAAGCAGGCAAACTACGCATAAAGGAGTGGGACTATTATCTGGTTTACAATAAAGATTTCGGCGTGGCACTCACCATTGCAGATAACGGTTATATGGGACTCATCAGTGCGAGCTTTCTGGATTTCATCACCGGCGAAGTACAGACTATAAGCCCCATGAAACTCATGACTTTAGGAAAGCTCGGTATGCCTTCCAGTTCGGAGACTGGGGATATTCATTATAAGGATGATAAACTTGAGATTCATTTCACACATGAAAATGGAGCGAGACGCATTAGACTAAACATACCTAAGTTTCACAAACAGTCCTCATTCTATATCGATGTGACTTTGACACCTACCATGGATGAAAGTTTGGTCATCGCAACTCCATTCAAGAAAAAATCACGGAAGTTTTATTACAATCAAAAAATAATCGGTATGCGCGCAAATGGTTCTGTGAACTATAAAAATCAACATTATGTATTTGATCCTGTGGAGTCCTTTGGCATCTTGGACTGGGGCAGAGGGGTTTGGACATACGATAACACATGGTCCTGGAGTGCTGCAAACGGAATTATAGGTGGGAAAGTATTTGGTTTCAACTTAGGGTACGGTTTTGGAGATACTTCGTCCGCCACTGAAAACATGTTATTTTACGATGGCGCCCACAAACTCGATCATGTAACCTTTAACATACCTCATAAAGAAGATGGATCTCCAGATTATCTTATTCCATGGCAGTTCACTTCGTCGGATGGCCGCTTTGAAGCTACATTCAATCCGATTCTGGATCGATCGGCATACACATCATTTGGAATACTTCTGAGCGACCAACATCAGGTTTTTGGTTACTTTAATGGAACTGCTATTCTTGATTCTGGTGAAAATTTAAAATTTGAAAATCTGCTCGGATTTGCAGAAAAAGTACGCAACAAATGGTAACAACTCAATGATAATTTCAAATCAAAAAGTGGCTGACTTAGAACTTCCATTCTAAATCAACCACTTTTTCTATTTGACTTGTGACTTAATAACTTCATATCCAAGTGAACTGATTGCTCTTTCAACATCAATCACTTGAAGTTTTTCCGAATCCATGTCAAATTTCACTTTACTGGAATTGAACATTACGTTGACACTTTCTTTGTCTACACCGTCAAAAGATTTTACTGCACCTTCTATCTTTTTGACGCAAGATGGACAAGTTAAAGGTCCTAATTGAATGGTTGCTTTTTGCATTTTTTTCCTCCTTATTTTATAGGTTAATTTTGTATCTGAGCAATCTCATACCGTTCAAGATCACCACTAAGATACTCACTTCATGTACCAGCATTCCTATGGACATGTTCATCCAATCACTGAAGAATACACTGAAAAGTAACACTAAAACAACTCCTACTGCTATTATGATATTTTGAAGCATATTGTTTGCAGTTGCCTTTGTAAGGCCTAAAGCATGAGGCAATCTACTGAAATCCGAGTTCATCAGAACAACATCTGATGTTTCTATGGCCACGTCAGTTCCACCTCCCATAGCAATTCCTATCTCGGCTTGAGCCAGAGATGGACTGTCATTGACACCATCTCCCACAAATGCAACAATATGCCCTTTTGATTGCATGTCTTTGATAAAGGTCAATTTGTCTTCGGGCAACATATGCCCATGAGCTTCATTTAACCCTAGCTCAGATGCTACTAGATCTACGGTTCCTTGGTTGTCACCTGATAGCATTATTAGATTTTTGACACCTAATTTTCTTAGCTTTATAAGATCATCTTTGACGCCATGACGAATTTGATCTCGAATGCCAATCAGCACCATTATCTCACTATCAACTGATGCAAGAACAAGCGAATTGCCATTCTGTTCAAATCGAGCAATATCTTTACGGACTTTATCATTCAAATGGATATTTTCTTGCTCCATTAGTGCAACATTCCCAATCACAACCCTCTGACCATCCACTTTCGCGATTATTCCACCGCCTTTTACAACATGTGTTTCTTCTACTGGATAAAACTTTGTTACTCGTGTATGATCTACAACTGCTTTAGACAGAGGATGGTCGGATTCATTTTCAACACTTGCAATGTATTTCAATATTTTATCGGCTTGATCTGTATAGATCTCTGTATCAGCCACTTTGGGATTTCCTATTGTCAACGTCCCTGTTTTGTCAAACACTATGGTATCCACTTTGCTGAAATCATGGATCACTTCACTACCTTTCAGAAGAACACCGTGTCGCGCACCGTTGCCAATACCCGCAACATTCGATACCGGTACACCGATGACCAAAGCTCCAGGGCATCCTAAAACCAGAATTGTGATTGCAAGTTCAATATCTTTCGAAAAGAACCAGACCACGCCGGCTAAAATTAGTACAATAGGAGTATAGTTTTTAGAAAATTTATCTATGAAGCGCTCAGCTTCGGATTTGGAATCTTGTGCTTCTTCAACCAATTCAATAATTCTTCCGAATGTCGTATCCTCGCCTACACGATCCGCCAAAATCTGAATTGTTCCATTTTCTAGTATGGTTCCTGCAAAGACTTTTGAGTCCTTATTCTTGCTTACTGGTAAAGATTCACCGGTAATACTGGCTTCATTGATATGTCCCTCACCAGTTAAAACAGTACCATCAACTGGAACCTTGGCACCTGTTTTAACAAGTAAAAGGTCGCCTACGCCAACTTCGTCCACGCCTACTTCTTTGAAATCTCCGTTTTCCATTTGTTTCAATGCACTTTCTGGTGCCATTTCAGTCAATTCTTTAATTGCAGAGCGCGTCTTGCTCAGTGTTCTCATTTCGAGGTAATCACCAAAAAGAAACAAGAACGTTACGATTGCAGACTCTTCATAATTGTTGATTAAAAATGCCGCTGTAACTGCAATAGTAACAAGAACATCAATACTGACCACTTTGACTCTTAGTGCATGATAGGCTTGAATCGCAATAGGCGAGATCCCGATTATGGAAGCAATCATCAGTGTCCAAATAAAGATCTGTGCATTTTCAAATCCCATCTCACTCACGAATGCGGTCACAATAAGCAAACCACTGATCAAAGTTATGAGTTTTTTCTTTTTAAGTATGAATCTGTCCAATCCGGTCACCCTCTTTCCTTCTATATATTAAATCCATTATATGCCTTGATAACATTCATTAATGTGATTCAACTCACATGTTCGCTAAATGTTCATAAAACTTGGTTAAGTATTGCTTATATGGATTACATAAGAAAGAAATTGGGGTATATAAGGTTATAGGCGTATCAATAACCCCAAACTATATTCTATAAGGAGTTCCTATCATGCAAAAAGTTAAAATTGAAAAACTGGATTACACACTCTCTAAAGTGGCGTTTGGCGGGATCATCGTCGCTGAAGAGAGTCAAATGGATGCAAACAATTATGTCGCAGAAGCCATCGATGCCGGGATCAATTATTTTGATGTGGCTCCGACTTATTCCAATGCGGAAGAGCGACTCGGACCTGCACTTAAAGGCAAGCGTAAAGATATTTTCTTAGCCTGTAAAACTGAAGATCGTACACGAAAAGGTTCTCAAGCATTGCTTGAGAAGTCCCTTAAGAATCTTAAGACGGACTATTTTGATTTATACCAATTGCATGCTGTTTATAACCTAGCAGATGTAGAAAGGACATTTGGTCCAAATGGTTCATTTGAGACCTATGTCAAAGCAAAAGAACAAGGGTATATCAAACATATCGGCTTTTCGGCTCATTCCACTGAATCGGCTCTTGCCCTCATGGAATACTATGACTTTGACAGCATCATGTTCCCCTTCAATTTTGTATCACTAATCAAAAATGACTATGGAAGTTTTGTACTTAAAAAAGCACTGGAAAAGAAAATGGGCATCATTGGTCTCAAATCCATGGTGTTAAGTGAACGCCAGGAATCTGATGTCATTGATTACCCAAAAGCATGGTACCATCCGATAGAAAATTTCGAACTGGCAAACAAAGCTGTTAAATACACTTTTTCAAGAGGTGTTGATGTCATAATTCCCCCAGGAAACATTGCACAATTCAGATGGGCTATCGAAATCATGAAACAATATGATATTCCACTCAATGAGCAAGATTTGGAAGAACTCAGTAGGATTGCAAATGCTACCGTTCCCCTCTTCCCACTAAAGAAAAAATAATATCTTAACCTTATGCTTGCATTTAGAATCCATACACTTCTTTTGTCAAAGGTAGATCTTTCTTGTACAGCATACTTTGAACTTGCTCAACATCTTTATCGCCTCGACCAGAAACATTCACCAGTATGATTTTATCTTTTGATAGTGTCCTCGCAAATTTCATGGCATAAGCAACTGCGTGGGCACTTTCTAGTGCAGGTATGATGCCTTCTGTTTTACTGAGCGTCAAAAATGCATCGAGAGCTTCGGCATCTGTAATGGAGTGATACTCTGCTCTGCCACTGTCTTTGTATGCACAATGTTCTGGACCCACTCCTGGATAATCCAGTCCAGCTGCGATGGAGTGAACAGGTAGAGGTTCACCATTTTCATCTTGTAGAGTATAACATTCAAAACCATGGATGATTCCTTTTTTGCCAAGGGTTAGAGAAGCTGCGTGTTCGCCTGTCTCAAGTCCCTTTCCCGCTGGCTCTACACCTATGATGTTAACTGTACTATCTTCATAAAACGGATGGAATAATCCAATCGCATTGCTGCCTCCACCAACACATGCAACAATATGATCAGGCAATCGTCCTTCTTTTTCTAAAATTTGTGCTCTCGCCTCTTCACCTATTACACTTTGGAATGTCCTGACCATCAAAGGATAAGGGTGTGGTCCAACTGCTGAACCCAACAAATAATAGGTGGATTCAGCATTTTCGATATAATCATTTAGTGCAGCATCCACTGCATCTTTGAGTGTTTGCCTTCCATGAGTTGCAGGAACAACCTTAGCTCCAAGGATCTTCATTCGAAACACATTTAGACTTTGTCTGGACATGTCTTCACTTCCCATGTAAATGGTACAAGGAATTCCAAATAAGGCACAAACAGTAGCAGTTGCGACGCCGTGTTGTCCAGCACCAGTTTCGGCAATGATGCGTGATTTACCCATACGCTTCGCAAGTAATACTTGCCCGATACAATTGTTGATTTTATGAGCTCCAGTGTGATTAAGGTCCTCACGTTTCAAATAAATCTTTGCACCTCCGAGGGTATCGCTGAGATTTCTAGCGTAGGTGAGTGGATTGGAACGCCCTACATAATCTTTTTGTAGATCTTTTAATTCGCGTAAAAATTCTGGATCTTCAATGTACTGAAAAAATGCTTGTTCAACCTCTTTGAGTGGGGATTCAAGTGCGCTAGGAACGAAACGACCTCCATATGCGCCAAAATTGCCATCACCGGTATATGCTTGTGTCATCATAATAATCTCCTTTTTAATAGTTTCATAGTTTTTAGTTAAAATCTTATTGAGCGATAAAGTTCATTTTTGCCACATATTGATCCCTCCTTTCCTAAAAAAATCAAATAAAAAACGCCCTCTACATGCATCAAACATGTAGAGGGCGATAACTCGCGGTGCCACCTCTTGGTAAAGGGTCATTAGACCATTTCTCAAATCAAATACGGGTACAAAATACCGATATTCTATCTCTATAACGGGAGAAGCCCGTGTCACCTACTATGAATTTCGGATCCCACTCAAGAGCCCATTCAACGAATTTCACACTGTCGACCTCCCACCAATGGCCAACTCTCTGAAAATGTTCTGTTCATCTACTCTTCTCTTTCAACGCTTTGATATGAAGTTATTCTAAATTATACAGCAGGTTATGGAAAAGCGCAAGTTTTTTTGTTTTAAACCGCCGTTTGGGTACCAGGTACTGCAACGGCGGTAACGCAACGGCGGATAAAACCACATTAGTTTGTCACTAAATTTAGTAGCTATTGCACATAGTTTTTCATTCTCTAGCAAATCTTTAATAGCTTACGAAATTTCTATATAGACTCCTATTCCAATATGAACTACTTCAAAAAAAAAGATAGCCTGCGTCGCCATAAACATGGCACGTATGACTATCTTTTGTAACTGGTCTACTTGATTGAAGCTTCAAAAATGTGTTGAATGGATTCATCCAACATCTCATTGAACTCTTCATCAGTCTGGTCCGCATGTAAACCTTCCGATAATGCTCTCGAAAAGCTCGCGATGAGTCCGTGATTATGAGCAAGTAATTTATTTGCCAACTCTCTGGAGTAACCTCCTGATAAAGCGACAACTCTCACAACATTGGGTAGTTTTATCAAATCCGCATACAAATTGTTTTCTGTTGGAATTGTAAGCTTGAAGATCACTTGATGGTTTTCATCTAAAGCATTGATATGACTCATCAATTCTTCTTTTAGAATCGCTTCAGCGCCTTTTTTATCTAGCATATTGATGTCCACTTCCGGCTCAATTATTGGAATCAAACCAGCTTCACTGATGATTTTAGCAATCTCAAATTGCTGATCAACGATAGCTTTTATGCCCTCTTTGTTGGCTTCTTTGATAACGGAACGCATTTTGGTTCCAAAAATATGGCGCTCATTTGCACGAACAAGCAATTCATCCAAATTTGGTATAGGCTTCATCAATTGAACGCCATTACCTAGTTCAGCAAGTCCACTATCGACTTTTAGAAATGGTAAGATGCCTTTGGTATCCCAAAGATAATCTGCGCTATAAAGACCTTCCACCTTGGAATCCATCGTTTTCTCAAATAAAATCGCTCCAAGAATCCTATCCTTGTTAAAAGCGGGACTTTCCATGATTCTCGATCTCATTTGATGTACAAGTTCAAACATTTCTTCATCATTCGAATAACCATCTTTTGATATTCCATATGCTAGAAGGGCATTTGGAGTACTCCCTCCACTTTGGTCTAACGCCGCTATAAAACCTTGATCATTTTTCATTCTGTTTAATTGTATAGTATTCATATGAACCTCACTTTCACTACACTTATACCCAATCACATGAGCTTAACACTGTCTACTTCCTCTAAAACTGGAATATCACATCTCTTCCACAATGTTTATACCCAAAATATCATCCATATCAATAAAATTATCTCCAATCTGTATGGTACGGTAGGCAGAATCTATCTGATCAACTGCTCCAGTCAACTCAATAAAATCGTCATTGTAAAAATATGTGATTGTGACAATTGAAGCTTTCTTGACTTTATGAATTTTTTCATTCAGCTCTGCAGCCAAATCTTCGGATATTTCTGTCTTTGAAAGAGCTACCTTTTCTTTCTTTTCAAGCGCTTCAGTCAATCCCTTGACAGCAGCAAAGGGTAAAAATTGTTTTGCTCTCTCGGAGATTGGCATAGGAGATTTTGGTTTATTCGCCACTTTTATGCCCTCCTATCTGACGATTCCGATCCCTGGTTGTCGCTCCTTCACTGTAGTTCATTCCTTTTAGGATTGAATTTTTCCCGTATTTCTTCTTTATACCTAAAACTGCTTTTTGAACTCTGTTATTACGCTCAGTGGATTGATCATCTTTAGGATTATCAAACATACTGATTTGAATCGCTTCGCTAGGCATATCATCAGTGACGTGATTGCAGGTGATATTGATTCTCCGAACGGGTTTGCCAGGGTCGACAACGCGATCATAGAGCGCTGTGACTGCAGGTAGAATGATGCTGTCAGCACTGGTTGATTTATCGAGTTTCGCAGTCCCTCTTACAGGTTCTGCATGGAGTGCGTTTGAATAACCGATATAAATGGTCACAGAATCTGTGACCAGCCCTTTGTCGACAAGGTCCAAACACAGCAAATCCATCATTTCTCGAACGATGAGCCGTCCTTCTTCAAAATCATAATCTCTCATTAAAACTTGTCCACTGGAGATGCAATTCGATTTGGGTTTATAGGCCTTAATATCTGAAATTGTCACAGGTTCAAGCCCCCATGCATGATCGATAAGCAGTTCCGCATCGATACCAAACACACTATAAAGGAAATCCTCATCCATTTCTGTAATCTGTCTCATGGTTGTGATCCCGTATCGTTCAAGTGTTGAAGCCGTTCCCTTGCCTATACGCCAAAAATCAATCAGGGGTTTATGGTCCCATAGAATTTCACGATAAGAGTTTTCATCGAGTACTCCAATGAAGTCTGGGGAGTGCTTTGCAGTGATATCCAATGCGATTTTTGCTAGATAAAGATTTGTTCCGATGCCGCATGTGGCGCGGACCCCAACTTCCCTGAGAACCTCATCCATAAGCATCATGGCCATTTCTTTTGCAGTCATATGATATGTGGAGAGATACTCCGTGATATCAAGAAAGGCTTCATCGATGGAATAGATATGAATATCATCCTTTGATACAAATCTCAAATAAACGCCGTATATCTCTGCGGAATAATCAATATATTTCTGCATTCTTGGCGGTGCAACAATGTATTCAACGTTCTTTGGAATTTCAAATATACGACAGCGGTTTTTGATTCCGAGTTTTTTCATGGAAGGTGTGATGGCAAGACAGATTGTTTTATCGGAACGTTCGGGATCTGCAACAACAAGGTTGGTCGTCATTGGGTCAAGGCCTCTCTCGACGCACTCAACTGAAGCATAAAAGGACTTGAGGTCGATACAGATATATGTACGGTTTTCCATGATCCACATCCCCCTTTTTATCCTTATATTATATCTGAATCGCACGAAAAGAACAAGTGTTCTTATCCATCAATTCCAAGCAGCGGAGCAATTTTACCAAAATTCTGGTCAGAACGACTGAAATCAGTTTCGAGCCTAATATCATCTTTTAGAAAACTGCGATATGTCTTATTCGTTTCATTTTTCTTTTTTTTCAACCTCTCACACTTTATTTTTATATGGATTCCATCCAATGATTATTCCAAAACTCGAAAAGTCAGACCCGGGTAAATCAATGATTCACACTCACTGTCTCCGCTAAACACTTTCGTTTCCAAAATGCCATAGTTTTCAAATCTATAAATGATCACATTGCCTCTTTGTGGATCAATGACCCAATATTCTTCTATGCCAGAATCCCGATAAAGATCCAATTTCGTGAACATCTCTTTTTCTGTATTCCCTGGAGAGAGCACTTCTACAAGCAGACGAGGAATCCCTGTATATCTACCTTTCTCATTTGTATCTATTCTCCAGTCGCAAGCGATCAACAGATCTGGCTGGACAATATTTGTAAATTTTTCGTTCCCTCTGCGATACAACGTCACATCAAATGGCGATTCAAACACATCACAGGGCTTTCCCGTCAGATAGCGATCCATTTCAATGTGAAGCCTGGAAACAACTCGTTGATGAAAGATATTCGGAGATCCCAGCATATACACTTCACCATCGATGAACTCGTAACGGTTGCTTGCCTCTTCATTCATCTTATCAAATTCTTCAAAGGTCATCTTCACTCTGCTCAGATTATAAGCATAAGTGGCTTCAGACACACGATCATAATCGTAATCTTTTTGCTCAATCGCGTCCACCCCGTAAACTTTTCGAAGATTTCCAGAATGCTCAATGATCTCATCCTCAAAAGTATGGTTCAATAACTTTGCGATCACAACACCATTTTTTGTGATGTACACCGGCTCTGTAGAACATAGTCTCAAATATTTGCCGAACGCATTTTTTATATCGGTAGATGTTACTTTCATATGTACGCCTCCTTTACTAAAACTCATTTCATATTTATATTTTAGCTAATTTGGCTATTTTAATCAATGTTTTTCTCCTTCACACTAAAAAAGCTGTCTCAATTTCAATCAAGACAGCTTTTTTCATGCTAGTTAAAGATTATACTCTAGATGGTGTACCTTCCTCGTTGGATACAACCACATCGATTTGTACCAATGCCTCTTTAAGAATGGCGGATACTCCTACCGTTCTTCTTGCAGGCACTCCATTAGGGAAGAATCCAGCATATACTTCATCGACAGCATCGATATCTGCGATATTTTTAAGGAATATATTGACTTTAACCACATCTTTCATCGAATGGTCGATACTTTCTACGATTGCCTTGATATTTTTAAGGCACTGACCAGCTTGCTCTTTTACACCGCCGGCTACCAATTCGCCAGTTTTCGGATCAAGTGGCAATTGAGCTGAAAAATTATTGTAATGTGAGAACGCTACCGCATGTGAATATGGACCTATACCTTTTGGAGCATTATCTGTGTTTATTGGTAGTACCGCGTTGTAGTTGCTCATAAATGTGTTCTCCCTTTTTGATGTGTTTGCGTGAATTGTATTTCACCCTCAGGGTATTGTCAAACCATTTCACAGAAATTTCAGACGATTTAGTGCTTGTTGCCAATAATCATTGTTTTTTTGAAGTCATTTTCATCATGGAACTTTCCATGCTTTAGTTACGTCAAATCAATATCAATACAATAAATGGAGGTATTCAAATGAAATCACACAAAAAAGGGCTGGCCTTTGCGTTGGTCCTCAGTTTAACAGAATTCAGCAAGAAGTCCACCACCTCTACAGGTGGTAGTGATGCGAAG
>JACUUV010000118.1 GCA_014859095.1 Clostridia bacterium | reverse complement strand
AATTCACTTTCACTTTCTCCGAGCGCAGTCGCTAATTAAGGTTTCGCCACAGGTCACGTGTAGCGACACACAAGTCCATAGGCTATTTCTATTGTACTACAGCATTAGATTAGAAAAGCATCATATACCGAGGCCCCAGCAGGGGTTAGGTCACGGATTCTCAGCGGCTGAGACAAGGCCAAGAGGTGACGCAGCTTACGCTGCTAATGCAAATTTATTGTTTGCGTTTGTGTTTAAGTGATCCAGTTCTTTAACGTGTACCCCAGATCAAGAAACACGGCTCGCTTACAAAAGATCGTCATCCCTGTCGAAACCATTACATCCCCTCGTATGGGGTGTTACTGGTTGTAGGCCTTTATGGCCTTTTGGATACGTCTTTCTGAATCCTTTTTCGCTATGGTATCCCGCTTGTCATAAAGCTTTTTACCTTTTGCGACGGCAAGTTCGACCTTGATGAGGCCCCTGCCGTTTAAATACACGCGTAGTGGCACCAGCGTATAGCCTTCTCTGGTGGTGAGTGCCTGAATCTTGTTGATTTCACGCTTATGAAGGAGTAGCTTTCTCGTTCTGATCGGATCCTGATTGTGGATGTTTCCATAATCATAAGGGGTCACATTCATACCGAGGACGAAGATTTCTCCGTTTTTAACTTCAGCATAAGCTTCTTTGATACTCACCTTTCCATTTCGAATCGACTTTACTTCGGTTCCAAACAGCTCAATGCCAGCCTCGTACGTTTCTTCGATGAAGTAGTCATGTCTGGCTTTTTTGTTTTGTGCTAATAATTTAAGTTCGGCCATTACATGCCTCCTTTCGGTGAATCGCAATCACAGGACTGCACTAGTTATTTTAGCACAAATAAGGTGCCACTTCAACGCATGTCATATTAATTTAATATCTGGTTCACACTATTGGAATTTATTTTATAAATTGATCAAGTGCATATGCCAGTCCGTCATCCTCATTGCTTTTTGTGACAAAATTTGCGATGGCTTTGAGTTCAGGTGTCGCATTTTCCATGGCGACGCCAATGCCCGCATATTCGATCATATCCATATCGTTTTCGTTATCCCCGAGTGCGATGACGTCTTCGATAGGAATACCAAAGTGTGAGCGTATGGATTCGATGCCTGTCGCCTTGGTGACACCGCTGGCCATGACATCAAAGGATGTCGTAAGTGATTTGCAGGTTTCCACGCCCTTAAGCTGATTGATCTCAAATATCACCTGAGTGAATACTTCGGGCTTTTCACTGTAAAGGCCAATTTTGTAAACCGGTACTTCATCGATAATCTCAAGGACATCACTCACGAAATGAACTCCAAATTTGAAAGTATCCGGTAAATCTTCCATCTCATCGCTGTATTTCTTGGCCAAATGCTCCTGTTTCTCGGCATAAATGGCCTCGATATCATAAAGATGGAAATAGGCGTCATACCTTTTGCAAATCTCCACGACTTTTTTTGCAATGTCCTTATCGAGTTCTATGGCCTGGATGATTTCACCTGTTTTCAGATGCTTGACCACTGCGCCGTTGCATGAGATGAGGTACCCATCATAATCGAGTGTCTGTGTGATGATCCTGCCCGCCCCGTGCATGCGACCGGTGGCGATGGCGAACAGATGTCCTTCTTTAATCAAATCAAGAACTTTATTTTTTGTCACATCTGATATGGATTTGTCGTTTCTGAGCAAAGTCCCATCGATGTCACTGACTATTAGTTTTCTCATTGCTGACCTACCTTATTATGCGAGTTCAAAGTCGATTTGTCTGAGTTCCGGACTTGCACCGATCACAACAACTTCCACTTCTCCACCGAGTTCAAATAATTTCTTCGTACGCTCACCGACAAGTTGCATCCTGGATTCGTCGTAGACGTAGTAATCATCATCCAAATTCTCAAGTCTGATGAGACCCTCCACAGTGTTCTCCAGTTCGATGAACATTCCAAATGACGTGATGGTCGATATGACACCACTAAACGTCTCTCCGATGAACTGAACCATGTATTCAGCCATTTTCATGTCATCTACTTCACGTTCAGCAAGTTCAGCGTTGCGTTCTTTTTCTGAACTTTGTATAGACACAGCGTCCACAATTTTCCTTAGGTCTGCGATGCGTTTCTCATTCAACTTGCCAACCAGCATTTCCTTGATGATCCTGTGGATCTGAAGATCCGGATATCGTCTGATAGGTGAAGTGAAGTGACAGTAATATTTGGCTGCAAGTCCGAAGTGTCCCTCATTGTGAGGTGAGTATTTCGCTTGCTTGAGTGATCTGAGTGTGAGCTTGCTGATGACGTGCTCCTCTTTTTTTCCTTCCACTTCTTCAATCAATGCCTGTATGGCTTTCGGATGGATATCGTCCGGTCCACCTTTGATCTTGTAACCGAAATGGTAAAGGAATTTATTTAGCGCCTCAATCTTTTCGGGTTTTGGATCCTCATGGATTCTATAAACGAATGGAAGTTCAAGCCAGAACATGTGCTCCGCCACCGTTTCGTTGGCCGCTAGCATAAATGACTCGATCAACCTGTGTGCCACACGTCTTTCAACTTTACCCACATGAATCGGTTTGCCATCTCCATCGAGTGAAATCTTGGTTTCAGCGAAGTCGAAATCGATCGCACCGCGACGCTCTCTCTTCTTGAAAAGGATGTCTGCAAGATCCTTCATGTGATTAAGATCCTCTTCAAGATAACCGTATTTTTCCTTTAAATCTGGTGTAAACGATCCTTCAAGAATATCTGAAACATCATCATAATTCATACGTTCTACAGTCTTGATGACACCTTCTGCAATTCGGTGATTAACCACGTCTCCATTTGGATCGATTTCCATG
>JACUUV010000010.1 GCA_014859095.1 Clostridia bacterium | reverse complement strand
CGCGTAGTTAAGTTTCGAAGAAACTTATTAGCGGCGAAAGCAAAAAAACGCGTAGTTAAGTTTCGAAGAAACTTATTAGCGGCGAAAGCAAAAAAACGCGTAGGTACAATTTTCCGCGAAGCGGAAATATTGGGCGACATAGTGTTTGCTCGCAAACACAGGAGCCAATGTGTCTATGTTCTATCTAGTGAAATGAAATATTTACTGGTGATATTGTAAGTTTTCATTTATTAATGTAAACTTACAATTTTTTCGATTTTTGAAAGGAATTTAAGGTTTTATAGCAAACGGGAGTATAGCTCAGCTGGGAGAGCATCTGCCTTACAAGCAGAGGGTCATAGGTTCGATCCCTATTACTCCCACCATTTGCAGAAGTGGCTCAGTGGTAGAGCATCGCCTTGCCAAGGCGAGGGTCGCGAGTTCGAATCTCGTCTTCTGCTCCATTAACTCGCAATATTGTCAATTGATGATATTGCGAGTTTTCTTTTTTTTGAAATTGGAATATAATTGGAGTAAGTGATAGTAGAGGTGATCCGATGAAACATTCATTTGAAGATGAAATCAAAAGTATAATTATGGACGCGTTTCATGAATCTGTAATATCAATCAGGGAATGTGGAAACCATGACCTTAACAGAAATTATGTTTATCAAGTCATGACAGATAAAAATAGGAATCTGATAATTAAGTTCTATTATAAGCCCAATAAACGTCTTAGAGAGGCCAATGCATTAAAACACATCGATCATAGCGCTTTGAGAATTGAAAAGATGGGAGAGACATCTGATGGCACTGAGTGGTCCTTATATAACTACATCAGAGGTGAAATGCTGGAAACTCTGATTCCTTTCTTTACAAACGAAGATTTCAACAAAATATTCTTCGAGATTGGCCTGGATATGGGCATGTTGCATTCGTCAAAGCAATTCAACTATTTTGGTGATTGGTTAAAGGAGAAACAAAGTCCAGTTGAGCAGTATCAAAGATTCATCACGAATGATACAGAACGTATTATCAATAATTTGCGATTTTTGCCCGAGGAGGACCAATCCGTTTTGGCTTATGCAATTAAAGCTGTAAGAGAAGAGTATAAGCATATTCGAGTTTTAAAAGTTGGAAGACTTTGTCATAGAGATTATGATGGCAGAAATATTATTGTTGATCAAAGTTCAGATGGTCAGTATCATTTGAACGGGATTTTGGATTTTGAAAAATGCGTTGTTTTCAATGAACATTACGATATTATAGGTTTATATCGGAAGTATTTTCTGTATAAACCTGAATTGATAAAACCGTTTTTTGATGGCTATGCTCAAAAAATGAGCATTGACAGCTCTTTTAAGAATGAATTCAGATTCAATCTTTTTAGAATGGGATTGGATTTATGCAGTTGGTCTAAACGTGTATCAGAGTCGTTTTATGATGAAGTGTTCCAATATTTAAAATATTTGATAGAAATTGATGGATATTTTGAGGACTATTTATATGAATAGGGTATATGTGACTCATATATGTTTTTTGGAGGTTAATATGAATTATTTCAAGGATGATTTCAGACTGAAAATGACTGATGGCACTGAAATGACATTGGAAAGATTGAGAAGTGAAAATTTTGTTTTATATTTTTATCCTAAAGATCATACCTCAGCCTGCACTCTTGAAGCTTTAGGTTTTTCAGAATTATATGATGAGTTTAGAGAGCAAGGGTTTCATATTTATGGTGTCAGCAAGGATACGATAAAAAGTCATGAAAAATTTCGAGCAACAAACAATATTCCATATCACTTGATCAGTGATGTAGAAAAAGTGTTAATGGATTTTTTTGAAGTCATAATAGAAAAAAGGTTGTATGGAAAATTGGTCAAAGGCACTGAAAGATCAACGTTTGTGTTTGTGGAAGGGTTGGTGCTTAAACAAGAGTTCAGAAACGTGAAAGCAAAGGACCACGCAAAAGAAGTTTTGGATTATATCATTCTCAAGTGTTGACAAAATTCTAACGCATGTTTATACTTAAATAGAAAATTGAATACGAATTGAGGTGCTTAGCTATAAGCTAAGAGGGAAAGAGGTTAAAATCCTCTGCAGCCCCCGCTACTGTAATTAGTGATGAAATCCTTTATAACCACTGAGAAATCGGGAAGGAAAGGAAAGTAAGATGATCTATGAGCCAGGAAACCTGCCTTGATTTTTGTTGTTTGGATCTACTTCGGAGGGAAGTCGGGTGAATTGGTTAGAATTCTATTAATCAGCACACGCTTTTTCGCGTGTGCTTTTTTGTTTCTAAATTTTGGGGGAAGAATATGTCAAAAAAAATCATGTTCCAAGGTACAGGTTCTTCAGTTGGAAAAAGTATCATAGTAACGGCAGTTTGCAGGATTTTAAGTAATAAGGGTATTAATGTCGCACCGTTCAAATCTCAAAACATGGCACTTAACTCTTATATTACGAGCGATGGAGATGAAATAGGCAGAGCTCAAGCTGTTCAAGCTGAAGCCTCCAGAGTACGACCGACTGTGAATATGAACCCGATACTACTGAAACCAACTAGTGATGTTGGAAGCCAAGTGATTCTGAATGGAAAAGTATTTGGAAATTTCAAGGCATATGATTATTTCACACTGAAAAATGATTTGATACCTGAAATCTTAAGATCCTTTAAGTATTTGGAAGAAAGACATGATGTGATTGTGATTGAAGGGGCTGGTTCACCAGCTGAAATCAATCTCAGAGATCGGGATATAGTGAACATGGGGCTGGCTGAAATTGTGGACACAGATGTAATTTTGATAGGAGATGTTGATAAAGGTGGTGTTTTCGCCTCTCTTTATGGGACTTGTTTATTGCTTGAGCCCGATGAGCAAAAAAGAATCAAGGGGTTCTTAATCAACAAATTTCGAGGTGATGTAGAATTACTGATGCCAGGTGTGAAAATGCTCGAAGAAAAAATTGGAATTCCGTGTTTGGGCGTGATTCCTTTTATAAAAGATTTGAATATTGATGATGAAGACAGTGTGACAGAAAGATATGAAAAGGTGGAATCAGGGGATATTCGTATTGGAGTGATTAGATTGCCTTATCTATCAAATCTATCTGACTTTACTTGTTTTGACAATGAGGAAACAGTTTCTGTAGCTTATATTGATAGACCAAGCGATCTTAAAAATTGCGATTTGATTGTCATACCAGGAAGCAAAAATACACTGCATGATATGCAATTCATACATGATTCTCACTTAGATCAAGCCATCTACAAGGCGCACAGGAATGAAGTCCCAATCATTGGCATTTGTGGTGGATATCAAATGTTAGGTGAGAGAATCAGCGATCCATTTGAAATTGAATCTGGAATAAAATCGGTCAATGGGCTTGGAATTTTCAACGTGAGCACAGTTATTTCAAAGGAGAAAACAACAAAAAATAGTAAGGGAATCTGGCAAGCGAATTTTTTAGGCATTCATCTACAGGATCCCATAATGAAGGGCTATGAGATACACATGGGAAGAACTGAATGTATATCTCAGGAGCTTCCTGTTGGATTACTCCATGAAAATGGTCAAGTTGATGGTTATACGACAAGTGAGGGGCTTGTGATGGGAACATACTTCCATGGCATATTTGACAATGATACTTTCAGAAATGAATTGATCAATGCTCTAAGAAAAAGAAAGGGACTTGATGAAATTGCTGACCGTCAGTCTTTCGAAATTCAAAAGGATAAAGCATACGACAACTTGGTAGAGCATGTTGAAAAATTCTTGGATTGGAATGCAATAGAAAAAATATTGTCTGAATCGAGACCGACGCCATGATTGAAATCATTGTCGCAGTCGGTATCGATTGGTTATTTGGTGATCCTCCTGATTGGCCGCATCCAATTAGGTTTATAGGATGGATTATTCGAAAAGTGGAAAGTCTGGTGCGTAATTTCTTTACAAATTTATACGCTGGAGGATTCATTTTACTTTTTGCTGTAATCGCAGTGAATGTCTCATTGCTTTTGCTGATAAAACTTATAATCCATCCGATTTTTTTTAAAGTCATAGAGATCTATATGTTATATGCCCTTTTAGCTGCGAGATGTTTAAGTGATGAGGGGCTTAAAGTGAAAAATAGTATTGATGAGGGCAATTTGGAATCTTCAAGAAAAAACTTTGCCTATTTGGTGGGAAGAGATACTGAGAATTGTAATGAAAAAGATGTGATCCGAGGGATGGTCGAAACCATCTCAGAAAATACTGTGGACGGTATTCTTGCACCGTTAATGTATATGATATTGGGATCGTTCTTCGGTCATGGACTCATTTTTGTGTTGATTTATAAAACAGTCAATACATTGGATTCCATGGTTGGATACCAACAACCACCCTTTAAGGAAATCGGGTTTGCCTCAGCAAAAATGGATGATTTACTCAATTTCATACCTGCTAGGACGGGCTCTGTATTGATGTTGATCTCAGGTGCAATGCTAAATTTTGATTTTAATCGAGGAGTCCGGACATTCTTAAAGGACAGAAAAAATCACAAGAGTCCAAATTCAGGACATCCAGAATCAGCCGTTGCAGGACTTTTGGGACTGCAGCTCGGAGGAAATAACACATACTTCGGTGTGCTCGTATCCAAACCGACTATCGGCAGTAAAGTCAATGAATTGAACTCAGGTCACATTAATGATGCAATCAAAATCATGTATCTATCAGAAATCATGTTGCTCCTATTGGCATTTACAATAAATTTGATATTTGGAGGTGGAAAGTGAATTTTCATGGCGGACAGTTTCACCGAGAAAATGTGAGCGATTTTAGTGTGAATATTCCAGAGCTTGAATTTCCGCTGGGCTTTGAAGAAGTAATCAAAGATGCTCTTTTGCAAGTAAGAAAATATCCTGATATCGATGGAATGAATGCTAAGAAATCAATAGCCGAATACAATGACACAGAGGTGGATCAAATTGTACTTGGCAATGGAGCTACTGAGCTCATTTACTTGATGTCAAGGGCGTTGGACATCAAACGTGCGACTATTATTCAACCAACCTTTACAGAGTATGAACGCGCTTTGGTTCAGAACAATGTTGATGTCAAGCATTATTACTTAAAACCTGAAAATGATTTCAAATTGGATAAAGACGAGTTGGTTCAGCATCTTATCAGAACGAGTTCAGATTTGTTGGTGCTATGCAATCCCAATAATCCGACAGGTACTTTCATAGAGATGGATACAATAGAGGCCATTTTACTCCGTGTAAAAAAAAGTGGATTGATGTTGATGATTGATGAAAGTTTCATGGATTTTGTGTCAGATTATCGATTTGATCAACATAGGGACCGACTGAATGTATTGATGAAGAGTCATTCTATTTTAGTCATAAGGTCCATGACAAAGAATTTTATGATTCCAGGCATAAGATTAGGATATGCCATAGGATCGAAAAAGATAATCTCAGCCATGAACAAGCTCAAAGAACCATGGAGCATAAATGGTTTGGCACTTGCATGCATTCCATTTTTACTTGGACAAAATAATTATCTGGTTGATTTAAGAAACTGGTGTCAAGGAGAGTTTTGTTTTATGTTGTCAAAACTGAATGAAATTGAACAGTTAACTGTATTTGAAAGTACAACAAACTTCATTCTTTTCAGACTTGATATGGGTTCACCAAAAGAGTTTATGTCATCCATCATTAAGGGTGGTGCATATATAAGAACTTGTGAAGATTTTGAAGGTTTGGATCATCGATATTTTAGAATCGCACTTAGAAATAGAGAAGAGAACATTAAACTCATTAAACTAATAATGGAGGCAATATAATGAAAAAATCAGGGATTTTAATAATAATCACAACTTTGGTTGTTCTATTTTCCTCGTTTGGATTCGGGACGTCAGTCCATGTAGATGGACTGACCAAACAACTTGAGACTACAGTAATCAATGATCGTACTTTTGTGACTGCTGAAACTATGAAAAATTATGGATTATCTACAGATTTAAAAGATGGAAGAATTATATTAAGAAATTCAAATGTCACATTTGAATTTTACAATCTAAGCAATCGCGTCAAGGTCAACGGAGTGGGGATGACTATGGACTCTAAAACTTTTCAGCGCAACGGCAAAACCTATATTCCAATGAGATTTATATTTGAATCTATGAATTATAACGTCGGGTACAACGTAAAAACCAAGCAAATTACTTTAAATACACGAGATGAAATCGCTTTTCCACTGATTATTGAAGACAGCGGAATTTCCTATACATTTAAAAAACCTGTTGAAAGCATAGTATCTCTTGCACCATCAATCACAGAAATTTTGTTCGCTATAGGTGCGGAATCTAAAGTGCTGGGCCGTACAATCTACTGTAAATATCCTGAAGCTACTTCAAAGATCCAAACTGTCGGTTCATTATATGAACCGGATTTGGAAGGAATTTTGGATTTGGCGCCTGATGCAGTGATTGCTGCGACACACATGAATGAAGATGCCATGAAAACATTTGCTCAGGCTGGTATATCAACTGTCACACAAAAATCACCAGAAAAAATTGATGAAATCTATACTCTCATAGAACAATTGGGATTGATCACCGATCAAAATTATCCCGCAAGAGCTCTTGTTTCCACGTTAAAAGCTAAAGAACAAAGAATAAATAATATTGTAAAAGCCATACCAGTTGATGAACTTAAGACTATTTACTATGTTGTTGCTACCGGTAACAAAGAGTATAGTGCCGGAAAACAGACTTTCATCCACGAGGTCCTGTCGGGTGCAGGTGGAATCAATGTTGCTGCAGATACTGACAAATGGGCTTACAGTATTGAAAAACTTTTAGACCACAATCCAGAGTTCCTCTTGGGAGAACAGTATCACTATGACACTATGATGGGTAGTAACAATTATAATGCGCTTAGCGCACTGAAAAACGACAAATTCATTGTTGTTGACACCAATCTGTTTTCAATTCCTGGTCCTAGAGTAATTGATGGAGGAATGAAAATCATTATAGAAACTCTATACCCAAAATATAAATATATGTTGAACTATTGATAGTGGAGTGGATGATTGAACAAAAAAGGTGTTATTCATAAAAAAACAGTTATATTCATATTGATATCAGTTCTCTTGATTACTGGAATTATTTCATTGACCCAAGGATCTGTAAAAATTCCTGTTTCGCATATTGCAAAAATAGTGGCGATGGAGCTGGGGGCGGGTGTCGATGAACCAATCAAACCGTCGCATGTATTCATCATAATGAATGTCAGATTTCCAAGAATTCTACTATCTTCAATAGTCGGGGGTATACTGGCAATTATTGGAGTTGCATTTCAAGCCATATTTAAGAATCCGATGGCGGACCCCTACGTGATGGGAATATCATCCGGCGCGGCGTTTGGTGCCACCCTAGGGATTGTATTTGGTTTTGGTGTAAGTTTTGCGGGACTGAGTATGATTTCTGGAATGGCTTTTGTAGGGGCTTTGGTTACGGTTTTCATTGTGTATAATATGGCAAAGTTCGGTAGTAAGGTATCTACAACTGGAATCTTACTCGCCGGTATAGTCATGAATGCATTTCTATCCTCCTTGATTTCCTTGATTATGATTTTATATCAAAACGATATCGATAAAATAATCACTTGGACCATGGGCAGCTTTAATGCTGCTTCATGGGACCAGGTGAGGATGATGGCGATTCCTTCTGTTCTAGGTATCTTATATCTTATTTCACGGACTAGTGCTCTCAACGCTTTGGCACTTGGAGAAGATGAAGCGCAAAACTTAGGGGTTGATGTTCAAAAATTAAAAAAACAGACATTGATTATTGCTTCGTTCTTGGCTGCGTTTGCCGTTTCAGTAAGCGGAATTATCGGTTTTGTGGGTTTGATTATACCGCACTTGCTCAGAATGATCTTTGGAGCAAATCATAAAATATTGATTCCTACTTCTTTCATTGGAGGTGCACTTTTTTTGATGGGCTGTGACACTTTGGCGCGAAGTATTGTTCCCAATATGGAGATTCCGGTTGGAATCATCACATCTATTTTTGGTGGACCATTCTTTTTCTATCTGCTTTATAAGAACAAGAGAAAATTGGCTTAGGAGGCGTTATGTCAGCACTTAAAGTTAAAGACATCAGTTTTAGATATGATATGGAGGATGTGCTTAGGACTATAAACTTGAATATTGGAACGGGCCAGTTGGTGAGTATATTAGGACCAAATGGTTCCGGGAAGACAACGCTCCTCAAGAATATGTGCAATATACTCGAACCTCATGAAGGAGAGATTCATGTTCTTGATCAATCGATCGGGAGATACAGCTATAAGGAACTGGCGAAAAAAGTGGCGGTCGTGCATCAAAGTGCTGAGCATGATTTTGAATTCAGTGTTGAAGAAGTTGTTCTGATGGGGAGATATCCTTATTTGAAACATTTTCAAAACGAGAGTGCCAATGATTATAAAATAGCCGATGAGGCAATGAGAAAAACTTCCACTGAACATTTGAGACATAAAAGCATCAAGGCCATCAGTGGAGGAGAAAGACAAAGGGTCATGATTGCCAGAGCATTGACACAAGAAACCGACATACTGATGCTTGATGAACCTATTTCACATTTGGACATTAAATATCAAATTGAAATATTGAAGTTATGTAAAAGTCTAAATCAGGAGAAACAGTTGACGATTGTGACAACATTACATGACATTAACTTGGCATCTAGATTTTCTGATTATATCGTACTTATGAAAGACGGAGCAATCATAAAATATGGTAAACCAGAAGATGTGATTACTATTGAAAATATAATGAATGTTTATGAATTGGACGTTGAACTCATAATGAGTTATTCCTATCCAATGATTATTCCAGGTTAGGAGGCAAAAGTGAACAAAGGCGTTTTGATACTGGGTGGAGCAAGAAGTGGGAAAAGCACTTTTGCAGAATCTATGGCAAAGTCATTTACACATAAAGTTCTTTACATTGCCACGGCAATCCCGTTTGATGATGGCATGAGAGATCGAATAAAAAAGCATCAGAAAAGCAGACCATCAGAATGGAAAACGGTTGAAAAATACAGAGGGTTTGAAGGGCTTCGCGATTTTGATGAATTTAATGGAGCGAATGTCATTTTGCTGGATTGCATCACGGTAATGATCACAAATTTGATGATGGATGAAGCCTGTGATTATGATCAGATCACTCAAGAGGAACTGGACAATATAGAATATGGAATAGTAAATCAAATTGATATTTTATTGGATGAACTCGAAGCTTCTGGCAAAAAATATATTCTGGTTTCCAATGAGGTTGGACTGGGTCTTGTACCACCCTATAAACTGGGAAATTACTTTCGGGATATTGCCGGAAGAATCAATCAAAGGATTGCAAGTGTTGTTGGAGAAGTTTACTTTGTCGTATCTGGAATTCAGATGAAAATCAAATGAGGTGTCTATGAGTTCATTTCTTTTAATGCTATCTTTTTTCACACGAATTCCAGTTGGGAATCATGTGGGATACAGCAATGAGCGATTTAATAAAGGTATCGTTTTATTCCCATTGACTGGTTTTGTTGTGGGAATTTTTCTCGTTGCACCTAAATTTTTGAACATAAGCATAAAACCGATTGAGGCGATTTTAATCATCAGCCTTTATTTGATGATCACAGGTGCGATACACATCGATGGTCTGACTGACAGCTTGGATGGCTTACTCAGCAATCGTGATCAAAAAAGGATTCTTGAGATTATGAAAGATTCTAGAATTGGCACATTCGGTGCGATTGGTTTGATTCTCTATTTTTTGATCCTTTATACCACTGTCCAAATCGTGGATTACAGATGGTTGTTTTTAATGCCATTTGTGGGGAAAGTCAACGGATTTTTAGCTGCAGGAGTCAGTAAATATGCTAGAAGCGAAGGTGGGATGGGCAAACTATTCATTGAAGGAATAGGCATTTGGAAAGCCTTGATATATTCATTAATAATGGTGGTACTTTCTTATTTGATATTGGGAATAATGGGAATAATGGCAAGTCTCGTGGTATTGATGTTCACTGTCGCCATGGCAAAGTGGACCTACATCAAAATTGGTGGAATGACTGGAGATACCATTGGACTTGTGATTGAGGTGAGCCAATGTGTCTTCTTATTAATAGGGGCGATGAGGGGGTAAATATGAGTGGCATTATGATAGCAGGTGTATCAAGCGGATCGGGAAAAACGACTTTTACTATGGGATTGATGCATGTGATCAAGAAAAGAGGATTCAACGTACGTGCTTTCAAGACAGGACCAGATTATATCGATCCAATGTTTCATAGACATGTTTTGAAAGATCGATCTTATAATCTGCCATTGTGGATAATAAATGACGAAACAATAAAGTCATTATATTTACATTCACTTAAAAAAGGGGATATTCCTATTGTTGAAGGGGTCATGGGCTATTATGACGGTCATTCCGGCAATTCAGATTTTGGAAGCAGTTCGCATTTGGCGGAACTTCTGGATTTGTCCGTGATCATTATGATGGACGCCAGTCATATGGCTTTGACTGCGGCTGCAATAATCAAGGGGCTTCATGAATTCAAGACTCCGTCAAAAATTCGAGGTGTTATCTTCAATAATATCAATTCATTTAAACATTATACATTGTTGAAAGAAGCCGTAGAGTCCCATACTTCAGTACAATGTTATGGCTATTTGGAGCGGAACTGCGGATTCGAAATAAAAAGTCGACATCTGGGACTTTTGCAAGCTGAGGAAATATCGGATTTGGATCAAAGGATTGAAGCTATCGGGGCAAGTATTGAAACTACAGTGAATATTCAAAAAATAATGGATGATTGCTTAAAAAAAGCCAATCAACTTGACGATTTTTCACTGGAAGTGTATGATTTAGAAAGATTGAATAAAATTCAAAGTCAAATAAAGGGTCGAAATGGTCTAAAGCTTGGTATTGCAATGGATGAGGCTTTTTCTTTTTATTATGACCACAACCTCGAACTTCTACTGGGGTTAGGTGTTGAGTTGATACCGTTCTCACCACTCAAGGACAAAGTCTTGCCTGTAGAATGTGATGCGCTCTATATTGGAGGCGGATATCCCGAGGTTTTTGCCGATGTTCTTGAAGCGAATGAATCATTCAGAAATGACATCAAAGACAAAATGCTCTCGGGATTACCTGTTTATGCGGAGTGCGGTGGTTTGATGTATTTGGCAGAGAGTATCACCAATTTGGATGGCAAGAAAAACGCAATGGTCGGTTATTTTGATGCTGAAGTTCAAATGACATCTAGATTGCAGCATTTTGGCCATGTCGAAGCCGTGTTCACAATCGGACAAAGTAAAATCGTTTACAGAGGGCATGAGTTTCACAAGTCCTTGTTTTTACCGTTAAGTCATATCGACACAAGAATTTCAGTTGTAAAAAGCGATCAGTCTTGGACATGTGGCTATAATTTGCGTAATACAATCGCAACGTATGTGCACAATCACTTTTATAGCAATCTTGAGTTTTTAGAATTTCTTGTTGGATTTTGGATTCAAAATAAAGAATGAGGTGAAAAGTATGAGAATGTCAAATTTATACATGCCTACTTTGAGAGAAGTGCCCAATGATGCGGATATCATCAGCGCACAGCTTCTTTTAAGGGCAGGTATGATCAGAAAATTGGTTTCAGGCGTTTATTCATTTTTACCACTTGGTTTCAGAGTGATGAAAAAAGTGGAGCGCATTGTCAGAGAGGAAATGGACAGATATGGTGCTCAAGAAGTTTTGATGTCAGCGATTCAACCAAGGGAAATTTGGGAGGAAAGTGGCAGATGGGAAAATTTCGGACCTGAAATGTTCAAGTTGAGAGATCGACATGATCGTGAATTTTGTCTAGGCCCCACACATGAGGAATATTTCACATTCATGATCAACAATGAATTGAAATCCTATAAGCAATTGCCACTCAATCTCTATCAGATTCAAACCAAGTACAGAGATGAGAGAAGACCTAGATTCGGACTGGTAAGAGCAAGGGAATTCATTATGAAGGATGCATATACTTTTGATGTGGATCAGGAAGGTTTAGAAAAATCATACGACAACATGTGGAGAGCTTATGAAAGTGCTTTTGACAGATTGGGATTCAAATACAAGGTCGTTCAGGGTGATTCAGGCAATATGGGTGGACAGATCTCACATGAATTCATTGCGATAACTCCAAATGGGGAGAGCACCATAGCATATTGTGACCACTGTGATTATGCGGCAACCGATGAAGTTGCGGCATCAATCTTTAATCAATCAAATTCGGAAGAAGCAGCAGCTGAAATGGAAAAAGTTCTTACAGTGGACATACGGACCATAGAAGAACTTGAAAGTTTCTTTTCAATGAAAGGAGACCGATTCATAAAAACTCTACTGGTGAAAGCGGAAGATGACAGTAGAGTGTTTGCTGTATTGGTTCCCGGAGATCGAGCACTTAGCCTGATCAAACTTTCAAAGCATGTTGGTGTTCCGGAAGAAAATCTAATGATGCTCACTGAAGATGAAATCTATGGAGCGACTGGATCCAGTATGGGTTTTGCAGGCCCCTTTGGTCTAAAAGATAGTGTTGAAATCGTTGCAGATAGACGGGTTTTCAATATAAAAAATGGCATTTGCGGCGCGAATATAAAAGATTATCATTATAAAAATGTCAATTTGATTGAAGAAGAGTTTTCAGTTTCAGACGATCTTATTTTGGTGGAAGCTGGGGATGCGTGTCCTTCATGTGGAATGCCTCTGGCGATCGATCAAGGCACTGAAGTCGGCAATATTTTCCAACTTGGAGAAAAATATTCCAAATCGATGAATGCAACCTTCTTGGATAAAGACGGAAAAGCAAAACATTTCAGCATGGGATCATATGGCATAGGCATATCAAGATGTGTTGCAGCAGTTGTGGAACAATGCTTCGATGACAAAGGCATCATCTGGCCACTTTCCATCGCACCTTATCAGGTGGTAGTCACAATAATCAACACTAAAGTTGAAGCTCAAGTGGAAGCGGCAGAAAAAATATATGAGGTTCTGTTGAAAAAAGGTGTTGAAGTGTTGATCGATGATCGAAACGAACGTGCTGGTGTCAAATTCACTGATGCGGATCTTATTGGAATACCTATGCGAGTCACAGTAGGAAAAGCGATTGATCAGGGCTTGGTGGAATTCTCGCTCAGAATTGATGGTGAGAAGAAAGAAATGACTATAAATGAGGCTTTTGAAGCAATTGATAATGGATTATCAAAAATTCACCGATAATTAGTAATTTTTTATTTTCATTTCCGAATTATTTGTTATAATGGTGTAGAGGAATTATATAGAAATTAATAGAAATGAGGGATTATATGTCTGAAAAGAAAAAAATTGTAATTCTCGGCGGGGGATACGCAGGTGTTAAAGCCGGAAAGAGCCTCCACAAAATCTTCAAGAATGATGATTCTGTAGAGATTACACTGATTGATCGTAAAACATACCACACATTAATGACTGAGCTTCACGAAGTAGCCGGTCACAGGACAGAGCCTGATGCAATCAAAATCGATTTAAGAACAATTTTCAAAGGCAGAAAAGTTAATGTTGTAACAGATTCCATCAACGGAGTGGACTTTGACAAGCGTGAACTGAAGTCTGACAACAGAACATATGCATACGATTATTTGTTGATTGCATGTGGTTCTGATTCCAATTCATTTGGAATCGAAGGCGTTGATGAACATGCAATCACACTTTGGTCCTATGAAGATGCCATCAAAATCCGTGAACATGTAGAAAACATGTTTGCACTTGCCGCAATTGAAGAGAATGAAGAAAAAAGAAAACAACTTCTGACATTTGCAGTTGTAGGCGGTGGATTCACTGGCGTAGAAATGGTTGGAGAACTTGGCGAAGCCAAAAATCACTTAAGCGATAAATACGGCATTGACAAGAAAGAAGTCACAATCTACAACATCGAAGCGACTCCAAGAATTCTCAACACATTGAAGGATGAAAAACAAATCACAAAGGTTGAGAACCGTTATAAGAAATTAGGTGTACAGCTTCTTAAGAATGCAGCACTCGTAAAAGCTACAGAAGATGGCTTCATCTTGAAGGATGGTACAGAGATCAAGACAAAGACCCTTATTTGGGGAGCCGGAATCAAAGTCAACAATTTTGTCGGTAAATTAGGTCTCGATGCTGGACGTGCTGGAAGAGTCGTAGTCAATGAATTTATGCAATCTTTGCAACATGAGAATGTATTCCTCGCAGGCGACAACGTTCATTATGAAGATCAAGACGGTCCATTACCACAAATCGTTGAAGCAGCAGAGCAATCAGGTCATACAGCAGCTGAAAACATTGGTGCGTTGATCAATAAAACAGAAATGCATAAGCATAAGCAAAATTACCATGGTTTCATGGTTTCAATCGGATCGAGATATGCTGTATCCGATAATAACGGGTTGAAGCTTAATGGATGGCTTGCTGTTCTCGTTAAGCATATGGTCAACTTCTACTATTTATTCACTGTAAGTGGAGTGGCTCAATTATTCGAATACTGGAGACATGAGTTCTTCCACGTGAAAAACAACCGATCATTCCTTGGTGGTCATTTCGCAAAATCAACACCTAACTTCTGGTTGGTACCACTCAGAATTTTCCTTGGAGTAATGTGGTTGATTGAAGGTCTTAACAAGATTGATGAAGGTTGGTTGTCAGAAGCGAAAATGTATGCTTCAGATGCTGTTTCTGCCGCTTCAGAGTGGGTAGAACCAGGTGCTGAAGCAATGAAGCCTTTGATAGAAAATGTACCTGGTGTCGTACAATGGGGTATTGATAATATCATCGCGCCAAATGCGGTGTTTTTCCAAACAGGAATTGTTCTTGCTGAGATCTTGTTCGGACTTGCACTCATTGCTGGTTTGTTCACATTCATTTCAGCAGTTGTTACTGTTGGTTTGACAGTCGGAATCACTCTTACTGGTATGTCTGATGCATCCATCTTATGGTACTTCTTTGGTGGAATTGCCTTGATCAGTGGTGCTGGCACTACATTTGGTCTCGACTACTATGTGATGCCTGTTCTCAAGAAATGGTGGAAAAACACAAAATTTGCTCAAAAATCGTACTTATACTTTCACTAACTAACGCGAAATCGTACCTGCTAAAGCAGGTACGATTTTTAAATGATTTAGAAAAAGGTTGATAAAATGAAAAAAAATGACGTTATACTAATTGGTGTGGTTTTGATTCTTAGTTTATTATCCTTTGTAGCAATCAACTGGTATCAAAACAAATCTTCGGATGACATGCAGGTTATAATAAGGCATGAAGCTCAAGAAATTAAAGTCTTTCCATTCAATGAAAACACAGATGAAGTTTTTGTTTTTGTGGATGAGGATGCGGATGAGACCAATACGATCATCATCAAAGATGGGATAGTGACTGTTGAGGAAGCCAATTGCAGAGATCAGATTTGTGTCAAGACGCAATCCATTTCAAAGAATGGTGAAATCATTGTATGCCTGCCACATCAGTTGACAGTTGAAATATATGCAAAGTCGGGTGAGTTTGAACTTGACGGAGTAGCGGAGTAAAATATGAGTGAAAAAAATACATCTGTAAAAACGCGAAGACTGGTATTCATATCGGTTCTGGTAGCTCAGGCAATGATCTTGTCTTTCATAGAAAGAATGATACCTGTGCCTTTCATTGCACCAGGGGCAAAACTCGGTCTTGCAAATATAATTACTGTAACTGCGGTTTATATGTTGACTTTTAAAGAAGCGGCCGCTGTGGTCCTTCTAAGAATCATTTTGACTGCGACGACTTTTGGTTCGCTTTCTAGTTTTCTATACAGTCTATCTGGAGGTGTGCTCAGCTTGCTGGTGATGGCTTCCATAGTAAAGGTCTTTAGAGATGAAGTAAGTTTGGTCGGTGTAAGTATTTCAGGAGCAATAGCCCACAATATTGGACAGCTTATAGTTGCCGCTTTTGTGATTAACAGTTTCCTGATCATTACCTATTTGCCTATATTGTTGATTGTTGCCATCCCGACAGGTATTTTTGTCGGATTTGTTGCAAGATTTCTTATCAATTATTTGGAAAGGATCAACTTCAGAAAGTGAACATCAGGTTCATGTATTGGAGAAAAGAATGTCAATTATCTTAAAAATAAATTCAATGGATCCTTCGTTACAAAATGAATTGGATTCAGAAATCAAGATGGTGCGTAGTGCCATCTTGAAGCACACACGCACAAAATATCACGGTGTGCGTGATATTATTGAAGATGTACTGGATTTGAACGGTAAAATGCTCAGACCTCTTTTTGTCCTTCTAGCAGGTCATTTTGGAGAGTATACTTCTAGTAAGATGGTGAATTTGGCCGCATCTATAGAGATGCTTCATATGGCGACATTGATTCATGATGATATTGTGGATGATTCCAAGCTAAGAAGACATCGCGAAAGTGTTCAAAGCAAATATGGCAAGGATATGGCTGTCTACACAGGTGATTTTCTGCTTGCAAAGTCATTGTCGATACTCAATGCCAAAGAGTATGAAGCTTCTCACATAGAGCGACTGGCTAAAGGCATAGAGCGTATTTGTGAAGCAGAGCTTCTGCAATATCAAAGTCGTTTCAAGACCATGACTTTTAAGAATTATTTGAGAATTGTCTCTGGAAAAACAGCTGCACTTTTTGCAATCAGTCTATACGTTGGTGCATCAGAAAGCAAATGTGACGATAAGCTGTCCAATCAATTGGGCAGAATAGGGTATGAACTCGGAATCGCATTTCAAATTATCGACGATATCCTGGATTTTTCAGAAGATCATTTAAATGTGGGCAAATCCATTAAGAATGATCTGAAGAACGGTTATTTTACATTACCTGTAATCTTGGCTCTTGAAGAGCAGAATCTGAATATAGAAGATTTCAGTGATGCAAAGGAACTCCTTGAAGGCATCAATTTGCACAAAGGGATTGAATACTCGAGGATCATAGCAAAAAAATATACAAAAAAAGCCTTCAAACGCGTTTCTAAATTGCCGGAAAGTGTTGCGAAAGATGCGTTGGAAGCAGTGGCGAAACATATGCTGGATAGAGATTATTAATAGAAGGCCAAGATTGCATGCAATCTTGGCTTTTTTTTAATTGAAATCAACATATTCCATTATGAGTTTAGCAATTCTTTCCAAATGTGTGGCATCAACAGCTGTGAAACGATCGATTTCAGGACTGTCAATATCGAGTACACCAATCAATCTGTCATCTTTCACGAGTGGAATTACAATTTCACTGTTGGAAAAAAGATCACACGCTATATGACCTGGATATTGGTGAACATCTGGAACTACGATGGTGGTTCTACTTTCCGCGCTGGTTCCACAGACCCCTTTTCCCATAGGTATTCGCGTAACAGCCGGCTTGCCCCAAAAAGGGCCTAGAACAAGTTCTTCTCCATTGTAAAGGTAAAAGCCAGCCCAGTTTAAATCGTGCAGCAGAAAGCCTAGAGTAGCTGCGGCGTTGGCAGCATTAGCAATCCAATTGCATTCTTCACTTAATAGTTTTTTCATCTCATCCATAATGTAAGGGTAAAGAATCTCTGGTGCCTTACTCGGTGAGGGATACATACATGCCATGATTAACCTCCTTTTTCATAAACAGTATAGCTCAAAATATTCTGTCCAGCAATGTCTAAAAAAATAATATTTCGAATTTCGCAAAAGTATATTTCGAATTTCGAAATATATGTTATAATGGGTCTTGGTGATGATATGAGAGCGATAATAAACGATTATAAAACTTTTTTTAAAGACATTTCTTCTAATATGTTTCTGTATTTGGGGATCATTTTGTTTGCTACGATTATTTCTTCCGCATACAATATCTTGTTTGGTATATATATGAAGGAGATTGGATATAATGAAGAGTTCGTAGGTAGAATTTTATCCTTGAAAACCGTTGGTATAGCAATTGGTGCTGTACCGGTTGCAGTTATTTCCGATAGGCTCAACAAGAAAAAAACATTGATTCTCGGATTGGTTGTCATGATGTTCAGCAGTTTTATGATTTTGAATGTCCATCTGAACTTTGCCATGGAGTTGTTCGCTATCATATTTGGTGTTGGTCATGCAACAGTTATGGTGCTTCAAGCACCTATCATTTATGAAAACACACCCGATGAACACCGTGTGACAGCATTCAGTTTGGCGTTTGTTTTCCAGAACTTGGCATTTGTCTTTGGAAGCATGGTACTGGGGCATTTATCGGAATTCCTATCAGGCAAGTATGGTGCGGGTACAGGAAAACTGATGGTGCTTAATGGATCAACAGTTTTGGTTGCGATTGCCATAATTATTGCGTTCAAATTCAATGGTTCACAAATGACCACTTCAAATCGAAACGACTCTGTGGTAAAAGCTCTGGGCAAAGTTTTGTCGGGTTACAGACGTCTGCTGAAAGGGGATACGCTCAAATATCTGACACAGGTGGGATTGGTGGGACTTGGTGCGGGTCTGATCGTACCATTCTTCAGTATGTATCTCAAATATACTCTTGAGGCTTCTGACGGTGTTGTCGGAAATATCATGGCCATCAGCCAGGTAGGGACAGTTTTAGGGGGACTGATTGTTCCTCCACTCGCAAAGCGAATGGGATCGGTGAATACTGTAATTGCTTGTCAGCTTTTATCCATTCCGTTTCTGATATCCATATCTTTTCCTCAGGGAATATACATTATAACTTTTTCTTTCTTTTTCAGGTCATCACTCATGAACATGGCAAATCCGATACTAGGCAGCATGGCTATGGAAATCACAGAGGATGATACGAGAACATTCATGAGCAGCATGATCTCGCTGATCAACAATCTATTTCGATCAGTCGGAATCTATGCAGGTGGCTATTTAATGTTCAAATACAGCTATAATACGCCATATTACTTTACAATCCTTTGTTATTTGATAGGGACTTATATCTTATATAAGGTCTTTGGGAAAAAGAAAAAAGCAATTGCATAATTTATTATAAAAAAAACCAAGCCAACCGGCTTGGTTTTTGATTATAATAATTCAATTACTTTCAATTTAATGGTGCCATTTGGTGAGATGACATCTACCTTATCACCCTTTTTTTTGCCCATCAGTGCGCTACCCATAGGGGATTCGTTTGAAATTTTGTTGTTCAGTGGATCAGATTCAACGCTTGTGACAATTTGCATGATTTCTTCATCTTTGGATTCAATATCAAGAATCTTAATTCTTGAATTGATGTTGATTGTATTTTTATCACCGGTTTCATTTACCAACTCATATGATTCTAAAATGCTTTTCAACTTGAGGATTTCAGTTTCATTATGAGACTGTGCCTCCCTAGCAGCATGATATTCAGCATTTTCTGATAAGTCCCCAAATCCTCGAGCACGTTTGATTTCGTCTGAGATTTGATGTCTCTTTTCTATCAGCTCATCATATTCATGTTGCAATTTTTCTAATGCCGATGGGGTTAACAATGTTTTCTTCATATCGACAACTCCTCTTTTTGAATTTGCATATAACATATACTATACTACCAAACTTGAAAGCTTTTGTAAATCGATTTTTATCCCACGTAAGAAAGAAAGAGTAGAATTTTTAGCGGGAGTTGTTATAATGGAAAATGAAGACTATATGGTGAGGTGAATCATGCAAAATTTGTTGAAAGTATTAGTTGAAAAAAACAGGCTTTATTGTGAACATGGAAAAGTGGCCAATTATATACCTGAGCTCGGAAAGACAAAAAAGGATCTTCTTGGTGTATCGATCTACGACGTAGAAGGCAACCTTTACCAGGCTGGTGATTTTGCTCATCGTTTTACTTTACAAAGCATATCGAAACCGATCGTTCTTATGTTGGCACTTCTTGACAATGGTGAGGATATTGTTTTTGAAAAGGTAGGAAAAGAACCAACCGGTGATCCTTTTAACTCAATCGTGCGACTGGAGACTTTCAATGAACACAAACCTCTCAATCCGATGATCAATGCGGGGGCGATTTCGGTATCGGGTCTGATCCATGGGGCCAATCCGGCAGAAAAGGCGGGACGGATTTTAGATTTCATTAGAAAAATAACCCATAACAATGACATACAGATCAATGAAGCAGTTTTTCAATCTGAGCTCAAAACGGGTGATAGAAACCGGTCCATGGCATATTTTCTAAAGGATTTCGGTAATTTGGGCGGCAACGTGGACGAGATATTGGAAGTCTATTTCAAACAATGTTCCATCGAGATCACTTCAAAGGAACTGGCCTATATAGGGGCACTGTTGGCGCGAAATGGTAAAGATTTTTTGACTGGAGAGCAAGTATTTCCCCTGAGGTATTGCCACATTGTAAAATCCTATATGGCCACATGTGGAATGTATGATGGTTCAGGTGAGTTCGCAATCAATGTTGGTGTACCCGCCAAAAGTGGTGTAGGTGGTGGTATCTTGGGAACTGCACTCAATCGTATGGGTATTGGTGTTTTTGGTCCTGCACTTGATCAAAAAGGCAATAGTTTTGCAGGGCTTCGATTGCTTGAGCAATTGTCTGAGGAATTGTCATTGAGCATATATTGATAAGATTGAGGTGATGATCATACCATGAACAAATCGATATTTGGAATTCTGGTTCTTTTGGCCTTTGTATTGTCCGGTTGTTCAAAGGATGAGTTTTCAATAAAAGAGGGCTATCCGCCCGATCAGGCTTTGAGCGTCTATTTTCCGGCAGAGGAATTTGAATTTATGGGTGAAAGAGGATATTATCATTATTATAAAAATCTCAATGTAGAAGATCAATCTGATCGAGTCATACTTTCCATTTCAGGAGAAGTCAAAGACATTTCAAGGAATATCGGAAAGCGTGATCATGGATTCCAGGTTGAACTTTGGGTTGACAGCGAGAAGATGGTGCAAACAATTTCAGGTCAAATGCTCAATGAATCGGAGTTCAACCGTTTGATACTGCTCAAAAATCCTATTCAAGAAGATGCCATCTGGGTATTCGATTCACTCGATAAAAAAGGGCAAAAACATACTGTTACCGCGAGGATTGTTGTGATCGATGAAGAAGCTGAGACGATTGAAATCGAATATACGACAAAAGCGGGAAATCATGAAAAAAGAATAATGGCTAAAAATCGTGGGACCATATCTTTTGTAAAGCAGGTCACCTACAAAGATGCCTTGACTTACACCGGTTATTATCATATTCCGGCCGAGTCTGCCATAACCAATGAAAATGATCAGGAGTATAAATACAATACTTTGGAAGCCATTGAAATTGATTTCGAAATATACGAGATTGTCGATGAGTTCAATAAACGTTGGGTGAACTATATAAAAAATATCGACCAATCCCTGATGGAATTGATCGATATGGATTCAAACGCATTTCTTAAGATAGTTGCCATCAAGGATGAACCCATCCAGTTGAATGATTACCTTGGCTTCAAGCCTTATAAACTGGAAGTTGTTGATGACATGACTCTGGTTTATGTGCTTGAAAAATTTATGGTCAATAATGATGAAATCTATTACAACGCTATTTGCTATGAAGTGATTAAAATGGATGAAGGGCTTTTTATATCAGATTTCTATTTGTCAAATCCATAAAATGTTATTTCAATATGGGAACATTACCTTTATAGGATACTTTGTTACGTCCTGTATTTTTAGCGTCATAAAGACCTTTGTCAGCAACTTCAAGAAGTGTTGTGACATTTTTTCCATCGAATGGGTATGTCGCGATTCCCATGGAAATTGTAAATGAAGGCGATGACTTTTTCATGATGCCAACCCGGATCCGGTCGCAGATTTCATAAGCCATGGGGGCGTTGACGTTTGGAAGTACCAGTAGGAATTCATCACCACCATATCTTCCAAGCGCATCGGTTTTTCTGTTCTGCGATAAGAAGGCTGTTGCAAGTTGTCTAAGACATTCGTCGCCGACAATATGTCCTTTTGAATCGTTGATGTTTTTAAAGAAATCAATATCGAAAAAAGCGACTGAAAATATTTTGATGTCTGAATCGTTGATCATAGCAGTAATGGTATTTGTTATGCTACCCCTATTGAGTGCTTTCGTCAGTGGATCTCGAGATGATTTCTCACGTATATTTTCGACATGGTCCACCATTTGTGAAGTCCTTTTTTTACTCTCATATTCCACTACACGCTCAAACCTGTTTTCCAAATCATGTAGTCGATTTTCTCTATGATTCATTTCTTTTGTAAAAATGTGCGAAGTCAATGAAATGTCTGCGACCTGATAAATGATGATCAAAAAAGTTCCGATGGTCATGTAATAATAATTGTTGCTGATACTGAGCAACAGTATTCCCAAAAAAACAAAAAACTGTATTTCAATAAAGTCCTTGTGTGTCTTGTCAGGAATTTGACGATAAAGGACCAAAACCCCGAATGAGACCAGAGCAATGAGTAAAATCAATATCCAATTGACCATTATTGCCGGCAATAGGAATTGGTTGATCAGGGCAATGAATATAAACACAGAATAAATCATACCAAGTGACAGCAATACTGAATCCGGTTGTTTCCTCAGAAGATAATGACCAACCAATTGCATGAGATATAGTGCCATCAATGCGTATTTAAAAACTGTGAATTCAGTCACAGGAATTGATAGTCTTGAAGTTGCCAATACGACCACAAAAGGTATGAAATCAAATATCCGTGTGATTTTTCTGGTGTTGTTGGGTTTGAATCCTATCAAATGCATGATGAAACTGACTAAGAAAAGTGATGAACTGATGTAAATACTGTTGATCTGATCCATTTTTTCCTCCTGTTTGTTTCCATATACAACATAGTATAAGAAAAAAACACAAATATCAATGGATTATTTTGACTAAACAGAACGCTTAAGTTATAATTTAATAGAATTTAAAATCAATCAATATTGATATAGATTGGAGGCAAAGTATGGAAAACATTCGCATTAAAGAGTTGTACCAAAACCCATCTGCTTTTGAGAATCAAGATATTCAAATTTCAGGTTGGATCAGAACAAGCAGAGCTTCGAAAACATTTGGATTTGTCGAGTTGAATGACGGGACCTATTTCAAAAATGTTCAAATTGTATATGATGAACATTTGAAGAATTTTGAAGAAATATCAAAATTGTCAATAGCATCGGCCATCATAATCAAGGGTAGAATGATTTTGACTCCTGACGCAAAGCAACCTTTTGAAATATTGGCGATTGAGATTGAAGTAGAAGGATACTCCACACCGGATTATCCCCTGCAAAAGAAAAGACATACAATGGAATATCTTAGAACCATCGCACATTTAAGACCGAGAAGCAATACATTTTCAGCGGTATTTAGAGTGAGATCTGTTGCGGCATATGCCGTGCATAGATTTTTTCAGGACAGAGGATTTGTATACGTCCACACGCCAATCATAACAGGAAGCGACGCTGAAGGCGCAGGAGAAATGTTCAGGGTAACGACCCTTGATCTTGAAGATATTCCTAAATCCAATGATGGGAAAGTGGATACATCTGAGGATTTTTTCGGAAAAGAGACAAACCTCACTGTCAGCGGGCAACTCGAAGCTGAGACATTTGCTTTGGCTTTTAGAGATGTCTATACTTTTGGTCCTACATTCAGAGCTGAAAACTCCAATACCAAAAGACACGCGGCTGAATTTTGGATGATAGAGCCTGAAATTGCTTTTGCCGATTTGTCCGACAATATGCAATTGGCCGAAGATATGGTCAAATATATCATCGATTATGTTTTGAAAGAGTGTCCGACAGAAATGGAATTTTTCAACGAGCGTATCGATAAAGGCCTGCTGGAACGTTTGAATCACGTCATCAATTCCGATTTTATCAAGGTGACCTATACGGAAGCAGTTGAAGCACTTAAAAGTTCAGGTCATGAGTTTGAATATCCAGTATTTTGGGGAGCTGACCTACAAACAGAACATGAAAGATACCTTACGGAAGTCATATACAACAAACCAGTATTTGTCATCAATTATCCAAAAGAAATCAAGTCATTCTATATGCGTATGAATGACGATCAAAAAACAGTTGCTGCCATGGATTTGTTGGTTCCAGGGGTTGGAGAATTGATCGGTGGATCCCAAAGAGAGGAAAGACACGATTTGTTACTCAATCGTATTCATGAAATGGGACTTGAAGAGCAGGATTATTGGTGGTACCTCGAGCTCAGAAAATACGGTGGGACACGTCATGCCGGATACGGACTTGGTTTTGAACGTATGATTATGTACCTGACTGGTATGGGTAATATCAGGGATGTTGTGCCATTTCCAAGAACAGTTAAAAATGCAGAATTTTAATACTCAAGGCATATCAAATATTATTTGATATGCTTTTTTTGTTTCCGAAGAATCTAAACGGGTAAAATCTTTCAAAAGGAGGCATGCTCATGAAAGTGTTGATAGTCGATGACAGTAAAATGAATATCAAAATTGCCGAAGACTGCTTGATGGAATATCGTGTAGTGGAAGAAATAAAGTCATGTTTGAGTGGGGAGGAAGCACTTGAAATCATGCAAAACGAGAAAATTGACCTCGTTTTGCTGGACATTGTTATGCCCGGTCTAACAGGAGTGGATGTGCTTAAAATAATGAAACATGAAAAATGGCTGGATCGAACAGAAGTGATCATGCTCACCACAGTGGATGATCTGCTTGTCCTCAAGGAATGCTTTGAATTCGGTGCGACAGATTACATACAAAAACCATTCAATAAAATTGAGTTTGCTGCCAGGGTGAAGTCCGTTCTTAAAGAAGTTGAAAGCGAAAGAAAACTGATTAGAGCGCTGGAACTTCTAGAGAAACAGAATGTTGAACTGATCAGAGTAAATAAAATGTTGAAAGAAGCCCAAAGTTACTTGATTGAGAAAGAGAAGATGACCGCCATAGGAGAATTGCTTGAGGGGTTGGTGCATGAAATTGAGATGCCTTTGGTCAAACTTGAAAAAGAACTGAACAGGTCATTGAGCAGAATCAACGATTTGGATGAACACATCTCACCGATGACAGTCATGAATATCAAGAATAATTTGATAGAAGGTTTTGATGATACGAGTGATGAGATTTTAAAAATCAAAAAGTTGATCGCTACTCTTGGAAATTTCTCAAGAAATTCCAAAAAAGATGCTCAGTCATCAGCCAAACTCAGTGAAATGATAGAGGAAGTCCTGCTGATGATCAATAGCGAAATCAAACTGATTCATTCAGTGGAAAAGCAATATAATGACCACAGTAGAATTCAATGTAATAAAGGTGAGATCAAACAAGCTCTTATGAATGTCCTTATCAACGCCATCCAAGCTGTGAAGGATGTCAATGAAAGTAAAATTGTCATTCGTACAATCGAGACCGAGGATGCGGTAATTTGCCATATCAAAGACAATGGAATAGGCATACCTGACGAGTATATTGAAAATGTGTTCGATCCTTTTTTTACAACCAAACCCAAAAACGAAAACATGGGATTGGGTCTCAGTATAGCTTATGATATTGTGGTAGGTAAACATAAGGGACAAATTGAGTTCGACAGTGATTGCAATAGGGGGACGCAGTTTTCACTGGTGTTCAATAAAAATTAGGATGTGGATTTTTGGACTCGTGTTTTGAGTCCATTTTTATTGTGTTTATCCTTCAATTGGTATACGATGATATGGGATAAAATCGCAAGGAGGACACAATGGACCATAACAGAGTAATATTATATATTGTGACAGCAATCAATGTTCTCGCATTTGTCACCATGGGGATTGACAAGCTTAAAGCGGTCAAAGGAAAGAGAAGAATATCTGAGAATACGTTGTTGATTTTAGCGTTAGCGGGTGGAGGCGTCGGTTTTTCGCTTGCAATGGTTCTTTTTAGACACAAGTTATCCAAAGTGAGGTTTAGAGTTGTAGCCGCTGTTTCAATCACATTTTACTGGGTGGTGCTATTTTTATTTATATACTCAAAGACAGGCAATGTTTAAGTTTTATTAAAATGTTTTTGTGAATGTTTTGTTTTACTATGTCTCACATTCATGTAAAATAGAGTTGGTTGGCATATATTTCACGAATATTTTTTTAAAGGGGAGTAAATAATGAAAAGGATTTTGATTACAGGCGCATCTGGCCAAATTGGTACTGAATTAACTGAACTTCTGAGAAAAACATACGGTGTTGACAACGTTGTGGCTTCCAGCAGAAGCTTTGCAAAAAATGAAACTGTTGAAAAGAATGGGATCTTTGAATTGGTGGACGTTACCGATGGAAAGAGATTACATGAAGTTGTCAAAAAATATAAAATAGATACAATAGTGAATTTAGCGGCAATATTATCAGCGATTGGTGAAACAAATCCTCAATTGCTATGGGATGTCAATATGAACGGTCTTTACAATTGCCTTGAAGTTGCCCGCGAGACTGGTTCAATGGTCTTTACACCGAGTTCTATAGCTGCTTTTGGACCTTCCACGCCGAAAGACTTTACTCCACAAGATACAATACAAAGACCATCTACTATCTATGGTGTTTCCAAGGTTGCTGGTGAACTGTTATGCGATTATTACTTCAATAGATTTGGTGTTGACACAAGAGGCGTCAGATTCCCTGGCCTGATTTCTTACGCTGCGCTTCCTGGTGGTGGCACGACAGATTATGCCGTTCATATTTATTACGAAGCATTAAGAAACAAAAGATTCACATGCAACCTTAATTCAGAGACTTACATGGATATGATGTATATGCCTGATGCACTCGATTCAATCCTTCAACTGAGTGAGGCGGATCCGACGAAACTCATTCATAGAAATGCATTCAATATTACGGCAATGAGCTTCTGTCCGGAAGATATCAAAAATGAAATCAAAAAACATATACCTGAGTTTGAAATGGATTATGATGTAGACCCAATCAAACAAGAAATTGCCAATTCATGGCCGAATTCCCTTGATGACGGTGATGCTAAAAAAGAGTGGGGATGGAAACCCAACTATAATTTGGAGAATATGACTGTTGATATGCTTGAAAAACTCAAAATCAAACTGAATTTGTAAAGTGGTCTTAAAATCGACGATAATATGTTTATAATGATTAATCATGAGACATAAATGGAGGTTTTTGTATGAATCAAATTATTCAATGTGTTCCCAATTTCAGTGAGGGAAGAGATCTTGAAAAAATCGAACAAATAATATCCGCTTTTAGAGGCAAGAATGGTGTTAAGTTATTGGACTACAGCAATGACGAGGACCACAACAGATTGGTCGTCACTGTTGTAGGTGAAAAAGAGGCTCTTAAGGTCGCTATACTTGAAGCTGTAGGTACTGCAGTGAAACTGATTGACCTCACAAAGCATGAGGGTCAACATCCCCGTATGGGAGCGGTTGATGTCATTCCATTTATTCCTATTAAAAATGTCACTATGGACGAGTGTGTCGAGCTTTCAAAAGAAGTTGCAAAACTTTTATATGAGACATATGATTTACCTTGTTTTTTATATGAGAAATCAGCATCGTCATCAGCGAGAGAAAACCTTGCTGCGCTTAGAAAAGGTCAGTTCGAGGGCATGTCCGAAAAAATAAAGGACGAAGCTTGGAAACCTGATTTTGGTACTGAAATCCATACAACAGCAGGTATTGTAGCGATAGGTGCAAGAATGCCTCTAGTTGCTTTCAACGTAAATCTTGCAACAAATGATCTTGAGATCGCCAATAAAATAGCTAAAAATGTAAGACATTTGAGTGGTGGATTGCGTTATTGCAAAGCCATCGGAATTGATCTTGAAGAGCGTGGCATTGTTCAAGTTTCCATGAACATGACGGACTTTTCAAAAACTCCACTTTATCGCGCTTTTGAACTCATAAAGGTAGAAGCAAAACGTTTTGGAGTTTCAGTTGTCGGCAGTGAAATCATAGGACTCGTCCCAATGGATGCATTAATTGGCACCGCTGAGTATTATCTCGGTGTAGAAGCATTTTCATATGATCAAGTTCTTGAAAAAAGGATTATGGAGTAAGTGATGAAAAAAGGAAATCTGGTCATAATCAATGCAAACCAAATAGTTACATGTAGCGGGTTCAAAGGTAAATCCGGTACTGCGATGAGTGACCTAAATGTGATTGAAAATGGATCGATCGTCGTCGAAAACGGTGTCATATCAAAGGTCACACAAGATGTTTTGGATGTCAAAGAGTATGAATCAAAAGGTTTCAAAATCATAGATGCGACTGAGCGCTGTGTTTTGCCTGGGTTTGTGGATTCACATACACATCTCATATTTGGCGGATATCGTGAACAGGAGTATAACTGGAGACTTCAAGGTCAAGGTTATATGGATATCATGTCTAAAGGTGGAGGCATTATCAATTCCGTCAAAAGTACAAAGAATGCTTCTGAAGAGGAACTGATCAAGGTTGGTATCAAACGATTAAACTCAATGACGGGATTTGGAGTGACAACTGTTGAAGGTAAGAGTGGTTATGGTCTCGATTTGAATACCGAAATCAAGCAACTTGAAGTCATGAAACGTCTCAACGAGATTCATTCCCTTGATATTGTCACGACTTTTTTAGGTCCCCATGCCAGACCGGCTGAGTACAAAACCAATCCTGATGCCTTTATTGATTTTATGATCGATACGGTACTTCCCGTTGTGGATGAAAAAGGATTGGCTGAGTTCGCCGATATCTTTTGCGAAGAAAATGTCTTTTCTGTTGAACAGTCAAGGAGATTTCTTGGCGCCGCAAAAGCGAGAGGTTTCAAACTCAAAATACATGCGGATGAGATTGTTCAACTGGGTGGTGCTGAGCTTGCCGCAGAACTGGGCGCATGTTCCGCCGATCATTTGCTTCAGGTTTCTGACGCTGGAGTTATTGCGATGAGAGATGCAGGAGTAGTGGCAACAATTTTGCCTTGTACAGCGTTTTCACTTAAGGAATCTTATGCTAGAGCAAGAAATATGATCGATCAAAATTTAATGGTTGCTCTTGCTTCAGATTTTAACCCTGGAAGCTGTTTCACTGAGTCCATACCATTATTGATCGCACTTGCCACCAACCAAATGGGAATGTCCATTGAAGAAACTATAACCGCACTCACGATCAATGGTGCCGCGGCACTTGATAGGGCGGATAGAATCGGTAGTATTGATGTCGGTAAAAATGCTGATATTGTAATCCATGAGTTTCCAACCTATAATTTTTTACCTTATCACATAGGCGTGAGCACAGTGGAAAAAGTGATAAAGAATGGCGTGTTGATCCTTGATAAATTCAATGATCAGCCTTACTGAAAATGCAGTGGGAGGTTAAAATGCTTAAAGATATGAATTTACAGGATTTTTTAAATCAAACAGCTTCCAACGAGCCGGTTCCAGGTGGCGGTAGTGTTGCCGCATTGGCTTCGGCTCTGGCTTCATCACTTGCCGCAATGGTAGCCAATCTTACAATCGAAAAAAAGAACTATGAAGAGGTTTCGAATGAGATGGTTGCTATTGCAGAGCAAATGATCGCATTCAAAAGCGAATTTGTTGATTTGATCGATAAAGATGCGAACTCCTTTGACGGAGTCATGAAGGCGTTTAAACTGCCTAAGGATACTGATGAGGAGAAAGTCGAGCGTACAAGACAAATACAGGCAGGCATGAAATATGCGGCATCTGTACCACTTGAAGTCGCGGCCAAGACCAGTGAATTGTTTGATTCCATTGAAGTTTTGGTGGTCAAGGGTAATCAAAATGCCCAAACTGACGCGTTGGTAGCAGGCATGATGGCTAGAACGGCAATTTTGTCGGCACTTTACAATGTCAAAATCAATCTCAGTTCTATAAAAGATGAGGCGTTTGTTGAAAGTGTAAATGCTGAAGTGGAAAAACTTGAGAAACTGGCTGTTGAAAGAGAACTAAAGATATTGTCGTTATCTTCACTTTAATAAATTTGACCGCCTCAAACGAGGTGGTCTTTTATTTGATATATTTCGATTTTTGAAGTATAATGAGATTATTAAATTTTAGGAGATGAGTATATGTATAAAGTAGTCGGTGACAGCAGTACAGAAGTGGATCAATCATTTCTTGACCTTTATCCCACAACAATTGTGCCTTTCAAATTATATTTGGATGGCATCGAGTATGTGGATGATCAAAATCTGGACGTTGATCAATTTGTCGAAAGAATGAAAAAATCGCAAGATCTGCCTAAGTCAGCTTGTCCATCACCTAATGATTTTCTCGAGCAATTCGAAGGTGAGGAAGAAGAAGTCTATATTGTCACCATCTCATCAAAATTAAGTGGTACATACAACAGCGCAATGGTGGCAAAGCAACTGTATGAGTCTGAGAATCCTGGAAAGAAATTCATTCATATATTTGACTCGCTCGGAGCAGCCGCTGGAGAAACGCTGGTGGCTCGCATGATTCATGAATTCAAGAAACAAAATCTCGCAAAGGATGAGCTGGTTGCGGAAGTTTCCCGTTTCATAGGTGAAATGTCAGTACTTTTCATATCTGAATCTCTGGATAATCTCATAAAAAATGGCCGCATCTCCAAATGGAAGGGACTCATAGCGTCCACCTTGAATATTCTGCCTATCATGGGTGCGGATGGATATGGCGAAATCAAGCTGGTTGAAAAAGTTCGTAATTCAAACAAAGCCTATATTAGACTGATTGAAATCATGCAGGATGAAATCGTCAAAAAAGGCAAAAAAATTGTAACAGTCACACATGTCGGCAATTGGGAAAGAGCCAATCAAATCAAAGAGAAAATTTCATTGATCCCAAATGTTGATGAAATCATCAATTTGAAATGTGCTGGATTGTCCTCTTTGTATGCAGATAAAAAAGGCATTATCGTAGCTTTTTAAGCAAAAAACATACCACAAAAAGACTTTGGATCACTCCAAAGTTTTTTTTATTCGCAATTTTTAAATTTTATGATAAGGTTTCAACTTTTTAAATAAAATTCACAAATTGATGCGGGACAAATATTGTTATTAATTAGATAAAATGATATGATAATCATGATTCAAAAATATATTTTTGAGGTGATATAAATGCATAAGAGACTATTTATACCAGGTCCTGTGGATGTCAGAGAAGATGTTCTTCAAAAAATGGCGACGCCACAAATTGGTCACAGAACAAAAGAGGCTTCTGCGCTCCAAAGAAGTATCTCCGACAAAATGAGAAAGTTAATGTATACCGAAAATGAGATTTTGCTCTCCACCTCTTCGGGAAGTGGTTTGATGGAAGGTGCAGTTAGATCATGTACAAGAAAAAGAGCCGCAATTTTTTCCGTAGGCGCTTTTGGCGACAGATGGTATGAAATGGCTAAAAGCAACAATGTACCGGCTGACATATTCAAGTCTGAACTTGGCAAGCCGACTACACCTGAAATGGTTGAAGAGGCATTATCAACTGGAAAATACGATTTGGTGACAATCACTCATAATGAAACATCAACTGCAATCATGAATCCTGTGGATGAAATCGCAGAGGTCATGAGAAAATATCCCGATGTGATTTTCTGCATGGATACTGTAAGTTCCATGGGTGGCACTAAAATTGAAGTGGACAAGTTAGGCGTCGATATTTGCATCACATCCACACAAAAGTGTCTTGGATTGCCAGCAGGGTTAAGCATATGCTCCATTTCAAACAAAGCGATTGAAGCCGCCAAAGAAGTCCCACACAGAGGACTTTATTTCGATTTGCTGCAACTTTATGAGTACATTCAAAAGAAAGATTATCAATATCCGTCAACACCTTCACTCGCTCATATGTTCGCTCTCGACTACCAGCTTGACAATATTATGGCTGAAGGACTTGAAAACCGTTTCAATAGACACCTTGAAATGGCAAAGTACACTCGTGCGTGGGCAGAGAAGCACTTTGAAATGCTCGCAGAAGAAAAATACGCATCCAATACTTTGACAACAATCAGAAATACCAAAGAAATCAGTGTTTCCGATCTTAATAAGGAGCTTGGAAAACGTGGTTACATGATTTCAAACGGCTATGGGAAATTGAAAGATGTGACATTTAGAATTGCTCATATGGCAGACACTCAAATGAATGATCTTAAGGTGTTGCTCGAGACCATTGAGGAAATATTAGGCTTATAATCAAATATACCTCGAGGCAATTGTCGATCAATTGCCTCATTTTATGAATTTGGAGGCGAGGAAATGCAATTGAAAATATTGGCTAATGACGGCATGGATAAAAGTGCTGTTGACGCATTGGTTGCACTAGGCCATAGCGTAGACACCAACCATTATGATGGTGAGGCTCTAGTTGAGAAAATGAGAGATTCAAATGTTATTGTTATCCGCTCTGCGACCAAAATCAGAAAAGATCTGATCAATCAAGTCAAAGACAGTGAGCTAAAATTGATGATCAGAGCAGGTGTCGGTATCGACAACATCGATCATGTCTATGCTGAAGAAAATGGATTTGCTGTAAGAAACACTCCGAATTCAAGCAGTGCGGCGGTAGCGGAACTTGCAATCGGTCATATGTTCTCGGTAGCACGTTTTATCCATATCTCGAATGTGACGATGCGTGCTGGTGAATGGAACAAAAAGCATTATACAGGTGTGGAACTTTCAGGAAAAACGTTAGGGCTCATCGGAATGGGGCGTATTTCTTACGAGGTTGCAGTCAGAGCGATGGCACTGGGCATGAAGGTTGTTTATACCAATAGGCGTGGAAAACTTGAGCAGTATGACCAATTCGAGTATATGGCGATGGATGATCTTTTGAAGAATTCAGATTTCATATCACTTCATATTCCTTTTGATAAAAATTTGGGACCAACAATCAAAAAAGAACAGTTCGACATGATGAAAGATGGCGTTTATCTAATCAACACTGCCCGTGGCGGAGTGGTTAATGAAGCGGATCTTTTGGATGCACTTGAGAGTGGAAAAGTAGCTGGAGCCGGTATTGATGTATTTGAAGAAGAACCGACAAAGAACATTGCTTTGATCAATCACCCTAAGGTTTCTGCCACGCCGCACATTGGTGCGTCCACTGGTGAAGCTCAAGAGCGAATCGGCGAAGAGACCATATCTGTTATCACAAACTTTTTCAATTTATAAAATGGAGGTGCACTAGTGGCAGTTGTTAGACCTTTTAAAGGTATATTACCAAAGCAGGAACTTGTGGAACAAGTGGCGTGTTTGCCATATGATGTTATGAATCGTGCTGAAGCCAAAGAGATGGCAGAAGGCAATCCTTATTCTTTCTTGCATGTTGTGAGATCGGAAATCGATCTCCCGGATACTGTAGGTGATTATGACAAGTTGGTTTATGAGACATCAAGAAAAACACTTGATCGATTTATATCTGAAGAAATCATGACCGGTGATGATAAAGCGAACTATTACATCTATCGTCAATTGATGAATGGCAGGGTTCAAACCGGTATCGTCGCATGTACATCAATTGATGACTATATCAATGACACCATTAAAAAACATGAATTCACAAGACCTACTAAAGAAGTGGATAGAATCAACAACTTTGATTATTGTGACGCCAATACTGAACCTGTATTTTTAACTTACAGAAAAAATGACAAGATAAATGCTATTGTCAATGATTGGATCAAGTTTCACATGCCCATGTATAACTTTACATCAGATGATCAGATCACTCATATTTTTTGGAGACTTGATGATTTTGAATTGGTTTCACAGATTCAGCACCTTTTTGAGGGAATCGAGTATCTTTATATCGCCGATGGTCACCACCGTTCAGCTTCATCGGTAAAAGTTGGGCTAAAAAGACGTGAAGAGTGCCCTGACTATGATGGTACTGAAGAGTTCAATTTCTTTATGGCTGTAATATTTCCTGATGAAGATTTGTTTATCATGGACTACAACCGTGTTGTCAAAGATTTGAACGGTCATACTGAAGATGCGTTTTTGAATGCCATTTCAGAAAAATTCGAAGTTGAGAAATTAGGTCGAGTTGAGCCATACAAGCCGATGAAAAGAGCTGTATTCGGTATGTATCTTGCTGGAGAATGGTATAAGATCGAAGCTAAGAAAGGCATCTATGATGAAAGTGATCCTGTAGATCGATTGGATGTCTCGATCCTTCAAGAGAATTTGTTGGCCCCGATTTTAGGTATTGAAAACCCTAGAACTGACAACAGAATTGACTTTGTTGGTGGAATAAGAGGACTTGGAGAACTCGAAAAAAGAGTTCAAAACGGTTTTGCAGTGGCATTTTCAATGTATCCTACAACAATGGACGACTTGATTGGAATCGCAGATGCGGGAGAGGTAATGCCTCCTAAGTCGACATGGTTTGAACCGAAACTCAGATCAGGTCTTTTTGTGCACAGATTGTTCTAATATCAAAAAAAAGCTACTTTCGATGAGTCGAAAGTAGCTTTTTTTAGTGTTCATCTAAAATGATCAGGTTTCTTCTATACTCTAGGTATAATTTTGTCAGAATGGACATTTGTGCATTCATTTCAATTTGAAGATTGGAAGCTACTGAGTAATTGCACTTATCAAGGGCATCTCGAATTTGAGAGAAAATTGACTTTGAATGCATGGAATCTTTCATGAGATTGTGTTTGATATTGCTGATGCGCTCCCAATTCACAATATCCAAATCAGTGATTTCATTTTCGTCATGCAATTTCTTCAATCTGCGTATTATTCTTGTATTTGTTGGAATAATTCTCTCTTTGAGCTCTGTTGACCATTCGTCAAGCATGAAAGCTTTGTAAGAGTTGATGATTTTCAAAGAAAACACATCATCCTTTTTCAATATTTCAACTTTAGACACATTGGCATCAAAAGCCAACAAGTTTTCATAAACAGTTTTAGGTGGAATTCCAAACAGTGTATCTCTTTCTTTGGAAGTGAAATCTTCGAAAACATCTTCCTCGCTTCTGTAAACGCGATTATACTCGAGGTAGAAATGCTCCTCGCCTTGAGCCTTATTGAATCCCTTTTCAATCTCATCGAGGGATTTTCCACTTTTGAATGTCGCTTTGATACCATCAAGGCATGCTTGACATACGGCAGCCAGTAGTAGATATGAGTTTGAGTTTGGATTAGGTGACCTGAGTTCGAATCGAGTCGCATACGGGTTCTTGAGATCTCTGATCAATCCAATCAAAACAGTTCTGTTTCTCGAAGGGACCTGAGGAGAATGACCTAATGATGAAACGATACAAACAGGAGCTTCAAAACCAGGTTTCAAACGGTTGAGACTATCATTGGTTGATGATACAAAAGGGTTGATGACCTCATAATTCTTGAGAATGCCCATCAAAGAACCATATGCGATTCTTGTCATGAAATTGTCTTCTATATTCAATGGTGTGAATAGATTGATGGTTTTTCCGTTTTTCATCTTGAGGGCTGCGCCAATGTGATGATGCTCACCACTGCCGGCGACACCCTCAAGGGGTTTTGCCTGGAAAGTGACATTCAGGCCATTGGCCTCAAAAACATCTTTGATGATATCTTTGGCTACAATTTCCTTGTCAGCAGCTATCAAAGTCTCGTCATATTTCCAATCGATTTCCAATTGTTCCATGACATGGGTGAATATGTTTGTACCGGCAAGTTTGGATGTGACACCTCCAACTTCCTTGTGACCCATTTCAGGTTCGAATCCGTATTTTTCAAGAGTCAACAATGATTTTTCCATAGCGGTTCTAACTTGACCATAAGTGCGTTTCCAATACTGTTCTTTCAGATTTTGAGAGGCGGAAAGTTTTTCAATGTCGGTTTGGGTATCTGGTGTTTTTACCCAGAACTCCAACTCAGTAGCGCTTGTTAAAATAACGTCTTCAATATCATCTATGTTTTCAATGCCGTTATATTCAAGGATTAAATCAGGGTTGTTGCGAAATAATTCGATGATCTCAGCTTTGAAGTGATCTACGGCATTTTTCAGTACACTCCTGGAACAAACGGGATTATTTTCGTGGTAAAGAAACGAAGGTATTACCAGTGTCCCTGAAAATTTACCGTCACCAATGGAGTGCCCCATGTTGTAGTCGATGATCCAGTGGGAATTCATATCAGGAATCAAGTCAACTTTGGCATTGTTTATAGTGGCAATTTCGGGGAGGTAAACTGACGAGCCGTCTGTCTGGATACCGTTTCTGAAGAAATCCTCCAAATCGTCGATTACCATGTTCACAGGAATTTTCTCATCGGTATGGTTATTTCCAAAATCCACAGCAAACAAAGAAACAAACTGAATTTCTGGATGTTTCTTCAGTAATGCGCTTAATCTTGATGGTGATCGATCCTCTTTTTCAATAAAGTATAAAGTGTTTCGCATTTCATCCTCCTTTGGATTGTATACATGACCTAATATAATGAATAATTATAGCATATAAATAAAAAATGTAAAGTTTTTTTTATTGCTAAAAAACCCTACATTTATTGTATTTGTTTGTGTACATGAAGTTGTTAAGTAAAATATATATAATGAGATTAGAATTAATGTTCGTCTATTTTTACTGTGGCATTATAAGATTTAATCAAAACCAGTGATGTCATAACTATAATCGGTCCAATGATAAAGCCGGGAATACCGACAAATCGATAGCACGTATACATTGAAAACAACATGATGAGGGGATGAGTTCCAATTTTGCTACTTACAATTTTCGGTTCAATAATCTGTCTTGTCAAAGTGGTTGTCAGATAAATGATCAAAAGTACAATGGCAGTGGAATATTCGGACATTAGTGCAATTAAAATAATCCAAGGCATATAAATTATTGCAGGGCCAACCATAGGAATCAAGTCCACCAGAGCTACAACCAATGCGATTAGAGGGCTAAAAGGAATCCCAAGAATGGTAAGGCCAACCACGGAAATAGTGAATGTGATTAAAATCAGAATGAGTTGTGCTTTAAAATAATTCTTGATCGTACCGATTGAACTCGATTTGATATGATGGAACAAAGGTGATTTTATCTTTTCGAAATTCTTTTTGATCAACAATGAGATTTGATCGTGATCCTTCGTGAAAAAATAGAGGGACAGAAACATAAAAAACATGAATAATGCCACACTGGGTATGGTTTTGACCACCGAGACCACAAAATTTAAAACGGAGTCGGTCAAACTTGATATTGTACCTATGAAAAGATCATAAAACTGAAATAACACATCGCTGAGGGCGATCGGGTCCTCTTGCCAGGGAAGATTCAATTGAATTAGAGAGGCTGAGGCTGTAAAAGATTGAATGTTTTGGGCAATCGCTGACAAAAAGTCTGAAATTCCCCTTAGAGCCATGATTCCTTTATAGACTGCAAACGAGATTCCAGTTATGAAAATACCGATAAATATGATGACAACTATGAAAGACAACAAATTGACTGGCAAATTTATCTTATTTCTAATTTTCTTGACAAGAAATGAGAGGGGTCTTGACATCGCATATGCAAGTAGGAACGGTATCAATATGAAGAAAAATTTATAACTCAACCATATTGCTGTCAATGTGAGAATCATGAAGACTAGGACAAAAGTGATCTTGCTGACAAAGATGTTCATATTGACCTCCAAATCTGTCTATTGCTATGTTATAATTGTATCATAAATGAAATAACAAAATCTGTTTTTAAAAGGTGATAATTATGAAAAAATATGACTTTAGAAGCGATACTGTCACCAAGCCAACCCAAGCGATGAGAGAAGCTATGTACGTAGCCGAGGTCGGTGACGATGTATATGGAGATGACCCTACTGTTATTGAACTTGAAAAACTGAGTGCTGATCTGCTTGGTAAAGAATCTGCTTTATTTATACCCAGTGGAACCTTTGGAAATCAACTTGCTTTATTGACGCATACAAAAAGGGGAGATGAAGTCATACTTGGAGATGCCTGTCATATTATGATGCATGAAGTCGGTGCTGCTGCTGTAATAGCTGGAGTTCAACTTAGAACGATTTCAACCGTCAATGGACATATGGATCCATCATTGGTGAAAGCGATGATTCGCGAGGATGATCTACATTATCCGGACACTGGTCTGATATGCTTGGAAAATGCACACTCCAGCGGGGCTGTGATTCAACTTGAAGAGATGGCTGAAGTATATGAAATCGCAAAAAAACACGGCATACCTGTTCATTTGGACGGTGCCCGTATTTTTAACGCTTCAGTTGCTCTCGGAGTCCCTGTAAAGCAAATCGCTGCACATGCGGATTCGATAATGTTTTGTCTTAGTAAGGGGCTATGCGCACCGATTGGATCCATGTTGACAGGAAGCCAAACTTTTATAAATCGAGCCAGAAAGAATAGAAAACTTATGGGTGGTGGTCTCAGGCAAACAGGAATCATAGCTGCTGCTGGTCTGGTCGCTTTAAGGGAAATGACGGACCGATTGGGTGAGGATCATGAAAATGCGAAATATCTTGCAAAAGAACTTGCCGGTATTGAAGGAATCACTGTATTTGAGGACCGTTTGGACATCAACATGGTATTTTGTGAAATCAAAAATATAGAAAACCATGAAATGTTTATAAAATCATTGTTGGACAATGGCATTTTGATTAATGGACCTGAGCTTGGTGAATACAGATTTGTCACTAATTATTGGACACCAAGGGAATCAATCGATCTGTTGGTTCAATCGATTAAAGCAATCATTTGATAAATGAGGTGACAAACATGGATTATGGTATGACTGATTTGAAGGAAGCTGTAAAACGATTGGAAGATGCCGTGGATTCAAAAGATGCTGAAGATGTCGACATGTACGTCCGATTGATTAGAAACATATCCACTCAGATCAAAAATGAGTTTTGGGCTACTCACATGGAAGACAAGAGTATTGTCATTCAACCGACACGCAATGAAGATAGAAATTATAGAACCATAAATGCTTTGGAATTTCTGTACAAACCTATGCATTTTTCCAATATCGATGAAGGTAATGAAATCGAATATTTTTCTAAAGAACGTACTGAAGAGTTGGTTGAATCTGGAACGATAGACGCACACAATGAATTTTGGCAAAACCATGAGATCATTTATGGTAATGTCTATGGTTCTGTTCCCATTGAATTGATTTCAAAAGAGATGGTTGGAAAATTGCTTAGATGTGGTTGGAAAAAAGTCACAGTGGATATCATCGAATATAAAAATGTTGAAAGCGACAGGCAAATGAGAAGTGTCGCGGAGAAGAAATACCGCCATTATATATTATTAAAAGAAAAAGAGACCAATAGTACACTGTTACTTAGGTACAATTTTTAGTTAGGAGCATTATGTTCATTAATAAGGAAACCTTACGACTGGATTATCAGGTCGAAGCCGAGGAAGAGGGGCTGAAAATCATTGATGTTCTTGCGACATCCATGAATGTGTCCAGCAGATTGATCCGCAAATGCAAGAACAACAACAATATTTTTCTAAACAAGAAAAACGAATCGGTGAACCGAATTGTCAAAGCAGGAGATTTGATTTCACTCATGTTGGATCACGATGAGAACACTTTTGATCCCAATCCCATTCCGGTGAGAATTCTTTATGAAGATGGGGATTTACTTGCCGTGGATAAGCCCCCTTTTTTGGTGGTGCATCCGACAAAAGGTCATCCTGATGGTACTTTGGCAAACGCGTTGTCCCATCATCAATATGTGAGTCATCAAAATTACAAGATCAGATTCATCAATAGATTGGATCGTGATACATCAGGTATAGTACTGATTGCAAAAAATGCGTATTCGCAACAGATAGTTTCCGAACAAATGCAGGACAATTCGGTAGACAAGGTATATTTTGCCATAGTGGAAGGACGTCTTATCCTTGATTCTGGTACCATCGATTTTCCGATTGATAGAGTAGAGGAACTCGATATAAGGCGAGCTGTTATTGATAGCGGGATGGCATCGGTCACCCATTATGATGTTGTTGAGAGATATACCTCCCATACACTTGTGAAGATAAGATTGGAAACAGGCCGCACCCATCAGATTCGTGTACATTTTGCTCATATTGGTCATTCGATTGTAGGTGACCATCTTTACGGAAATGTGAGTGAATGGATTGGCAGACAAGCTCTACATTGCTATGAGATGACATTTATTCCTCCAAGGGGAGATGAACGTGTTTCTGTGATTGCTCCGATTCCCGATGATATTAAAAATGTTATGACCGTATTGGACCGTCAACGAGATTGAAAAAAAATCAAAAGTGATGTATAATAATAAAAAGGCGCCTGGAATGTTGGTTACAGCTATAAATTTTACCACTGACTATTTTTCGGGAGAACGTGTTCCTTTGTCTATGACAAGCTGCTTTAAGCAGAAGTCAGAAGCAATGGATAGTCCACCCACCTAACTAAGGTGTGGTGTGAAATTTGTACGTAACGGCATTCTGGACGTAAACATAACATTTAGGTCGATCTTAAGGGGTCGACCTTCGTTTGTTTTGACTATGTTTACAACATCAACTTCGATAGGCAAATCATAAATGAATTCAATTATGGAACAGGGCAATTCCTTAAAGAAAAAAAAGCGCATATGCGCTTTTTATTTTGCATTTCTATGTTCATTTTCTTGTGTCTCATTGTTTGTTTTCTGCTTGTTGTTTTGCGATTTGTTGATATCAACCAACTTTGAACTGTTTGTTTTATTGAAGGCGTTGTGCATTGTGCTATCCACTTCAATTTTAAGTTCCTCATCAGGATCCACAACACAATTGCCCTTAAACGAAGCACCTTCTTTTGTGTTTAAACTTTTAGCCAGAACATCACCAATCAATGTCGAATTTTGAAACAGGTTCACTTTTCCCTTTACTTTCACATTACCTTCGCACAAACCATAGATTTCTGCATTGGAAGAAGTCACATCGCCACGTACAGTTGCATTTTCACTAATTATGACATTTCCGAGTGTTGTTACATTTCCGATGATTTTGCCATCAATTCTGATGCTTCCTTCACTCTCAACATCACCTTTGATCATTGAATTGGGTCCGATTATGATGTCAAAATTGGATTCAACTTCTTTTTTCATTTGAAACATTGGAACCTCCTATTTGAGTATGTTTAATGGATTTATTGGCGTGCCATTATATCTGATTTCAAAATGAAGATGTGAGCCTGTAGAACGGCCTGTTCTTCCCATTTTTGCGATTAGGTCGGCCTTGGAAACCGTATCACCTGCGTTTACCAAAAGCTCACTGCAATGTGAGTATATGGATTCATAGCCATACCCGTGATCAATGATGATGACCCTTCCAAAAGCACCGCTGTAACCGGAAAATGTGACTACACCGGATCCGGCAGAATATATTTTCGTGCCGACTGAGTTGCTGATATCAATTCCATTATGCTTCTTTGAGGCGCCAGTTATAGGATCTCTTCTATAACCGAATTTTGAGCTAAGTCTGCCATTTGTAGGATAAAAGTCAGGACGACTTTCAAGGTAAGTGAGCTGATTCTCCAATTTGCTGACGAGTTCATGATATATTTCTGATTGGTCCGATATGATTTCTGCAATTTCATCATTTGTGATCAAAGCATCAATTTCCATAAAGAGCAAATCATCACCGTTGACATCCACTTCGGTTTCGCCGAGTGTCTGGATGCTGTCCATCCTATTGAATGAACGGCTTGTCGGTACTGGAAGAGAAGAACTGGTCTCTTTATTGAAAATCAATACGAGTTGGGAAATATATTCCTGTGTCTTATCCATTTCATCCAATCTACTTTTCAAGAATAGTGCAGATGATTCGAGCGTGATCTTTAATTTATCGATTTCCTCTGAACTGTTTGAGTTGATATTGTATAATGAATTGATTTTATCTTGTGTCATCAAAAGATTTTCAGCCAACTCATGGTTTTCTGAGGACAAATTGACAGCGACCACTCTGGAAGTGACGGTGCCAAATAATAAAGATATATTGATCACAATCAATCCCACAAGTATGACAAATGCAATAGATAAGTTGAATTTCCACTGACGAATTGATTTTTCAGCACCTGGGATAACCATAATGGTAACTTTATGTCTATTAATGAAATCTCTGAATTTATTCATAGAACCCCCTGTTGTAATAAAAACTTAATATATTCTAACATAATTTTATATAAAAATACAACGAATACAGAAAATTTAGTTTACCTAATTACTAAAATTCTGTAAAATAGAGTAATGAGGAGTGGAAATGAGCTTTCCGCTTTTTTGTCGTATGTACAATTAGAATAGATGGAGGAAAAACAATGAGAGATAGAACCGTACGAATCGAGGAAAATTTGAGGCGTGTGTGTTATAAGATAAAAAAGAAGGGCAGAGAAATCCTAAACGATGTTGAAATCACACCCCCTCAATTTGAAGCACTCCAACATCTCATATATGAAGATAATCTCACTATTGGTGAGTTGAGCTCCAAAATGTATCTTGCATGCAGTACGGTAACCGATTTGCTTGATAGAATGGAACGCAACGATCTTGTAAAAAGGGTAAAAGATGAGAGCGACAGAAGAATTGTACGTATTTTTGTTTTGCCTAAGGGACACGAGTTGCTGGAAAAAGTCATGGAGAATAGAAGAAATTATGTTGAGCAAGTCATCTCAGGGTTAGATGAAGCCGTAATCGATCAAATTGACAGCAGTTTTGAAATATTCAACAAAATCTTTGAAATCTAATTGCTAACAAAAATCTGTTGTAATGGGAGGCATTCGGACTTGAAAATAATAAATGATCGCTATGAAATAGTCAAACCACTGGCGAGAGACAACAATTGGATCGAGTATCTCGTCAATGACATCCAGAAAAATGGCATGATCAAGCGCATTCGTATCTTTGATATAGAGATGTCCAATTTCGATTTCATCATCAACATGGAAGATGAATTTGTTGAACTGAAAAACATAGTTCATGAAAACCTATTGTCCGTTTTTGAATTTCAACCCATTTACACGATTAACGGAAGTCGAATCAATCGCAAGCAATATTTTTACACCTATGAACATTATGATGAGAGCCTTGTTGTTCATTATACGGATCTCAACAAATCAGAAGTGAACAGTGTGCTTGTACAATTATGCAAAGTATTTCGGTTCTTGCATTTCAGGGGAATCATTTACAAGTATCTCAATTTTGACCATTTGCTTATCATAAAGGACAATCATAAGGTCACTGTCAAATTAAAAGATATTGCCAACAACTATGTCAATGATTATCACTTTAAGATGAATCATGATCGATTCAATCAGTTTATTGCTCCGGAGATCATGTGGGGGGAAGAAACAGATCTCACAGTAGATATATTTTCTCTTGGCATATTGTTTTATTATCTTTATTACCGCATAGACTATCGTCAAAAATCGATCAATAATGTTGTCAAGACATCCAGTGTAAATGACATACACAAGTTCATTTTAAGAGCATCCAGTCATATCAAGGAAGAAAGACATTCGTCTATCAACCAATTCATTGAAGAACTTTCCAAACTGATATGGATAGAAGTCGACAATAATGACTCCAACTGTTATGACAGGGTATATGACCACACGAAAATAATCGGCAGAGATGCAATTTTAAAAGACATTCGAAATCTGATCGATGAAAAATACAAGAAAACTTTGAACTATAATGCAATCTATATCAGAGGCGAATCCGGAATCGGAAAAACAAGGATTCTCAAGGAGATTGCCCAAGTGGCAAAGTTCAACCGCTTCGACTTTGTCAAATTGAAACCCAAACAAGTTGAGAACATACCGTTTGGAACCGTGAAGCAAATTCTGAGTTTTGTATCATCACACGATGATGTATCCCCACTATTGATTCAAAAATATGGCGCTGAGCTCTCGAGTGTCTTGCCTGAGTTGCAGGCAAAGTGGAACATCAATTCGGATCAGATCATAGATGCGGATGAGCAATACCTTAGGGTGCTCAATAGGGTGTTCAATTTTTTCCTTGAGTATTGCAGCGATAAGTTTATTTTGATTTTAGTGGATGACGAGGAAAGAATCGACCCGAGAGAACGTTATTTCTATGACCAGCTTCTCGAACACAAAGGAGTATCCAATTATTTCCTGATTATCACAGGCTTGGAAGTCAAATCTAAAGAAAATAGAAAAAACGAGCAACTCCGTATTTTGAAATTACCGTCATTGACCCTCGAAGAAACTGGACAAATCGTTAAAGCGACATTGGGAGTCAATTATATTCCTTACCACTTGACACATAGATTGATGCTCGAGAACCAAGGCAAGGCCAGTATCACGAAAAATATGATTTTCAAACTCTGGCAGGAAGGTTATATCTATTTTGACACCAAGAAAATGAAGTGGGAGCTGGATGGATTTGATGATAATTTTGTTTTTGAGTATTTTGAGGGCAGAAAAGAAGATTACGAATCGCTTTTAAGTGATTTGAATCCGCGTCATACAGAGAATCTTAAGAGACTGTCTATACTCAGAAGTTCATTTAATATGAATTTCGTGTTCAAATTTTGTCATTTGGACGAAGAAGCCGGATATGTTTTCTTAGGTGAAATGGAAGAAAAGAAAATTTTAAATAAAAGAATAAGCGATGTGGAATACGTTTTTGTTTTTCATGACAATGAATTCAAAAGAGTGTTTTTTGATATGCTTACAATGGATGAAAGAAAAGCGCTATACAAAGAAGCATCTGATTATTACGAACAACGTTTCATGGCCAACAATGAAGTCAATGAGAGTTTGATAGATTATCTGATCCAATGTGATGAACTGCTTTTATCGGCAAAGTATTGCATTATTTTCGCAGATTATTTCATCGGAAATTTCAATAACCTCAAAGCATCTGAATTGTTGGACAGGGCCGTTGGTCTATATGAGAAAATGGATGACAAGAATAAGGTGATTGAGACCGGACTCAGACTGATCAAACAATTGATCAAAGTCGGAAAATTGGAAGATGCTTTTGAAAAAGCAAATGAAATCATCAATCTTTCAAAATCGTACGATGAAATCAGTTACGTCGACGCAAAGCTTGAGTTAAGCAATGTGCTTTATTATAAGAATGATGTAGAGTCCGCATTTGCAATAGCTAAAGAATGCATCAAAAAATCTATCGACATCAACTATTCCGATGGGGAATTCAAATCTGCGCAAATGTTGTGCAAATGTCTGACGAATGCTGTCAATCTGGACAAGCACATCGAATTGACAAGAAAGTATCTGGATAAAAGCCTGATATCAGGCAACATATATTATCAAGCCGTTTTTCAGAATGAGCTGGGTGTGAACCACCTCTATAGGAACAACTACGAAGACAGCCTCGGTGCTTTTTCGGAGAGTCTCAAGTGCTATAAGAATCTGAACGACGAAGAAAACATCATCAAAGCTTACAATAACATGGGCGTTGTGCATTTCGACGGTTTTGGCGATTATGTTGTGGCTAGAGATTTTTTCAGAAAAGCATACACACATTCCGTCAACCGAAATTATATTTTAGTAACACCGATTCATCTCAACAATCTCGGTGAAACCTATATGACGGAAGGCCGATACGAAATGGCAATCAAATACTTTGAGGAATCCCATCAGATTGCTGAAAAAACAGGTGATAAAGGTATTGATCTACTGGCTCTACTCAACTTGTGCAGTGCATATAATCAAGTTGAGAAGTATGGCAAGGCCTTTACATTGATGAATCGACTGGAACACGAGTTCTCAACCCTTGAAAAACGTGATTTCAATCGTCAGGATTATTACTTGCTACATCTGGACTTTTTTCTGTCCATGCACAGCATCATGAAGGTCGACAAGTGGCGATATGAGTTCGGGTATCACAGCATAGAAGATGATTACAGGAAATACCGTGTCCAAATCATTGACATGATTTTGAAGTATAAAAAGAATGACATAGTTAACGAAAAAAGAGAAATTCCTCTAAAAACCATAGGCATTCTCGTGGATAAAACTGTTAAACCTTCCGAAGTGAAGTTGCTCAGGACGTTTATAATGGATGTGTTGATCGAGCTTATCGATCGCTATGACTATTTGACCGCGGAAGAACTTTTCAGATTGGATTCGATTCTCGCAAAACGTTACAACACCAAGTTCATCAGACTGAAAAAAGAAGTGATTGAAGCGGCATTATCGGACTTCTCCATAGAACGCATTGAAAACCTGATTGAACCGATCAAGGCTATTTCCCATGAATTTCTATGGAAAGTCTATAAAATCCTTGGAAACGAAAATTTCAATCAAAACAATCTCTATCAGTCACTCAAATATTACCTCATGGCCCTTGATGTCATTTACGATTTATCGAACAATGTTCCACTGGAATATAAAGAGACTTACATTCTCTATGACAACTCAAAAATGTCTCTAAAGAACAGTATCAACAAGATCACCAAACGCTTATTGAGTTTGGATGGCATTGTTCAGAATGTTATCTATGACGAGCGTTTTGAGACTGTTGATGATTTCTTTGATTTGAGTCAACTTAACAGGCTTTATCACAGTAAAGAGTTCATCAGATTGATCACTAAAAACATCGATGAAAGGGATGAGATAAGATTCGAGACTTCTATTGACTTGATCAGGAATCTTGAAAAGGATGAAATCAACAATCTAAAGTTGATTTTAAAATATCTGAAGCATTTGACATTTGCAGAACGTGCCTTTATCTACCTTTTGGATGAAAATGACAATATCAATCAAGTGATCAAAGCTGATGTAGCCTGTGAGGATTATGACGTATCCAAACTCATCAATAATATCGGCAATGACATTGAAGGCATTCTGATTACCAAAACAAACCCAAGTACAAACATTCAACTGCTTTCTGACAATCAAAAGAGCATCATTTGCTTCCCAGTTTATGAGACTTCCTCTGTTAAGAATTCAAATGACAAACGCAAGGAAGATTTGCTCGTCACAAAGCAAAAGGTTATAGGCTATGTATTTATGGACTCAAAAAATTTGATCAACAGATTTGATGAGGTCACATTTGAACAGGCTAAATCTTTTATCAATCTGATTTATGTCTTTATCGACAACTATAATCTCAAACGCCTTTCGACAATAGACAAGCTTACTGGTGTATATCTGAGAAAGTTTATGGAGCAAAAATTCGCACTCCATATGAGTATCGCGAGACAGAATAATTACAACCTTTCCGTGATTATGCTGGATATAGATAAATTCAAATTCGTCAACGATACCTATGGACACCGCAAAGGAGATGAAATTCTTACCCGCCTCGGTGAGCTATTGATCAACTCCGTAAGAAGTACCGATTATGTAGCCCGATATGGAGGTGAAGAGTTCATTATTCTCTTACCAGAAGCTGACTCTGAAAGTGGCTACAGAGTTGCAGAAAAGACTAGAATGCTAATCGAAAACAGCAAATTGCTAGGTGATGACAAACCATTGACAATCAGTCTAGGAGTATCCACATATCCAAAAGATGGCTCTAATGAAGACGAGTTGATCGAAAAGGCGGATCAAGCGCTCTATTATTCTAAAAACAATGGAAGAAACCAGGCAACAAGTTGGGACCATAAACTGATCAAGGAAAAGCACAGATATGATCGGCTGACAGGCATACTGACTGGCAACATCTCCTCTGACACCAGAACGGTAAAGGCTTTGATTGACATTCTCAATCAACTGGATCATAGTTTTTCCAGGGAAGAAAGTATCAGAAATGCTTTCATCTCACTTCTGGATATTACCGAAGGCGATGAGATTCAATTTATCATGTTCGATGAAAATCAGAACATCGAAGAAGTGATCTACAAGAAAAAAGGACAAGATAAAATCAGTGATGATCTTGTCTTGAATGAGAGATTGATCGGTAGATTCAAAGGTACGGACAAATCTGGTTACTTCATAGATTGGGAAGAAGTCATCGCTTATGATGCGAACCTAAAAGTGCCGAACTGGAAATCTTACATTATCATCACTTTCCTAAATGGCAAAACTAGTGGTATACTTTCCATAGCAGTAGATATAAACGACCAGGAGTTTGAATTTAGCAATTACAATTTTGTAGATGCTTTAAAACCTGTTTTAGAGCATTTATTATTCAATTAGAAAGGGCAATGAATGATTTTAAATGATTTTCTTCCCATCAATAGGGAAGATTTAAGAAAACTCGAATGGAGCAGTGTGGATTTTGTCTTGGTATCAGGAGATGCCTATGTTGACCATCCGAGTTTTGGACCAGCGGTAATAGCAAGAGTACTTTTGGATGCAGGTTATAAAGTCGGGATAATAGCTCAACCAGATTGGAACGATCCATCCAGCATTACTATTCTAGGAGAGCCAAGACTTGGATTTTTAGTGACGTCCGGAAATATGGATTCAATGGTGAATCATTATTATGTTTCAAAGAAAAGAAGAACTACAGATGCATTCACACCAGGTGGGGACATAGGAAAAAGACCAGATCGTGCAACTATTGTCTACACAAATCTCATCAGAAAATCCTACAAGAACAAACCCATAATTTTGGGTGGGATTGAAGCTTCACTTAGAAGATTTGCACATTATGATTACTGGGACAACAAAGTAAGACGTTCCATTTTGTTTGATAGTGATGCGGATATGTTGGTATTTGGAATGGGAGAAAACCAGATAGTCGAAATCGCCGATTACTTGAACAGCGGAATTGATATAGGGCACATCATTCATATTCCTGGCACTTGTTATTTGACGGAGAATGTCGATCATGTCGATAGGCCGCTGGAAATTGACTCGTTTGAGACGGTCAGCACAGACCAGATGGCATATGCAAGAAGTTTTAAAATTCTATATGATGAGCAAGACCCGATTAGAGGTCGGGCAATTGTTCAAAGACACAAAGACAGATACCTTGTTCAAAATCCACCAACCATGCCACTGGAACGCGATCGTCTTGATTGGGTTTTCAATCTGGGCTACATGAGAGCAATACACCCTAGCTATGTCAGCCTCGGAGGCATACCGGCCATTCAGGAAGTCAAACTCAGTATAATCAGTGAAAGAGGCTGTTTTGGAAATTGTTCCTTTTGTGCTCTCGCATTCCACCAAGGTCGGATCATCAGTTCCAGGTCTCATGAATCCATTGTACAGGAGGCAGAAGCCATCACTCATGACCCTGATTTCAAGGGGTATATCAACGATGTCGGAGGTCCTACAGCAAATTTCAGAAATCCAGCATGTGATAAGCAGCTGAAACATGGCGCATGCAAGAACAAGCAATGCCTATATCCAGAGCCATGTGAAAATCTCATAGTAGACCACAGCGATTATTTAGCCTTATTACAAAAAATCAGACAAGTGGACAAAGTCAAAAAAGTTTTCATTAGAAGCGGAATTCGATATGATTACCTGATGCATGACGAATCGGATGCATTTTTCTATGAGCTATGTGAACATCACGTCAGCGGACAACTTAAAGTCGCTCCTGAACATATTGATGAGACGGTACTGGACTATATGGGAAAACCTAGCGGCAAACTATATGGTGAGTTTGTTGAAGCCTTCAATGTGATCAACAAGAAAATCGAAAAAGACCAATACATCATACCATATTTAATGAGCTCGCATCCAGGCAGTACTATTGCATCGGCAATAAGATTGGCTGAATACCTCAGAGATATCAATTACACCCCTGAACAAGTCCAAGATTTTTATCCGACACCTGGAACGCTAAGCACTTGCATGTATCATACGGGTATTGATCCGAGAACCATGAAAAATGTCTATATTCCAAAAACACCAAAAGAAAAAGCGATGCAACGTGCTCTCCTGCAATTTAAGAATCCGAAGAACTATGATCTTGTGTATGAAGCCCTAATTCTAGCAGGTAGAAACGATCTCATTGGAACAAACCCAAAAGCGTTGATCCGACCTAAAACGGAGAAAAAAAGCAACAAAAACAAGACTCAAAAGAGACGGTAATCCTATAAACTGAAAATAAAAGATTTAAGAGGGGATCATTTATGAAAAGTAAAATTATAATTGACGGAAAAAGTCTTACACTGGATCTGGTTATGGATGTTGCCAGATTTGGAAGCACCATCGAATTGTCACCCGAATCCATAGAAAAAGTTCATATCGCAAGAAAATTCGTGGATGAACTGGTAGATTCGAAAAAAGTTGTTTATGGCATTACTACCGGCTTTGGCAAATTTTCAGATATAGTGATCTCCAAGGAGGAAACGACAGACCTGCAAACTAATCTGATCATCAGCCATGCATGTGGAGTAGGCAATCCCTTTGATGAGGAAATCGTTAGAGCAATCATGCTACTTAGAGTCAACAATTTGGTCAAAGGTCACAGTGGAGTCAGGCTCACTACGATCAACACTCTAGTGGATATGATCAACAAGGGGGTCCATCCTGTGATCCCAGAAAAAGGATCACTTGGAGCCAGTGGTGACTTGGCGCCCTTGGCACATATGGTTCTTGTCATGCTTGGAATGGGTGAAGCTTTCTATAAAGGGGAGCGTATGGATGGGAAAAAGGCAATGGAATTTGCTCAAATTCCAACCATCGAACTCACTTCCAAAGAAGGTCTTGCACTGATTAACGGCACACAAGTCATGACTGCTGTAGGTTGTGTAACAACCTATGAAGCCATTCAACTTTTAAAACTGTCCGATATCAGCGCATCATTGACCGTCGAAGCATTAAAAGGAATCACAGATGCATTTGATGCCAGATTGCATGCGGTCAGACCTCATCCTGGACAAATTCAAACCGCTGAAAATTTAAGAACCATTTTAGAGGGCAGTGAAAGAACTACCAAACAAGGTGAAATAAGAGTGCAGGATGCCTATACACTCAGATGTATTCCTCAAATCCACGGAGCGAGCAAAGATGCGATTCAATTTGTTGCGGATCGAATTCAAATCGAAATCAATTCGGTCACTGACAATCCGATCTTATTCCCTGAAGATGGCGTTGTTTTCTCTGGTGGAAACTTTCATGGGCAACCGATGGCCTTGCCATTCGACTTTCTTGGAATAGCCATTTCTGAAATCGCAAATGTGGCTGAAAGAAGAATTGAAAGATTGGTCAATCCTCAACTCAGCAATTTGCCGGCATTTTTGACGCCACATGGCGGTTTGCATTCCGGTTTTATGATCGCACAATACGCAGCAGCTGCTTTGGTGTCTGAAAACAAGATTTATGCTCATCCGGCAAGCGTGGATTCCATACCATCATCCGCCAATCAGGAAGATCATGTCAGCATGGGGACCATAGCCGCCAGAAAAGCCAAAGAAATCTTATTCAATGCCCAAAACGTGATTGCAATCGAACTATTGTGTGCTGCTCAAGCTATCGATTTCGAAGCAAACGGAAAACTAGGTAAAGGATCAAAAGAAGCTTACGACGTGGTTAGAGCAAACGTTGAAAAATTGGAATCGGATCGTGTAATGAATATAGATTTTAACAAAATATATGATATAATTAAAACAAATAAAATTTTAGAGGCAGTTGAATCGACTGTCGGCGAGTTGAAAATTTAGTTGCCAATAGGCATTAGAAAGGTAAGACTGTGTTAGGACAAGAAAAACTGGATCGGATCAATTATTTGGCCAACAAGAAAAAAAACGAGGGGTTGACAGAAGAAGAGTCGATAGAGCAGAAAGAACTGCGTGATGCATACATCAAAGCCTTCAGGAAAAATTTCAAGAGTCAACTGGACCATACGGATATCATCTATAAAGATTAACAGGAAAGATTAACAGGGGGGAATTCAAGTGGCAGAAAAGCAGTATATTCTTTTTAAACTCAATAATGAAACTTTCGCAACCAGCATCAACCACATCGCATCCATAACGGAATATTCTTCAATTACTCCTGTTCCCAGCGGACCTACATACGTGGATGGGCTGTTGAACCTGAGAGGCGATATCATACCAGTGATCAATTTGAAAAAGAGATTCAAAATGGCTGATAGCCAGATGAAGGAAAAAAGGATCATTATCGCAAATAAAAACGATGTTCAAATAGGTTTTTTGGTTGACGATGCCTCTCAATCCATGAATGTTGATGAATCTCAAATTTTGCCACCGCCCAAGATCGCAATCAAAAAAAACAACGACTATATTTCCGAAGTATGCATCCATAACAATGAACTTATCATTGTAATTGATCTGGATAAAGTGCTGAGTGATGACGAAATAGAGGAATTGTTGGATTTAAGCTAAACAATCCCGGTTTATGGATGATATAATTAGGACTAAATGTTCAAAAAAGCCCACCTTATTCATGAGAGTGGGCTTTTGTGATATAATAATCATCGGAGTGTGCAAAATGGACAATAGTATCAATTACAAGAAATTGGATCAGATCATTCAAAATACCGCTTTTGCTATTGAAGACGGTAAAAAGGAAATATTTGAAATTTCAGAACAAATCCGTCATGAGTATATTTCTTATGAGCAAGAACTCATAACGGTCAAAGCACAGATTTCAATCACAATAAATGAAGTGGATAAGTTGCAGATTCGTTCTCAGATGGCTAAAAATATGATTAAGACGATCAATGAACATTTTGACGAGTTCACGGAAACTGATATCAAAGAAGCTTACGAATTATCACAAAAAGTGCAAGTCCAACTTTCCTTCAAGACCCAAGAGGAAAAAGAATTGATAGAAAGACGCAATACGCTTGAACGCATGTTGAGAAACAATATGGAAGTGCTCAAAAAAGCTGAGGTGCTTGAAATGAAGGTAAGTGTCGCACTTGAGTATCTGACCGGTAATGTCATGGAACAAATCAAAGAGAAAAAAGATGTGGGTCTGAAAATCATCGAGGCTCAAGAAAAAGAGAAGAAACGAATTTCCAGAGATATACATGACGGCCCCGCGCAATCGCTTGCAAATGTCATATATAAGGCAGAATATGCGTCAAAAGTCATTGATTCATCACCCAACAAAGCCAAAAAAGAGATATCTTATTTGCAAGATGATGTTAGAAGCATACTCAAAGATATCCGAAAAATAATATATGACTTGATGCCAATGTCGCTTGATGATCTGGGTCTTGTGCCAACCGTCAAAAAAATGGTATCCACCATAATGGATACCACCAAGATTCAAGTGGATTTGAAGGTACATCAGGATAGCGTCGTGGAAAATTCATTGGTCAATCTGATGGCATTCAGAGTCATACAAGAAAGCTTCAATAATATAGTGAAGCACTCTGAATGCAAGAAAGTGTTGTTCACAATCGAAATCAATCCAAATACGATTGAACTTGACATAATTGATAACGGAAAAGGATTTGATGTCATGGAGGTCATGGAAAGTGCAAGCGGATACGGTTTGTACAATATGAAAGAGCGAATAGATCTTGTCAACGGATTATTTAAGATATCATCGGAACCTAAAAAAGGAACACATATCAGAGTCAGTATTCCAAACATGTAATGGAGGGAAATATGCGTAAAATTAAAGTGGCAATTGTAGACGACCACGCATTGATCAGAGAAGGACTTAAAAAGTTGTTGGAACTAGAAGAGACCTTAGAGGTTGTAGCTCTTGCCGGTGATGGTATCGAAGCGCTTGTGGCCATAGATGACAAACATCCCGATATTGTCCTGTTGGATATCAACATGCCGGGTATGAATGGGATTGATTGTCTGCATCAAATCAAGAAAGACTATGAAGATGTCAAGACCATAATGTTGACAATTCATGAAGATGCCGAGTATTTGATTGAAACCATCAATATGGGAGCTGAGGGCTATGTGCTCAAAGATGCTGATGTATCTCAATTGATTGACGCCATACACAGGGTCATGCAAGGTGAAGTCTATATTCATCCGTCACTTTCAGGTGTATTGGTCAGGGAATACAAACGAAAAGAATCATCTTATAATGATTTAAGCAAGAGGCGTCTGACCAAGAGAGAACTCGATGTACTCAAATTACTTGCAAGTGGATTGAACAACAAAGAAATTTCGGAAGCGCTTTTCATAAGTGAAAAAACGGTCAAAAATCATATTTCCAGCATATTTCGAAAACTGAATGTGAATGACCGTACCCAAGCGGCACTTTATGCCATCAAACATAATGTTACGAAAATTTAATTCTCTTGAAGTCGTATAATTTTTTTTATATCCTGTAATTGACAGAATATTTTTATTAATGAATTAGATCAGGGGGATGAAATGGAAAAAAAGAATCAATTTGAGGAATTGTCAAAAGAACTGACCCATACCTTCAAAAATGCTTGGGAAGCAATGAGTGAATCCGAGACGAAATCGTGTTTTGAATTCGGTGAAGGTTACAAAGCATTTCTTGATGCCGGTAAGACAGAACGTGAAAGCGCAAATGAAATCAAAAGACTTGCAATCGAAAGAGGTTACAAGAACATTGACGATTATTTGAGCGGAAAAGAAAAATTACAAAAGGGTTCAAAAATATACGCGATCAATAGAGACAAATCCATCATATTATTCCTGATGGGTGAAAAATCACTTAAAGAAGGCATGAATATTATAGGTGCACATATTGACGTGCCAAGAATCGACTTGAAACCATTTCCACTTTATGAAGACAGCGATATGGCGTTCCTTAAAACCCATTATTACGGAGGCATCAAAAAATATCAATGGACAGCAATACCGCTTGCGATTCATGGAGTGGCATTCAACAAAAACAACGAGAAGATTGAAGTGGTCATAGGTGAAGACGAGGCAGACCCTATATTCGCAATAACGGATTTGTTGCCTCATTTGGCCAAAGACCAATCTTCAAAGACACTCTCGGAAGGCATTGATGGAGAAACGCTCAATGTTCTCGTAGGACATATGCCGATGGGGGATGACAAGACCAAAGATAAAGTGAAGCTTCATATTCTCAAAATTCTTAAAGAAAAATATGGACTTTTGGAAGAAGATTTTTTAAGTGCTGAATTTGAAGTGGTTCCAGCCGGAAAAGCTAAGGACTTGGGATTCGATAGAAGTATGATTTCCGCATACGGACACGATGACAGAGTTTGCAGTTACACTGGTGTCATGGCATTGTTTGAGCTTGAAGATGTCAAGACGACCGCGTGTGGCATGTTTATGGATAAAGAAGAAGTTGGCAGTCAAGGCAACACAGGCTCACAGTCAAGATACTTCGAAAATATCGTTGCTGAATTGATTGCATTACAAGAACCCGATTTCAATGACCTTTATCTTAGAAGAGCAATTTCAAATACAAAAGTGTTGTCAGGTGATGTCGGTGCGGCTTATGATCCAAATTTTGCTGCTGTATATGAAAAACGCAATTCTGCCCACATAGGAAAAGGCGTACAGCTGGTCAAATATACCGGAGCAAGAGGCAAAGGTGGATGTAACGATGCGAATGCCGAATTCTTGGGAGAAGTAAGAAAGTTATTCAACGATAACGATGTCGTATGGCAAATTGGCGAACTTGGAAAAGTGGATCAAGGCGGAGGCGGCACTATCGCATACATTCTGGCAAATTCCAATGCTGAGGTTGTGGATTGCGGTGTTCCTGTTCTAAGTATGCATGCACCATATGAAATTGCAAGCAAGGTCGATGTCTTTATGACGTTTAAAGCCTATAAGGCATTCTTAAACCGTTAATGGACACAATTTGTTCAAATTTCATTCATGATAAGAAATAGATATCTGACAATAAATATTGTATAATAGTATTTGTAAGACAAAATGGAGCATTATTCATATAATGCTCTTTTTTATATTGATTCATTTAGGAGGGGTTGCTGTGAATAAGAAAATATTTGTCATTGATGACGATGAAAACATCAGAGAATTGATCTCGTTGTACCTCGTCAAAGAAGGTTATGTTGTTGAGCAATATGAGAGTGGCGAAAAAGGCGTTCAAGCATTAAAGACAAGTACACCTGATTTGATCATGCTGGATATCATGATGCCCGGTATGGATGGTTACGACACTCTTAAAGAAATCAGAAAGCTAGGAAAAACACCCGTGATCATGGTGACAGCCAAAGATGAGACTTTTGATAAGGTTCTCGGGCTTGAACTCGGAGCAGACGATTATATAGTAAAACCATTTGAACCCAAAGAAATGACCGCGCGTGTGAAAGCTGTCATCAGAAGATTCATGAGTAACGATAAGCCTGATACTGAAGGCATTGTTTCCGTAGCGAATCTCACAATCAATATGATAGATTATAATGTCACTTATTTTGATACGGTACTGGAACTGCCTCCCAAGGAAATAGAACTTTTGAACTATCTTGTGAACAACCCGAACAGAGTGTTTACAAGAGAACAACTATTGGATCGCATTTGGGGTTATGATTTCTTTGGAGAGACAAGAACCGTTGATGTTCACATCAAGAGACTTCGTGAAAAATTTGAAAGAGAAAACAATGGTTGGGAAATCAAAACCGTATGGGGTGTAGGATACAAATTCAAACTGGATTAAGAGGATTAAAATGAAAACTATATTTCATAAATTTGCATTTGTTTATATTCTCATATTTCTCATATCTTTCATTTTGATCATCATAGGTGTGCGGTCGGTTTTGGACATTTATTTTGTGAATCATGAAACGGATTTGATTGTAAAGCGGATTTCCAATTATGAAGAGCTTGTAAACAGCAGGTATATCAATTCGATCAGCTTAAACTTGCTTCAGGAGCAGATTATGTTGCTCGACGGATATACAGGCGCAAACATATGGCTTTTCACAGAGTCCGGGGCGCTGTACACCACTGAAGAGAATCGAGTCTCCATTGATCCTGACAATTATCAGGAGCTGACTGAGGACATCAAGACCGTGTTCTCAGGATCGACCACCAGTCGGGAGGTTTTTTACAAAGATCTCTATACGGAGAGAATTCTCAGAGTGGGTTATCCTTTTACAGTGGGTGAGACCAGGTATGCCATGTTTGTCAATATTCCCATGCCTGAAATTGAGGATACCATCTCAAAAGTTTCTGTAATTATCTTCATTTCACTTTCATTTTCTGGAATTTTAGCTGTTATCCTGATATTTTTGATCACAGAACGCATGGGTTATGAGATAAAAGTCATCAATGATGCCGCCAAATATATTTCCGAAGGCAATTTTGACAAAAAAATCATCATAAATAGGAAAGATGAGCTGGGGCAATTGGCTGAGAGTTTTAACCTGATGGCTGACGAGCTCAATCAACAAGAACAGACAAAAAGGATGTTCATCTCCAGTCTGTCTCATGATCTCAGATCACCACTCACCAACATAAAAGGTTACACTAGAGGGATGCTGGACGGGACAATTGGGGAGGATAAGAAGGAACGCTATCTCAAGATTGTACTGAACGAAAGCGACCGACTGATCAAAATGATCAATGACCTTTTGGACCTTTCAAAGATGGAAAGCGGTGCGCTTGTTTTAAACAAGACAGATTTTGATTTGAATGAAATGATCATCAATGTACTGGACAGTTTTGAACAAAGCATTATTGAAAAGAGAATCAAGCTTACGATAGACCTTTCCCATGACAAAATAAAAGCACATGGAGATTATGCATCCATTCATCGTATAGTTTTCAATTTGCTCGACAATGCCACAAAATTTGTGGACATGGATGGAACGATCAGTATCAGGACAGAACTCAAAGGCGATAAATATTTCGTAGGTATCAGCAATACGGGAAAGGTACTATCGCCAAAGGAACTTGAAGCCATCTGGGATCGATTCACAAAACTCGACAAATCGAGAGGACTGGAAAAAACTTCTTCAGGTTTGGGGCTTTCCATTGTCAAAGAACTTGTTAAGGCTCATCATGAAAAAATAGAGGTCTATAGCAATGAAGACATAGGAGTTGCGTTCATATTCACAGTTTCAACGCAAATTTTCAAATAAGGTTTATCAATTATTCATAATATGTTAAAGAAAATAGAATAAGATTTGTAGTGTAGGAGGTGTGTGAAATTGTTGAAAATGAATCCGGACAAACTCAGTTCTAAGCATAGACAAGCACTGGATCAACTGTTTTACGATGTAATGGAAGAAAAGGTCAGTTGTGTTGTCAAAAAAGGTGAAAACGTAATCAACACTTTTGATGTAGATGTTCGTGAGAGCGAGACTCGCTTCATTGTAGAGGCCGAACTTCCTGGTTTTTCCATAGAAAATATTACAATCGAATATGAAAACAGTTTTTTGAGCATTATCGCACAAAAACATGAAGTCAACGAAGTTGACGATTATGATTTTATACGCCGCGAAAGAAGATATGGAGCTTTTAGACGTAATTTTCTAGTGGAACGGGTGGATAAGGAAAATATCAGGGCGACACTCAAAAATGGAGTCCTTAAAGTGGAACTGCCGAAAATTTCTCACACGATGTTTTAATGATTTATGAGGAGTGATCAAAATGGATGAAAAGGAATTTGAAGAACAAATAATTGTTAAAGAAGATGAAACTATCATTAAAAGTGAATCTGATCAAGAACAAGTCGTACCAATTCAAAAAAAGAAAAGATGGAAGCAAGTCATGGCGTTCATATTGATTCTGACTCTTGTAGGTGGAAGCACCTACACCATTGGTTACTATTATGGACAGATCAATACCAATGAAGCGGCATTGAATGAAAAAATCAGCGAACTTTTAAGATCAAATTTCCGCTCCGAAATTTATACTTCTGTGGTGGATTATATGGATGAAAAGCCAGAACAGTTTGGAGGATCGACCTTAGGTTATTCGGAAATTTACGACAATGTTAGCGGATCGATTGTTGGCATCACCAGTAAGAAGACATACTATGATTGGTTCAATATTCAAAGAACACAAGATGGTTCAGGTTCAGGAGTGCTCGTCGGCGAAACCAAGGATTTGTTTTATATAGTTACCAATTTTCATGTGATTGACGGTGCAACCGAAGTCGTTGTAGATATTTCTGATGGAAATGTCGTGGATGCTACGCTTGTGGGGCATGATTCAGATACTGATCTTGCGGTTCTTTCTATTAAAAAAAATAAGATCCCAGAGTTGATGATGAAAGCACTCAAACCGATTGCCATTGGAAATTCAGATGAGCTGAAAGTGGGAGAGCCCGCAATTGCCATAGGGAACCCTCTTGGATATGACAGAACATTGACTGCAGGTTTTGTCAGCGCAGTGGAACGCGATGTCAAAAATGAGAACAATATGAAATACATCCAGATTGACGCTGCCATCAATCCTGGCAATTCAGGCGGTGCACTTGTCAATCGAAAGGGTGAACTGGTGGGAATCAACACTGCTAAAATAGCGGATACACTAGTTGAAGGCATTGGTTTTGCAATACCTTCCAATGCAATGATGCCGATAGTGGAGGAACTCATCAAAAATGGTTATATCGCCAGACCTTTTATTGGAATTGGTGGTGTGGATATCAATAAAGCTGATTCTGAACTCTATGAAATACCAATGGGTGTCATGATCCGATATGTCTATGAGAATTCACCTGCTTCTAAGGCGGGGCTCAAAGAATCCGATCTCATAATTGAAATTGATGATGTGAAAATATTCAATATGTCCGATTTGACAGAATATCTAGGCGGTTTGAAACCAGGTGATCAGATAGAAGTGAAAATCATACGCAACGGTGAAGAAAAACTGGTCATTCCTGTTATCTTGGGAAACAGAAGCTCCAATTGATACGAAAGCTTATTATTAAACCAGACAAAAGTCTGGTTTTTTATTGTATGAAATAGTGGTATACTGTATTGAATAATAAGAAACTCAGGAGGAATACGTTTGAAGAGTGATCAAGTAAACGTAAAACCATTGGAAATCGATATCATTGATTTGAATGAAGATGGGGAAGGCGTTGGAAAACATGATGGATTCACATGGTTTGTACCAAATACTGTACCGGGAGATCGTGTGTTTTGTATCCCGGGAGAAAAAAAGAAGAGTTATGGATGGGCCCGTGCCACCGAATGGGTAAAAGATTCCAGTATCAAAGTTGACGCACTTTGTCCATATTTCGATAAATGTGGTGGTTGCCAGATACAAAATATAGACTACGATCAGCAACTATTACTCAAAAGCAAATGGGTATCGGATGCACTGACCAGAATTGGAGGCTTTGATGGCACAATTGTCAAACCGACCATAGGCATGGAATCACCATACCGTTATCGCAACAAAGGAATTTATCCGGTCAAAGAACAAAAAGGTAAAGTACAAATCGGATTCTATGAAAAAAAATCTCATCGAGTCGTGGATATCGCGGACTGTTTGATTCAACATGAAGGCCATTTTAGCATAATCAAAGCATTTAAGCATTATATGAATGATTTTAAAGTGCCTGCTTTTGATGAGAGAACAAAAAAAGGTATGATCAGACATCTTGCAATCAGACAATCTGATGATGGTCAATCTGTTATGGTAATTGTAGTCACATATAAGAAATCTTTGACTATGACCAAAGCACTCGTTGATTTGTTGATCAAAGCCAATCCAAAGATTGTATCTGTAGTACAAAATATCAATCTGGATCTGGGACCAAGTGTGTTTGGAACAGAGAATAAGATTCTTTACGGAGCGGATTCCATTGTGGATCATCTCGGCAATCTTGATTTTAGAATATCTCCTTTATCTTTCTTCCAGGTCAACAGTGAACAGGCTTTAAAACTGTATGAAACCGCTCTTGAGTTTGCTTCGCTTACTGGTGAGGAAACTGTAATGGACCTCTATTCAGGTACAGGAACCTTGTCTTTGTTCCTTGCTGAAAAGGCGAAAAAGGTATATGGTGTCGAGAGCTATGCGAATGCGGTAAATGATGCAATTCAAAATGCTGAAATGAACGGCATAAAAAATGCAGAGTTCATAATTGGTACAGCTGAGGAAATCACACCTAATCTTTTGGAAGCGGGTATTTTACCGAATGTGGTTGTAGTTGATCCGCCGAGAAGCGGTTGTGAACCAGAAGTACTTGAGAGCATTCTTAAAATGATGCCAGAACGAATCGTATATGTTTCCTGTAAACCATCGACATTGGCCAGGGACCTTAAAATGCTTTGCTCTGAGAATCTATACGAAGTTATGGAAGTTCAGCCTGTAGACCTATTTGGTCACAGTATGCACGT
>JACUUV010000047.1 GCA_014859095.1 Clostridia bacterium | reverse complement strand
CTCAGGCACCGCCAATCAATGTAGAAGCCCCAATATTTGAAGAAATGATTCCACCTATGAATTTTGACGTGACCGCACCTGATAAAATGCTCGATACAGAAAAGTTCAATCTTAGGGACAACACCGTTCCACTTGAAGGAGCGATCAGAGAAATCTATATTGGTGGACAGCTTTTATCAGAATCACAGGCAGAAGCGTTTGCCAGTGGACAGCACATTTTCCCACTCACTGGCGAAGATAAGATTTATAACTACAAGATCAAATACATTGATCCTGATGGAACAGAATATGAATACATCAGTCATGTAGTCGTTTATACCACCAAGCCCAAAGCTCAATTTAAAGTGACAGGCACATTCAAAGAAAATAGACTGATTGAAGCAAACACAGACGTTACAAGTGTCAATTCAAGTTATCTGTTTTCAAACGCAACCATTGTAACAGACTTCTTTAATGCACAGAACCTTGATGGTTCAAGTACCATCATCAAGTATGGCACGCAGAACGCTTCAAAACTTGCTTACATCGTCAAAGACCAAGCGTCCATACAGATGAATATGAGAGTTACAACTACCGTTCCAGGATCAAAGATTCAAAGGTCAGATATTCCAAGCGGATATTTCACATCAGATGTTTACAATTACAATTTGTTTGTACTTGAAGATTATGCACCTGCTCTTATATCAAATGTTTGGAACGCAACGCTTGTAAGAAACGAAGTTCTTGATTTTTACTATGACTCAGCAAGTGTAGATGAAGATATCATCAGTGTCAGCACTTACAAAATCTACTATGACAATGATGGTAACGGAACACCGGAATTACTCATAGAACAAGGCAACTACGCCGATTACACAGAATTTAAACCGACACAGCTAGGCTATTACAAGATCGTGTTCTATGCTGAAGAAACATTCGGACAACCGACACTTTCACAGTTCATCACCACAGCCGACAAGAAAACCGCAACTTTAGAGCGTGAATTCTACGTTGATAACCTTGCACCAATGACCAAAATCTATACGGACATCGAATACGATTTTCCTGAATCGGACGTTATGATTCTCAATGACCAAGCCATTACAAGAGAACTGAACAACACCATCGTATCAGAGCGTGTGAACTGGATCAATTCACTGAGACAATCAGGAATCTCCACCAACATGGCAATTTGGGATCTACACACGTATGTCTATTCTCAAAGTGCATCCACCTCACGAAATACAGGGGGCAGTTATCCATCCTCTACACGTTCTTATAATTCTGACGGATACTCCGGAACACTTAGTTTGTATAATGTCGTGAATAATCAATATAGGCAAGATGACGGGTGGTACGTGACCGTTACGGATTCCTTCACTGCCACAGACTCAAGATCACAAAGCGGATCAGCACCTCCGAGTACATCAAGCAATTTGCCATCAAGTATTTCTTACAGCAGTGGGGGATATACAGGAACTCTTTCTCAAGATTCTTACTCTTATGACACCTATCCAGTATATGAAGCCGATGGAACTGTATCCAATTGGAAATATGATTGGAGCAGATATGCAACATACTCAGGAACCGTGTCTAAATCTAGCACTGTTTGGCAATCTAATTACAACTGGTATGATGATTATACAGGATACTACAGTGGAACTATTTATAAAAATGTGAAGCAATCCTTTACTCCTACCTTTAGAAACGGTTCTGACAAGTACATTGTCTATTTTGCTGACAGTACCATCAACAACAAGACAGACCTTCAGTCAGTGCTTAATAAAGGGGATGCCAAAGTCATACTGGTTTCAAAATCAACAGTAAAATCTCAGGTTTCACACAGTTATTGGGTGGATAGCACTCAGTCGCTTGAAAACATCATGAAAGAGGTCAATGAAATCGTCAAAGAGAACAATCCAGTAGACAATCGAAAATTACTGCTCGTTGGAGAATCATTTACGACCAATGTGGCAAACTTCGATATGGAAGGTGATCCATTATCTGTAGTGGGATTTCAGTATATTCAAGATGCTAACTACTATGACAATAGCATGGGTATTGAAACAGGAACGAGAACAAGCTATAGTGACACAGCTTTTACAGGAACCATTAAAAGCAGTTTCTCAAAAGTAGGGAAGTACACAATCCATCGCATGATCAAGGATTCCCCGGTAGGCAAAGCATCGTTTGGAAAGACATCCAACGTGCCAGCACTTGATGTATACGTGCACAGAAAACCGATTGCAGATTTTACGCTCGATTGGGATTATAACACAAGCGTTCAAAAGTACAAGACAACATGGGTTGACCTATCCTATGACCTTGATCATCAATTTTCAGATGCTCAAAAGGGCATAAGAGACAGACAAATCATGTACAGAAAAACAGATGGAGACAATCAGTGGATATATGCAATTCCGGATAACCTTGCACCGGGGACATACGAAATGAAATATATTGTTAAGGATATTGAAGGGGTATGGAGTGACGAAAAAAATTATAGCTTCACATTAGCATCTGCACCTTCAATTCAATTGCAAGCTGAATTAAAAACAGTTAAACCAACATTTTTACTATCTTCAATCCCAGCGTCAGAATCGGTTCAGTTCTTTAACGTATGGAGTCGATATCCGTATTCAGTTAGACTCGAATCTGCACTATTCAACACTTCGGGAACCAGAGTAGACATGTTAAAAAACACAACATTCACACAAGGTGTTACAGGATCAAAGACAGGAAATAACATTGATTGGAATGATATTTCATATCCGATCAGTGCTACAATTCCAGATGGAAACTATAACATGAGAATAACAGCTTTTGATGTAGGAAATGCCGGTATTAACAAATCTCTTTTGTTTCCTGTTAAAGTAAATACTCCTATTAACCTAGCAAGTTCATTCGATTCAGTTATTGGTGGAGAAGAAAAGATTATCCAAGCCACCACTAGCATATATGCTACAACTTGTTCTGTTGAATTGTTTAGGGGAACCGTAGGCACAAATACTTTGGCCATGAGCCTAGTTTCAAATAATGGGACCACGAAAACATGGCAAGTTAAATACACGCCACCAACATCAGGATTACCCGAGGGAAATTATATTGCGAGGTTCACAGCACGTACTCCAAGCGGAAAAACAGAAACGCTAGACAAAACATTCCTATTACAGTACTTAAAAATCAACTCAACCAATATTTGGGGAGATTGGAATCACTGGGATGGAAGTGTTGATAAATTAACTGGCCAAGTCCTTCAAAATAACCCACATAGGTTTATGTCTCATGAGAATATTCACATTGAAGCGGACGTGATTGGTACACCAGATCGGGTTGAAGTGACAATGAGCCCTAAACTTACCAATTATGTGTACACAAACAAAGAGGGGCAAACGTATAGACATGATGTTGATTTCGGTTATCCAATTAGGTCGATTCCTTTACAAATGAGTACATCTAATGGAAGAGATTATGAAGTTGAGTACATTTTGCCACTTGCAGATTGGACGCTTGATCATTCGAATGTAAGAAGAGGAGCTGCATACTTTATTACAATAACAGCATATAAAGGTGGAATCAGTTCTTCAGAAACTACGCTAATAGAGCTTACAGGAAACATACATGATCTCGTGTATATACAATATGAAAAGTAAACAAAAAAGGAGTCAAGTCTATTCAAAGGCTTGACTCCTCAAAAAAAAACAAGCACCTTATGATAGGTATCAAAAGGTCCATGTAAGGAATGCGCTATGCTGTAAAAAAAATAATTTATGTTACTAATATTTTAAAGGATTTTTATCTTAATGTCAAATCATAATAACTTCTTGATAGTGAATGAAAGGATACCAAATGGACGCAAGAACCAAGCATGAAACATTCTTAGACAGCGGTATACTGAAAAAAATTCAAAGCGTTAAAAATGATGACAGTATAATTAATGCAGCTAATGGAACAGCAATCATAAAGCAAAAATCATACTTTGATTTCCAATATGAATTATTGCATGACAAATATAAAAATTTAGTTGATAGAATCTATGCAAATGAATTAACAGTGCTTCCTAATAGACGAAAATTTGAAGTGTTGATGAACAAAGCCCTTCTGAAAGATATGAATGGAATCTTAGTTCTAGTGGATATAAAAAATTTCAATCAAATAAATTTTCATCATGGTATAACTTTTGGAGATCAATTGATTGAAAAGATAGGTACTTGTTTTCAACGGAATGTTTCTGATGAATCTATTATTGGTTATCTTGGAGGAAACACATTTTCTTTCTATTGCCTTCGATGTGATTCTCATGAGGAATTGTTACTGGAGATTGGGAAAGTTTTAAAAACCATTTCCAATGATTTTGCAGATAAACTCTATTTAAAAGCAACTACAGTAGCAATACCTGTAAATATTATGAGAGGATGCTTTGAAGATTATTATAAATTAGCTGATCATTTATTGAAGAGAATTAAAAAAGAAGATAAAGAGTTATTGTACTTTGACCATAAGCAATATGCAGAAGAAATAACAAGAAGAAAACTTGTTGATTATGTAAATGAATCGGTAGAAAAAATGAAGTATACGATGGTTTATCAAGAGAAAATTGATTCAACAACTGGAAAAGTTGTAGGACTAGAGGCGCTTGCTAGACTTAAGAAAAACAATGTGTTCATTAGTCCGAATGTATTTATACCTATTCTTGAACAAAGTGGAGCTATCGTTGATTTTGGTACCAATGTACTTGAAATGGTATTCAATGATATGAATACCATTGATGAAAAATATTCAGATTCATCGATCACGGTATCAATCAACATTTCACCTTCTCAATTGAAAAATGATAATTTTGTCAATCAAATTAGAGAACTGATTGATACATACAAAATAGATATGACGAGAATAGAATTTGAAATAACAGAAAACGTCTTTATTGATAATTTTACTGGTTGTAATGAGCTGATCGTTCAATTGAAAGAACTGGGTGTTAAATTTGCGATAGATGATTTTGGAACTGGCTATTCATCACTAAAGTACATTTCAATCCTTCCAATTGACACACTAAAAATTGACAAGAGCTTTATTGATATAATATCTGAGGAAAAAGATAAGGCTGTGGTTAAAGCAATAATTGATGTGGCAAAAGCCTCTAAATTAAATATTGTTGCTGAAGGGGTTGAAACTATTAGGCAAGTCGAAATTCTAAGTGATTTAGGCTGCACAATAATACAAGGTTATGTATATTCACATCCTCAGCGATTGAATGAGGTGGATGTAATATAAAAAAACAAATGGAGGAATAAAATGGCAAAGTTTAGAAAAGAGCTAAAAGTAATATTTATGGATGGAAAGAAGAAAGTTGAACGAGATGAAAGATTTGATAAGTATACTAAGATGTCTTCAGATGGGTCTATTAATCTTGATCTTGAATCTCAAATTGACGTGAAGGTATTGGATATACTTTTGTCCGCAGATACTTTAACATTAAATGATAGTGAGTACACAATTTTAAATAGAAACTTTATGGAAATAGGAAATGCTTTATACGTTGAAGTATCAAAAAATCCTTCTTAGGAATATAATGAAAAAGAAACCGAATGTTACTCAATGTTATTGTGTTACATTCGGTTTCTTGCATTAGCAACACTTACAGCGATTCTCTAAAAAAATGAATATATGAATATTACATAACTTGTGTTATAGTTATATTATGTCACATTCGTTTTAAATTCCAATTTATTTTGCTGAGGTGGAAAAATGAAATACGTTGAGCCAATCAGAGATATAAAAGTGATCAAAAACATGAGATTGATTTTGAAGTCGCAATCAATAAGAAATGAATGCCTTTTTATTCTTGGCATTAATGTCGGATTAAGAATAAGCGACATTATAGTTTTAAAAATTGGTGATTTAGTGAAACATGGAAAAATTCCAAAGGATTACGTTACAATCACAGAAAAGAAAACCAATAAAACAAAGAAATTTTACATGGGCGACACCGTGAAGAAAGTAATCGAGAATTATCTTAAAGAATATCCAGGACTTAATGATGATAGCTATGTGTTTTTCAGTCGAAAAGGTGAGAATAAGCCAATATCAAGACAACAAGCATATAGAATCATTAATGGCGCTGCTGAGCAGTTAGGATTGATAGAAAGAAACGATTCAGGACATATCATATCTGGTGAGGTGGGTACACACACACTTAGAAAGACATTTGGATATCATTCGTTTATAAATGGAGTTTCATTGTCATTGCTGATGGACATATACAATCATTCATCTGAAGCGCAAACGTTACTCTATATTGGGATTACTGAAGAACAGAAGAAAGATGTCTATTTGCAATCAAATTTAGGTTAATCAGTTGGCCAGTTAAGAATTGAGTATTGCTTTAATCTACACTAGAAGAATATAAAGTCATTGAGGATATTATGATTTATCTCTTACTTGGGTTTAGGGTAGCATATTATTCAATAGAATAATCAACCCAAAAGTAATATATAATAGAAGGAAACCTCACAGCATGGTCCAAAATACAATTAACATTGTTTATAAAATTGAATTTTGTAGGTAGGAAAAAGTATTTGGCAAATGGGACAAAAAAAAATCAAGGAGAACTCATGAAGAAAATTACAACTATTTTAGTTACAATGTTGCTTGTTTTGAGTAGCATTACCTTCGCAACAACATCAAGTGATATTCATGTTTTTGTTAACAACACCCCTCTTGTATTTGATGTGAATCCAACAATTATTGAAGGACGTACAGTTTTACCGGTAAGAGCAATATTTGAATCTCTAGGACTTGAAGTGGGTTGGAATGCTACTACTAGGACGGTTACAGGTACGAGTACTGGAATCGTGATCAAATTACAAATTGATAAAGTAAAAGCAACTGTTAATGGAAAAGAATTTTTATTAGATGTTCCAGCTACTGTCATAAATGGCAGAACACTCGTGCCAGCAAGATTTGTTGCAGAGGCAACCGGTGCAACAGTAGGGTGGGATAATGCAACAAGAACAATATCCATAAATAAGCCGGGTACGAGTAATACCGGTGTGAACATTACATCATATAAGCCAATAGAAGTTGATGGTGGGGACTTATCGGGCTATCGAGAAGCCAATGTTGTTGTAAACATTGGTTTTGGTGATCGAAACTATTTTGCCTTCACAAATGAATTTGGGCAGTTATTCAGAGTTATTGCTGACGAAATCATTCTTCAGGACGATGCTACAGAACCAGTTCTTTCTACTGGTAGATATTATGCCGATGAAGCAAAGGTTCCTGGCACAGAAAATTCAACGCTTGATGAGGGACATGTCATTGCAGATAGTTTAGGTGGAGTTGCAAACGCATATAATATTACGCCTCAAGACAGCATCCTTAACAGACATGGTGATCAAGCATATATGGAAAAAGTAATCCGTGATGCAGGTGGCTGTACTGATTTTGTCGCAATCATCACGTATCCTAATCAATCAACACAAATACCAAGTCATTACAGCTATACGTACACAATTAATGGAAATGTTATTCATGATGAATTTGATAATGTGAATCCTGATGAGGCAAACGCAAATTTGGATGAAATTAAGAATGTTAGTCCCCCTAGTGTCTCGGACTCTTTGTCGATCATAAGTGTTAATCTACGTTCTGAAGAAGTAGTAATTAAGAACACCTCTACAATTTCAGTTCAAATGAGAGGGTATAAACTAGTAAGCGTAAAAGGAAATCAAGTTTACACATTCCCAGATTACAATTTGGAAGCAGGCAAGACAGTAACTGTTTATTGTGCACAGGGTAGTGGTGATTTGAAATGGACTGGAAGTAACATGTGGAATAATGATGGAGATCCTGCTGAATTATATGATCCTAATGGTAATCTCTTAAGCAGTTTTTAATCGTCAAATATCCTAGTTCAAAACATGTGAACTAGAATATTGATTATACTAAAAAAAAGCTTTTATTCCCCTATACAATAGGGTATAATGATATTGAAAAGAACTCTTAGAAGGAGGATTCTCTTTGACTCGAGAATTCATTATGACTCCCGAATTTGATAAGAACTGGTCAAAATTAGGGTTTACGGATGATGATTTAAAAAAACTTCAAGAAGAAATCTTATTGAACCCTAAGATTGGGCCAGTAATTGAGGGGACAGGAGGATTGCGAAAAATGAGATTTGCACTTAACACAGGTAAAAGTGGTGGTGCAAGAGTTCTTTATGTAGATTTTGTAGTTCTTGAAGAAGTTTATCTGATTACTGCTTTCCCCAAATCAGATAAGGTAAATATAAATAGTGCTGAAAAAAATCAAATTCAAAAAATGATAAAAGAGTTAAAACAATCAGCTAAGGAGAGGAGGTCTAAAAAATGACTTATGATAGCATTATTAAAGGGTTGGATGAAGCCATTAAAATTAATAAAAATGAATTGAAAGGACGAAGACAAAAATACGAAATTTCTCCCGTCAAAGAATTCTCAAACAATGAAATAAAAAGTTTGCGTACAAAACTTCAACTAACCCAAATAGCATTTGCTCAAATATTAGGCGTTTCAATAAAAACAGTTGAGGCATGGGAAAAAGGGACAAATTCACCAAATGGACCAGCACGAAGAATTATTGGAATGCTTAAAGAAGATCCTAAGTTGCCTGAAAGATATCATCTTATTACTCGATAAAAGAAATTCAAAATGACAAAAAACCATAGTATGCATAAATTTCTATGAATTTTTTATATATGTTCTAGTCCTCCAAGCTATAAGAATATGTTTGGGGGACTTTTTTTATGTACTAACCATCGTACAATAGACTTGTGTTTGTGTTGCTTATTCTTATATTAAAGGCTAGAATAGTAATTGATATACTTGTTGAGATATTAGTTATAAACACAGTAAAATTATTTTGATATGAAAGATAAAACATACATGGGTTAGCTGAGAGTAAAGCGTTGAAAAAAGACGCTCCAGTTATTCCTAAAGACTTTAACAATAATTGGAGGAATACAAATGTCAAGTGCAGCACAACGTAAAGAATTGCAATCTCAAATATGGAAAATTGCCAATGAGGTTCGTGGATCGGTAGATGGATGGGATTTTAAGCAATATGTTTTAGGAACACTTTTTTATCGTTTTATTAGTGAAAATTTTTCTAGTTATATTGAAGCTGGCGATGAAAGTATCAAATATGCAGAACTTCCTGATGATGTTATTACTGAAGAAATTAAAGATGATGCTATTAAAACAAAAGGGTATTTCATATATCCTAGTCAGTTATTTACAAATATCTCGAAAACTGCTAATACAAATGAAAGTTTAAATACAGACTTAGTTGCCATTTTTTCTTCTATTGAAAGCTCAGCAAATGGATATCCATCTGAACTAGATATTAAAGGATTGTTCGCTGATTTTGATACCACAAGTAATAGACTTGGAAATACTGTAAAGGATAAAAACATTCGCTTAGCTGCTGTCATTAAAGGTGTTCAAGGGCTTAATTTTGGTAAGTTTGAAGAGAATCACATTGATCTTTTTGGTGATGCTTATGAGTACCTTATCTCAAATTATGCTGCAACTGCAGGAAAATCGGGAGGAGAATTCTTTACACCTCAGTCTGTATCTAAGCTGATTGCCCAATTGGCAATCCATAAACAAACAAGTATTAATAAAATCTATGATCCTGCTGCTGGATCAGGTTCACTACTTTTGCAAGCAAAAAAACAGTTTGATGAACATATTATAGAAGATGGTTTCTATGGACAGGAGATAAACCATACAACTTACAATCTTGCACGGATGAATATGTTTTTACACAATATTAACTACGATAAGTTTTTTATTGCTTTAGGAAATACTCTCATGGACCCTCACTTTGGTGATGAAAAACCTTTTGATGCCATAGTGTCTAATCCACCTTATTCAGTAAATTGGATTGGTAGTGATGACCCAACGCTTATTAATGATGAACGTTTTGCTCCTGCTGGTGTACTAGCACCAAAGTCCAAAGCGGATTTTGCTTTTGTACTTCATACTCTTAGTTATCTATCGAGTAAAGGTCGTGCAGCAATTGTTTGTTTCCCAGGGATCTTTTATCGTGGTGGAGCAGAACAAAAAATTAGAAAATATCTGATTGATAATAACTTTGTTGAAACGATTATTTCATTAGCTCCCAACCTTTTTTATGGGACTTCAATAGCCGTTAATATTTTAGTTCTTTCTAAGCATAAAAGCGATAATAAAACACAGTTTATTGATGCAAGTGGTGAAGAGTTCTATAAAAAAGCAACTAATAATAATGTGCTTACTGATAAACATATTGAGAAAATCATGAGAACGTTTGACAGTAAAGAAGATATTGAACATATCACAAGATCTGTTGAATATGATGCAATTGTTCAAAATGATTACAACCTATCTGTAAGTTCTTATGTGGAAGCAAAAGACAAAAGGGAAGTAGTTGATATAAATGAATTAAATGCAAGAATAAAAAAGACAGTAGTAAAGATATATAATCTTCGTGCTGAAATTGATGAAATAATAGAGGTGATTGAATCATGATGAAGACGAATTTTATCAGCAGATTACTTCAAGGAGTAGAGACAGAGTGGAAGAAGCTAGATGATGTAGCTATCAAAATTTCATCTGGTGGAACGCCACGAACTGGTGTTTCTGAATACTATGATGGTAATATTCCTTGGTTACGCACACAAGAAGTAGATTTTGGAGAAATATGGGATACTGGAGTAAAAATTACTGATTTAGGTCTGAAAAATTCTAGTGCAAAACGGATTCCTGCAAACTGTGTGATCGTTGCAATGTATGGTGCAACAGTTGGGAAAATAGGTATTAATAAGATTCCTTTGTCCACAAATCAGGCTTGTGCGAATATTCAACTTGATGATAAAATCGTAAATTACCGATATGTTTTTCATTACTTAACCAGCAAATATGAGCATATTAAATCACTAGGTTCTGGCTCTCAAACGAATATTAATGCAAAAATCGTAAAAAATTACCCCATTCCCATCCCTTGCCCAGAAAATCCAGAGAAATCTCTTGAAATCCAAGCTGAAATAGTTCGTATTTTGGACGCCTTCACAGAGCTTACAGCAGAGCTTATAGCAGAACTTACAGAAGAGCTTATAGCTCGTAAAAAGCAATATACTTATTATCGTGATAAGTTATTGACTTTCGAAAAGGATGAGGTAGAGTGGAAGAATTTGGGGGAAATAGGTAAATTTACACGAGGCAAGAGATTTGTAAAAACTGACATGCTTTCAGATGGGTTCCCATGTATTCATTATGGTGAAATGTATACGCATTATAATATATGGGCAGACAAGTCAAAATCATTCGTTAGTAATGATTTAGCGTCAAAGTTAAGAGTTGCAAATCATGGGGATGTGGTAATTGTTGCCGCTGGCGAAACAATTGAAGATATTGGTAAAGGTACTGCTTGGCTTGGAAATACTGAGGTTGTTATACATGATGCTTGTTTTTCATATAGAAGTACTTTGAATCCTAAGTATGTTTCATACTTTTTACGAACGAAGCTCTTTCATGACCAGATTAAGAAATATATATCTTCAGGGAAAATCTCAGCAATTAATGCAGACGGTTTAAGTAAAGCAAGAATCGCCATCCCACCCATCGAAGAACAAACACGAATCGTCTCAATCCTTGATAAATATGAAACTTTGACATCCTCAATCATCGAGGATTTATCCCTAGAAATAGAATTGCGTCAAAAACAATACGTATATTATCGAAATATGCTACTTTCATTTCCAAATGAGGAGGTAAAAGCATAACATGGGGAAGAATTTAATAGAAATTGCACAACAATTAAAAGATAATGATAAAAAAGTTCAATTGATTTATGCTTTTAATGGAAGTGGTAAAACAAGACTTTCAAGAGAATTTAGATTATTGGCAGCACCTAAAAGTGATTTAGAAACAGAGGAGAATGGGCTAGCGAGCAAAAAAATCATTTACTATAATGCCTTTACGGAAGACTTGTTTTATTGGGACAATGATTTAGTAAATGATGTTGAACTAAAACTAAAAGTTCATCCTAACTCTTTTACTGAATGGGTTCTTAATGAACAAGGACAAGATCAGAATGTTATTAGTCATTTTCAAAATTACACTAATCGTGCATTAACACCTAGATTTAGTCCAGATTTCACAGAAGTTACATTTTCTTTTGAACAGGGAAACGAATCATCTTCTCATAATATCAAGATTTCCAAAGGAGAAGAAAGCAGCTTTGTTTGGAGTATTTTTTATAGCTTGCTTGATCAAGTAATTGACATACTTAATGTACCTGATCTAACTGAACGAGAGACAGACAAACTTAATCAGCTGGAATATGTTTTTATTGATGATCCTGTAACTTCATTAGATGATAACAATTTAATTCAATTGGCAGTAGACTTAGCCCAATTGATCAAAAGAAGTGATTCAGAATCTGGTTTAAAGTTTATTATAACAACACATAATCCAACTTTTTATAATGTGCTCCACAATGAGTTCAATAAAAAAACCTGTTATATGCTAGACCGTCAAGAAGACGGTACTTTTGAACTACAAGAAAAACCAGGGGACTCTAATAAGAGTTTTTCATATCATTTACATTTGAAGAAGACAATAGAGGATGCTATTGTGAGCAATCAAGTTCAAAGGTATCACTTTATGCTTTTAAGAAATCTATACGAAAAAACAGCTAGTTTTTTAGGATTTCCAAAGTGGTCCGAGTTATTACCGGACAACAAAGAAGCTTATTACAATCGCATTATCCAATTTACAAGTCATTCTACACTTGTAAATGAAATTGTAGCAGAACCATCTCCCCAAGAAAAACAAACAGTCAAGCTATTACTTGAACATTTGACAAGTAACTACAGCTTTTGGAAGGAGGTATAAAGATGTGTGACTACAAACCCATCGCAGAATCAAATAACTTTATTGTACTAGACAAATACACTAGAATTGATCAACAAGGTAGTTGCTATCAGACCGAAGCTGATTTAGAGCGAGAACTGATTCGAGATTTGGTAAATCAAGGTTATGAGCATCTGCCAAGTTTAAATACTCTAGAAAAATTGCTTGCCAATATTCGTGTGCAACTTCAAGACCTCAACAGAGTTGAATTTACAGAAGCAGAATGGATGAGATTTTGTGAACAGTTTTTAGATAAACCAAGTGATAATCATATTGATAAAACTCGTAGAATTCACAATGATTTTATTTATGACTTTGTCTTTGATGATGGACGTATTCAAAACATTTATTTAGTAGATAAAAAGAATGTTGCGAAAAATAAAGTGCAAGTGATTTCCCAGTTTGAACAAAAAGGAACTCATTCTAATAGATATGATGTAACTATTTTAGTCAATGGATTACCTTTAGTACAAGTTGAATTAAAGAAGCGTGGAATTGCAATTCGAGAAGCATTTAATCAGGTACATAGGTATAGTAAGGAGAGTTATAATTCTGAGAATTCTCTGTTTAAATATTTACAGATCTTCGTAATTTCTAACGGGACCGATAGCCGTTATTTTGCTAATACGACTAAACGAGATAAAAATAGTTTTGATTTCACTATGAATTGGGCGAAATCAGACAATAATTTGATTAAAGATTTGAAGGATTTTACGGCAACATTTTTTCAAAAAAATGCATTGTTGAATGTGTTACTACATTATTCTGTTTTTGATTCGAGTGATACTTTACTTGTCATGCGACCATATCAAATAGCTGCAACAGAAAGAATTTTATGGAAAATCAGAAGTTCATACCAAGCTAAAAAATGGAGAACTATCGAAAGTGGAGGATATATTTGGCATACAACAGGTTCAGGTAAAACGTTGACTAGTTTTAAAGCAGCTCGTTTGGCTACTGAACTGGATTTTGTCGACAAAGTATTTTTTGTTGTAGATAGGAAAGACCTAGACTATCAGACGATGAAAGAATATCAGCGGTTTTCCCCTGATAGTGTAAATGGTTCAGATAGTACTGCAGGTTTAAAGCGTAACATAGACAAAGATGATAATAAAATCATTGTCACTACCATTCAAAAGCTGAACAACCTTATCAAAAGTGAAACAGAATTATCTATATATAATAAACAAGTGGTGTTTATTTTTGACGAAGCGCATCGTTCGCAGTTCGGTGAAGCTCAAAAAAACATTAAGAAGAAGTTCAAACAGTATTATCAATTTGGGTTTACAGGAACACCTATTTTTCCTGATAATGCTTTAGGTTCTGATACTACTGCAACAGTGTTTGGCCGAGAATTACACTCTTATGTTATAACAGATGCCATTAGAGATGAAAAGGTGTTAAAATTCAAAGTCGATTATAATGATGTACGTCCTAAATTCAAGTCTATTGAGATGGAACAAGATGAGAAAAAGCTATCAGCGGCAGAAAATAAAGAAGCTTTATTACACCCTGAACGAATCAAAGAGGTATCACAATATATCTTAAACAATTTTAGAATAAAAACTCATCGTTCCCATATTAATGGAAGAGGGTTTAATGCAATGTTTGCTGTGAGCAGTGTTGATGCTGCTAAGCTTTACTATGAATCATTAAGCAACTTACAGAAAGATTATGAAAAACCTTTGAAAATAGCAACAATCTTTTCTTTTGCTGCCAATGAAGAGCAAAGTGCTATAGGAGAAATTCTTGACGAAACTTTTGAACCTTCAGCAATGGATAGTAGTGCAAAAGAGTTTTTATCTTTAGCAATTAAGGATTATAACGCCATATTTAAAACCAATTATGGGGTAGATAGTTCTGAGTTTCAAAATTATTATCGTGATCTTGCTAATCGAGTAAGAAAGCAAGAGATTGATCTATTAATAGTGGTTGGAATGTTTTTAACAGGTTTTGATGCACCAACACTCAATACACTATTTGTCGATAAAAACCTTCGGTTCCATGGTTTGATGCAAGCATTTTCAAGAACTAATCGTATTTATGATTCTACTAAAACATTTGGAAATATTGTCACATTCAGAAATTTGGAACAAGCAACCATTGATGCCATTACTCTTTTTGGAGACAAAAATACCAAAAATGTGGTACTTGAAAAAAGCTACAAAGAATATATGGAAGGCTTTACCGACATTGCTACTGGTGAAGCTCGTCGTGGCTATGTAGATGTAGTTAATGAATTAGAAGCACGCTTCTCAAATGTAGATGATATTGTCACCGAAAAAGATAAAAAAGACTTCGCAAAGCTTTTTGGTGAATACCTTCGTGTCGAAAACGTCTTACAAAACTACGATGAGTTCTCTAGATTGAAAGCTTTACAATTAGTAGATATCAGTGATCCAGAAGATACAGAAAACTTCAAATCCACTCATCATATAAGTGATGAAGATATGGCTATTTTGCTAGAGATTAAAATACCTGAAGAAAGAGTTATACAAGATTATCGATCTACTTACAATGATATCCGCGATTGGCTTCGACGAGAAAAGGCGGGTAAAGAAAAAGAAGAATCAAGCATTGACTGGGATGATGTTGTCTTCGAAGTAGATCTATTAAAGTCTCAAGAGATAAACTTAGATTACATTCTAGAATTGATTTTTGAGAAAAACAAAAAAGTAAAAGATAAAGGACTTTTGGTTGAAGAAGTGCGTCGTTTAATTCGTTCTAGTATAGGGAACCGCGCAAAAGAAAGTTTAGTAGTAGATTTTATCAACCAAACAGATCTAGACAAGATTCAAGATAAAGCAAATATTATTGACGTCTTCTTCTCATTTGCTCAAGCAGAGCAAAAACGTGAAGCTGAAGAGTTAATTAACTCCGAAGAACTTAACGAAGAGGCTGCAAAGAGATATATACTTTCATCACTAAAAAGAGAATATGCCAGTGAAAATGGAACCGAACTAAATGAAATTCTTCCTAAAATGAGTCCTCTGAATCCTAAATATTTGACTAAAAAACAGAGCGTATTCCAGAAAATTTCAGCGTTTGTAGAGAAGTTCAAAGGTGTAGGTGGAAGAGTCTGATTTTAAATAAGTGAGAATTAGATTTCTTTCAATCAGGTTATACAATTTTGAAAGTGAGGTAATAAAATATGGCAGAAATCAAATACGAAATAAAAGAAACTATTGGAGTTTTGTCAGAGAACATTAAAGGCTGGTCAAAAGAATTGAATCTGATCAGCTGGAATGACAGAGAAGCAAAATTCGATGTTCGAGATTGGGCACCTAACCATGAAAAAATGGGTAAGGGAGTGACTTTATCTAGAGATGAATTGGTTAAGTTAAGAAAAGTATTAAATGGCATGGATCTATAACAAATTGTTTGAACATCATTGATGGGCACTCAAATAAATCATAGTTTTGTTTGAGTGCCTTTTTGAATAATTCAGATTGGATAACAATCCTAAACAAGAAAGGGCGTGAGGATTATCGGTAATGTGATTTTGGATTTCGTTATGAATAATCCCGTTGAGGTACTAATTATTGGATTTGTAGCATACATAATAGCTGGTATGATAATGAGATTTGCTGATGAGCATTTTGGCATATGGTTTGGTAGAAGAGGTGGAAAATCTTATGGCTTGTTATTGCCTTGATAATTAGTGGATTATATATCAGTATTCAACAACTTTTCACATAGAAGTATCAAGAGAAGGGAGACCCTCATGGCTGCAAATTCAAAATTAAAGTTAAAGCCGTTCTACATCATGAAGATATTGATGGAGCAAACAGATGAAAAGCATCCTATGACTGTCAACAATCTTATTGAAGAACTCGGAAAATATGATATTACAGCAGAAAGAAAGTCAATATATGCCGACATAGAGATGCTCATCGAATTTGGTCTTGATATAATATGTCTTAAGTGCAGAGCAAATCAGTATTTTATTGGAGGTAGAGACTTTGAACTCCCAGAGTTGAAATTGTTAGTTGATGCAGTACATTCTTCAAGGTTTATCACCTATAAAAAGAGTGAAGAACTAATTGAAAAACTTGAAAGGCTTGCAAGTATTTATGAAGCAAAAGAGCTGCATAAAAATGTGTTTGTATCTAATCAGATTAAGACATTAAACGAGAGTATTTATTACAATGTTGATGTAATTAATAAAGCTATACAGGAAAATAAGCAGATTAGATTTAAATATTTTGAATATAACCTGGACAAGCAAGTTGAATATAGAAGAAATGGCGAATGGTACTACGCTAGTCCTTATGCGTTTATATGGGACGATGATAATTATTATGTTATTGGATATTATGAACGATATGATGACATGATTAATTTTCGTGTTGATCGAATGGAAACAATTGAAACATTAGATATAAATCGTAAGGAAGTTAATGCGAATGTAGAGTATAATGTTCACATAGAGTTGGACACAATTTCTGAAAAATAAGTTATGATATAA